>CAZWHQ010000019.1:0-75975 GCA_964633715.1 uncultured Eubacteriales bacterium
CTTTTCTTCCCCTCCTTTTATTGAAGGAGAGAAAGCTGTTCATTGCCCTGGAATGGAAAGGTCCATTCCAACCATTTGCCTTTGTTTTTGATAGACTGTTGGGTATGGTCCTCCTTTTTTGAAGAATATTTTCTTCAGCTTTTTTTAACATCACTTTTATTTTATAGCAACATTTATGCCAAAATAATATTTTTTTAATTATATTGAATTCAACCACTTACAAATACAGGAAATTCAGGGGCATACAAATAATTGAATATATCCAATTTATTGGATTTTATTCAAGGCAGGGTGTGTTGTTTTTGAATTAATCTCTCTTCAACTCTCTTAGAAGAGCTTCAATTTTACTGCGGTCTTGTGGGGTCATTGTAGAGCTTTCTAAGGAGAGGAGAGACTCATAATATTTAATGGCTTGGACCTTGTTTCCAATGGCCGCATAGGTTTGTGCGATATCGGAAAGAATAAATTCATCATTGGGGCTCAGCTGCAAACCCTGTTCCCAAACACTGATAGCATCCTTCAGCCGCCCTTGGATTCTGTACCCAATCCCCAAACCTCTATAGGCAAGAGCAAATTGTTGATTTATTGAAATTGCGGTTTTAAAACTTTCCATAGCTTTGCTAATGTCGGGCATACTTTTTGATTTCCTAGCCATGGAGAGATAAAGAGTCCCTAAATTGTAGTGAACCATGGGGTCGCTGTCATCGAGAGAAATGGATTTGTTATAGAACTCGAGCGCTTTTTGATCCTCTCCCTTTCTGGAAAAAGCAAATCCCATGTAGTGCCAGACTTCAGGATCAAAATCCAATAAGGCCAGGGCTCTCTGAAGAACCTCAATCCCTCTATCAAATTGGCCTTCCCTTACCAAAATAATCCCGTAGGTTGCAATGATGGAGTAATTTTCCGGATTATTGTTCAATCCCCTCTCTAATATCTCAGTTACCTTATCTTTTTCTCCTTGAGTTATGTAGATATTGTAGAGATAGAGATAAGTTTGAGCAAAATCCTTTCGTACTGCGATGATTTCATTGAGTAACTTGATGCTCTCTTCCATCTTGCCTTCGTCACCCAGGATTATCGCTTGATCGAGTTTCTGTTGGAAGGGAAGAAGGGTTTTTAAATCCTCTTCCGGTCCGTAGGTTGTTTTTGCGTTGGTCGTCGGAGAGACGACATACCCAAGGCTGCGCAGTTTCTCTTGAGCTTCCCTATCCATTTGCTGAGGATCCTGTGGTTTTTGAGAAGCGGACAATTCTTCTTTGACCCCATTGAGCCTCTTCAGGTACACTGCAACGTCTACATTCTCTATAATATTGTCCGACTCGTTAAAATCCTCGTCCAGGTTGTAAAGCTCAGGAATGGGAGAATCGAAAAATTTTTCATTTCCTTCAATAAACCCCCATTGCGGGGCCCATCCCTGATTGTAATACGGCCCTAAAGATTCAAAATAGATGGACCTCTTCTTTAATTGTTTTCCTTCCATAAGAGGGAAAAGAGAAACGCCCTGGAGGGAAGGGGGAGGGTCTAAATCCAGAGCATCACAGAGGGTCGGAAATATATCGATATGACAAACATTTTCATTTTTGCGGCTGGCTTCGATTCCGGGGCCTGCGATAATCAGCGGCACCCAGATTGTGCTGTTGTAGACGAAATAGGTATGAGAAAGTTCACCATGTTCTCCCAAAGACTCTCCATGATCCCCGGTTAATACAATTAATGTTGTCTCTAAGAGATTTTCATTTTCCAGGAAATCAAAGATTTTTTTTAGTTCTGAATCTACATAAGCCACCTCTCCAGAATAGGGATCATCAATAAACTGGGTGGCAAAGGGTTCTGGGGGTTGATAGAGCGTGTGCGGGTCCCAGAGATGGATCCAGGAAAACCATTTGCTGTTTTGCTCACTCAGCCAATTCAGGGCTGACTTTATCACGTCCTCCGCTTTTCTCTCGGGAGGAACAAATACCACAGAAGACTGGGTAGGATAGGACTCATCATAGACGTCAAATCCTTGATTTAAACCAAACCGGGAATCTAGAGAAAAAGCGCCTATAAAAGCAGCGGTGGAATAGTCTTGGCTTTTCAAATATTCAGCCATGGTGAGAAAATCTTCACTTATTCTATATTTCGCATTGTCATGAACACCGTGATAAAGAGGTGTGGTTCCTAAAAAAATATTGGCATGGGAAGGAAGAGTTATGGAATTGTGTGCAAATGCTCTTTCAAAAAGAACGCCTCTGTTCGCAAGGGCATCTATGTTAGGAGTTTTTAGATAATCCGTGCTGTAGCAGCTGAGCCTGTCCGGCCTGAGCGTATCGATGGTGATGACAAGCACATTGTAGTTATTCCCTTCTGCAGCAAAAAGCAAACCGCCAAATAGCGATATCCCAAGTTGTATCAGGGCAATAAGCAGAAAAACTTTTCCGGTTTTCGGACCAAGCTTCATGGAGTTCCTCCCTGGCATTTAAAGATCAACTTCAATTCAGTGGCGAGAGAATATAGACTGAAGTTTGCAGCGGAAATTATTGTTTATCGGCTAATTGAACATCGGCCCAGAAGATATAGGTCGCAGCTCGAAGACTTTTTCCAAGCGACGAGAATTGAGACGCGCTTCCAAGACCTGACCCGGATACACGTTGTTCGCCTGTTAGAGTACCTGTAGCGTTTCCGGATCTCCCAGCCGCACCCCGAGCAGTCGAGTTGGTCAGCTTGGCCTGCCTCATCTCTTTGGTTGTGCCGCCCCACCCAAATCCTATCGTGAGGGTTTCTCCAGGTTGAATACCAATACCAACAGGATTTGCGTCATCTCTTTTTAGGGGAACTTTAAATTCATAAATCACCTTTTCTCTTCCCGCTGTTGTATTAAACGCCGGCGCGGCCGGACCGCTGACAAGTTCAGGGACCTCTCCGCCTTTATCGATGACCTCATTGTGAAAGATCTGGTAGGTTTCTTGGGCCTTAATTTGCTGTTTTTTCTCTTCAGGCATGGGTTCGCCCAGCATTTCTTCGACAATTTGAATATAGTTATCGGCCGTAACGGTCTGGATGGCAAATTTGATGCCGTAATTTTTTTTCTTCTTTCCATCCGTATTGAGCCAGAGGGTGATGCCTGTTTGCTGAACCGTACTTAAGTATTCTCTTGTAGGTTCGTTAAAAATAAAAATCACATAGAGATTATCGGCATCATTTCTGAAGGCATATTCCACCTGTGTCTTTTTGTACAATGTCATCGTCCCGCCTTCCCAGTCTGGAATGTTTGAGCCGTCAATGGTTGGCGGCGTTGCGGCCCATTGGCTTTGAACAGTTTTTTCTGCGGATATTCCTGGAGTACAGAGTGCTAAAACAAGAAAGCCTAAAAAACAACTATACATGCTTTTTTTATGTTTCATAACGACCTCCATTTAGGGAAATAGACTCAATATCATTATACTTTTTTCTATTAATGAAAACAAGAGTTTTTAGAACTCCCTTGCCTCAGTTGGCTATGTATCCGGCGCGATGAGTCACGCGATATCTTCTGTCTTTAACTCTCACAACGATGTTTTTAAATTTCCCGTCTGCACGGTAGTTTTGAGGGGAATAGTAGAGAAGATAATAGTTCTCAAAAGCATCCACAGCTTTTTGAAATGCCCAGGCTGGATTGGCTGAACTCTCGGTGAGCCCCCCCGTGGCTTGAGCCATTTGCCTGAATGCGTTGTAGATATCTTCAGAACGTTCCTGCATCTTCAGGCCGGGTCGATTGTCGCCCATATTCTTTAGGAACAAAAAATGGACAGAAATGGAGGAATCTGCAAAAGCCTGCTTGACTCTATCGACGTCAAGGGTGACATCTCTTTTATATGTTTGAAAAAGAGTTGACATCGTGAGCTGCAAGGCCGGATTCCCCTGGTATTGGCTCATAAATTTATCGAGAGTGTTCGGGTCAAGTTGGGGGAGAAATTCTCTTTCATAGAACAAAAAAATGTTTTTCTGGCCCTCCCTATCTTTCAGATATTCGGCATAGTCGAGAAGCTTCTGCTGGTCTATTTTTCTGAGATCCTCGAGATTTTCGACAATCGTTGTATACATCTGCACGACTTCTTCAAGGGATCCGACGTTAAACATGGAGAAATCCCCGTTGATAAAATCGTCAATCGTACCTGTTTCTTCTGTTTCGCCAGCTCTCGCTTCAATAATCGAGACTATTTCTTCGAGGTCTCTTATGGCGGCCCTGTATTCCAAATTCCCAGTTGTTGCGTCTTGCCTTATGATCTTTGCCAACTGGTCTATAATTTCTTCTTTTGTTTTTAACTCAATGGCCCGGCTGTTGAGATTATAGGCACTCACTGTTGTGATGACTATGAGGTTGTCTCCAGGAATGAATACATTTTCAAAAAAATATTCAATAGCGTTCCTGATTCTTGGCATGTATTCCGAAATTTGAAACCAGAGATAAAACTGCCTGGAGGTCTCGGGACTAAACCTTTTTAATTCTTCCCGTCGTTCGATGCTCTTTTTTTTAATCAAATAGATGGCATCCAGTTTCTGGAGTTTGCCGTCTTCATAGATTTCGAAGTCATCGATAGTGAGATTATCCACAAATGTATTGCGTTCGAACACTCTTGTGGGGACCTCGATATTGATGACAATACTTTGTTCTTGAATTTGCTGTGAGGCAAAGACAAAGCAAACAGAAACAAAAAGGATGAGTATGATTTGCTTTTTCATTTTTTACCTTCTATTGTCAGCGGGCATAATATCCTTTTCTGTTAGTAATCGAGTAGTTCTGGTTTTTAACCTTGACTTCGATGGACTTAAAACTGCCATCTCTAACATAATTGTCAGGAGAATAGTAGAGGATATAATACTGAGATGAAATTTCTGAAGCCGTTTGAAAGCCTTTGGCAAGGTTTTGTGAACTCTGAACAAGTCCGCCTGTGGCTTGCGCGATTTCAGAGAATATTTTGAAAACATCCTCAGACTGCTCATTCATATAAACTCCGGATAATCTATTGGCAATTTTATCAAAGAAGAGAAAGTTCATAAGAATTGTTGCGTCGGCGAAAGCTTGATTGATCTGGTTGCCATCTAACCTCACATCCCTTTTATAAAGATCGAACAGCTCAGACAGTCTTCCGTAAATGGCCGGTTTATCCTGAAAGTTCATCATCATTGTTGACAATAACGATGGATTGATCTCCGGTCTGAATTCTCTTTGATAAAAAAGGTAGACAATTTTTTGGTTTGGCTGATTCTTTAAAGAATTCGCAAATGAAAGAAACTTCCCTTGCTCGACGAATCGCTGTGCATCCATTTCGTTTATGGCGTCTGTGTATCGAGGGAGCAGAAGTTCAAGCGAGAGGGATGCATCCGAAAAACCTGTATCGGCTGTTTCAGGGCTGGGCATTGAGGAGGTTACACCGGACGCGCTTTTCATTTCGGTCACAAGCCTCCTTAGGTTTCTCAGGGTAGATTTATAGCGTGAACTCCCAAGCTGAATATCTTTTCTCAGAATCTTTATCAGCTCTTTAGCCGTTTCTTCTTTGGGCCTGGATTGAAAAACTTGTGGGGAAAGACGGAACATTTGTTCTGGGGTCTGGATGACGAGGGAATCTCCCGGTAAAAAAACATCGTCAAAAAAATACTCTATAGCATCTGCCAGATCGGGATTCCAATCTATCATTTGAAAGAGAAAATAGAATGTTCTGGATAGGAGGGGATCAAAATCCCGGCCGGCTTCTCTTCGTTCGGCTGCAGCGTCTTTAACGAGATAGAGGGCCTCAATTTTTTGAAGAACTCCGTTTTCAAACAGCTCAAAATCGTCTATAGACACCGTATCGACAAAATTTCCTCCATCGAGCACTCTTACGGGAACGGACACATTAATTATTGTGGCCTGTTGTTGATCGACTTGGGGAAAAAGACTCACGGCCAGACATAAACACAGGATTGAAAATAAGACTTTTTTCATCTTAACCTCCATTAGAACATGGATGAAGTGATTTGCTGGGCTCAACGCGCTTTCTTTTTATTATTACACCATTTTGCTATTAACTTCAATCTAATTTATTAGACGAAAATTTGACCCGTTTCTTCCATAAAATTAATTAAAAGTCCAGAGGGTTAAAGTTTCAGCATCTTTGATGAAGATGCGGTTGCCCACTACCACAGGGTGTGCGTAGACCGGAGTGTCTGACACTTTGATCCTCGTCAGCTCCGTGTATTGTTTAGCGTCCGGTTTTATAACAATAAGCCCTGTCTCACTAGGGAGGGCAAGCAAAACCTGGCCGACGTCAACTATGGACGTAAAGCCGCCTCTATCTGTCTGGGTGGTATCGAGCCAGGCAGTCAAGCCGGTCGAACTGTTGATGCAGAAGAAATTTCCTCTATTTGTAAGACCGTATAAATGGCCATCTTTCAGGATTGGGGTATTGAATTGTACTCCGATTTCTGGATTGCTCCAAAGCTCCTTTGCAAGGAATCCATCACCCTGCTTTTCAATTTTTACGGCTGAAGTCCCACGACCTGCACCAGTGTAAATTACTGTCTGCCCGTCGATGATAGGGGTCGCGGCATTGTAGGCTCTTTGTCCTGGTACAAAAGGGATTGTCCAAAGCAGTTTTCCGTCAGACACAGCTAATCCCACAACACTCTTTGCGGTCAGTGTCACTATTTGATTTGTCCCTTCGACTGATAAAAGATTCGGAGAGGCGTACTGAGGCCCTTCCGCCGTCCACTGCCATTTTTGATCGCCTGAGGACAGGTCATACGCAATGACCGCCCCATTGTCCTCGCCTCCCAAATGAGCAATAACCATATCATCTATAATAAGAGGAGACATGGCTGTAAAAAACTGCGGCACGACTTTTGGGAAAGGATCTTTTCGCCACACGAGATTTCCCGTATCCGTCTCCACACAAGAAATCACGCCACCCACTCCAATAGTGATAACTTTTCCTTTAGCCACTGCTGGAGAACTTCTGGGGCCAGGATGCCGAGAGGCAGGTCCGGTGACAGCCTGAGCTTGGTATGTATCCTTCCAGAGTTCTTTTCCATTTGTTGCATCCAGACAGATAATCATCTCTTCATTTTCCGCGCTGGTAAAGACATAAAGTTTCCCGTCAACAAAGGCAGGGGTCGAATCCCCTAGCCCCACAGCTGTGCTCCATACCTTCGTCAGTTCACTTGGCCATTCTGCTGGTGCCTTAAAACCGCTCACTATTCCATCCCGGTTGGGGCCCCGCCACTGTGCCCAATTCTGTGCAGACACAGAAATGGCAAAAAAACCAATCACACAAGTCACTAAAATAACTTTTGACACTTTTGTTTTCATCTAGCGTCCTCCTCTTAATTAAGGTTGATGTCCCTCTAATTACCTTAAATTATATAACAAATTCTATTTTTTTGCTTCAACACTGTTCCAGTTGGGGGGATTGAGTCCTTGAAGATTATAGACAAAAAAATCAATCATTTTCCTCTGTCCATACGCTCCACCCATCCCGTGCCCTGCCCCGGGGATATAGAGGAAGTCAAAGGATTTATCGGCTTTAATCAGAGCATCGACAACCTGCATGGTTGATGCCGGATCGACATTGGTGTCCATTTCACCCAAAATCAGCAGAAGCTTTCCTTCAAGACGGTAGGCATTGTCCACATTTGATGCGGCCGCGTATTCAGGGCCCAGAGGCCATCCCATCCACTGCTCATTCCACCAGATTTTGTCCATGCGGTTGTCATGACATCCGCACGACGATACGGCCGCCTTGTAGAATTCTGGATGAAACAGGAGTCCTCCCAGGGCATTTTGTCCGCCAGCGGAGTTGCCATAGATACCCACCCGGTCAATATCATAATATGTGTATTTGGCCGCAATGGCTTTATGCCAGAGGATGCGGTCGGGAAAGCCCGCATCACCGAGGTTTTTCCATGCAACATCATGAAATGCCTTTGATCTGTGATTGGTCCCCATTCCGTCACACTGCACAACAATAAAACCCATCTCGGCCAGCGACTGCATACGGTTGAAGGCGCTGAAGGATTTTGGAACAAAAGAGCCGTGAGGCCCGGCATAGATGTACTCTATAACAGGATATTTCTCATTGGGATTAAAATTTAATGGCCGATTTATAATTCCCCAAATATTGGTCTGTCCATCCCGTCCCTTAGCAACAAACACTTCCGGGGCACTCCAACCCGCTTCAACCAGTTTTTCGATATTTGTTTTTTCCACCAACATAATCACATTCCCATCCGTTGAACGGTGAAGCTCAGTAATGGGAGGGGAATCCACTCGCGACCAAGTGTCGATGTAATACTTCATGTCAGATGAGTAGGAGATGCTGTGATGGCCGCCTCCCTCTGTCAGGGGCGTAAAACCAGATCCGTCAAAATTGATCCGATAGGCATGGATGAAATATGGATCTTTTCCAGGATACATTCCACTTGCACGAAAATAGATCTGTCGATTCTCCTCGTCCACTTTATCCACTCCACGAACAACCCAATCCCCAGTTGTGATTTGATTTTTCACCTCCCCCGACACGCCATCATAAAGATAGAGATGATTCCAGCCATCCCGTTCGGACATCCAGATGATCTCTTTCCCATCATCGAGGTCAAATCGGAATTTATTATAGGAATAACAGAAAAAAGTGTCTGCTTCTTCACAAATAACAGCTCTTGGTATCCCTTTGATGTCGACTTCAATAATCCTGTAGATCTGGTGCCCGCGTTGGTTATATTCGAACACAAAGGCGCGGCTGTCCTTCCGCCATTCAATTCTCGACATGTCGTAGGGATTAGGAAAGAGAGAATTGTCCACAACAATCTGTGTTTTTGACCTGACATCAAAGAGAACTGGCACATCGATATCCAAAGCATCTCCCGGCTTGGCATACTCCATTTGTTGATGTTTAGCTTGAAGCTGGTCATCCGGTGACGATTCGACATAGTGGATGATACGATGATATCCACGTTTGAGATGGTAAGCAGCCAAATATTTTGAATCTGGTGACCAGGCCATAGATTGAAATGTGTAATAGTTGCCTTCTGAGCCATCAAAACTGAGAGGTATGTCTTCCTCTCCGTCTTGGGCACGGACATAAACATTATAATTCTTTATGAAGGCTTCCCATTTATTGTCTGGAGAGGTCTTGGTCTCTGTGGATTGTGCTTCCGGAGCAGGGCCCCTCTCCCACATAGTAAAACCACCTCGCTGGCGTTGTCTGCCAGGTTCACCCTTCTTGCATGTGTAGGAAGTCAGGTCACAAGAATAGGTCCATCCTTCTATAGTGAACTGGATGGACTTCTCATCGGGAGAAAACTGTATGGATCTGAACGGCAGTTTTTTAGGATCGACGTCTTCTTTGAGAACTTCAGCCAGGGCCGCCGCCAATCGTGTGTGATCAAAGGCGATTTTTTTCGATACATTTGTCGCATCTACAACATAGAATTCGGATCCATCTTCAATGGATTTGCGGTACCAAAAACGGGCCGTTTTTCCAATCCAGCTGCTCGCGTCTACACTATTGAAAACCAAAGACTGGAACTTTTCTCTGAGGTTGGCTGCCCGGTCATAGTCTTCCGGATTGACCTGAGCCGAAACAAGACCGGGGATCATCAAAAGAATCAGTGCCAAACATAAAATCCAAGAATTGTACTTTTTTTTCATAACTCCTCCTTTTTTATAGGTGCTATAGAATCCCATTTACCGCCCATAAATTCTTGACAGTTCGTTTTAATATAACATAAAGTTTTAGTGATGATAATTTTTCAATTTTTCTCAAAGCCGTCCAAAATCAAACAATTGAGAACTTGTCTTGTCAGTTTGTCTTTCGTTTTCTTAATTCTGAGCGGCCTCCTCATTCTGGCGGAAACAACCCTTCCGCTTTCGGGTCAGGATTGGATCATCCTTCCTGACTTGGTGAATCCTTATATGTCACCATCATTCGATGCAGCAAAAGCCGAAGTTGTCTTCAAATACCTGGAACAGATCAAGGAAATCGATTGGCCCGAAACAAATCCGTCCTCTTCTTCAGATTGGATCTGTTTTGAATGTGAAGAACAAATACTTTATCTCCCTCAAGCTCTTTTGGTCCAACGCATAAGTCTCTCCACCTCTATATCTCAGATGAACGTCGATAAATTCAATCCTTTGCCTCTCAATTACAGCCCCGAAGATCTTATGGAAATAGACCAAAAATGGAATTTTCACGCCTCCGATTATCCTAAATATCTCCGTGCCGAGGCCGCCGAAGCACTGGGTGCTATGCTGCAAGACGCTGAAGAGATGGGCATTCATCTCCGCGTTTTTTTGGCCTTTCGGTCCTTTGAAAAACAACGGACTCTCTATCTCAATGCCATCGAAAAACAAGGCCTTAAACAAGAATGGGTCGCAAAACCGGCTCATTCAGAACACCAGCTCGGCACAACCGTTGATCTCTGCAGTCCAGATCCCAGGGGTGTGGGCCACCAGAACTTTTATCAATCTAAAGAGGGACAATGGCTGCAGGCACACGCGCAACAATATGGTTTTAAACAGTCTTATACCCGTGATAACGTTAGGTTTACAGGATATCAATCAGAACCCTGGCATTATCGATTTGTCGGCCTTCATTAGTTCAAAGAATCTTTTTTCTCAGCACGTCAGGTTCTATATGCCACTCCAAATTGTTGGGGGGAGTGACGGCCAATTCAGGAGGTTTTGGGAGTGACTCCAGCTGTGGACAGTAGTTATAAGGGACTGGAAATGGGCGGTTGGTCCCTCCCCTATTGACATATTCCCAGACAATCTCGCCATCGGGCTTGACCTGAAAGAGTCTCCCGGTATTGTCTTCAGCAATATATGTATTCCCATTGGGAAGTCTCTTCTGTGTCCCCATCGTCTTGCTGAAAAACTTAATGTTTGCATAACCTTCAGTTTCATATGTCCAGACGATGTCCTTGGTCACGGGATTAAATTCGATAATAAATGTCTGTCCAGAGTGCGTTCTGTGTCTTGGAAACAGCCCGTTGTCAAACAGAATGATATTCCCCTCTCCAGGCAAGCCTTTCTCAATCATTTCAGGCTCATGACAGTGGGCCAATCCGCCTTTATACATGTGAGTCCATTCCCATACGATTTCTTTCGTTTCTTTATCGATGATATAGAGGGTGTCGATATTTCTTGGATTTAGAAGAATGTTGCCGGGTTTGAACCTTTTATCACCGGCATCGTACCATTTGTTCTCCGGAAGTGGAAAAATTGTATTCACATGAAGCCAGTCTCCCTCTGGCGTTACTGGGGAAAACCTGTTCACATCCAGATGATTGTAGGCATGCCATTCCCAGACAATTTTTTTATCAGGCGTGATCTCAAAAATGTCACCACCCAACTGTATCTCTTCACTTCCCCTCTTGCGAAGCGGCCACCAAGGAACAATTTCGACATCCTTGACCTGTTTCTGGAATTCCTCAGGGATTGGATCGTGAGAAATCAAAAGCCTGTTGTTGTTTGGAAGCCATCTCAAGTCATTGACAGAATCGATTCCTTGATGTGTCCACACGATATTAGAATCCCAATCATATTCAATAATCGTTTTATCTGGAGCGACATAGAGCAGATGACCGTTCGGAAGGAGCCGGCATCGTTTGTTAAACTGAGGAACAACTTTCCATGTGTGGACAACAGTGCCATTCATGTCTATAAGGCGGATATCACCCGGGATCTGACTCTGTTGACGGACTTTGGCCGAAGGATGGTTGCCTAAAGACGCATGATCCGCCACGAGAATGTAGCTGTTGTAGCATTCATCCGGTTTGTAAATAGTGGTTCCCGTAGGAAATATTGTAGGCATACCATAGAGCAAAAAGGCACTTGCGGCCAAAGCCAAAAATCCAATTGTTGGTAAAGCGAATTTTTTGATGTACATTTTTATTCCCCTTAAAATAGACGTGTAAGAGTACTTAGACACTTAGATTTAAAGAAATTCTATTGAAAAAAGATAACCGTTCGGAAGTAGTATTTACTATTTTTTCTTAGCTGTCCACTCCGCTGTTCCAAAATCACCCATTTCGGCTTGGCCGGACAGAGTATCTTCCTCTAATGTCCCGGAGTATTTAATTGTAAAATCCCCATTTGGAGTGCTGATTGTTACTGTCCATTCTGCTTTGTTGTCTTTAAATGTCCCCTCTCCGACCATCTCATTGCCCTGGAATCCCTCCATCGTGACTTTAATTATTTCCCCATCCTGTTCAATGGTCATCTCCGATTCCATCGGCCCACGCTGTGTTTCTAATGTCATGGCCCAAGTGCCGCTGATATCGGCGGCAAGCCCAATAAGAGATAAACATGTGACCAAAAGAATACCAAAGGCTAATCTTTTTAAGGATTCAGACATTTTCCCTCCGTTTAGTAAAGATTGATTACTCTCGACAAAATTTTATGAATAATTCAACCAAATTACAACTGCTCTTTTACAAATATCTTAAACATAATTTTAAAAAAAACGCATATCGTTTTTTTTAATCCCCTACAGATACTGGCCCAGCTGACCAAAAAGTTGAAAAAACTGAAACCGTCAGCCAAGGCATGTGAAATGCTTACACCCAACACAGAGCCATTAGGAGTCTGGGTCAACTGTATTTTTTTAAGAGGAAACCCTTCCTCAGAGCGAACAGGTGTAATAAAATCTGTAACCCTCCTCGATTCTCCAAAGGGCAAATCCGATTTAACCTCATCAAAAGTGTATCCCTCCTCCATAAGAGCAAATTCATAAGCCTTCTCGGACGTCCGCCTCAATTGGCTTCTCAATATTGGAAATACATCAAGTGCTTCTTGCAGATTCTTCTTTAAAGCGATGGGATGAATAGGTTTTGAAAAATAAAAGGCAAAGGTGATCGGTTGTGATCCGGTTCCGGTAAAAACATAATCAACAGGCGTAAGGGAGATAGTTTTCATCTTAACACAGACCTATCACAGGAGGAATAACGTGTCAATATTCAGTTGTCACCTTGACTCATTTTTGTGTAAAATGGCCTTCTATGCGAGATCCATTAAGATCCAAACGGAGAAAACCTGTCATTCTCCGGAGACCAGGCCATAGAATTTTTAGAAAAGATATTGACAGGGATGCACTCAAGGTTATTGATCGTCTGAAAAGGCAGGGTTTTACGGTCTACCTGACCGGGGCGGCCGTTCAGAATCTTATGACCGGCGTCCCGCCAAAAGATTTCGACATCGTGACCGATGCCAGACCGGGGCAGATCAAACGGCGATTTGCAAACGCCTATCTCATTGGCCGGCGATTCAGATTGGCCCACATCCATTTTAAAAACGGGAAGTTCATTGAAGTCGCAACATTTCGACGAGATCCCCAGCTTGTCAACAAAGATGAATCCAAGACAACTCCAAAATGGAAAAACACGTACGGCACACCCAGGGAAGATGCCTTTCGAAGAGATATAACAATTAATGCTCTTTTTTATGATGTATCCACGGCTTCTGTTCTTGACTATGTCGGCGGTTTAAAAGATCTGGCCAAAAAAAAGATCCGGATTATCGGCGATCCAGGTTTGCGCTACACAGAAGATCCAGTTCGTATGATTCGTGTTGTCAGGCACGCAGCCCGCCTGGGATTTGATATCGAAAGGAAAACACAGCGCCCTATCCAAACTCACCTGAATCTTCTTGCTGCCTGTTCAGGGGCACGTCTTTTTGAAGAATTGAACAAGGATATCCATTTCAATTCCAGGCCTGTCTTTGAAGCTTACATAAGCTACGGCTTTTTAAACCTCTTGCTCGGTCAAATGGGAAAAGACTATGAGTCCGAACCGGACCTCACCTCAAAACTTTTAAAATTTCTCGCGGTTAAAGATGAAACAAGCTCAAAAGGATTTCAGCTGTCTCAGGAGGAACTCTATTCGCTGCTCATCTGGCCTTGGGCCGAACGCTTTTTATCTGATAAAAACGGATATGTTTTGAGAATTCTCGATGAGGCTATCGTAAAAAACCTGTCAAGGATCAATTTTCCTAAAAAACTTAGAATCGGCTGTGTTCACACCATAGACATCCTGTCCAAACTGTATCAAGCTTTCAGTACAGGCTACATCCCCAAATCTTTGCGCCACCGCATCCAGTTCACTCAAGCTTCCCGGCTGTGTTTTCTTTTTGAGTTGGGCCGGGCACCGCAGCATGGGGAATCCTTCAACAACTTCTTTCGAAAGATATCCCAAAACTACAGAGAGAGGAATCCTCTTACAGAATAACAACATTCCTTTTATTGATTCGCTTCAACGGGGGCAAATTTTGAGGTAATTGCAGTATTCACAAATTTTCCGATTTTCACAAAAAGAAAATTTCTCCTCCATGGCGGTATTTGTTTGTCTATCATCGAGGCAGTTCAGCATGTTTTTTATTGAGCTCCAGATGTTCTCTTTAATATCATCTAAATCAAACTCTTTAAGGGAGGCATCATATAGAGCGCCATTTGAGAGATTAAATTCTCGTAATCGTATGTGCTCTGGAGTGATGCCCCATTTAATGGTAGCAAACAGGCCATAACAGGCCAGTTGAAGTTTATTTTGAACCTGGTCATCCCTGCCAGTCTTCCAGTCATATATAAAAACCTCTTCTTTTTTTCTGCAGGCCAAGTCAAAAACTGAGTAGATTTTTATGCCCTTGTCATAAAAGGAAGAAAATTCCTCGATTTCCAACCATTGATCCGGGGATAAATGAAAGATATCTTCATAGACTTCGGAACTAAAGAAAAACTTCAGACAGTCGGCAACATGTTTGGCCGTGTTTTTCCATTCTTGATCAGAGACCGGAACATCGTATTCGTGTTCAAATAAGGCACAGGTTTTAGGTTCCATCCAATACATTCTTGCCTGCGAACTCCTAAATTCCTCCCTCATGAGATCTAAGGTATCCTCAATGACACTCTCTTCATCGATTTTGACCCCATCCTGGAGGTTATTCAGGACATTTTTGATCGTGTCATGAACTTTTTTTCCAGCCCACATCTGCCTGTTCTTAAGCTGCTTGAGGATATAAATTGTTCTGGTTTCGTTTTCTGCGTCAAAACTCCAACCTCCCCAGGATCCATAATATTGATAGTAGTACTTACGCCGGCACATTTTAAAAACAGCATCCCGGGAAACCGACCAAGAAAAATCGTTTTCAAATGTGGTCATAATCGTTATCCTTGAGTTTTAATGTATAAAAATTGTTAAAAAGATACAAATTTGAATGATTTTTAGATTATTATTGCGAGTTATTGCTTAATTCGATATATTAAGTAAGAATTTGTTAAAAAATACTTTAGGAAGAACAAGGAGTTTATACGAATGAGAAAACATGTTCTTATGACTGTTCTGCTTATTATGATTTTCAGCAGCATTGGCTTAACCAGCGATTGGCCTCAGTATCTCGGCCCAAACCGTAATGCGATCTCTGCAGAAACGGGTATTAAACGGAGCTGGCCAGCAGAAGGCCCTGAAGTGCTCTGGACTGTCCCTTTAGATCTTGGTTTTGGCGGTCCGGCCATCAGCAGAGGAAAGGTTTATATTCTCGACCGGATCGGCAATGAAAAGGATATCCTACGCTGTCTTGATTTGGCGACAGGAAAAGAGGAGTGGGTTTTTTCCTACGATGCTCCCGGGCAGGTCGACCACCCAGGTTCTCGAGCCGTACCATCCATTGACGGGGATTATGTGTACACATGCGGCCTTTTTGGTCATGTTCACTGCATTGATATCAATACCCATAAATCTGTCTGGACTAAAAATATCTGGACAGATTTTGGAGGTGGAGATGTCCCGAGATGGGCCATCTCACAAAATCCTCTTATCTATAAAGATTTTGTCATTCTCGCCTCTCAAACGCAAAAGGCAGGAGTGGTCGCATACAACAAACTCAATGGATCTGTCGAGTGGGCTTCCTCCGCACTTCAGGGAATTCCAGGTTATGTTTCTCCCTCCATGGTTAGGATTTCAGGCGAAGATCACCTGGTGATGATACCGGCCAACGGCAGTGTAGTGGGACTGGATCCTTTAACAGGAAAAATGCTGTGGTCCTATGATGGCTGGGAATGCAAAATCCCGGTCCCCAATGTGACCGAAATTGGCGGTGATCAAATTTTTATTACCGGGGGTTATCGAGCCGGTTCCGCTATGATTAAAATCACTAAAAACCAGCAAGGTTTTACAGTAGAAGAACAGTTTACAACTGATGATTTTGGCACACATGTTCATCCTGCCATCCTTTACATGGATTATCTTTACGGCCACTGCAGCACCAATGAAACAAGAGATGGCTTGGTCTGTATGGACCTCAAAGGCAGGGTCATGTGGAAAACAGGCCGAGATCCTCTTTTCGATAAGGGAGGATTTATTTTAGTGGATGGATTATTTCTCAGTAGTGACGGCAACAAAGGTTTCCTCTATCTTATTGAACCTAATCCAGATGGATTTAAAGATTTGGCCAAAGCAAAACTACTCGATCCTGGAGAAAATTGGGCCCCACTTGCTCTTTCCGATGGAAAACTGCTGATTCGGGACCAAAAACAGATGAAGTGTGTGGCTGTCCGTTAATGTGCGCCATTTGTTCTGATGAATTTAGATCTCCGTAAGAAATATAGAGACATTGTAGATATTCTTTTTCGGACACCCTTTCGCCGCCTAAAATTATTCCTGCGATATTTGGCTGACAGAGACACCCCTGCCCGCAAGCATCAGATTGAGATTCTGGCTTTAGATATCCAATCTCATTTGAGTGCAAAGTGCCGGATTTTTAAAAACTATTTTGAACGCAGGAACTACAGTGTGGATCTGGCGCGTGTTCCCCCCTTATTGGAAAAACTTCTCTACCGTACGACACCAACTCTGGTCGTACAACCGCAGGATGAGCAAGACATCTCCAGTATTCTGACGTATTGCAATAAAAGAAAATTGGCCGTGTTCCCCAGGGGTTCGGGCTCATTCGCCTTTGGAGGTGCCGTTCCCACCAAAAATGGGATTGTCATAGATTGTTCCCCGATGATGTCCATCATAGAAATAGATACAAAAAAGTTATCGGTTCGTGTGCAGCCAGGAGCACGATGGGCTGATGTCGTGAAAAAACTTGAATCCTTTGGATTGATCCCCAAAACAACCCCGACAAGTCTGTTTTCAACCGTAGCCGGCTGGATAGCAACAGGAGGGCTGGGCCTCCACAGTTATGCCTATGGGCCTGTTTTTGATTCTGTACTTGGAGTCCATGTTGTCCGCCCGGATGGAACTATCGAAGAACTGGATGCGCAAAACCCATCTATTAAAAACCTGTTTGGAACCGAGGGACAATTTGGGATCCTGACCGAGATCACTCTGCGTGTTCGACCTAAGCCTCAATACAACGGCAATTGTTTGCTTGTCTTTGAATCCCCAAACCAATCCCTAATTTTTTTAAAAAATCTCACCAGCAGTGATCACAGTCCTTCACATGTTGTCCTTTTTGACAAAGAATACATGATTAAAGAAAATGCTCTCTTCCACGATTTTTATGGCTTAAAAGAATCCATTGTCCCGGAACAGGATCTCGCTCTTTTGCACTTCGAGACACAGGAATCTCAAAAGAAATTTATCGCCTCTCTAAATGGAAGCCACACTCAGGTAGAAGAGAATACCACGGCCTCTTTTTTTCTCTGGGCAGACCGCTATTTCCCCCTTAAGGCACAGCGGATCGGCCCCGGACTATTAGGTACGGAAGTTGTCCTGCCAGAAAAACGACTTCTGCTTTACATGGCAAAGGTTCGGAGGCTCGCAAAGCGGTTCAAGGTGTATCCAGCCTTTGAAGTGATAGTCAGCCGCAAAGGAAAAACTGTCTCATATCTGGTGATGATCTCTTTTAGTTGTGATTACAAAAAAGCTTTTCATTATGGGCTGAGTCTCCTTCTTATCCAATTGATAGTCCGGTTGGCCACACGGTGTGGGGGCTACCCATACGGAATTGGAATCTGGAATACGCCTTTTGTTAAAAACAAGTACAGTCGAGATCGTCTGAACAGACTTGAAAATTTAAAAATAAATCTAGATCAAAACAACACGCTCAATCCTTATAAATTCTTTAAAATAAAGGGGCGATTCTTCGGTATCCCCTCCCTTCTCCTGCATCCAAACATTTTCCCTATGATTTTGGCAGCTGCACATTTTCTCTCCCCTGTACTGGGTTCTTTTACGGCTCTTATACGGCCAACACAACAGAAATATTGGATCGTTCCCAATAAGGAAGAAAATCAAGGAAAAAACCTTTTAAATCAAAGTTTTTTACGCTGCACTTCTTGCGGTTCATGTGTCTCAGTCTGTCCGGCTTATTTTATCACCCAAAACGAATTGGTGACTGGAAGAACAAAACTCCGTTTAGCTGAAGCCATGATAAACGGACTTGAAGTCAACCAAAGGGAAGCCCAAACGACATTTTTATGTCTACACTGTGGATTATGTGAGGAAGTCTGCCAGACACGGTTGCCGCTCCGTGAATGTTACCTTGTTTTAGAGAACTGGATTGAAGAACAGTTTGGGGCTCCAGATGAAATTGTGTCAAAATTTATCGAGGAGCTGGACAGCCAAAGAAATTTGATCTCCAATGTTTTTGGTCTTGAAGTTCCAGAATGGTCTCCAGGAGATTCTGTCTCAAGAGTTCCGGTCGTAGAACAATTGACCAAGGTAAATCCAAAATGATCCGGACCCTCAAGCTCAAACCCAGGCCCACTCTTTCACGGAATCCCATTGTGGTCCCTTATCAAGTCCTGCGCAGCGGCCGCTGTATAAACTGCGGTACATGCATTGAGGCCTGTATTTATGATTGCCACTTTAGGTCTGAAGAAGATTCTCGAATCATGTCTGATCCCAAAGAAAACTGCTGCAGGAATTGTTTTGCCTGCATCATGCAATGCCCACGAGAGGCTCTCAGCATGCAAACCAATAAACAGTACCTCGCTTTAGGAGACAAAACCTATACACCCGACCGAATCCGTTCCATCCTTGAACAAGCAGAACAGGGGAAAATTCCAGTAAGTGGAGCAGGGTACCCCGGACATTTTGGAGGAGAATACTACGATAATATTTGGACAGATATGTCTGAGATCGTACGCCCCACCCGTGACGGTATCCATGGAAGGGAACACATCTCAACTTCAGTCACAATGGGACGGATGGTTTGCGATTTGTGTGGGATGGTGTTCGATAGAGATGGAAATCTCAAATCTCAAATCCCCATAAACAGAGAAATACCGCTGCCAGTGATTTTTGGAGTGATGCCTTTTTTCCCCGGCAAAATAGCGTTGTCATCCCTTGCGCTCGCTGCGAATAAACTTAGCACCTATTTGACGTTACCTGTGGACGATATCTCCGATGAACTGAAAGATTATTACAGTCATCTTCTTATCCGATTAAAACCAAAAGATATAGAAAAGTATAGATCCATTCTTGAATGGGCAACCATCATCGAGTTTGATCCCGATGGAGATCCCATTGAAGGAATCTCCCATGTAAAAGACATCAATCCTAACGTGCTCACAGTCATCAATGTTCCTGTTTCAAAAAATGTGGAGAGAACAATTCTCCAATTCGCACAAAAAGGTGCGGAGTGTGTGCATTTATCCGCCGATATCCATGCTCTAGGAAAAAACGGCCTCTTTTTATTGGAGGCTCTCCACAATTCCCATTTATTGCTGGTTGAGGAAGGTCTGCGCGACCGAATAACACTTGTGGCCTCAGGAGGAATCTCTGCAGCTGAACATGTCCCAAAAACGATTATAATGGGCGCAGATATCGTTAAAATCGATGTCCCTTTATTGATAGCGATGGACACAGTGAGATGGAATTCAGGTCAAAACCAAGACCGCATCCCCTGTCCCAACGAGATTGAAGAGCTCGATCCAAGGTGGGGTGCATCACGTGTGATAAACCTTATGCTTTCCTGGAGAGACCAGCTTCTGGAGATCCTTGGGGCCATGGGATTGAGAGATGTCAGAAGGTCGCGTGGAGAAACCGGCCGGGCCATTTTTGCAGACAAAGCCTATATAAATTTTAAAGAGCGGCTCAAAAAACGGCCAAAGAAGGGGTTTTTTTCCAAGGTTCCACATACGGGATTAAAAGAAGTCGGACCGATACAAACCGACGACATCCCAGACCGCTTCCCATCAAAGCCAGGAGCCTGGCGTATTGTGGTGGACCACAGCCGCTGTACAGACTGTTGTTTGTGTGTCGATAGCTGTAAATATGGCGTCCACAGGAGAATCGAAGGTAAAATCTCCCTTGAAGAACCCCTTCACAGCCGGTGTATCGGTATATCATGTAAAAACAACGATTGGTGTTGTGTCCATGTCTGCCCCTGGGACGCTTTGGAGATCATCAAAGATCCAGTTGATTCAGTCCTGGGCGATTCTCGATGGACACCTGAGCTCCTGCGTGAAACATGGCAGATGGCTCGAAACGGTTCCGGATCAAGTTTAAAGCCAAATAAGCAGATCGGAGAATCGGGAGGAGGTTTCGACACCATGAGGCTGGCCACATCCATCAAGGGAATACAGCCGGTTGAAGGACCCATCAATTTGTCCATTCCTCTAAACAGACGTCAGATTGGACCAAAGATGAGCCTCTCTCTCCCCTTCTATGGTGGCGGAATGTCCTATGGGTCCATATCTCTTAATGTAATGAAGGGACGGGCCATGGCCGCCAAAAAGATGGGGATTCTGACATGTACGGGTGAAGGAGGTTATCCAGATGACTTGATTCCCTATTCCGATTACATCATCACTCAGGTTGCAACAGGATTATTCGGTGTACGCGAGGAGACCATTCGCCGTGCCCCCATGGTTGAGTTTAAATATGCTCAGGGGGCAAAACCAGGTTTGGGCGGTCACCTTTTAGGCGAAAAGAATACGCCAGAGGTGGCCTTGATGCGGGAGGCTGTACCAGGCACAAATTTGTTCTCGCCATTTCCGTTCCACAGCGTCTATTCTGTGGAGGACCATAAAAAACATGTAGATTGGATCCGTTCAATTCAACCAAATGTGCTTGTTTCAGTAAAAGTCTCTACACCCGGAGATGTGGACATGGTGGCCGTGGGCAGCTACTATGCAGGCGCAAATGTGATCCATCTCGATGGAGCTTACGGTGGAACCGGAGCTGCTCCGGATATCGCAAAAAAAAATATCGCCCAACCTATAGAATATGCCACTGCGCAAACGCATGAATTTTTAGTCAAGGAAGGGATCCGCGAAAAAGTTGTTCTCATTGCAAGTGGAGGCATTCGGACTGGAGAAGACATTTTAAAGACTATTGCCCTGGGTGCGGATGGCGTTGTGGTTGGTACGGCAGAGCTGGTGGCAATAGACTGTGTCCGCTGCGGCAATTGTGAACGGGACAGGGGCTGCCCAAACGGCATCGCCACAACAGATCCTTTGCTGGAAATCCAGATGACGGCCGAATGGATTTGTGGTCGGATTTGCAACTTGTATAAAAGCTGGTCCATCTCTATTGAGCAGCGCCTCCGCCAGCTGGGAATGAACGACATACGGCAGCTCCGTGGCCGATGGGATCTTTTGTCATGAATCCAGAGATAGTATCTTCAAACATCGCCGAGGCCATAACAGAATCTCGTAGAAATCTGGTTAGAGGATCCTCCCTCGGACAAAAACGTTCTCTAGAGGGGGGCTGTGGTGTTATCGGAATCATCGGCAGTGAAAAATTAAAGGGCAGAAACATCATTCGTCCCTGTGAACAGATGAGAAACAGGGGAAACGGAAAAGGTGGAGGAGTGGCGGCTGTCGGATTATTCGATAACTATAGGAGTCACTATGCCCTCCATATTTCCTATCTTGAAGAAAATGTTCGACGTGCGGTCGAAAAAGAACATGTATTTTCAGTATTTGATGTTTCCCATGCTGAAAAACAGACAAGTTTAGACGATTATCGCGATGCCGGACTTGAAGTTAAACCTCCTCTTGTTTGGCGGTATTTTGTGAGAGTTAAACCTGAGAAGCTGGAAATCTATGCAGAACAGAATAACATCACGGATATTCAGGCAGCAGAACATGAATTTATTTTCCAAAACAGCTTTCGTTTGAATTCCAATTATTATGTGGACAAAAAGAATCCTCGCGCTTTTGTCCTGTCTCACAGCCAAGATTTGATGATCCTTAAAGGTGTGGGCTATGCTGAAGAAATCGCTCGTTATTACTGTTTAGAAGACATCTCGGCCCATCTCTGGATTGGACATCAAAGATATCCAACAAGAGGAAGGGTGTGGCATCCCGGTGGGGCTCATCCTTTTGTCGGTTTGAACGAGGCTTTGGTACACAATGGAGATTTTGCCAATTACCATGCCGTGTGTGAATACCTCCGCCAGTGGGGAGTTGTTCCGCAGTTCACGACAGATACAGAAGTGGCGGTTTTACTGTTTGACCTTTACTCCCGCGTGCTTGGATATCCCTTAGAACATGTGATAGAAGCTCTTGCTCCGACACCCAAAGGTGATTTTGAGAGGCTCTCCAAAAAGCGGCAGCGAATATTTAGAGCCATCCAGACCGCTCATATTCACGGATCACCGGACGGCCCATGGTTCTTTATAGTTGCTCGTGTTGAGCCTAAGACAGGGGCTCCACAGCTTATAGGTATTACTGATGTTTCCATGCTGAGACCACAAGTCTTTTGTTTTTATGAGGGTGAAAACAAGAGTTTTGGGGCTATCGCCAGCGAAAAACAGGCACTTGATGCTTTTTTTGAAAATATTTCAGCTGAAGATAATTCTATTCCTCCGAGAGCCGATCGTTACTGGGCGGCTCGAGGTGGAAGCTGTACGGATGGCGGCGCTTTTGTGTACACTCTGAACAAAACAAACAACACAAATATCCTTGATGTGTTTGATAAGTTTGGCAATCAGATAAGAGGGAAAATCCTCCCGGATCCTCAAAAAGATAAAAACTCAAAACCCATACAGATTAAAAGTCAAAAAAACGGAAAGGATCGAATAAAGGATAGATTAGTTGAGGAATTTCACCGCGATTCCATACCGTCTGTGGAAACTCAGAGTACAAAGATGTTTAAAAAGCTCAGGAATCTTCTTCAAGAGAGCCGATATGCGGATTTTTCTAAAAAAGTCCAGGATCTCTTAAAAAAAGAGGACATTCAGGATGTCCTAGAAATTTTGGCTTTGCTTCAAAATTTTCACTGGGATCCCAAGAAAGGCCAACACACTTTTCAGCTCAGTGCCATTTCAAACTCTATATATACTATGCTGGACTCCATCCCTTTGCCGGCAACAACAGCAACGCGAGCATTGTTACGCCTCACTGCCAAACAAGCATGGGAACAGACATTCCCTTTACCAAACACATCCTCTGATACATTGGTGATTGATGCAGAAAAATTTCCAAATGAGGGTCCTGAAGCTGTTTCCAGAGTTATAGCCAGTGCCAAATCCTTGGGTTGGCGGAATTTTATTGTTTACCGCTGTACAGGGGACCGGTTTATAGGTTGCGGGCTCGGTTCAAAAACACAGGATGTGCGTATCGATGTATTTGGTTCCAGCGGAGATTACTTGGGCAGCGGCTTAGATGGGGCTCAGATTTATGTCCACGGTGACGCACAAGACCAGGTTGGTCAGATCCTTAAATCTGGGAAAATTGTCATCTATGGGGATGTTGGACAAACTTTTCTCTACGGAGCAAAAGGAGGGGAAGCGTACGTTTTGGGATCGGCAGCAGGACGGCCTCTAATAAACGCCGTTGGCCGTATCCGGGCAATCATCAACGGGACATGTCTTGATTACTGCGCAGAAAGTTTTATGGCCGGCGCACAGACGGGGGGAGGTTTTGTGATCATCAATGGGTTGGCCTTTGATGAACGAGGTGAAGTTCTGGGATTGGAAATGAAATATCCAGGCAATAACCTGTTTTCCCTGGCCTCAGGGGGAGCTTGTTACCTCAACGATCCTTACCAAACGGTGACGGAAAACCAGCTGAATGGAGCCGAGTTCATTGCCTTCAGGCGAGAGGATTGGAACACGATCCTTCCCTATCTGCAGGAGAATGAAAAATTCTTTGGGATCAGTATTCGGCACGATGTGCTGAAGGTAGACGGCGTTCTTCAATGGCCAGAAGAAGTGTTCCGTAAAATTATAGCCAGCAGAGAAACACAAGAGTTGGATTGGACTTCTCTCGATTAAAGTTGCTTGAATTTAATGAGCGGCGAATCTTAATTTTTTCTACTGGATATTATCTTGTAATGGTCCATTCATATTCAAAATCGACAAGAACGGAAATTGTGGTTGTGGCGACTGTCGTTTCAGCGGTTGTTTTAGCCTCAAGTTGGTGGTCTCCATAGGGCACATGTTCCAGAGTCGCATCACTTTGATCCTCTATAGTTCCCGAATAAATATTATCGTCGCCAAAATTGTCATAAATACCGAGTGTTTCTCCATAATTATTTATAATTTTAATTTTTGCAGAACTCAAGACATGCCAGGTATAAATTCTGTTGAATATAACGGACAGTGTCTCACCCGCCACAAATATATCTGACCCTTTTCTCCTTGCTTCGAGTTCATATGTCCCATCTTCAAGCTCCTCGACCTTAAATGACTCTTCATACTCGAGAGAGAATTTATAAACACCATCAAGATAAAAATCTACCGCTAGACCACAATCATTTACGACCTCAATTATTGCGTCAGGAATAGGGATTTTCTTGCACCCGTTGATACCCAATAGAAGGCCACACACACAGGCAAGAATTCCAAATGTCTGCAGCTTCTTTTTAAACACTTTTTCCATTGTCTAAACCTCTTTTTATGTTCACCTATTTGGACAATTGAGTCAACAGTTTTATTCCCGAAACATATTGAAAACCTTAGAATTGATGAAGTTGAATAGATTGTGATAGAGTTTGATTGGGTATTCGAAAGACAAAGTTTAATCTTGAAGGAGGATTCAAATGGATAAAAAATGGCCTTTGGGACGGACTATGCGGTTGAGCCTCTCGATCCTTTGGAGGGATTATATGCAGCTGTAACCAGAAAGGACAGAGCGGGAGAACCCGGAGAGGGATGGTTCCCTGATCAGAAATTAACAATGGAAGAAGCTATAGAACTTTATACTTTTGGCTCTGCTTATTCAGAATTTATGGAGGACCGAAAAGGAATCATCAAAAAAGACTATTTGGGTGATGTGGTTATATTTAACAATGATCTGTTTACGATTCCTGTTGATCAGATCATGTCTGCAAAAGTCGATTACACTATTGTCGGTGGAAAGATCGTCTATCAAAGACCCGGTGCGCAATAAAAATAGCTTTTATATACGTCTTTAGTCTCTTCTTTGGACCAAACCAAATATCCTTGCTTTTCAGCCTGTTCAATCAGAGGGGCAGGGAGAAAAGGTGAAGTGAGTTCATAGATTTCATTACTCTTGAGATTTTGGCATTCTCTCAAAACCCGTTGAATAGGCTCTTGACCTGATTCGAGAAGGGGTCGAATATCCAAACTCGAAACAATCTTAGACTCTGACAACCAAGAAGGCTTGTCCTTTGTTGGTGTTTTCACAGAACCATTGGAAATAAACTTCTCCTGGATTCCGGCTTCTGCTCTCAACCTGTTGATCATTTCTGGAAGTGAAACTTTTCCCAACGCGGCCACTTGGCGGACCGTTGCCACTTTGGCCACTGTCCTTCTGAGTACAGGATTGCGAAGCTTTTTAAATTCAGGAGCCATCTTTATCAAGACATCTTCCAGTTGGGGATATTGGTCCAAAAGAGCGCCAATCTTTGTCTCCGGTGTTAGCTGGAAGCCTGAATTCGTTTTATTCAATTTATTGATCCTTTTTTGTGTAATGAAGGAGCCTTTGATCTCCCTGCAGTTTTCTCTTTTTCGTCAAATTTTGACTCACTTCGATTGTCCCAAGGTACTGATTGTTTTCATCTCGAAGGGCAAAATATTCGATAATGATAAATTGATCCTTTAAATTTATCCAGAAGGCTGTGTGATCTTCGCGACCGGCCTTAAAATCAGCCAAAATCTTTTCCACAATATGGACACTTGATGGAGGATGGCACTGCTGCACCTTTCGGCCAAGAATGGCTCTACTCCGTGCAAATATTCTTTCTTTTCCCTGGGTGAAAAATTTAACTTTGTCCTTTTGGTCCACAAATGTGAGATCAAAAGGAATAGAGTTTAAGATTGCCTTAAGTTCCGGAACAGTAAAGCTTCCACTGGGGAGCTGGATTTTGTCCATCTCCATCGGAACAACCTCGTCAACTTTAATTGTTTTTGGTCTCCAAACATCTTTAGGATCGTATAGACAAAAACCGTATTCGAGGCTCTGTTTTTCAATCTCGTACCACTCTGTTTCGTCAAGTTTATCCATACACATGGGAAAAAGAATCTCTTCCTCTTTTCCAATCATATCCGCAATTGCTATGGAAGCGGGCTTGAAAACGAGCTCAATAACTGTTTTGGCTTCATCTAAATTGGACTCCTTTAATACGTCTAAGGCATCCATGGCGCCTTTTAGGAGTTCTCGTGTTTCATCATGTTTTCCCCACATAACAGAAGGAGGTCCCGTCACTCCATGTTTCTCTAGAAATGGAAAAAGTAGATACTCTTTGCGCAGGTAATGCTTTTCCACATCCAAAAGAGCATTAAAATGTTGATGCATCTCTACAAATAGAGCTTTTAAATCATCATCTTTATTTGCATGTTCGACTTTTGCATATACATCTTCTAAGGATTTAATTTCGTGCAACAATGCTCGATTTTCTTGCTGAAATGTAAACACAGGATGTCCTGGCGGGGCTGTTTTTGCTTTTGAATGGTCAAGAACTCCATCAAGTGCAGCTGAGTGAAGATCGCACAATTTCAGAACTTCCTCTTGAGGAAGCCCTTCCGATATCAATTCTTGTTCGACCTCCACGACATCATTGTAAGGCACTGTCCCAAGGAGTCGAGTCAGCTGCTTTTTAACCGCTTCAGGAGCAGTACCTTCGTGCAGCTGCAGGATCATATGCTTCAGAAGCTCTTTTCTTTTTGTAACATTGTCTATTAATTCACTCATGTTTATCCTCCAAATAGCTCGTGTTTATGTACCTGAATTATTGATAAAAACTGCCGACACCATTATTTATCTGTAATGATATCAACTGGAAATCATAATATCTCACGATATCATAAACTTTTCTTTTTTGTTTATCATTTATATCAAATATCGGCATTTTATACCCCAAGAGGGCGAATCGATCTTACTACATCTGCTTCGTTACGATCCAATCGCGGTGGAAAACCACAGCTTCATGGATCGATGCCTCGCATCTGAAGCAACCTCGACTCGTGAATAATCCATGTGTAATATTTTACAACAAATAAAGCAAATTTCCTTGACTTAAATCAAATATTTGTACGGATAATTCCCTTTGTGTTTTGGTTGTAAAGATTACGTTTTTAAAATGTATTTCTTTATGAAGGACATCATCAGTTTGGATTTTTGCGTTCATGTTTGTTTGTATGGCTTCATCGTGAATAAGTCACACGTTGCTGTCTGTAAAATTAAAAAAATATTGTTTTTAAAAAAAGAAGTTGAAAATATGACTTCAATTGTATAGATTGCTGTCATATAAGTGGCCAAACAATTCCGTAATACATATTTTTTTTACTTAAAAAGAGGAGGGAGAAAACATGAAACGAATTTTTATTCTTATTGTCACGTTGCTCGTTTTCTGCACATTGACCTTTTCGGCAGAGATTGAGCTCGATGTCAAAGAACACGTGCTCTCCAACGGATTGAAGATCCTGATGGTCCAGATGCCTGGCGTTCCTCGAGTTGTCTGCCACATCTACTACAAGGTTGGTTCCATTAATGAAAAGCCTGGCATTACGGGGATAGCACACATGCATGAACATATGATGTTTAAGGGCACTAGAGTTTCCGGTGTAACAGATTATGAAAAGGATGACGCCATCAATGTTCGGATTGATGATCTTATCGACAATATTTACAGAGAGAAATTCTGGAAACCCGATGGAGGAGATACAGAAAAAATCGCCCAGTGGCAGGAAGAATACGAATCTCTTATCCAAGAGGAAAAACAGTACATCATCAAAGATGATTTATGGACCTTGTACATGAAAAATGGCGGGACAGGCCTCAATGCGTCAACAAGCAATGAAGTTACAGGATATTATGTCACACTTCCCTCCAACAAGGTCGAGCTTCAGATGTTTCTAGAGTCAGATCGGATGCAAAACGCCTATTTCCGAGAATTTTATTCCGAAAAAGATGTCATTATGGAAGAACGCCGGTTGAGTGAAAACCAACCGGGTTTTTTCTTCAGAGAACAGGTCAACGCCGCCTTCTATGCGGCCTCTCCCTATCACTGGCAAGTTTTGGGATGGATGGACGATTTGAGAAAAATCAATAAGTCCGACCTTGAGGAATTCAACAACCGCTATTATATTCCCAACAATGCAGTGGCTGTGTACGTGGGCGATCTCGATCCCCAAAACATCATCGATCTGGCAGAAAAATATTTTGGACCTATTCCAAAAGGCCGGGATGTCGAACCCATCAGAACCTATGAACCTCCTCAGTATTCTGAAAAAAGACTTTATGGTGAAGGCAACGCGCAGACTAGTCTGCAGATGATGTTTCATACTCCACCTGACGGCCATCCGGATGTATTGCCTCTTTCCGTCCTGGGTAGTGTTCTCGGTTCAGGAGGAGGCGGAGGGGGCCGACGCGGTGGCGGCGGCGGTTCAGGTCGTCTGTACAAACTTCTTGTTGAGGAAAAACAGATGGCCGTCAGCGTATCGGTAAGCAACAGTGCCAGGTGGTATGCCGGTGCTTTTCAATTCAGAGCTTCTCCCCGTCTGGATAAAAATGTCAAACCGGAAGACCTGGAACAAGAAATTTGGGACGTTATAGAACAGATTAAAATCGACGGAGTAAACGCAGAAGAGATCCAACAGGTCAAAAATCGATCCAGAGCCCAGTTCATCCGGAGTCTTTCCAGTTCGAGCGGACTTACAAGAACACTGGGTCGTGCCGAGCTTAATCGGGGATGGCGATCGGTTCTCGAGGACCAGGAGGCTCTCAAGACAGTCACAAACGAAGACATTAAAAGAGTGGCCGCTACATACTTTGTCAAAAACAACAGCCTTACGGCTATCTATAATCGGACGATGGGCACGCGGCAAAATAGGAGGAGATGACTATGAGAAAGACATTAACTATTCTGTTTCTGGCGGTCTTGCTGTTAATTCCGCAGGGCTGTGACCAGGCAAAAAAACCAGCTGATTTAACATATCCGGCCCTTCAATATGATCCTCCAGATCCCGCAGATTTTCGCGTTGAGCTGTCCAATGGGCTCCGAGGATATTTCCAGGAGGACCATAGGCTGCCGCTGTTTAATATTTCCGCTATCATCAACTTTGGCAGCCAGTATGTCCCCAAAAATAAAAAAGGGTTGGCTTCCATTATGAGCCAGACTATGATTAAGGGCGGCACAAAAACTCGAGAAGGAAGGGATATCGAAGACAGGATCAATTTTATTGGCGGCGGCCTGAGCTTCCGTGCCGGAGCGCACACCTCGACATTGTCACTTAATGTCCTTATTGAGGATTTAGACGAAGGCCTTGAACTATTTTTTGATGTTCTCATGAATCCGGAATTCAGGCGTGGTCCGGTAAACCTAGCCAAAGTCAGCCTTATTCAGGGACTCCGGCAGGCCAATGACCAACCGAACAGCGTGCGCAGCCGAGAATACAACAGGCTTCTCTATGGGGATCACCCATTAACCTGGGAGCCGACTCAAGCCACATATGAAAGCATTTCTCCTCTTGATTTAAAAAACATCCACAGCCAGTATTTCTTTCCAGCAAATATAATCCTGGCAGCTGCAGGAGATTTCGATAAAGCTGAACTCAAAGACAAAATCGACGGGGCCATTGTGGATTGGGAAAACAAAGACCTCCAACTGCCATCACTTTCTACAACCTTCCCGGAGCCTGAGCCGGGTGTTTACTTTATCCAGAAGAGCATATCTCAGGGATATATTAATATCGGACATTTGGGACTGGAAGACACCAATCCAGACTATTTTGCCGTTCAGGTCATGAATTTCATTTTAGGAGGAGGTAGTTTTACATCAAGAATCACCATGAAAGTGCGCTCGGATGAGGGTTTATCCTACAGCCAAGGAAGTCGTTTCAGCTACACTTGGGGATTGCCAGGAACTTTTTCGGGATTTGTGACAACAAAATCGTCTACAGTGGGCTATGCCATTTCCTTGATTCTCGACGAATTCAACCGCATCCGAAATGAAACCGTATCTGACGATGAGATGGAGGTGGCCATCGAATATTACCTTGAGAGCTTCCCTAATTCCTTTTCATCTCCTCAGAGCACCATGTCCACCTTTGCCAACCTTGAGATGACCGGAAAACCCATGGACTATTACAAAACCTACAGAGATAACATAAACGCCGTTGATAAAGCAAAAGTTCAAGAAGTAGCCAACAAATACATCCACCCTGACAAGGCCGTTATTTTGATAGTCGGAGATTTCGAACCCTGTAATGAAGGCGGAGACAAATGGCAAGGCCCTCTGGATAAGCTGGGGAAAGTCCACAAGATTACTTTAAAAGATCCTTTGACTGGCAAATAGACAAAGATCAATTTATAGGAGGGATTAAATGAATTGGATCAAAGCTTTTATCACAGGTATTGTGGGGGGTGTCGTGCTATGGCTGTACAATTTCCTTATGCACGGACTTATTATGGCGAAAACCTACGAAAAATACGAAGTATTCCGTGAGGATGGCAGTCCTTTCCACTTTGTTCTCGTTATGGTTTTAGTGGGTTTTTTCGGGGCTCTTCTTTTTGCAAAAACAAGAAGCTCTTGGGCTGCAGGTATTAAAGGCGGCATTTTCTTCGGATTATTTATTGGCATGTTTCTCTTTTTCTACCAGTTCATGAATGTGCTGCTCTTCGAAGGATTTCCCTATTATCTCAGCTGGTGCTGGGGCGGGATAGTCCTTATTGGTTGGATTATTTATGGTGCTGTTGCAGGAGTGATTATCAAAGAATAAATCTAAAAAGTCTTTTTTTGTAATTTTACATACCTTTATCCTCTATACGTCTTTAGACTCTTTAATTTTTTTTAAAAATATGAAAAAAATGCTTGACTATATCAATATATCTTGATATACATATATCCATGTCTGCCATTCAGTACTTTAAAGCCCTATCAGATGAAACACGTTTGAGGCTTTTGAACCTCTCTGTGCACTACGAACTTAACGTAAACGAAATCGTTAAAATTCTCGATATGGGCCAATCTCGGATATCAAGACATCTAAAAATCCTAACAGATTGTGGTCTTTTAACATATCGAAGAGATGGTCTTTGGATTTTTTATTCAGCAACAACGTCAGGAGCGGGTTTTACATTTCTCCAATCGATCAAATACATCCTCCAGGATAATTCCCTCTTTAAGAAAGATCTAGAAGCAGCAGAGATATGTATTCTGGAAAGATCACAAAAGACAAAGATTTTCTTTAATTCTATCTCAAAAAACTGGGAACTTCTAAAACAAGACATTCTTGGGGATTTTAAATTGAATGAAAATATTCTCAGCGCTATCCCCTTTTCTAAATCACAGTCAGAGACGAAAACTATTGTCGATCTTGGATGTGGAACTGGAGATATTCTTCCGGTTCTAAAAACAAAGTCTTTTCAAGTTATAGGTGTAGAAAGATCTATAAAAATGCTTGAGGAAGCCAGAAAGCATTTTGACTTCGAGAGAGATGGCATCGATATTCGCATTGGAGAGTTGGAGCACCTCCCTCTCCGTGATGAGGAGGCTGATTTGGCTTTAACCAATCTGGTCCTTCACCACCTCTCAGAACCCAAAAGAGCATTTAAAGAAGTGTGGCGTATTCTTAAGCCAGATGGAGCTTTTCTCATTTTTGATTTGCTCCTCCATCATGATGAAACCATGCGTCAGAAATATGGAGATCTTTGGCTGGGATTCTCTATAGACACTCTTTCTCTCTGGTTAAAAGAATGTGGTTTCTCAACGGAAAAAACTGAGTATTTTAGCCTAAAAAATGGACTTAAAGGCTTTTTATATAAATCAAATAAAACTCAAATATAAGGAGAAAAATATGAACACACTAAAATTTGATCCATCCCTTGCATATAAAATCAAGGATATATCCCTTGCTGATTGGGGATTAGCGGAAATGAAATTGGCAGCAAACGAGATGCCTGGCCTTATGGCCGTGAGAAAAAAATATGGGGCTCAAAAACCTTTAAAAAACTTAAAAATAACTGGCAGTCTGCACATGACCATTCAGACAGCGATGCTGATTGACACTTTGGCTGAATTGGGCGCAGATATTCGATGGTCGTCATGTAATATATTTTCCACCCAAGATCACGCTGCTGCGGCTATCGTCAAAAAAGGAACAGCGGCAGTGTTTGCTTGGAAAGGAGAGACTCTTGAAGAATACTGGTGGTGTCTCGAACAGGCACTAGTCTGGCCGGATGGTACAGGACCAGACTTGATTGTCGATGACGGCGGGGATGCCACTTTAATGGTTCACGAAGGTGTCAAAATTGAAAAAGATCCTTCTCTTTTGAAAAAAGACTATCCCGTTAAAGAATTTCAGATCCTGATGGATCGATTCAAAGAGAGCATGGATCGAGATCTCCAATTTTGGACCAAGATTGCAGCTCATATTAAGGGTGTTTCGGAAGAAACCACGACCGGCGTGCACAGGCTCTATCAATTAGCAGAAGAAAATAAACTTATATTTCCTGCCATTAATGTGAATGATTCGGTCACAAAATCGAAATTCGACAATCTTTACGGCTGCCGGGAATCTCTCGTCGACGGCATCAAAAGAGCCACAGATATCATGCTGGCAGGCAAAAAAATTGTCATTCTCGGATATGGAGATGTGGGAAAAGGATGTGTCCAATCTATGAAGGGATTTGGAGCACGTATATATGTCACTGAAATCGATCCCATATGTGCGCTGCAAGCTGCTATGGAGGGATATTCTGTTGTGAAACTTGAAGATATTATAAAAGATGCAGACATTTTTGTAACAGCCACGGGCAATTACAATGTCATTAACGGATCCCATATGGAGCAGATGAAAGAAGGAGCCATTCTGTGCAATATCGGCCATTTTGATAATGAGATAGAAATGAGCTATTTAGAAAACAATCCAAAATGCAGCAAAATCACTATAAAACCGCAGGTAGACAAATGGATGCTGGAATCCGGAAATACAATCATTGTTCTTGCAGAAGGTCGTCTTGTTAACTTGGGCTGTGCAACGGGTCATCCCAGCTTTGTGATGAGCAATAGCTTCACCAACCAGTGTCTGGCTCAAATCGAGCTTGCCACCAAAGAGCATGAAAAGAAAGTTTACACACTCCCAAAAATTCTGGATGAAGAAGTTGCCCGATTGCATCTTGGAAAACTCAATTCAAAGCTGACGACCATGACAAAAGAACAGTCGGAATATCTTGGATATCCCATTGAAGGCCCCTATAAACCAGATCACTACAGATATTGATCTTTATTTAAATTCACACAGGTTTCTGACAGGATAAAAACGCTAGCCCTTAAAGGCATCCCTTCTAGGCGAAACAGAGGACAAAAGCAGTTTGTATCTGTATAATTAATTTATGAGAATCCGTCACATAAATAACAGCTTGAAATATATAAAATTTTATTGTCTCTTCTTTTTAATCATCACTGGTTTTGTCTTTAGCAATTCTGAAAAGACACCTGATTTCACTTTTGGAATAATCGCAGATATTCAGTACTGTGAGTGTGATCCACTGGGAACCAGATTCTACTCAAATTCGCTTCATAAATTATCCGAATGTGTAAGCGTTTTTAATGCAGAAAAGTTAAGTTTTGTTGTCCAACTTGGCGACCTCATTGACAGGGATTTCGATAGCTTTGATCCAGTTCTTTCTGTTTTTAATACGCTCAAAACAAAAAAATATCATGTTTTGGGAAACCATGATTTTAATGTGCAGGAGGCTCAGAAAGTAGACGTTCTTCAACAGTTGAGCCTAGAAACGCGCTACTATGAATTCAAAATACAAGGGTGGCGCTTCATTGTACTTGACGGCAATGATTTAAGTTTTTATATCTCAGCAGAATCGAATGAGCGTACTGATGAAACAATAACTCTTTTTCAAAAACTAAAAGACAGGGAAGCAAACAATGCTTTAGAGTGGAACGGAGGACTGAGCTCAGCACAAATATCCTGGTTGGAAAACATCTTAAAGCAGGCCTCTTTTTCAAGAGAAAAAGTCCTATTGTTTTGTCACTTTCCCATCTTTCCCTCAAGAGAAGAAAATCTCTGGAACGATATCGAACTCATCGCACTTCTTGAATCCTATCCCTGTGTTTCGGCTTTTTTTAGCGGACATTTGCATGCAGGGAATTACGCAAAAAAGAAAGGCATTCACTACCTCACTTTTCAAGGCATGGTTGAAACAGAGGATTCGAATGCGTATTCTATTATTGAGGTTTTTACAGATCATATGAAGGTCTCTGGTTTTGGAAGAGAACCCAACCGAATCCTGACATTTAAAAAGGACAAATTTTTATATGAAAAATAATAGCGAATCTTTATCCAAACAAAACTCTCAAACCAAAAAACGGAAGGCGGGAGTTGCGGCTTTTTTAAGTTTGCTTTCATCAGGAATGGGTCAAATTTACAATGGTGAATTAATTAAGGGCATTTTTATAAAAATTATAGTTCTTTTTTGTCTAATAATTTGGACATATCTAAATTTTAAAAGTTCCCGAGATCTTCTTTTCCTGTCTTGTCTCTTGATGACTATTCTTGTTTTAAAAATCTATTCTATAGTCCAGTCAGTCCACACTTCCCGAGACTTGGGCATTTCCTACACTCTAAATAAATTCAATAAATCTTACATCTATGTTCTGTTCATTCTGGTATTTTTTTTACTGAATATTGCCCTTCCCCTTACTGTCCCTCAGCTGGCCCTCATGCAAATGACGGATCATCATCCCTTTCGATCTCAAAAAGCCAAGGAGCGATATTTAGAGAACTATGAAAGAAGGGAAAAAACTTGGCCGGTGCAATCAGAGACACAGTTGGTCGAGACCTCTTTCGGTCAAACATATGTGAGAATAAGCGGTCCGTCCGAAGCTCCTCCTCTTGTGCTTTTGCCTGGGGCCAACACAACATCACTCCTGTGGATGGCCAATATCGAATCGCTGTCAAAATTTTACAGAACCTATACTGTGGATAACATCTACGATTTCGGAAAGAGTGTGTACACAAAAAAATTTAAAGTTCCGGAAGATTTTGTCCTTTGGCTGGATGAGGTGTTTGATTCTTTAGGCTTGGGTTCTCATATCCATTTAGGCGGTTACTCCTATGGAGGATGGATCACCAGTCAATATGCTCTGCGTTTTCCCTACAGACTCGACAAAATCATATTGATGGCTCCGGCTGGCACAATTGTCCAGCTCGGCCCAGGATTCTTAAAAAGTGCGCTCTTGACCTTGATCCCCCACCGCCACTATGTAAAAAAAGCGATGAATTATGTCCTAGAGGATCTCGCCAATAGCGGAGAATCCGGAAAAAAAGAGGTTGAATTCATTGCAGAAAACGCCTACTTAGGACTGCGGTGTTTTAAACCAAAAATGCTCGTCAATCCCACAGTCCTCACGGATAAAGAACTCCAGGCTTTACAGGTGCCAACACTTATTCTTTTCGGAAAGAATGAAAAAACATACTCAGCCAGCGATGCGGTCAATCGACTCAAAAATACTGCTCCTCACATAAATGTGGAGGTCATCCCCAATGCAGGTCATGATTTGATTCTTGTCCAGACAAAAACAGTGACAGACCTTATTCTTGAATTTCTCGAGAAACAATAGATGGTTGTTCAATTCCCCGGTTTTTCATCAGTTGCGTAATATTTAACGTGGTGCCCCACCGTACGGTATTGAGACGTAAACACGGTATACCGGGTTGATAGCACAGCTCCAAACACATTATGGTATGATTTATATTTTTTTGACGCATTTCTTATTCGGGGAAACAAATCCCTGATGGATCGACAATCCACAGAGATCAACGCCATTGACCAAAGCCCCCCATTTTAAGGTCTGAAGATAGCTGTGGCCTTGTTTGTCCGTCTGTCTGTGAAGAATATCCACTCCCTCTATCGAAACATTGACAGTGTCTAAAATGAGTTTATAATACGCGTTTAAGCTCGATGACAAAACAAATCGATATGACTCCTAAATTAAATAATCACACGAAAGGTGTCGAGACTCTGCTCGGTAATCCAAGAAAAGCTATCGTGAAGCTTTCTATCCCAATGATCATTGCCCTTTCCGTCCATACTCTTTACACCTTCATCGATGCGCTTTGGGTATCGGGTCTGGGAGCTGATGCCTTGTCAGCTGTAGGTTTTTTCTTTCCTTTTATGTTTATGATTTTGGCATTAGCGACTGGTATAGGCGTTGGAGGAGGTTCTGCCATATCCCGCAGAATTGGGGCCAATGATAAATCCGGAGCTGATTTGGTCGGCGCTCACACCTTCGTCCTTATGATTATAACGTCCATTGCCATATCTGTTCCTCTATTTTTAGCCGCTCCTTCTATGTTCACAGCTATGGGGGCAGGTCCAGTGGCGGATGTGGCTTCCAGTTACGCAAGAGTTCTGTTTGCCGGCTCACTCGTCTTCTTCTTCAGCAATATCGCCTCGGCTCTCATGAGAGCAGAGGGAGACGTCAAAAGAGCCATGTACGCCATGATGCTGGGTGCAGGATTGAATATCATCCTCGATCCAATCTTCATTTATGGTCTAGATCTAGGTGTATCCGGAGCTGCGTGGGCCACTTTGATTTCACTCTTTGTGTCATCGACATTCCTCTTTCGATGGCTTTTTATAAAAAAAGTCACATTCATCCATATTTCTTTTCGCAGATTTCGCTTCAAGAAAGTCATAACAAAAGACATCTTTCGTGTCGGTATTCCTGCCTCTGTTCAGCAGATGGCCATGGCCTTTTCTATGTTTCTCCTCAATCTCATTGCCGTAAAAGTTGGTGGGACTGACGGGGTTGCCGTCTATACAACAGGATGGCGTGTGGCCATGTTTGCCATTTTACCTCTTTTAGGGATCGCAACTGCTGTTACCTCTGTGACCGGGGCCGCCTTTGGAGCACACGATTACAAAAAGCTGAATACTGCCCATATGTATGCCATTAAAATTGGTCTTATTATCGAATTTTCCGTGGGTCTTTTGACCTTTTTGTTTGCCCCTCAGATTGCCGGACTTTTTACTTTAGCTGAAGAAACTGTCCGTATCCGTCAAGATTTAATCATCTTTTTACGCCTGATGTGCATCTATTATCCCACCTCCGCCTTGGGTATTCTCTCCTCATCCATGTTTCAGGGAACAGGTAAGGGAATCTACTCCTTAACTGTCACGCTGATTCGAGCTGTTGTGCTGGCCGTTCCTCTTGCCTATATCTACGCGGTTTTTTTCGATATAGGTCTCGAAGGAGTCTGGTGGGGTATCGTATCTGGAAATGTCATCGCCGGATTTATCGCTATTATCTGGGCCCGCTTTTTTATCCGCCGTCTTTTGGCCCCACAATATTCAAAAATTTGATTAACCTGGATATCAAATGCGTGAACTGACGATTCGATCACTTAACCATTGTATTAAACAGCAGTTTAAAGGTGCCGTGTGTCTGGCTCCGGTTTTGCGTCCGGAATCCGATGAGTACGACAGTCCCTTGTCCAAATTGTGCTTCGACCATCCCAGACAGATTAGCTAAGTGCTCTTCACCAATGAGCCAACCGCTTTGAAGGAGATCTCTATCTTTATAGCGCACAACGGTTTTGTACATCTCATTGTGCTGTCCGGGCACGATAGTAAATGCCGGGCTTGACCAGTACAGGACAAGACCTTCCGCAGGCATACCATAGGCCAGTGGATGTGAATTATCAAACGTCACTTTAAGAGTCGATCCAGGACAGAAAAATTCTTTCGAATCCAAGCCCTCTACGGCATTCACAACGTTTAATCCAAACTTATCCACCGCAAATTCACAAGCCTGACCGAGAGTCACCAATGTGCCTCCTTTATTGACAAAATCCTTGATTGCTTCCACTCCCTCAGTCCCGATACCACTCCTGTATTCAGGGGGAACAGATGATGGGGAGTAGCGGCCGGACGAGGACAATTCACCTGTGATCATGGCTGTGGAATCGTTTGGCAGGATAATAACATCGTAATTTTTAATCAGATCTCCTTTTTTAATCTCCGCATCCTTTAAAGACGTGTACGGAAAAGCAAACTGTTCGAGAAGAAAACGCGTCCATCCTTCATCCATATTGCCGCCCCAGTACCGCTGGTACATTCCCACACGAGTCTTTTTAACGTCATGAGTCACCGAAGATGGTTTTTCTTTAAGAGCCACAAAATTTACTCCTGATTTCTCTGCCACGTCCTTTAAGACAGCCTCAGAACCCCTGGACACAATAAAATCTCCGGGATTCAGTGCCTTTGATGATTTATCAACTCGCCTCACTTTGATCCCCTGTTCCAGAAGGAGATTGACAGCCTTAAAGGAGGCGTTCAAACGTCCATCAAGGACATAAAGAGAGCTGTTCTCTGCAACTTTTCCTTCAATTGGAATGGGATTGGAGAGGATATTCAAACCTTCCTCGATTTTTTCATCGACAGGATCGACCCGCACACCCATAAATTCGTTCATGGTATGAGTGGCCGAGTCATATGGTCTTAAAGGAGATCCGTCTCGGGCTCTTGTCCATTCATTATCCACATAATATGTCTGTCCCAACAAATTCCGAATCAGACCCATCTTTGGTTGTGCCAAAGAAATGACAAACGATCCCTTTGGATAGATAACTCCACTCACATAGAGATCTTCGACAGCCTGTTTAATTTCCAGCCCTGACATCAACAGCGTATTCACCATTTTGAGTGCTGTCAGCGAATCATGTTGTTTCGATGGAATCACATAGGCCTTAGGTGTTCCTTGATCTCCCCGTTCCGTCTGTCTCTTGGCTTTAAGGTAAGCGTTCCACAGGACAGTCTCCTTGTTTCGGGCAGCCAGGTCGAGAAGAGCCCAAGCGGCTATTTTTTTCTGCTCCACAATATCTCGAAGTCTCCACCATCCCCCCGGCCAAGGATTGGGGAAATTGGATTGGGCTTTGTATTCCGGAAACTGCCGGGCACCTCCCCTTAACTGTTCAGGGTGGATATAGAGCGGTGTGGCCAATTTTGCACTGGCTGATTCCGTGAGCATACCGGCAATATTATGGAACGGCGTGATCCAATGCCATCCAAAATGTCCCCAACCGGGATATTGGGCAGCGTTGAGTATGCCCGCCTTCCCATTTTCTTCTAATTTATACGCAATGTGCGCACCGTACCAGCTCATTTCTCTCCAAATGAGGGGATCGGCATAGGGACGAATTGGTTCACTGTAAGGTGGAACGTAGAAGCGGGCTCCATAACTCCCCATATGGTGATGATCGATGTAGGCTTGTGGAGGCCAATCCCTGTACATAATCTTGGCAGCATACACAGACTCTATCATATTGAGAAAATCTCCATCCCGGTTATTGTCATGGCCGACATATTTGTGATAGAGCCAGGGAAGACCCGTGCCTTCATATTCAGTGCCTAAATTTTTATTGTACCAGTCCGTCACCATGATCTGTCCATCCGGATTAAAGCAGGGAATAAGGAAAAAAATAACATTATTGAGGATCCCTTGGGTTTCCTCATCATTGCGTGTTAAAAGATCAAACGTCAACTCCGGCGCCATCTGGGTGCCTCCAATCTCAGTCGCGTGAAGACTCATGGATTGACATATCACCGCCTTCCCCTCTTTGACAAGATCCTTAATTTCGGATTGGGCGATTCCCCTCGGATCGCTGATTTTTGCATTTATGTCTTTATACCTTTCTAGATCAGCCAAGTTCTCTTTTGATGAAATAATCACCAGAAGGAAGGGATTCCCTTCCGTCGATGGCCCCATATCGATGACTTCAATTTTATCGCTCTCCGTCTTCAGCAGATTGTAATACTCGACAATTTTATCCCAGCGGGCGATATTTTTATCGCTGCCGAGTTGGAATCCAAAAAACTTCTCGGGAGATGTGATTTCTTTTTGGGCCAGTCCCGATGACGGCAGTATTCCCAGGAGTATAAGTCCCACTGCGCACAATAAAATTCTGTGAGAAAATTTCAGATGTTGTCTCATAGAAACCCTCCTTGATTCATTTTCTAGTTATTCTATCAAATTCCCCTCAAAATTACTCAAATTTCTTCCTTATAGAATGCATTTCCGTTTCCGTGCTATCAAGAACGTGTTCTCCGTGAAGTGATCAGAAATCACGATGCGTTTTCCCCAGAACTCTAAATATAATCACGGGAATGGAAATGTTTACCCATATGTCACAAGAAATTGATTTTTTAGAGAAAAATATGCTAGAATGATTCCAAACGAGATTCTCTCGCACCTGTTCAAACAGATATATTCGGGATACGGTCTCTTATCATTGTCATGGAAGTCAGAATTAAAAACAAATTACTTAGAATTTTAGACCAGGTCCCCTCTCTTAAAGACATCATGCTCACCCATGATTCCTTGGAGGAAAAACGCAAAAACATAAGAAAACTATTGGCCAAGAGGCTTATTCGTACATATGATGATTCACCTGAAATTCCTTCGCTCAAGTGGGTGCTCACCCGTGATGCCATAGGGATTTTTAGAAGGCTCATCTCGATTCGCAGTGAAAACCTCTCTGAATTCAGTTTTCTCAACTATTTGAACGATATCATCCATAATGAGAAAAAAAATGCGGTGGTCAAACCTTCTCCAGGTTTTTTTGCAGAATTAAATCATCTTTTACGCGGAATAACGGGAGAGGCCGAAGTGTACCCCAAAAAAGTCCCTGCGTTTGTGAAACACAGGGGAGTTAAAGCCGCACGGTTGAGGTCAGCCTCCCTTTCAAAAATGTCCAGAGATGCAGACAAATTCATCAACCGTTATCCCTGTGGTCTGGACGATGACGCCAAACGCCGCCGGTACAACAATAAACACCGTATCCTTCGGTATTTCAAAGCAACAGATTTTGAATGGACCAACTGGAAGTGGCAGCTCCGCCAAGCGGTCAAAGATGTCGACACATTAAAAGACCTGGTCCATCTGACAGAAAAAGAATACCAGGCTGTCAAGCTGGCTCAGATACACAAAGTTCCATTCGGCATTACGCCCTATTACCTGTCCTTAATGGACTATGCTCCAGGCAAAGGGAGAGACGACGCCATCCGTGCCCAGGTGATTCCCTCCCTGCAATACATCCAAACACTACTGGATAACAGGGGAGACAAACAAAAATCCATGGACTTTATGCTGGAGCATGACACCTCCCCCATCGAAGGAATCACTCGGCGCTACCCTCGGATTGCCATCATCAAACCTGTGGTCACCTGTCCTCAGATCTGTGTCTACTGCCAGAGGAATTGGGAGATTGAAGATGTGCACTCCCACTCAGCCGCACTGCCCAAATCCAAACTGGATAAGGCCTTGAACTGGATCGCCAATACTCCAGAAATTCACGAGGTGCTGATTACAGGGGGCGATCCCTTTATTCTCTCCAATGAAAAAATCGAAAACCTCTTATTCAAATTGTCCCGGATGAAACATGTGGAAAGGATAAGAATCGGATCCCGAACCCTTGTGACACTTCCGCAGAGGATCACCGAAGCTCTGATCAAGGATGTGAGTCATTTCCACATTCCCGGAAAAAGAGAGCTCCTTATTGTCACTCATTTCGAACACCCCTATGAGATCACCCAGCAATCCATGGATGCCGTTCAAAAGTTCAGGAGAAATGGGATTGAAGTTTACAATCAACTTGTGTACACCTTCTTCAATTCCCGTAAATTTGAAGCCTCCATGCTGCGGCATAAGCTGCGCCTGATAGGCGTAACCTCCTACTACACATTTAGCACAAAAGGAAAAGAGGAGACAGAAGATTTTCGTGTGCCTATTTCCAGGCTCCTGCAGGAACAAAAAGAAGAAGCCAGATTGATGCCGGGAACCGTACGCACCGATGAGGTCGTCTTTAATGTTCCAAAACTGGGTAAAAATTACCTGCGAGCCGTTCAGCACCACGATGTCATCTCCATACTTCCCGACGGACGACGCGTCTATGAATTCCACCCCTGGGAGAAAAAACTGGCGCTTGCGGACACCTATGTCTATACGGATGTCTCCATCTACAATTATCTCCAAAAACTCCAATCCTACGGAGAAAATATTTCTGACTACAGTTCTATCTGGTATTATTATTGATTAAATTAGACATATTTCTATATGCTAAAATTTATAAAAACGAGGTATTATGACTAAAAAATTAAATGAAACCCCATTAAATAAAATTGCACTCCTTATTGACGGCGATAATGCACAACCCTCATTGATAGAGAAGATACTTGCGGAATCCGGAAAATATGGAACCGTAACCATAAGGAGAATTTATGGAGATTGGACAAAGGCCAGTATGTCCGGATGGAAAGACGCTCTCAACATCAACGCTATCCAGCCTATTCAGCAGTTCCGGTACACAACAGGAAAAAATGCTACCGACAGCGCGATGATCATTGATACCATGGATATCCTTCACAGCGATCTAGTAGATGGATTTTGTCTGGTGTCCAGTGATTCTGACTACACAAGATTGGCTACTCGGATTCGTGAGGAAGGCTACTTTGTTCTTGGAATCGGCAAGGAGATGACACCAAAACCTTTTGTCAAGGCCTGCAACATCTTTATCTACACGGAAAACCTTGTACCAAGGGAAATGCTGCCCAAAGAAAAGGCGGCCGGAAAAAAGAAAATCGAGAGAAGAGAGAGGATCGATCCCCTCCCCCTTCTTAAAGGTGCCTTTGATATGGCTGTTCAAGAGGACGGCTGGGCCAATCTAGCCACCATTGGTTTCTACCTCCGCCAGCTTGATCCCGGTTTCGATCCACGCACATACGGATTTAAACAGTTGAATCAGCTGCTGAGAAAGTACACTGGACAATTCGAACTCCGGTTCAATGATGAAGACGGCCGGACCGTCCTCTATGTTCGTGCCAAAGAGTAAGGCACTTATATTATCCCTTTACAATTCAAATTTACTTATGATATATAGGATTTTACCTGCTTTCTTCCTTTTTTCGGCTCAATTCTTTTTCAATTGAGGAAAATATGTCCTTTATATTGAAATTCTATAAACAGCATCGGACGATCTTTAATTTGCTCTTCCTCCTGGCCTTTCTTTACCTTTTTCTCTTCAGCCTGGAACTTATGGGATCGGCTCTCAAACTGTTTGGAAAGGGTTTTGCCACAACTCTTATAGAGACAACCACAAACCCCCTCGTGGGATTGTTCATCGGTATCCTGGCCACTTCGGTCATCCAATCGTCTTCCTCGACAACCTCAATCGTTGTTGGGCTTGTCGCAGGAGGAGCGCTCAATGTGGCCAACGCCATCCCCATTATTATGGGGGCCAATATCGGCACATCGGTGACAAATACCCTTGCATCCATGACTCAGATCAACCGGAGCGTGGAATTCAAGCGGGCTTTTTCTGCAGCTGTTGTCCACGATTTTTTCAACTTGCTGGCTGTTCTTATCATTTTCCCACTCCAGTATTTTACGAATTTCCTCGCAGAAGCGGCCACTTTCCTCGGGAACGAATTCCAGCACATAGGAGGACTAAATTTTCTCAGCCCCATCAAGGCCATCACCAAACCCGTTGTGGGTGCACTCCAAGACCTGATCGGAAAAAATCCATGGATCCTTCTTGCTTTGGCTCTGTTTTTTCTCTTGTTCTCTCTGACACGAATGGTCAAGTCCTTAAAAATTATCATCGTAAACAAAGCGGATGTCTGGTTTGACAGATACCTGTTTAAAACGGCCCAAAGAGCCTTTCTTGTCGGACTCTTATTGACTGTTATGGTGCAGAGCAGCTCTATCACAACCTCCTTAGCTGTCCCGCTCGCTGGTGCCGGATTGCTGACGTTAATTCAAATATTTCCCTATACTCTTGGGGCAAACATCGGGACAACTATCACAGCTATTCTGGCCGCTTTAGTGACCGGTAATCTGGCCGCTATTATCGTGGCTTTTTCTCATCTTCTCTTTAATATAACAGGTATCGTTATCTGGTGGCCGTTTAAAGCGCTACCGATTTTTCTCGCACAGCGATTCGCGGTATTTTCTACAAAAAAGAAAATCATTCCTGTTCTATACGTTCTCGTCCTTTTCTTTTTGCTGCCGATTCTTTTGATTCTTTTATTCCGATAAAGGAGACTTGAACATGTTAAAAAAATGGCTCGAAATATTCAAAAAAGACAGTCTTTTAGATCGTGCATTCGAAAGATCCTATGAAATGCTCGATCTGACACGGACGATGTTTGTTAAATCCAGGGAATCGCTTCGGAAGATGGAAGACAATCAAATTGACATCGACATTCGGGATAAGGATCACGAAGTCAACAAATACGAAAGGGAGGTTCGGCGTGACGTGTTCAATCACTTGGCCGTGCGAGGCACGTCAACTCTATCATCGGGACTCGCTCTTATCACCATTATTATCGACATTGAAAGAATTGGAGACTTTGCCAAAAATATGGTGGAGTTGGCCATGACCCATCCTGGGAAACTGTCAGGCGGAAAATTTGAGGATGAAATCACAAAAATAGAGGACGATATAGCAGAGCAGTTCACGGTCACAAAACACTGTCTAGAACACGACGATCCGGAGGAAGGACAGACCCAACTTAAAAAATACTTTTATATCAACAAGGCCTGTGACAGACTGGTCACGTCCCTCGTTCACGAAGAAGACAACCGTATTCGGGCAGGTGATGCCGTAGCTTTGGGACTCTACGTCCGCTGGTTGAAACGCATCAATTCACACCTGAGAAATATCACCACAAGCATTGTCAATCCATTTGACCGGATAGGTTTTGAACCTAAGAAAAAACAGACTAAGACGTAAGAAGGCCAATCAGAACAAGAATAATGAAGGTGAGAAGTAAAAAAATCAGAATCAACTGCAATCTTGGCCTGGACCTATCTGGAGAATAGGAGGAATCTGACAGGTCTCTGGAAAACAAAGCTTCCGGATTTTTAGCCAATCTAGTGCTTATCCCGACAAGAACCATCAACCTGTTGGTTGTCCATTTAAAAATTGAATCGACCCCCTCTATAAAAATTTTTCTAAAAACTCCCGCTGGCCGCCTGTAGAACCAATCCAAATCCAGCGTGATTTCTGCATGGGGATAGAGTTTCTTTCTGAGCAACCAGAAACCGATAAAAGTAAAAATTAGGATTTGTCCACTTTCAACAAGATGAGGGATGGAATAAGGTTTGAAATGGACGGGATAAGGAAGAAGTTTATAGAGGAGAGAGGGCACAATACCGTGAAGGCAACAGAAAAAAGCGACCAATCCCATGGCGAGAATCATATTCAAAGGTATTTTTTTTGGTTCCGGACTTTTTTGATCGGTCATCCACGTAAAATAGGGCAGTTTAAGCCCAACACTGAGAAAGGTTCCAACAGAAGCCAAAAGCATCACGAGCATAGCCAGCCCCTGCTGAGACTCTCCTGCTGCGGCCGTGACCATAGATTTGGAGATAAATCCATTAAAGAGAGGGAATCCGGATATAGAAAAAGCGGCAATCATATAGAGGATCAAAACCGGACGCAATCTTTTATGAAGGCCGCCCAATTTTGTCAATTTGCTTTCCCCTGTCGCATATAGAACAGCACCCGCCCCCATAAACAAAAGAGCCTTGTAGAGAATATGGCTGAACGCATGCGCCGCAGATCCATTTAAAGCCAGCTCCGTACCCAGGCCAACTCCTGCGACCATGTATCCAACCTGACTGATGATATGGTAAGCAAGAATGCCGCGTATATCGTTTGAAAGAACGGCGAAAATCACTCCGTATAGAGTCATTACTGTTCCCAAAATAAGAAGAATCTCCCAACCGGGAAAAATACGGATAAGAACATAAACAGCGGCTTTTGTGGTAAAAGCACTAAGAAATACGGCCCCTGTGACAGTGGCTTTAGGATAAGCATCAGACAACCAGGTGTGAAACGGAGGGACAGCGGCATTGATAATCACTCCCAGGAGAATCAACCACGAGGACAGAGGCCCTCCTTGAGTCAATGTGGTCACGGTAAGACTTCCGGTTTCTGAAAAATGCATTAAAATCCCCATTAACAGAATTCCACCGCCAAGCACATGATAGAAGAGATAACGGAAACCTGCTTTTTTAGCATCTGTATTCCGTCTGGCCCAAATGAGAACCGTCGAACTTACAGCCATAAGTTCCCAGTATATAAAAAGTGTAAAGAAGTCGCCGGCAAAGACCACACCAAGAGCGCTTCCAGCATATAAAAGGGCTGCACAGTGTTGGAAGCTTTCTTTGAGGTGATAAGAATAGAGACTCCCTGCAAATGTTATAAAAGAAAAAATAATTCCAAAAATTCGGCTCAATGTATCCACACGGCAAAGGATCAATTTAAAATTCATAAAATGAGCGGCAAGAGTTTTCCCCTCCGGGAAAAACCATACATAGAGCAGAGCAGAAAAGGAAAAAAACACAAAGGCAGCGGAACGTATTTTTTTTGGAAGAAAAGGGATTAAAAATGCCCCGAGAAGCATCACCAAAGAGGGAGGAATAGCTAGATCATTTATCATTGTAATAATTTTCGTTTCTGGTCAACCAAAATTTCCCAAGTGCCTTAGCCACAAGGAAGAGAAGAATACATCCCAACAAACCAAAAAAAATAAAAAATCCAGGAACCTTTGTCCACCAGTGTCCGTGTCCGGCTTCATGAGGAAGACCGAACTCAGCAAAAAGGGTTAAGATTGCCAGAAGCAAAAGAATCCATATGCCCCATTTTTTCACGGGTAAAGCCCTCCAAAAACACTGGCTGCAGTCGATAGAGCCAATTTGAAAAAATTAAAAAATAAATTTGGAAACAGTCCAAATACAACAGAAAGACAGGCTGTGATAACGAGTGGAACGACCATGGCGGGTTTAGCTTCTGAAAGATGTTCCTGTATCTGTCCCTTTCGGAAAAATGATCGATATACAATAGGTGAAAAATAGGCCATATTGAGCACTCCACTGATGACAAGGACAACAATGAGAATGGGCAAACCGGAATCAGCGGCGCCATAACCGAGATACCATTTGCTGATAAATCCATTAACAGGCGGGATCCCCGCTAATCCAATTGACGCGATAGCAAAGGCCCCCAATGTCCATGGCATGGCCCTTCCAATTCCATCCATTTCACTGATGTTTTCTTTGTGTAAATGGACATAGATCGCGCCCGCACAAAAAAACAAAGTGATTTTCATTGTCGCGTGAAAAACAATGTGCAGCAGACTTCCTATCAAAGCGGCTGAGCTCATTATCCCCACGCCCAAAACAATATACGACAGATGTGCGACCGTGGAATACGCCAGCCTTTTTTTGAGATTATCCTGTTTGAGAGCCAGCAAAGATCCCGCAAGGATAGTGACAACAGCAAAAACGATAAGAACCGTGTTTAAATTGAATTGGGCCATAATACTTGGCCCGAAGATAAACATGGACACACGAATTACCCCAAACACTCCGGCTTTGACCACGGCCACGGCATGAAGAAGAGCGCTGACCGGTGTAGGCGCAGCCATTGCCGTAGGCAGCCAGCTGTGTAAAGGCATAATGGAGGCCTTTACACCCACGCCAACAATAAAGAGGAAAAAAAGAGGCACGGCTGTATTGGCATTCAGAACGAGCCCTTTTAGCAGTCCTCCGGGGACAAAATCCAGGTGTCCATTTAATAAATAGGTCCATGCAGCTGCAGCGATCAAAAATACACCGGCTGTGAGAGTGTAAGCCAAGTATTTCCGTCCAGCGTAGATCGCTTCTTTGGTTTCCTTATGGATGACAAGAGGATAGGTAGCAATGGTCAGGATTTCATAAAAAAGGATAAAGGTCACCAAATTGGCAGCAAAGGCTATACCTATAGTTGAGGACAGACAAACTGCAAAATAAGAAAAATACCGGGTTTGTTTGTGTTCTCCCAATCCTCGCACGTATCCAATGGAAAAAAAGGAAGTGAGAATCCAAAGACCTGAAGCGACAAGTGCAAAAAAAACTCCAATCGCATCCGCCTTGAGTGCCAATTGAACATTAGGTGTAATCTCAAAAAGATGAATGGTCGCCACTTTGTTTTCAAGAGCACCTGGAAGCAATGTCAGTACTAGATAAAACTTGGCAACTCCGGCTGCAATAGTCCAAAACTCCCGGAGATTCGGTCTCTTATGGCTTAATATAATCAAAGGGACCACAGCCAAAGACACCAGTATTGCATACAGTGGAACAGCCGAAGTATAAATGTCAGACATATTCATAAAAATCTCACATTCCCGGCGGAAGAACCTTCATCAAAATGCCTTTCACAATAAATGTGTTTATAAATCCAAAGATAAACAGGGCCACAGCCAAAACAAGAGTGGGGATGAGCATAGAAGCCGCCACTTCTTTGCTTTTTAGATTCTGATGGCCCTTATCTCCTTGGCTGTCCTTGAAATATATTTTTTCAATAATACGAAAAAAATAGACTGCATTCAGCAGGCTGCTTAAAAGAATGACTGCCAGAAAAAACCAGCTTTTGTTTTCAATTGTCCCTAGGGCAAGATACCATTTGCTGAAAAATCCAACGGTTGGCGGGATACCCACCATGGCCAAAGATCCGGCCACAAAAGAGGCTGTCGTCCACGGCATTGTCTTCCGTAGAGAAACATTAAATTCCTTTATATTTGAATGGCCCAGTTGAGTACGAAAATTCCCAGCGACTAAAAACAAACAGGCTTTCATTAAACCATGATTCAGAATATGAAGAACAGCTCCGATAAACCCATAGGGATTGGCAAGGCCAATTCCAAGTCCGATATAGCCAATCTGCGAAATGCTGCTGTAGGCCAGCATCCTTTTCATTTCATCTTGAGAGATGGCTAGGATCGATCCGTATAAAATTCCGGCTGCGGACAACCAGGTTATGATTTGAGCGATCGGAAAAACCTGTATGACAAATTTTACTCCGAACACAAAAAGAAGTATCCGTAAAATCCCGTAAGCTCCAATCTTCACTCCAATAGGGGCCATGATTGACGAAGAAGCCGAAGGCGCGTGGGTATATGCATCCGGAAGCCATCCATGGAGAGGAAATAATGCCATTTTGATACCAAGGCCTAAAACCATCAAGGATAACGCCACGATGACAACAGGCTGGGTTCCTAAAACAGGAAGTATCCCTTTGATGTCTGCCATATTGAGGGAGCCGGTATAAATATAGAGAAAACCCACTCCAAGAAGATAAAAACCTCCTCCAACCGTTCCCATAATCAAGTAACGGAAAGCAGAAATAGTTGATTTTTTGTCCCCTACCGCAACCATGCCGTAAAGGGCCAAGGAAGAAATTTCCAGGAACACATACAGATTAAAAAAATCTCCTGTCAAAAGAATGCCATTGGCGCCGCAGAGGAACAGCATGACAAGGGCATAATACGGGACTCTCTTGTGTTCTGGGATTTCTTTTTTAACTAATATCCCGGCGTGGACCAGCACAATAAAAGCGATCCCATTAATGACAGCCGTCAAAAATGCTGACAACGGATCGAGGACATATTCTATCCCTATTGGCGGGGGCCATCCGCCAAAAAAATATCTAACGGATCCAGAATTTAATACAGTAAACACATTGGTTATGGAAATGATTGTACTGGAAAGAGTGGCGGCAAGGGCAATAAAGTAGGCCCAAGAACGGAGTTTTAAGGCCACCAAAGGGATAATAATACCTGCAAAAAGGAATATCAGTGGAGCCAGAGCGGGCGCGTTATTCTGTATCATCTTTCATATTATTTAGAAGAGTGTTTTCATCCAATGTTCTGTATTGGCGATAGATCCGGATGACCAATGCAAAAGCCACTCCACTGATGGCCACACCAACAACAATGGCTGTCAGCATTAATGTATGGGGCAAAGGATTGATGAACTGAGCCGGGAATCCTGCTTTTTCGCCGTGTTCCAGTATCGGGACGTTGGCATTCCACTTGGATGCACTGGCCACAAAAAATAGGATAATCGAGACCTGAAATATGGACATGCCAATTATTTTTTTCACGAGATTCTTTTTAAAAATTATCCCGTAAAGACCGATAACCAATAGCACCAAAATAAACCAGTAGGCATAGTGCCCTACGAGGACATCAAACATCTGGCTCCTCCCCTAATAAGTCATCATAGATAGCCACTAGAATGGCCATTACAGCCAGACCAACTCCAATCTCAACAAACAATATCCCAAAAGACCTCTTCATGGAGGCTTCTTGGGCAATGGGTAAAAAATGATAGTTGAGAAATGTTCCTCCGAAAAAAACAGCCGCTAAACCTGTCCCAAAGTAGATCAGAACGCCCAGCGAGCCCAAAGGAGTTCCCCATCTGCTGTTAAACTGCAACTGGCCGATCTCACTCCCGAGTGCCAGCCGTAACAGAATGACACTGGCAGCCAGCATCGTTCCGCCCTGAAATCCTCCTCCCGGGCTGTAGTGTCCGTGGGCGATGACATACATCCCAAACAACAGAATGAATGGAGCGACGATTGAACTGATCAATGTGGTGATCGGATCTTCTTCATTACTCTTCATCGTCTTTCCTTTTTTTTCGCAAAAGCAAAAAACAGATAAGACCTGCAGTCATTATCACTGTTTCTTCTCCGAGCGTATCGTATCCCCTGTAGTCTGCCAAAATAGCTGTGACCATGTTTGGCGTATGCGTATCTTTATATGCATTGCGGATATAATAAGAAGACGCATTCTGCGTTCCTGTGGGACTTTTCTCCTGGTTGACAACAGCATCGACATTCCCTCTATTTGGAAGTCCGGTCGAGGCATAGATCAACAAAAATAAAAAGACAAGCAAAATGAAAGAGTTAATGAGTTTCAATCTGAGCTCCTTCGTGTTGTTTTGAATATAAGAACAACCATCAGCACGCCCGTTATCCCTCCTCCGACAACGGCTTCTGTAAAGCCCACATCTATCGCCCCCATGACGACATAGAGGAGTGCTGCTGCGAAGCTAAAAACGGTGAGAGTCACAACAGCTGTAAGCAGGTTCCGCACGAAGAGTGAAATCAGGGAGGTTAGGATCAAAACGATAAACAGCGTGATTTCAATTTCCCAGTGCATTTATTTTTCCGATTTTTTTTGTGAATTTTTATTGAATTTTGGTTTGACGCCAAAGAAAAAGGCTGCCCGGGCCAGGGCATGTGTCGCTGTTGGATTAGTTAGAGCCACAAAAACCAATATAATCAGCATTTTTGCACTGTTGAGAGTTAATCCCTCATACATAATGAAACCACATAAAATCAGAAGAATTCCCAGTGTATCGGCTTTCCCTGTGGCATGGCTTCGAGTATAAAAATCCGGAAGTCTGATTAAACCAATACTTCCAACAAGAAGAAAAAAAACTCCTGCACTAATCAATGGAATGGAGAGCAGATCAAAAAAGCTCATTTTCTACTGCGCGTCCTTGTTTCGATATACTTTGCCACGGCTATCACTCCAATAAAGTTTAAACAGGCGTAAGCAAGAGTGATATCAATGAACATTTCTTCGCGGTCAAATATAAATCCCATGAGCAGGATAATGACCATTGTTTTTGTGGCTATAGCTCCAGCACCCAGCATACGATCGATCAAGCGTGGTCCTGTTAGAACACGATAGAGAGGGATAAAAATGATGATCGCTAGAGCTACAGCAAGATAAGTGAAAAAATCATGCATTATTTTCTTTTCATCCTTTTTTCAATCCGGACGTCACCGATGACCGTTGTCGGCCGTCTATGGTAGAGTTTTGCCACTTGTTTAGGCAGCGAACCATCCACAATTCCGGAATGAGATGCGTCCATCAGCGCATGGACGAGAAATTCATCGTCGGCAATATTGATGGTCAGAGTCCCGGGAGTTAAAGTGATGGAGTTTCCGAGAATCACTCTTGCTGTAATATTAGGGAGTTTGGTTTTGAATTTCAAAAGACTGGGATTGATAGGCATCCGGGGATGCAGAACAACGTAGGCCACCTGAAGGCTGGCCAGAATAATCTGCCAGATTAACCAGGGGATATAAAAAATTAGACGGCTCCAGCTTAGAGAATGCTCTTGGGCAATTTTTTTCTGATAGTAAAGATATTTGTTTATCCTCAGCTGAACAAGAGTAACGATAAGAGCAGAGACCACTCCAAGAGTTATGTGGAACCAGTCATATTTACCACTTAAAAGGAGCCACAATCCAAACAGAATGATAAACTGCAGTATGGATCCTTTTAAAAATGCTTTTTTCATTTTTTAACTCATCATTTTACACATAAAACAATCTAAAGTCCCTGAAATTGTAAAGAAATGAGTTAAAAAAATCGAGTTTTCTTTATGTTCAGTGAATTGACCTGCTTGTTTTGGGTGTGATAAGGTTTCTTCTACTGATGGAAGTCAGATGAAGACGAACTTCAAAAAAATCACTCTGACACATTACATTTTTATCGGCTTTTTTTTGGGCATCGCAGCCGGATGGATTTTTGGCGAAGGAATTCTGCCCTTTGCAGAGCCACTTGCTGAACTGTTTCTTCGCCTCCTGCGGATGGCCATCATCCCTCTCATTTTTACGTCTATAATATCCGCTGTCGTTGGAGTGGGGCACCTGGGACGGCTCGGATTGAAAACATTCGGCTATTATATTGTCAGCAGTTTGATGGCAATACTGACCGGTCAGATTTTGGTGAATATTTTAAAACCCGGAGTCGGAGCGAATATTGGGCTTGAGGAAGCTCCTGCACAAATAGCCGCCTCTCAGCAAAGCCTTCAGGATCTTTTGCTCAATATTATCCCTGAAAATCCTATCGCCTCTATGGCCCAGGGGGATGTGCTGCCTGTTATCTTTTTTTCCATTCTATTTGCCTTTTTTATCACCAAACTGAATGAAAAACCTAGAGCCCAACTGAGTGATTTTTTTCAGGCTGCATTTGAGGCCATGCTTAAGCTTACCCTGTTTGTTGTCTGGAGCGCTCCGCTTGGAGTTTTTGGCATCATTGCTCGAATTGTCGCAAAAACAGGTTTTGAATCATTCCGATCTCTGGGATTTTATTTTTTTGTCGTTTTGATCGGCCTGGCTATCCACGCGTCCGTGAATCTTCCCCTTTTGCTGACACTTGTCGCCCGGATAAATCCTCTTAAACACTACAAGGGAATGACCCAAGCCCTGCTGTTCGGCTTCTCCACTTGCTCCACAATGGTCACACTCCCCCTGACAATGAAAGCCGTGACCGGCAATTCAAAAGTGTCAAAAAAAATCGCAGGATTCACTCTTCCCATCGGGGCCACTGTCAATATGGACGGGACCGCCCTCTATGAATGTGTGGCGACTATATTTATCGCTCAAGTCTACGGATTTGAGCTGACATTCAGTGCACAAATCCTTATCGTTATCACAGCGCTGCTGGCGTCCATTGGTGCGGCCAGCGTACCCATGAGCGGCATGGTCATGATGTCCATCATCCTCAAAGCCGTAGGACTGCCGCTTGAAGGAGTGGCGATCATTCTTGCTGTGGACCGTATTTTGGACATGTTTCGCACGACTATCAACATCCTGAGTGACAGCTGTGGAGCCGTGATTGTTGCTCGAATGGAGGGAGAAAGCTTGGAGGGAATCGGAGAATAGCTTGAGTGTTGTATATAAAACGGACGGATTTGCAAATAATTCTTTTATTGGGAAATAAACTTGATTATAATGATTGGCCGAAGAAAGGAGGTAATTTTATGAAAAAACAATTGAATCGCAGAGATTTTCTAAAAAAAAGCAGTTCAGCTGGTTTGGGCATCGCTTTAGGGAAAATGGCCCTTGGCAGCAAAAGAGACTTCCCCCTACCTCAAATAAATACAGAACCTTTAGAACATCTGGTAACCCCTTCAATGGAAACGGTCCGGGTTGCGTATGTCGGTATCGGCAACCAGGGCAGCGGCCATTTCCGGAACCTGCTTCGCATCGACGGCGTCGAAATTAAGGCCGTTTGTGACATCAGAGAAGAGCGGACTCTCTGGGCACAGGAACAATGCAAGGAAGCCGGAAAAACAGAACCAACCGCCTATACAAAAGGCACGGAAGATTTTAAACGCATGTGTGATAACGAAGATTTGGATCTGGTCTACAATGCTACTCCATGGGAATGGCATGTTCCCATCTCGGTGAAAGCCATGCAAACAGGCTCCCATGCCGCATCAGAAGTTCCAGGTGCCATTACGATCGAAGGGTGTTGGGAACTTGTAGAGACCTCAGAAAAGTTTAAAAAACACTGTCTCACCATGGAAAACTGCAACTATGACCGGACTGAACTGATGCTCCTGAATATGGTGCGGCAAGGCCTATTTGGAGATCTTCTTCATGCAGAATGCGGATATCTTCATGACCTGAGAGGATGGAAGTTCGGAGAAGCCTACTTTCCACACGACTGGCGGCTTCAGTATTCTATCAAACGCAATGCCGACCTCTACCCTACCCATGGTCTCGGGCCAGTTTCCCAGTGGATGAATATCACCCGCGGAAACAAATTCGAATACCTGGTCTCTATGAGCAGTCCCAGTCCTTCCCTCAGTTTGAAGCTGGAAGCCATCAAACGACATGGACCAGACCACCCTTTAGCAAAAACCGATTACGCCTTAGGGGATGTTGTCAATACTCTGATCAAGACCAACAAGGGACAGTCCATTCTCGTCACCCATGACACCAACTCTCCTCGTCCTTACAGCCGTAAAATTTTAATCCAGGGAACAAAGGGATTGGCCCGAAAATACCCAGAAGAGAAAATTTATGTCGAAGGGACCTCAAAACCTCACAGGTGGGAAGATCTGTCCACCTACGCTGAAAAGTACAAACATCCTCTGCTGACATCTCTGGAGGAAAAAGCCGAAGGTGCTGGACACGGTGGCATGGACTTTATCGAGGATTACCGCCTTATCCAGTGTCTCAGAGAGGGCAAACCCACTGATTCCGATGTGTATGATGGAGCAACGATCAGTGCCATTGTCGCGCTAAGCGAAAAATCTATTGCAGCAAACAGCAAAACCATAGAATTTCCTGATTTTACGCGCGGCAAATGGAAAACGCGTAAACCTCTGGGGATTGTCACGGCATAGTCAAGTTTTCATTCGTGTTTTATCGTTTCGACCGGATTAATCAGTGCAACTTTTATAATATTGAAACACATCGTTACAAGAGTCACAGCAGACACAAGAATTAAGGAAAAAAGGAAAAGCCATACATTCCAGGACATTCGGTAAGCAAAGGTACTGAGCCACTGCATAACGGCCCAAAATACAAGAGGGATTGCGATAACAGAGGACAGGCCTATGAGGACAAGAAATTCCTTTGTCATAATGACAAAAAGACTTTGTGCTGTAGCACCTAAAATTTTTCGGATACCGAACTCTCTGGTCCGCTGAATGGCCAAAAAAAATGATAAGGCGAATATTCCAAGACATGTCACAAAAACAGCCAATAAAGAAAATACCCCAATGACTTTCCCAAAAAGTTCATCACCCTTATGGCCGTTTTAAAATAGTGATAAAACATCTAAGTTTATTCCCGATTTTCAATTTTATATTAAATCCCCTCCTAATTCAGCTCTTCCTTTTATTATTTTTATTGACCATATTTATTTTCTTGTGATATGTTCAGACCCATAAGAAAAAAGGAGGACAAATTGAACAAAACAAAAAAAAAGATGCTTTTATTTTTAGCTTCACTTTGCTGTATTGTCTTTTCATTTTGTTTGATCTATGCACAGGATCAATCAGAAGAACAAAAAGAATCAAAATACTGGACTGTTGAGGGTTACCGCCATGGACCGAGCTTTTTTCCCCGGAGTTTTTATGATGCGACAAAACCGCTTCAAGAAGGTGTTATGGATTATAAACACTATCATACCTACACCGAGATGGTCTGGTGGTTCAAAAAGTGGGCTAAAGAGTATCCACACCTTGTCGATCTATATGTTGCCGCACAAAGTTTTGGTGGGCGGGATATCTACCAGCTAACTGTGACAAACAAAAAAACCGGAAAAGACACGGATAAACCCGCCATGTTTCTTGACGGCAACCGCCATTCGGGCGAAGTCACGGCAGCTGAATCCGCCTTCTGGATGCTCGATTATATGCTGAAAAACTACGGCAGTGACCCAGAAATAACGCGACTCCTGGATAAATTTGCCTTTTACTTCCGGCCAAAAAACAATCCGGACGGAAGCCTGCTCTATTTAGAAACAGCCCAAAGCCTGCGCAGCACAATCCGCCCCTACGATAATGATAGGGACGGCCTTCTGGATGAGGATCCATCCGAAGATTTGGATGGCGATGGAAGAAGCACACAGATGCGTGTGAAAGTTCCAAAAGGGGAAGGCGCTTACATCATAGATCCGCGGGATTCCAAGGGACGATTGATGACTCGAGCGGCCAATGGAGAAGGCGACTACAATGTGATGTCTGAGGGCATAGATAATGACGGCGACGGTCGAGTCAATGAAGATGGAATAGGCGGGCTCGACCTTCACAGAAATTATGTGGAAAATTGGCGTCCCATGGAAGAAGCCACAGGGCGAGGCTGGACTCAGGGAGGAGCCGGAGCCTACCCCCTTTCTGAAGTGGAAACCCGCTCTCTTGTTTTATTTTTGCTCGAACACCCGAATATCTCTGTCATGAATACCATGGACACCACCGTTCCCATGCACCTGAGACCCCCTTCGACATCCCCCAGTGAAGAACGTATGTATCCTGAAGATCTTGCTTTATATAAGTATTTTGACGATAAAGGCCGTGAGATAACAGGATATGAAAGGGCCGGAGATGTGTATCAAGACTATGGAAGAGGACGTCCCCTCTTTGGGCACAGTCCGGATTTTGGATACTGGTATTACGGGGCCATCTGGTACGGTGATGAACTCTGGAATGGTGGCAGGATTGGCGACTATGATGGCGACGGCACTTCAGACGACTGGGATAGAATTCAGTTTAACGATAAAGAATTAACAGTCAGCCGTTTCAGAGAATGGACCAAGGTGATTCACCCTGAATACGGTGAAGTGGAAGTGGGTGGATGGGATTCAAAATTTATGCGTCAAAATCCACCACCTGAATTACTTGAGATTTGGATTGAAAAAGAAGCCCGATTCAATTTGATGCTGGCCGGAAGCCTTCCTGAAGTTGTGATCCATGATCCTCAAACCAAAGAAAAAGACGGTGAATTCACTATTGAAATCGAAGTGGAAAATAAAGGATTTCTCCCTACAGCTCTCAAGCAGGCCCAGCTGGTTAAAATTGTCCGTCCTGACAGAATTACCCTGGAATTTCCTGAGGGAATGCTGCCCGTACGCAGCTCGCAGAGGGGCCGCTACGGAGGGATGGGAATGAGAGGTCAGCAGCCTCCAGAGCAGCAGGAACCTCAGGAAAAATCAAAAGTCGAAATGCTTGAGCCTTCAAGATTGCTGAATTATGTCGATATCGATCGGATACCGGGGAACGACTCAGTAAAAGCGACATTCAAACTCCGTTTCAACGGCATAACCGGTACGGACTGCACCATCAAATACACGTCAACACGAGGTGGAGTCATTTCAAAGGATATTAAGATCGGAAAATAGCTCTATCCATTATTCATTGCGCAGTGCGCCTGCAGGATTGGCCACAGCAGCTTATTTGTTGGATAATTCTCTGTTTAATATCTCATAAAATTCAGTTTGGGCCTCTTTTTCAATCCATGGCAGATGGCCGCAGTTTTTCAGCAGAATAAACCTAAAATTATGAATCACCCCGGATAGAGGTTTAGCTACTCCCTCAACAGGATGGGAATCATAATCTCCATGAATAACTATTACCGGGCATTGTATTCTTTCTCCAAGTTTTAGGAGTCCTCCGCTATTCCGCAATTTTTCGGCATCTTTCCATACGTTTAGATGAAGCGCATACTGTGTTTCGATAACTTCTGTCTCGAGGGTCATCGGATTATAAGCATCGGCCTTGGTCAAAAGCTCCCCCAGTTTACCGAAGAGCCCATCTTTTTCTTTTATATCTGGAAGAGAAAGTGCTTCTATTAAAAATTGCACCTTTTGCCTCTCGTTTTCATTCAGCCGGCTGAGACGTTTTCTTTGGATTTTATCTGCATACTTTTTGTCAAAGACTCCACTCCCCACCAGAATCAGTTTTTTTACTAACTGTGGAAAATAAGCGGTAAATAAAAAACCTAGCATGGCACCCCAAGAAGACCCGATTAATGAAACGGGTACAACACAAATCTTCTCGATTACTGAGCGGAGCTCCTTTATCTGCCCTTCAAGAGTGTCCTTTGTCTGAAGTGGCTCCAGTACTCCCCTCTGAATGGCAAGTTCTCTCGCAACCGGAGCCATCTGCCCCGGTGCTCCGGGACCCCCATGCAGAACAGCAACCGTAAAGGGAGGAGCCCCATATGTTCTTAAATTTTTCATAAGAAGAATTCAGCCTAAACCATTACTATTTATTTGAAACGACCCTTATTTCATCGTCTCACGTGGCATCCGTTCGTCACTTTTAGCCGCATGATAAGCAAAGACAGCCATAATCACAGCATTCTTCATCAGATCATCGGCTTGCAGAGTATCGAGGAAATCGAGATTTGTGTGGCCGGCAGTCCCGGGGATACGGTCCTGGATAAACTGGAATCCTGGTAAGCCAACTCTGTCGAAAGAAACATGGTCTGTACTGCCTACACTCTGGATCGAAATCGCCGTAAAACCGAGATCTCGCAGTGGTTCCATCCATGCCTCAAAAAAACGCCTGGCGAATTCATTGCCCTGTAGATATATTCCTCGATATGCTCCGGCCCCATAATCCTGGTTAAAATATACGGAAAACTTATCAAATGCGGGCTTAATTCCAATCTTTGGATTTTTAGGATATCCGAAGTGTTTGTAAACGTATTCACGTGATCCATGTATCCCCTGCTCCTCTCCACCCCATAGAGCTACACGGATCGTTCGTCTCGGTCTAGCATTAATAGCATTGAGGATGCGTGCAGCCTCAAGGGCAACAGCACATCCCGCAGTGTTATCACTGGCGTTAGGGCTGGCATGCCAAGTATCAAAATGGGCACCAATCATCACAATCTCATCCCTTAAATCGGTGCCTGGAATCTCTCCCAGAACATTACACGCCTTTTCTACTCGATCTCCCATACGATTGCGGACCTCAAGCTCTATTTTCACAGGTATCTCTCTTTTTAATATCCTGTACATCCGATTATAATGTTCCGGAGTCACCGCAATGATGGGAAGAGAGGCCCTATTCCCCTCTAAAGACCACTTGTCTCCGCTTGAGCCAGGGCGGGAAAAGCCACGAACCACACCGGGTCTGCCGCTCCGGCATTCGAGAACGGCAAGCACACCTTCTTCTTTAAAAAAATCCATGATTTCTACAGCCTTCAGTAAATCGGGATTAGGGGGAGGTGGGGGTGTTCTTTGGCGTTGAGGCTTGGGTATGACCTGCTCTTCGAGTTGCTTCAGCTCTTCATAAGTCCTCCGGGGAGTGGCTTGAGCCATGCGATTTAGGTCGATCTCAACCGGCGGTGTTGACAGAACGATTTTTCCTTTTAATAAACCGCGAAATCCTTCAAGATTTTTTTTTGTTTGAATCTCAGCGATAACCGCAGAACTTGTGATTTTTCCTTTTGTGCCTGGTGTATGAGATAGAGGAAATCCAACCAAGGGCTGATAATCGGGTTCAAGCATATGGATGGAAAAATATTCGTTGTCCCAAGTAACACCATAATCCATAAACGGTTCGATAACTGTGTTGACGAGGCCAATTTCTTCCATTTTAGTTTTCACCCAGTTTTGGGCTCGTTTCATATCCTCGGAGAGTGTCAGTCGCGCACCCAGGACATCGGTCATATAACTGGCAGTATCCATAACTTGGGAACGCTGAAAACCCTCTTCACGGATTTTTGCAATTATGTCGCCATCCACTTCTGGGCGCTCATTCAAAGCATAAGCGGAAAAAACCATAAGCAGGAATAAAACCAGTACAATTCTAGAAACATACTTCATTGCGAACCTCCTTTAAGGCATTTTATCCTATTTGTCCCATGTCATATAATAATTCATTCCTGCTGCTATTGTTCCGATTTTTAGGCCAGAATTCAACAAAAAAAATAATGGATAAAAACTCGAGAAATTTCATACCTAGAATAGGTGGAATTTCTCTCACTTCATGTGTTTAATATATAGATGAAGATAAAATAGAAAAAATAACATGACCAATTTAAGTTTCGAGAATATAGACTTTGAAGCCTTTTACACCCGCTACGGCCCAATGGTCATGAGGCGGTGCCGTTCTATTCTCAAAGACGATCAATCTGCATTTGATGCCATGCAAGAAGTCTTTCTTAAGATTTTACAAAAAAGGAATACATTAACAGTGACACATCCCTCCTCTCTTCTCTATCGAATGGCAACAAATATCTGTATCAACAGGATACGAAATAATCGCAGGCATGAAATAAAGAGATATCTTGATATTTTCCACAACACTTCTTTTTTCGACAGACAGGAGGAAGAAACGATTGCCAAATATCTATTTGAATTTGTCCTCAAAAAAGAAAAGGGAACAACCCGGAAAATCGCCGTGATGTATTTTTTAAATGGAATGACCATTAAAGAGGTGGCTGCAACTTTAAAACTTTCAACATCAGGAGTTCATAAACATTTGGAAAAATTGAAAAGGAAAATAAGAGAAAAGGGAGAAGACTCATGAACAAAGACACTATCAATGAATATTATCTTGAAAGATATGTTCTTGGAGAGCTTCCAGAGGAAGAGACAGAAGAAATTCTTCACCTCGCCTCTGAATATCCCGAAATCAAGGACGCACTTCAAAAAATTGAATTGTCCAACCAGAACATTCTCTCGCTCTATCCTGCTTCGAAGGTTAAGGCCAACCTCCTTTCTAGACATGAAAAAAGACTCCACAAATCAATCGTCAGCAGATGGTTAGATATGTCCTCTCTTTCCTCAAAGAGAATATTTGCCGTTTCATCTGTTTCTGCGGCCCTTCTTTTATTTCTTATTTTTTTTGTTCTCCCTGAATCCAACAGAAAAACCGGAATCAATCCCTATGATGCCGAACCGGACTTTTCATTAGTGAAAGGAATAAGCCATATCGACCTGACAAAAACACAGTTGTTGGTTTTTCGCAAAAACAAAGAAGATGTGGAAATATTGGATAGTGGCACACTGTCAAACAAAGGAGATCTCCTGCAGTTAGCCTACGTCGCAGCCCATGAACCTTATGGCATCATTCTCTCTATAGATGGAAGGGGTGAAATTTCTCTTCATTTTCCAGAGGATAAAAATGGCTCCACTGAACTATTGATGAACAAAAAATCCCTGCTTCCTCATGCCATAGAGTTGGATGACGCTCCGGATTTTGAACGCTTTTTTTTCATCACCTCAAAAAACAAAATTAATGTGCAGGACGTATTACTCCTTGTAGAGGAGTTGGCAAAAAATCCAGGCCGACTCAGAGAATCGGAATTGGATTTAGCGGAAGGAATGGAACAGTATTCTGTCCTTATTATTAAAGGAGAAGATTCATGAATAAATATAAATTATTTCTTTGCCTGCTGCTGATGATTATACTGACCCATCCTGTTCTTGTTGCTGGCCCACAATCAGATCAACTCTACACCCGCCGGTTTGCTTTTTTAGTCGCAGCAAACAACGGAGGCAAGGACCGTGTCACCCTCCGCTATGCTGTCGATGACGCAAGGGCTTTCGAAGAAGTCCTTGAACAGATGGGCGGTTTGGCTCCCACAGACAGCCATTTCCTGGAGGAACCCAATAGAGAGAAATTCTATGGCGAACTGGAGGAACTGGCTAAAGACGTCGCAAAAGCGTGCAAGACATTTAGAAGAGTCGAAGTAATTTTTTACTATTCCGGCCACTCGTATGAGGAGAGCATCTTTCTGGGTGACAGCAGAGTGACATATAAAGAATTTAAAGACCTTATCACTTCTATGAATGCCGATGTCCGGATCGCCATTCTTGATTCCTGCGCTTCTGGAGCTCTCACTCTTCCTAAAGGTGTGATTAAAAAAGCCCCCTTCCTCATGGATACGGCCTATGACATGAAGGGGTACGCGTTTATGACGTCAAGTTCAGCCAATGAAGCGGCACAAGAATCCGGCCGCCTGGGAAGATCCTACTTTACACACAACTTGATATCAGGCATGCGCGGGGCCGCGGACATGAATCTTGATGGACGTATCACACTCAATGAAGCCTACCAGTTCGCATTTGATGGAACCCTGACCCAGACTGAAAAAACAATGGCCGGACCCCAGCACCCTAATTATCATATTCAAATGTCAGGGACCGGGGACGTTGTTATTACAGAGATCAGGCAAAGTACAGCTGTGCTGGTTCTGAATGAAGACATCGAAGGAAAATTTTACATCCACAATGAGGATAATGTTCTTATTGTAGAACTGGAAAAACAATCAGGCAGAAAAATCTCTATCGGATTAAATGGAGGAAAATACAGGATTATCAACATCAGCGGCCGCAGCATCTATGAGTCAAAAATTTCTCTGGTAAATGAAAATAGTTATGAACTTGGCATCAAACAGGACTATCGCGAACGGCCCTGGGGAACAGCACGTTTTCTCTGGCCTTCAAATGGATGGAATATTTTTGGTGGTACGTGGTGGCAAACTCGTGATTTTGAATTGAATCTATCCGGTTTTCAGGCCAAGATGGGCCTTATTTTAAGGTTTTAACCCGGTATCTATTCGGATAAATAAATTGCCAACAATTATATGTGGACAGGTCTACTTAAAAAAAGGAGTTCAGATGAAAAAATATTCTGACAAAATCCAAAAAATTGAAACTCTTTTTCTCCTTGTTATGATCCTTCTTGTCTGGCCGATAACATCTTCGGGTTTTTTAAAAAGCTCTGATTTATCGCCCCAGACAACAAAAACAGTAGGGGTTATAAAAGGAAAAATCTTTGATTATGAAACTAAAAAACCTTTAGCCGGAATCTTTGTCTCTGTGCTGGATACGGACCTGAGTGCACTCAGTGATAAGGATGGTATCTATACCATTCCAGAAGTCCCGGTAGGTTATTATGTGCTGTCGTTTCAATTGGAGGGGTACTACACCGACAGACATACCGATGTGATTGTACGTCCAGGCCGGACGACATTTCTCAATGTCAACCTTCTGACAGTCCGTATGATTTCAGAGGAAGTGAGCGTAACCGCAGACTATTTTTCCAAAACACGTGAAAATCCCGGGAGCCGTATACAGATCAATGCTGAAGAACTGCGCCGCGATGCCGGTTCAGCCAGCGATGTCAGCCGGGCTCTCTACAATGTCCCAGGTATCATAAAGGTCGATGAAGAATCCAATGATCTGGTCGTCCGCGGAGGCAGCCCAGCGGAAAATGGCTTCTATATCGATAACATTTTTATCCCTAATATCAACCATTTCCCACAATGGGGTGCATCCGGAGGGAATATCAGTATGCTGAACATGGATTTTATTGAAAACATCCAGGTCTATACAGGCGGATTCGACGCCTCATACGGCAACCGGCTCAGTTCCATCATCGATATCGACTATCGTGAAGGGGACAGAGAAAGAATTGCGGGTCAGCTCAATCTAAGTATGCTTGGATATGGTGGTCAAATCGAAGGACCTTTTCCGAATCAAAAAGGTTCGTGGATGATCTCCGCTAATAAAAGCTATCTTGAAATCTTAAGGGAAATTACAGGCGGTGATGGACACTCGGGTTATCAAGATATCCAGGGGAAGCTTTTTTATGACCTGAATAACAGCAACAGCTTCTCTCTGTTGACAATATTCGGGAGCAGTCAAACTACGGATAAACGTGAAGAATTGAGAGAGATGGGTGCATTCGACTATGACCGTGAAAAATTCAACACTCTAACAACCGGCCTCAACTGGCGGCACCTCTGGGGCAGCAGCAGATACTCTGACACATCCATGTCCTTTTCATTTATGGATGGTCGAGAGGACGAGTGGAAAGTATCCAACAATGAGCTCCTCTACTCTTCCAGCTATCGGAACAGATGGCTTACGTTTCGCAATATAAATAACTTTAATATTTCTGACTCTCACCAAATTAAATTTGGATTTGAGGCACAAAATATCCACTTCCGGAGTGCAGAATCCTACGACAATAACGAAGAAAAATCTTTAAATGGGACATTCGCTTCCGCATTCTTCACCTATGTGGTTTATCCTTTTCAAAATTTTTCTCTTTCCTCCGGTTTGAGGCTCAATTATGTTCCCTTTTCTGAGCGTCTTCATTTTTCTCCACGTTTTTCTTTTACCTGGATGCTGAACAAACGCCTCTCTATGAATGGAGCATTTGGGATTTATTATCAGCAGATGCCTCTTTTCCTCCTCCGGCTTCATCCGGAAAACAAAATACTTCAAGAAATGAAAGCCCGTCATTTGATTTTAGGATTCACCTATCTCCTGCAAAATGACACCCAGGTAACTCTAGAAGCCTATGACAAACAGTATGAAAACTTTCCTATGAAGAAAGAGGCCCCCTACTTTTTTGTCATCGATGATGTGAGCGGAGACGATGCCAAATTTGGAAATTGGGGACAACTTGTCGATATGGGAAAAGCCTACGCCCGGGGGATCGAGTTGACCATTCAAAAAAAATTGGCCAAAAAGCTTTATGGTTTAGTGAGTTTGATTTATTATCGGGCAAAATATCGTGATTTAATGGGCGTTTGGCGAAACCGGCTGTATGATAACCGCCTCATTTTCTGCTTTTCGGGTGGATATAAACCCAATAAATTTTGGGAATTTAATGCACGCTGGACCTGGGGAGGAAACAGAGCCTTTACTCCAGTCAACGAAGAGAAATCCATTCAATATGGATTTCCCTGGGTAGATATAGAAAACATCATGAGCGGATATCTGAATGATTATAAGAATCTATCCCTACGGGTTGACCGGAGATTCTATTTTAAAAAAACTTATCTTGTGTTGTTTGCCGGCGCTCTTAACATTCTCGGCTATGAAAACGAACTCTATCGATACTGGGTTTCAGAGCTCAACATGTATGAATCGGAATACATGTGGAGCACCATTCCCTATGTTGGTTTTGAATTCGAATTTTAATCATGGAGGACAAAATGAAACCAAAATTTTCAATCTTTAAATGGACATTAATTTTTGTGATATGTGTAGGATTCACAAATCCCATTTGGAGTCAACTTCAGCAAGAAGCCGGATTCTACACACTCGAAGAATTCAATACCTACTTTCACACGGGCAGCTATTTCAACCGCACCGCCCTTCGTTCATCCAAAGCACGGATGTGGTATGTCTTCCAGCCAGCTGAAAATAATCCGGAGTCCAAGCCTTTATTTGTCTTTTTTAACGGGGGGCCCGGTGGAGCGACCAGTTCAGGGCTGATGAGTGCCTATACTGGAAAAAAAGCTGTGCTCCTTGACAGAACCACAGGAACGTCCACTGTTGTGGATAATCCACACTCCTGGACTCAAATCGGCAATCTTCTCCATATCGACGCAAGAACAACGGGTTTTTCCTACAGTCTCATGGACAATCCCAGCCATTACGCCTTAAGGAAAGCTGAATTTAATGCCCAAAATTATAATTATTTTATAGATGGAGCGGATTTTATAAGAGTTATCCTGCGGTTTTTATCCGATCACCCACAGCTGCAGAGGAACCGAGTGGTGATTGTAGGAGAAAGCTACGGGGGCATCCGGGCTACAGCCATGCTGCATCTTCTCCACTACTATGAGAACTATGAGAACGGACAGGCCGTCTATCAAGATCCAGCACTGGTGCAAGAAATCCGAAACCACTACAACATTGTTTTTCCTGGATTCCAAGGACAACCTGTCCCAAGAGACGTGATTGCACAACAGTTCGGCCACCAGGTCTTGATTCAAGCGGCCGTCAGCCGATACTACCAAAGACTTAAGGCAGCAGAAACCCTGGAAGCCCCTGGATCTCTTCTCGACCAACTGGCTATTGTAACGGGAGTGCCCTATATTCGATGGAGAGATGTGCCCGGAAATACAGGATCACCTACACCCAATCAGATTATGAACAATGTCTATGCTTATTTGGAATCAATCAACCGTGATCCCTATATCTACTGCATGCCGGACGGATTTCTCTGGGGATTTTTCACAGCGGCAGCTGATCTTCTGTTAAAATACGATTCTCTCAATTTGATGATAGGGATGGATTCGGCCAATATTCCTGAGCTGTATGCGTCAGCCCGTCAACAGGCTTATAAAATTATTCTGAATCCCAATTCTGCCGAACAAATCAATTTTTCGACACAGCTGGACTCACTTGAAAAAAAGCACCTTCTCAACTCGATACACTTTCCTGCCAATGAAGACGACTTAACCTCTATTTTTGGAATCCTTCAGCCGTGGGACCGTTATTTTATCGACTTAAACGACGACGCCAACATGGCATTCACTTTGAATAGTACAACTTTTTATGGGTATGAACTCCGCTATTCGATATTTCCTCTATTTGGTCAAATGTTCCTGGAAAATGTGGCTCAAGTGGATACTTTCTTTACTAATGCGGACTTTGACATTGTTGTCTTCAGTCCTTCGCTTCCCGCTGCTCTTGCCCTCCATGCCGATATCCTGAACAGCTCGATCCATGATCCAAGCGGACCTCCTGGCGCAGCTCGTCCAGGGCAAATCCTTCTCAATTACAAGGTCTCGAGTGTTCCTGGCACAGCCGTCACCTCACGCACTATCAGGTTCCCACGCTACACACAAAGCGGCCATGCCGTCACGCTGACCGAACCTCAAGAGATCCTGGATGATGTAAGAATTTGGCTGGGACAAACTGGAGTGACTCTGCCAAGACAAAAAGGAGAAGACAAATGAACAGACTGAAATTATTTTACTTTGTTTTGGCTATGTGGGGACTTTGTTTATTCCTGCTTCTCCCGGCACCTACGTTTGGATCTCAAAAATTTCAATTCGAACTTTTTGGTGGAATTTCCTATATTAATCCTAAGGATTTTAATCTTCTCTCTAAAGCTGAAGAACAGTACAACAATATTTATTTCATTGAACATGTGCGGTCGTATGGAGGCTATTTTGTCAACGATTTTCCTGAAATCACTTTCCCGATACCTGCAGGAATCCGCTTTAAATACTTGATGTCGGATGCCGTTTCATTTTCATTGGGACTGGAACGTTTTACTCAGAAAAGGAATTATACCGTCGAAGGGACCTTTTCCTGGGCTCCAAGTTGGCACGAAACTCATTCAAAAAAATACGATCCTTACTCAATCGGCCTTTTTGGTTATTCCATTGTGGGAGGAATTCAATATCGTTTTCCGGTGGGCGATTTCACAGAAATTGAAATCGGAGGATTGGCGGGATGGACATTTGCCCGAATCGAGTTCAGTTCAACATGGTCTTATACCACGGACTATTACTGGGATGAGATATGGAATTTTTATAATGTGGACGGCGGTACGCTAGAAGCAGACGGATCTGGGGATGGCTTCACTGCTCTGGGGATGCTGCGGCTCAACAGGAATATTGGACAGCATTTTGGAATTTTTATAGAGACAGACTACACTTATTGTCGTATCAAGAGGATTAACGGAACCGGCCGCGAGACACGTTTGGGTTTTCCTGCAGACAGCACTTGGGAGGGAGACTGGGGGATTAAAAAAGAAGAGATCCATGTGGGCTGGGGAGAGGCCTCTATCCTTGTCCCCACCAACTACTGGGACAACTGGACGATAAATCAGTACGAACGCGATTTTAATCTTGATTTATCCGGAGTCCGGCTCGTTATCGGATTGTTTATTAAACTCTAAAATAAGAGCAGTTTTCTCACTATTCATCAAAGTTGGATTCGTCTGAGTGGAACAACTTTAATTTCTGCTTGAAGTATTTCTGAAATCGGATTATATTATTTAGCTCTGAGACAAAAAGAAAGGAAATTTCCGATTTCAATCGAACTTTATTCTGGACCGTCTTTTATTCCCCTTATTTTTTTTCATTTGCATTTTGCATTTATATATAATTCTCAAATGATGTTTAAACATTTATCCAAAGAAAGGGAGGAATCATGAAATTAAACAGAACTTTTTTATTCGTGACCTTAAGCCTTGTGGTTTTAGGGACGAGCCTTATTTTTGCCAAAGGTCCCGTAACAACCAAGGATCTCAATGTCTTCAGTTGGCGGCACATCGGACCCTGGACATTTTCTGGCCGTATCACTGATTTTGCCGTCCCTAGTGGACAAAGTCAAATCTATTATGTGGCGACCGCTTCAGGAGGCGTCTGGAAAACAGAAGATGGAGGCATCTCGTTTACGCCGATCTTTGACCAATACGGCAACATGAGCATCGGCAATATCGAAGTGGCTCCCAGTGATCATAATATTGTGTATATGGGAACCGGTGAGGCCATGCATGCCCGATCTTCAGCGCATGGAAATGGGATGTGGAAGTCAACGGATGCCGGGAAAATCTGGACTTTTATAGGTCTGGAAAAAAGCTATTACATACCCAGGCTCGCCATTGACGATAAAAACCCAGATATCATCTATGTCGCAGCCGAAGGCGAGCTCTACAACAACGACATGGAAGGGTATCAACGTGGTCTGTACAAAACAACAAATGGCGGAGAAACATGGGATTTGGTTCTCGATCTCAAAGACCGGGGTGTGGGGGACTTTGTGCTCCATCCCACCAATTCCGATATTATTATTGCCGCCGCGTATAAAACCTATCGAAGGGCCTGGACATTTATCGACAAACAGCCGGGGAATTTCCTCTATAAATCCACGAATGGTGGACAGACCTGGAAAAAATTGACCGAAGGTCTCCCCATGGACATCAAATCAGGATGGAACGGCCTGACCATCTATCCAAAAAATCCCAATATCGTCTATGTGCGCATGGATGAGGAAGACAACCTGGGATTTGATCTCAGGGAAAACCGCTCTAATTTTAGAACCCGGGGATTATTCAAGGATGGTTTTTCTCTTGCGAATATGAAAATCAATGCCAGTTTGGCAAAGATGATCAAATTTGATCCCATCGAGGCTGAAGACGATGCCGCGCTGGTCGAAAAGCTCAATGAATTCATCCAAGACAAGGACTTCTGGACAAACATTGGTATTGACCTGGCGGCTTTTATCAAAACAGCCCGCAAAGTGTATAAAAATGATAAAGACATCCTCGAGATGATGGACGAGGTCCAAAAAGTGATCGATAAACCCGCAGCAGAAGGAGAAGAGAGCGAGACCGCAGGCCGTTACCAGGTAATTAACCGCTATATCCTTCAACTCCTCTACGGCGGCGCTTTAGTCGAAATGGCCCCTGTTACAAAAAATGGCGTGGTGTACCGGTCGGATGACATGGGTGAATCCTGGAAAAAGATGACCGAGTACAAAATTACAGGCGGCAGTGCTGTCATCAACAGCATCGAAGCAGGTTATGCGGGCCGTATGGAAGTGGACCCGAATAATGAAAACAAGCTTATTGCCGTTGAAACCAGAGTCATGATATCTGAAGATGCCGGCAAGACTTTTAGGTCCGCACCCTGGAACGGCAGCCATGGAGCTCATGTCGATACTCGAGGCATATGGATCGATCCGCTCAACTCCAATCATATCCTTAATGGCAATGACGGAGGCGTGACGGAAACATGGGATGGCGGTCAGCACTGGTCCCAAAAAGAGACCATCAGTGCGCAACAATTCTACGATGTCACGGTGGACAGCGAATTCCCCTACAATGTCATGGGCGGCACACAGGATAACGGCTGCTGGATGGGCCCTTCACGGAACCGGAACCAGTATGGTGTTTTCCCTGCCGACTGGACCTATCTCCCTTCTGGTGATGGTTATTATGTCGTCCGCGACTGGTGGAATCCGGAATTCATCTATTTCGAAAGCCAGTTTGGGGGCTCACGAAAAATGAACCTGAAGACCGGTGAAATGTCCAATCTTGCTGTCCGAAACACACCTGAAGAGAACGCTGCCGGAAAACCTGCCCAGCGCTACCAGTGGGACGCTCCCATTCACCTTTCTCCCCATAACCCAGGCATTGTCTATGTCACCTCCCAACATGTTCATAGATCGTATCAGCGCGGGGAACCCGGAACCTGGGAGACAATAAGTCCGGATCTCAGCAAAGCCGATAAATTCAAACTTGCAGAATCCAGAGAAACCAATCTGCAGTGGGCTACTATCTATACGTTTGCCGAATCCCCTGTTAAACCCGGTGTTCTCTGGGCTGGAACGGACGACGGCAATCTCCAGTTGAGCAAGGATGCAGGTGTCAGCTGGATCAACATCACAGACAAATTCTATGACAATACGGGTAAACTGAAAAAAGATCATCCTCAAGGCGCGGTGCTGCCCTATGACCACTGGGTTTCGCGCGTCGAACCCTCCAATCATGACGTCAATGTGTGTTATGTCACCTACTCCGGTTACCGTTCACACACCGAAGACACATCCTACATCTTCGTCACTCGGGATATGGGAGAAACTTGGGAAGACCTCAGCGGAGGTATGATGAATCCTGTGCGCGATATCAATGAAGATCCCGACAATCCCAATGTGCTCTATATCGGTACAGACTATGGTGTTTTTGTCAGTATCGACGGCGGCCAGAATTGGGCCAACATCTCAGAGGATGCCCCGGATGTCATTATCATGGATATGGACATCCAGGAACGGGAAAGGGATCTGGCATTGGCCACCTACGGCCGCGGATTCTACATCATCGACATCTACCCTTTCAAGGAATTTTCGCCTGAAGTCTTTGAAGAGGAGGCCCATCTTTTTGATATTCAGAGGGCCGTTAAATGGGCCATGATCGAACGACGGGGAGAGAGCTACGGTGAATACGCCGTTTCTCCAAATCCTCCTGCCCAGGCAACGATCTATTACAACATCAATAATGAAGCCAAATCCGTAAAATTGAGGATCCAGGACCTTGAAGGGAATCTCCTCCGGGAGGTGAGCGGTAAAGGAGATGCGGGTCTTCACATGGCTGTATGGAATCTCCGTGGACTCTCGACACAATCCAACCAGCAGCAGCAAAGAAGAGGTGGGGCCTCATTGGTAGAGGCCGGAACATACAAAGTGACACTTGTTGTGGACGACAAAGAGATTGTCACTAAGAAGTTTAAAGTGATAGATGATCCGATCCTCAAGTAAATCGTTCGACTCCTCATTCAAAAGAGAGGATTACACAAGGCCCACCGGTATTCGGTGGGCCTTTTTCATTGCAGCCTTGAGCGGTGACTATCACCTGCCCATTATTCTTGTCGATAAGTTAAGTTTTCGCTAATGATTCAGTGAGAACCTGGGACGAAATTCCTATGGAGATCTCACAAAGGGAGTTCATTATGAAAAAAAAGCAATTACTTTTAGGCATTTTGTTTTTTTCGATTTTAATTGTCGTGTCTTCTCTGTTTGCACAGCAGAGAAAAGCTGCCCCCATCAAACTCGAGAAAATTTCAGACAATTTGTTCCAAATTCTTGGGGGGCGGGGCGCCAATGGAGGATTTTATATCGGAGATAATGGTGTCCTTGTGATCGACACAAAACAGACTAAAGAATCTGTAGATGAAACTCTAAACGAAATAAAAAAGGTGACCGATAAACCCATAAAATACGTCATCAATACGCACAGCGATGGAGATCATGTGGCGGGGAATCAGTATTTTCCAACAACAGTGACCATTATCGCCCATAAAAACTGCCGCCAGGAATTCTTGCACCCAAGGAGCAACGGAGAACCCTCAACATGGGAAAATCCCGAACTTGCCCCTTTTCTTCCTTCTGTCACCTACAGCGATACGCTTGATATCTATCTGGGATCAAAAAAAATTGAGCTTTACTATTTTGGTGTCGGTCACACAACAGGAGATACAGTCGTGTATTTTCCTGAGGAAAAAACCGCTTTTATCGGAGACCAGATATTTATGGGAAGACCACAGCTCATCCATTCCTATAAAGGGGGAAACTCTTTTGCCCATGTTGAAACCCTGACAAAAATGCTCGACACTCTTGAAGCGGAACAGTTCTGCAGTGGACACAGTGAACCTGTAGACCGGGCCACCATTCAACACCATATCGAAGAGATGAAATCACTTCAGACAAAAGTAAAGAACCTTGTCGATTCGGGGAAAAGTTTGGAAGATATCCAAAAGGAATTTGAAGACGATCACTCTCGACTCATTGAATCCATTTTTAATGAAATCAAAAACGATAAGAAGTGAAAAATTAGTTATCTTTTCGAAAAAGTTCCAATTCTATTGTTTCATAGGGAGCAGGATAGGCGGTTTGCCATACTGTTGGGGATAAATCGAGTTTTTCTTCATCATAAGCTAAAACATAGATATCGATGGGAATCCCAATCATCTCTCTTGTGATGGGGATATAATACGTGTAGTTTTTGTCTCTCCTGGCATTGACATACTCCCAGGTGTTTGACGGAAAAGATGGGGCACGATCCGGGCAACCAATAAGTTTGCCATTGACTTTTAGAGCGGCATAGGCCCCTTCCACACCATGTTCTCCCTCCACCGCTATACAGAGATAACTCCCTTCGATCCATTCGTCCAGTACACATTGAGCTGTCCAGGCTTTGGTTGTTTCCCTTCGTCCGGGATGAGCAAAAAGATTTGAGGCTCTCCACTTGTTTCGCGGCAGCTGTCGGTCGTCTTTATATCCCTCGATCTCTGTTATTCTATCAGGAAATGAGCGAAAACGGATGTAACGGACCGGTGTAGGAATATCTAAAACCATACGTTTTCCTGCCAAATAAGTCAGACGATCCCATGTTTTGAGGTCAAAGGACACCTCGGCATAATTTCCTTCATCATTGAGAATAGGCTGAAGGGAATATTCATCGGGAACATAGATAAAAAGCCGGTCAATGTTGATAATTTCCCCAAAATCAAGTCGAAAACATCCGCCTTCTATACGCATATCAATATTGTATTTTCTGGAAGGCCAAAAACCCGTAGTTTTATCCCCATCAAAGAGGTTCTTATCCCATATCCCCCGCTCCACAAACACATCCTGAGAAAAAAAGGCATGACGCGCCGCATTGACTTGCGGAACCCGGCTCTCTCCCGAACGAATAAGTGAACGAACCTCGAGCGCATTGTTGTCCGCCGCAAAAACAGTGGCCTCATACAGAGCTTGAGCATCTACAGGAATTTCACAAACTTTAAGATCGGCCAGCTTTCTGTGATAGTCCTTTTTGAGCACCTGACCAGGAAAGCGGACCTCTATGGTTTTTCCATCACGGAGAGGAATGTTTTGCTGTCCAGCGAGTTTTATCGTTTCATAATCTCTGCTGTCTGGGAGAAGTGTTATTTTGGACGTGGTTCCAGGGAGTCCTTTAAGATGAAGGATCACTGATTTTCCTGTCGTGTTCCTGATGACCTCGTAATCACTGCCTAGTATTCCCGGCTCATCACAGTTTTGGGTTGTCACCAGCAGAAGACAGGAACGAAACGGAGCCACTTCAACATCCACAGTCGTTCCTTGTCGAAAAGTCCCAAAAATACGCTCTGAGGGAAAAAACTGACGGCAGTGGACTTGTCTTGTTGTATCTAGAAGGCCAATACTCTGATCCAATGGAACTGTATACGTCTTTTTTTCCCAGGAAAGGTTCCTCAATGTGATCAATCGAGTCCTGTCATCTCCTCTGGATACGGCAAATGGACCAAATCTTTCCTCAGGTAGAACTTCCCCATGGACAAGAAGATCTCGGTATTTCCGGTGAAGGTTGAAGATCCGGGCAAGCTTGGGAAATTCGTCATCACGGAGAAACCAGGGATTCCCATAGAGCTGAGGGGCCAATATAAGAGAGCGGTTGAAGGCTTGAAGAACAAGGTCGTCCTCCCAGTAATCCAGACAGGAGGACAGACAAACACCATGGTCTTCGGTCAGACGCTGGAGACCGGGAACAAGCCCCCTGGAGATAGCGTCTGCCCGATGATGGGGAGCGGTGACCCTATTGGTGGACCAGACATCTATATAGGTCTCCTTTCCTTCCCAGAGAAATGTTGTGGCATGGGCCTGTGCTTCCTTAAAACCTAACCGGTGATTGAGCAGGATCAAATCCGGGCTGTACTGGCGACACAACGTCATCATCCGGATAAAGGCGTCTTCTTTTTCCGGTCTCAATGGCCCACATACAGCATCGAATTTAAAAAGAGCAAAGTCTAAATCCCTGCACAGACTGACCATCTGTTCAATCCGCGCCGCTTCTTCTTCAGGTGTGTTGCCGAAACCATCAGGCCCGCCCCAAACACCCAAACGTGTTCCCATCTGTCTTGCTTTGTTGTAGATCGGTTCAAAACCATTCGGAAACTGCTCCCTGAACCTGTCCGAATCCACCCGGCCGTAGAAGCGCTTCCCATCGATCGCCCCGGCATCAAAAGCATAAATATCGAGTTTCATTCCGTACTCCTCATAGAGCCAATGGAAAAATTCCAGGTTGATGAGTGTCTGCGCTTCGGTTGGCCCTTCATTCGTGTTGTTGATCCACGAAAAGTATTGGGTTTTAGACGGCGTTGTTTCATCCGCCCCTGGAAACACTGATTCATTTTTTTGTGCAAAATTATTTGTGGCCAAAGACAATAATACAACAAAGATGCTTATAATTTTTCGAAGCATTTTTACTCCTCATCATTCCGTTTATCGTTTTTGTATTTATCAATGATTTTCCGGCTAAATTCATGGAGTGCTTCCGCAGTATCTGGAGTGGTACAATTCGCAAAAATAGCCACTGCTAGATCGAGCTCCTTGATCACGACGGCAAAACAGTAAAATGTCCCCGCACTCCCGTCATGAGAACTGATAGTCAAACCATCTCTAACGGCACTTCCCCACCCCATAGAATAGGGAGAAAATTCCATATTGCCGTAGAGCAAGAATTGGCAGGTCGAAGATGTGAGAATTGTATCCTGTCCCTGAATTCCCTTAAGAAGTGTTTCCAGCCATTTTGCATAATCCAGGATGGACATGTTGATATCTCCCGCAGGCCTAAGAATTTCAGGAAGTTGGTACTCATCATGTAGATCGTGTGGGACGAGTTGGCCTCCACGAATCCAATGTCCCCAAGGTTGGTCATTATCATTTTTAGCAGGCCAATGAATCTGGCCGTCAATTTTAAGAGGGCCAAAGAGTTCCTCCTGGATAAGTAGTTCCCAGGGAGTTTCCGATACCTTTTCAAGCATGGCTGCGGCAATACAGTAGCCGGCATTCGAATATGTGAATCCTCTTGTTCCAATATCTACAGGCCGTTGTTGAAGAAGCCACAACGTAAAATCCTTTCTTATTTTTGTGGCCGATCCATCAAATTCAGGCACTTTATCAAAATCCGCACCACTCATTATACACCGGGTGAAGAAAGTAAAGCCATAATCTGTTTTGAAGAGATCGGTCAGGCCTGGTTGAAATATCCCGAAGCTATCGTATGGCTTCAATCGGCATCGTCCTTTTCCTAGAAAATCAATAAAGTTCATTCAAATCCTATGTCTTATAGGGGATAACTCCCTTTTTGAACATCTGGAAGTGTTCAAGGCTAGCGATGAGCCGATTTATGTTCCTTTAGAGATGGAGGTCAGATGTCTATGATCTCTTTCATAAAAGATCCTAAGGCTATCGACAGGATTATCGCCCATCT
>CAZWHQ010000020.1:0-74982 GCA_964633715.1 uncultured Eubacteriales bacterium
CCCCACTTTTTTTAAAAAAAGTGGGGACTGTCCCCAATTTATATAGATTTGTATTTCCATTCTCAGGAGGATAGAATCTAAATTAGGAGGTGTTCCATGCCAAATGATCGAGATATTGCTAATGAATTCCAGATTAAGCCGATCGACGAGATTGCGGCCAAACTGGGAATAGAATCCGATAATTTAGAAAAATATGGATTGTACAAAGCCAAACTTTCTCCAGAAAAAATTGAAAATTTAAAAAGAGAAAGAGGAAAATTGATTTTGGTTACGGCCATGAGCCCCACACCTGCCGGGGAGGGGAAAACAACAACATCCATTGGCCTCGCGGATGCATTCAACAGGTTGGGAAAAAAGGCGACAGTTGCTTTAAGGGAGCCATCCCTAGGCCCTGTCTTTGGTATGAAGGGGGGAGCAACTGGAGGCGGATATGCTCAAATCATGCCCAGAGAAGAGATAAATCTCCACTTTACGGGCGATATCCATGCCGTAACAGCAGCCCACAATCTCCTCTCAGCGATCGTGGATAATTTGCTTCATTTTAGTGGCGCCTGCGGTCTTCTCGACTGCCGCCGTGTGACATGGAAGAGGGTTCTGGATATGGATGACCGCGTGCTTCGAGAGGTGATTGTAGGGATTGGGGGGCCTCTGCGCGGAATCGCCAGGGAAACGGGATTTGATATCACTGCGGCTTCGGAAGTTATGGCTATTTTATGCCTAGCAGACAATGCTGAAGACTTAAAGGAGAGATTGGGAAATATTTTGGTGGGATACTCTCCCAACATAACACCTGTCTTTGCCAAGGAACTCAATGCTGAAGGGGCGATGGCCGCACTGCTTAAGGAGGCCCTCAAACCGAACCTCGTTCAAACTCTTGAAGGAACTCCCGTCTTTGTCCACGGCGGGCCGTTTGCCAACATCGCTCATGGGGCCAACTCCGTTATCGCCACACGATTAGCCCTGAGAATAGCCGATTATGTGGTGACCGAGTGCGGATTCGGTTCAGATCTGGGTGCGGAAAAATTTTTTGATATCGTTGTCAGGGGCGAAATAATTCCTCCTCCGGATGCCTGTGTGCTGGTAGGAACGATTCGTGCCTTGAAGTTTCACGGAGGTGTTGCAAAAGACGAGTTGGATCAGGAAAATTGTGCAGCCTTGGAGAAGGGTTTTGTTAACCTGGAAAAACACATTGAGAATCTCGGGCTTTTTGGCGTTCCTCTTGTCGTGGCGCTCAACAAGTTTCCGTCGGACACGGAAACTGAGATCGAACGATTTACAAAGTTGTGTGAGAAGGCAAAAGTTAGAGTTGCCTTAAGTGAAGTCTATAGCCATGGCGGTGAGGGAGGAGAAGAACTGGCCCGCCAGTTGATCTATGCCATCGATAAAGATAAAAATAGCTTTCAATATTTGTATCCCTTGGATATGCCCCTTATCGAGAAAATCGAGACCGTAGCCCAAAAAATCTATGGAGCTTCCGGTGTGGCGATGGAGGGAAAAACAAGACGGAAAATCCGCCAGATTGAAAAAAGCGGATACGGTCACCTGCCTGTTTGCATTGCAAAAACTCAATACTCTCTTTCCGATGATGACAAGGTCTTGGGCAGGCCAGAAGGTTTTACCCTCATTGTAACAGATGCCTCTCTCAGTTCAGGTGCAGGCTTTGTCGTCGTTTACTGTGGGGATATCATGACAATGCCTGGATTGCCAAGAATCCCCTCTGCCGAGAAAATCGATATCTCAAAAGAAGGGGAAATCACGGGACTTTCATAAAACATTTACAGCCAATTTCAATTGTGATACAAAAGAATGGATTTTAAATATTTTATTTTATAAAGAGGGAATTATACATGTGTGAACTCAGAGATGTTTTTATTGTCGGGGCAGCCCGAACACCTATCGGAAATTTTTTAGGGGCATTAAAAGGTTTCAAAGCCTCTGATCTTGGCGGATTTGTGATCAAAGAAGCAGTGAAAAGAGCAGGAGTTGCGGGGGATGATATTGATGAAGTCATTATGGGCAATGTTGTTTCTGCAGGCAGCGGACAAGCTCCTGCCAAACAGGCTTCCATCAGGGGGGGGTTGCCACCAACGGTCAGCTGTTTTGCCATCAACAAAGTGTGTGGCTCAGGATTAAAAGCTGTTCATCTTGCGGCGCAGGCCATCTGGCTTGAAGAAAAAGAAATTATTGTTGCCGGAGGTATGGAGAGCATGAGCCAGGCTCCACATCTTGCCTGGGGTGTTCGTGAAGGCATAAAATTTGGTGATCTGAAGTTAAAGGACTCGATGATTCTCGATGGCCTCTGGTGTGCTTTTGATGACCAGCATATGGGATTAACTGGCGAAGTCATTGCCGAAAAATTTGGGGCCTCCAGAGAAGAACAGGATGTCTATGCCGTCAGCAGCCATAAGAAAGCATTAAACGCGATCGAAAAGGGATATCTCAAGGATGAAATCCTTCCAGTGGAGATTCCTCAAAGAAAGGGTGATCCGATCCTTTTTTCAAAGGATGAAGGGCCACGGAAGGATGCCACGCTGGAAAAATTAGCAAAACTTCGTCCGGTTTTCAAAAAAGATGGGACAGTTACGGCCGGAAATGCGTCTAGTTTAAATGACGGAGCTGCAGCCTTGGTTATAGCTTCGGCAGACGCCGTCAAGGATAAGAATTTAAAAACGATGGCCAAGATTTTAGGCACAACGACTAATGCAGTCGAACCGCACATGGTGATGTACGCACCCAAGGGAGCCATTGAAAAGCTTTTGCAGAATGTAGGATGGACAGTTGCAGATGTCGATCTTTTTGAGATCAACGAAGCATTTTCTTCTCAACTAGTGGTCCTGATAAAAGAGCTCGGCCTGGACAGAGAAAAAGTCAATGTGCACGGCGGCGCTGTTTCCCTTGGCCATCCCATTGGCGCTACCGGAGCGAGGATTCTATGTACTCTGCTCTATGGACTAAAACACAGGGGGCTCAAGAAAGGCATCGCCTCTCTCTGCCTTGGAGGAGGAGATGCGGTGGCTATGGCGGTGGAGATCGTAGATTAAGGAGGCATTATGGATATAAGGAGTATCGGCATTGTGGGATCGGGGACTATGGGGGCTGGGATTGCACAGACAGCGGCTTCAAAGGGTTTTGAAGTCATTCTCAATGACATAGAAACGGAATATGTTGAGCGAGCAAAGAAAAAAATCGACAAAAGCCTGTCTAAACTTATAGAAAAAGGGAAGATCGAGGAGGACAAAAACACTATCCTAGACAGGATCCAGACAGCCTCTGACATAAAAAGCTTGAAGGACACAGATTTTGTGATCGAAGCCGTTTTTGAGGATTATGGGATTAAAAAAGACGTTCTACAGAAGCTGGACAAAGTCCTTCCTCCGCAGATTCTTTTGGCCACAAATACTTCATCTATCTCCATCACAAAACTGGGCGCCCTGACCAACCGGGCCTCTTTATTCATGGGGATGCATTTTATGAATCCTGTCCCTTTGATGGTTTTAGTGGAATTGATCAGGGGTATGGCCACCAGCCAGGACACATTTGATGCCGTTAAAACTCTCACTGAGAAAATGGGTAAAACGCCGGTGGAAGCCAGCGATTATCCTGGATTCATTTCCAATCGCATCCTCATCCCCATGATCAATGAGGCTGTTTTTGCTTTGATGGAAGGTGTAGGTACGGCAGAAGCCATTGATAACGTGATGAAACTGGGCATGAATCATCCTATGGGCCCATTAGCCCTAGGGGATCTCATCGGCCTTGATGTATGTCTGGATATCATGGAGGTTCTGTACGAAGGATTCAAGGACAGTAAATACAGGCCCTGTCCCCTGCTGAAGAAGATGGTTGACGCGGGTTATCTTGGTAGAAAAACAGGCAGAGGTTTTTACGACTACAGTGCATAAATTTAAGGAGAAAAGCATGAATAACAAAAACAGTGAAGAAAAGCAGAATTCGAAAAATAGAGCCATTGAATCGGCTCTTACTCAAATAGAAAAGCAGTTCGGTAAAGGCGCTGTAATGAAAATGGGACAAAAAGACGCGGGTATTGATGTGCCGGCTATTCCTACCGGTTCTGTTGCATTTGATCTCAGTCTGGGAATTGGCGGCTTTCCCCGCGGTCGTGTGGTTGAAATCTTTGGGCCGGAGGCGACAGGGAAAACCACCCTGGCTATTCATGTCATCGCGGAAGCTCAAAAACAAGGCGGCCAGGCCGCTTTTATTGATGCTGAGCATGCCATGGATCCCAAATATGCGGCAAGCATAGGTGTCGATGTTGATAACCTTCTCATCTCTCAGCCGGATTTTGGTGAGCAGGCCTTAGAAATTGCTGAAGTTCTTGTGCGCAGCGGAGCGGTGGATGTCATTGTTGTTGATTCTGTTGCGGCTCTTGTTCCCAAGGCCGAGTTGGAAGGGGAAATGGGTGATGCCCACATGGGATTGCAAGCGCGCCTGATGTCTCAAGCGCTGAGGAAACTGACGGCTATCGTCAGCCGATCAAAAACATGTTTTATTTTTGTCAATCAGCTACGTGAAAAAATCGGATTTTTTCTGGGCAGCCCTGAGACAACAACGGGAGGACGTGCCCTCAAGTTCTATTCTTCTTTAAGAATCGATGTGCGAAGAATAGCCACACTCAAAGACGGGGAACATGTCATTGGAAACAGGGTCAAAGTCAAGATCGTGAAAAACAAAATGGCTCCTCCCTTCCGTCTTGCCCAGTTCGATATAATCTACGGCGAGGGGATCTCAAAGGAAGGAGATTTAATCGACTGCGGCGTAGATTACGGGCTTATCGAAAAAGCCGGCACCTGGTACTCCTACAAAGGAGAAAGATTGGGTCAAGGGAGGGAGAACGTCAAGAAACTGCTCAAAGAGAACCCCGAGGTCTTTGATGAGCTCAACACGGAAGTGCGGAAAAAAGCGGGCCTTCTGCCCAATGACGAGCCGGCAAAACCCGAAAAAAAAGAATAACCTCAACCTTCCTATCTGGCCTCATCTGAGGAGGAACGATGCATAAAATCCATTCTGGAATTCTAGCAATTTTTACACTTTTTGTTTTTGCGGCCGGACTCTGTGTTCCATCGCTGTCTCAGGAGATAGGGAGTGTAAACGCCCTTGAAAAAAAAGCCGACCGGTTGTTTGCCGCATGGGACAGGCCCGACTCTCCGGGATGTGCTTTAGGTGTGATCCAGAACGGTCAATTCCTCTACAAACGCGGTTACGGAATGGCCAATTTGGAATACGATATCCCCATTGGTCCGGAATCGGTCTTCCGTATCGGATCGACGTCCAAACAGTTTACCGCCATGTGTATTGCCCTCCTTGAAGAGGAGGGGCGGATTTCCCTAAACGACAGTCTCAAAAAATATTTCCCTGAAATGGCCGATTACGCCGAAACGATCACTCTAAATCACCTCCTCCATCACACCAGCGGCGTGAGAGACTACCTGACCCTGATGGAGCTTGCGGGATTCAGACGCGATGATTTCCTCACGGATCCGGAGGTGGTCGATCTGATCGTCCGGCAGAAGGAACTGAATTTTGCTCCGGGAGAAGAGCATCTCTACAGCAATTCCGGATATTTCCTTCTTGCCGAGATTGTCAAGAGGGTGACCGGTAAGTCCATGCGTGTGTACGCGCAGGACAAAATCTTCAAGCCCCTCGGAATGGTCCATACGCACTACCACAACGATCACACAGAAATCGTCAAAAACCGGGCTTCAGGATACGGTCGGGAAAAAAGCGACGCGGGCTGGGCCTATAAGATCAACATGACCAATTTGGATATGATCGGGGATGGAGGCGTATTCACCTGTGTGGATGATCTTTTTGCCTGGGATCAGAACTTCTATGACAACAAGCTGGGCCAAGGAAAACAGGAGTTGATCGATAAGGTGCAAACGGTAGGGCATCTCAAAAGCGGTGAGGCGCTCAATTATGCTTTTGGGCTTCAAATCAGCGATTACAGGGGCCTCAAGATGGTCAGTCATGGAGGTGCGTTTGTGGGGTTCCGGGCCGAGATCGTCCGTTTCCCGGAGCATCAGTTTTCCGTGATCGTCCTGGCCAACTTCGGCAGCATCAATCCCAGCCGTCTGGCCAGGCAGGTGGCCGACATATATCTCGCAGATGCCCTGAAACCCGTGGCAAAAAAACCGGATGCCGCCAGGCCGTCTCCAAAAACGCGCAGAACAGAACCGGGTGAAAAAACAGAGCCGACACTAAAAACACCTCAGAAGCTGGCCGCCTACACCGGTGAATTTTACAGTGAGGAACTGGGTGTCAGTTACCATATATTTTTAGAGGACGGTCATCTTGTCTTCAAACTCTACTTTCCCCACAGATCTTCCCCTGCGATGGCACTCGAAGAAACGGCAGAAAACGAGTTTGCTTTGAGAGGACTTACTCTGAATTTCATCCGTGTGGGTGATGGGCCGGTGACTTCTTTTACTCTGAACGCCGGACGCGTGAAAAACATCCGGTTCGAAAAAAAATGAATCACGGAGAGATCATTCAAACAATATAAATTGTTAAGAATGACGAATTCGACGAGATCGATTGAAAAAAGCTGGCTAGTCCTTCAAAATTTCAGGAAATGACTCTTTAATAGCTTTGAACGTCTGTGACGTTATCCTTTTTTCAAAATCGAGCATGTCAAATGCCATAGGATTGTCCTTAGACCACTCATCCAATTTGGTTTCTGTCTGCGCCAAAATATCATCTTCAATCTTATAAAGAGTGCGCAGCACTCCTTTTTTGTTGAAATTGAAGAGTTTTGTCGCATTCATATACTGTCCCATATGTCCTCGGCTGTCGTCATAGAGGAAAAATACGATTTGTCTTGCAAGGTCATTCATGGGTGCAGTGTTATGTCCTGTCATTTCTTCCGGCACACCTTGGGCATGAACCCACAAGGGGACGGCGACTGTCGTGATGGGTTGCCCAAGGAGAACCCACATCGTAGACAAAAAAGCTTTTTCTGGACTTGGAGCGCCGTGGAATACCGAAACAGAGACCGTAGAATTGCGGTTTATTGTGTCTGAAGTATTGATGTAAAGGGGATTTTCAATGGAAGTCCTCCTGACTTTTTTGTGCGGATCACTGTGGAGTTTTTCATTGATCAGATCTCGGGCGGCTTCTTGGAGGATAAATTTGTGAGTGATGCTTTTTTTTGCAGCGGCCTCCTTAAAGATGCGCAGATCTCTTTCATACCGGATGTAGCCTCCTCCCTGATTTTTTTCAGGAGCAGAAAAGGCAAAATTGGTCCGAACAATGAATCCCTGCGGGGCATCCATTGGATTGTTGGCATCGTATTTAACAAAGGAATTGTTTCTTGTTTCAAAGAAACAAGCCCCTCCTCTGGCGTCGATAACTCCATAATTGGTCGCCACATTTCTTTGACCGTTTGTCCTGTTGAGGAGGTCCTCAAATTCTGCAACATCGGCACATTCCCCGAGAGCACGTTTCATGAAAATCCCATTTTGACCACCGCTGCCAGGCCCCATGGACAGATCTGTTGAATTGGTGTTCATTATGGCAAAACCTTGGCTGTTGATTCCCTGCCATACGTGAAGGGCATTCGTGTCCGAGGCATTGATGATGCCGATAAAACAATATTTTTCGCCATTGAGGAACACCACTTTATTGTTTGGATCGGACGTGTCTCTATTCTTCCAAAGCAGTGGGCGTCCATCGGGGGTGATTTTTCCGGATATTACGGCTGAAGTACAGGGATAAAGGCTGGAAATGTTCAAGAACAGTATGCAGAGTGCAAAGGCGAGAAAGGATCTCAAACAAAATAAAACATGAATCCTGAAATATTTTTTCATGGGTCCGGTCCTCCTTATTAATCCAGGTTAGAGAAAAAAACCAAATAAAAGAAAGAGGCCTAAAGACAGCCCTCCTGCAATCAGTGCATAGGGAAGTTGGGTGCGCACGTGGTCGATGTGGTCGGTCGCTGAAGCCATTGAGGAGATGATGGTGGTATCTGATATGGGGGAGCAGTGGTCTCCGAAAACTCCGCCTCCAAGCACGGTGGCGATCACCAGTCCGGGATTCAGCCCGATGAGGTCGATCATAGGCACGGCGATGGGGATCATGATGGCAAACGTTCCCCAGGATGTGCCAGTTGAGAAAGCAATAAAACAGGACACAAAAAACAACACCGCGGGTATTATACCTGTGGGAAGGGAAGCTTTAGCTGCCTGAGCCACAAAAGGCCCTGTACCCAGCGCTTCGCACGTGTCCCCAATGGCAAAAGCGAGGATCATTAAGCTCGCTAGAGGGATAAGACCTCCTACTCCTTTCATGAAAATATCCGTGATTTCCTTGGTGCGCATGATATTCTGAACCCGATAGGCGACAGCTCCTGCAGTTAGTCCGGCAATAACCGACCAGAGCACTGAAAGAGAGCCGGACCCTTCCATGATATTCCCCTTTCCCGTGATGAGCAGGACCACAGGCATCATCATGACCATGACACCTACAGGAAGGATCATATTGATGGCCCGGGGAGGAATGCCTTTTTTCTCATCCATCATCACAACATCTTCGGAGATCAGCGGTTCTGCACCGTCGCGCAGGAGCTTGTCCTCTTCGAGGACTCTTTTTTCAGCCCTGCGCATGGGCCCGATGTCTTTGCCTGTCAGCACGACCACAAGGACGATCAGCAGGGCAATAATGGCATAAAAATTAAAAGGCATCGAAGACACCAGCATCCGCACAGGGTTTTCTACCCCTTGTGTGGCCAGGAGCCCGATGACAAATGCGCCCCAGGCGTTAAGGGGAATAAGGACACATTTGGGCGCAGATGTTGAGTCGAGAATATAGCTCAATTTTTCCCGGGATACCTTGAGCTTGTCAAAAATTGGCCTGGAGACGGCTCCTGAGACAAGCACACAGATGCTGGACTCAATAAAAATGACAAATCCCAAAAACCATGCCAGGAGACCGGCCGATTTCCGTGTCTTGACCAATCCCTTCCCTGTCACCCAGTTGACCAATCCCTTCATGCCTCCCGAATACTGGGTGAAGGTAATAATGGCGCCAATCATCGCGGAAAACAGCACAACTCTGGTATTGTCTGCATCTTGAAAAACAGAGACAAGCGCGTTGACTGTCTGGATAAGGCCGGCTAGAGGATTCCAGCCGTGGATAATGGTCCATCCCAGCCAGATACCCAGTGTGAGGGAGATGTAGACATGTTTTGTCTTGATGGCCAGAAAGATGGCCAGGAGAGGGGGAAGAATGGACAGCCAGCCGTATGTCTCCATGGTGAATGCGAGGGGAGATATATCACTGAGGGCAGGAGATGTCAAATTGCAAAAAATGGATGATTGAAGAAAAATATTTATCTCAAGAAGGTTCAGGAAAAATCTGGCGATAATGGTGTGGAAAATAATTGGCTCGCTGGTAGATCTGGGGAATGTCCTTTGAAAGACGAGGTTGAGAAAAAATAGACTTTAGAATTCTTTCTATGTGTCTGTCCCCGGACCATATGGTTTTTGGCCGTCCATCCAACGCGGCCCTTAAGCAGCAGTTGGCCACAAAGTTCAGATCCGTGTCTCCGGGCATCTCAGCCTGATGTTCTTTGAAATAAAATCGGCATGTGGAGACGATTGTTTCGTGGAAAGAATCATTCTTATACTCAAATACCTTTCCTCTTCTTTTGAGGCTGTTCAGTGCGCGGTCGATGTTATCAAGAAAGAGCTTTTGATGAATCCATATGTTTTCAATCCACTTCTCATTGAGCTGTTTGCGGTGATGGAACATGTTCACAAAATTCTTGAAACCGGACTGCTGTTCCACAAAGATGTCCTCTGTGGTGATAAGATCTGGTTTAAAGATGATATCGACCAGAATACGGATAAATTGGTTTAAGGCAGAAAACAGAACAGGGAGATGTTTTCTAAATTTTTCATTTTTTGAACGTTTGATATAGCCGATGTAGCTGAATACCTGATTGATGAAAGTCGCACGCATATATCCGGGATGCCGAGGGGTTCCTGATTGAGAATCTTCTGTTTTGCGCGGATCTTTAACTTGAGGTATGGGGAGGTCTTCGGGGATAAACGCCGTAAATATATTCGAATCTGCGATATTTTCGAACTCGTTTTGATGAAGAGCAGTTTTAAGGGAGTCTGGATATGTATTTCTCTTGGCCACCGCGTCTAATCCCACTTTATGTGGTTGGGGCCATTATACCTGAACTTTTTGAGATATTCTAATCCAATTATTCATAGCGAAGGGCCTGGACAGGATCGGTGTTTGCTGTGCGGACGGAATGGTAACTGACTGTCATCAAAGAAATAATAGCGGCAGAAGCCATAGATATCACGAAGATCCCGATTCCCGGCTCGATCCGGTAGACAAAATCGGCCAGCCATCTTTTCATTATAAAATATGCGGCGGGCCCCGACAACTTTGCGCATCCCAACTTCTCTGGAGCGGCTGTGAGAACGGGCTGTCGAGAGGTTCATAAAATTAAAGATGGCAATCAGCAGGATAAAAAAGGCCACGGCCGCCATAGAATAGACGTTGCTGATATCGCCTTTGTTCCGGTTGTGTCCATCGAAAACGACATTTTTAGAGCGGAGGTGAACATCCTTTATCGAGATATCCCCATTTTTAAGGTCATTAAGTAGTAATACGTCATGGGACCATAAAAAGTTGTACTAAAATGAAAAGAGGATGGATTTACTTTGAGTTATTAAGCAGAAACAGGCTTTACCTTGAGTGATTCAAATCAGGGAATTTTACAAGTCTAAAGAAGGCTCAGAGATATGACTTCAAGAAACGTGCGGTGTAAGAGGTATTGGATTGAATGATTTCTTCGGGCGTGCCCTGCGCGACGATCTGTCCTCCTCTCTCTCCGCCTTCCGGCCCAAGGTCGATGATAAAATCGGCACATTTAATCATGTCCAAATTGTGCTCGATGACAACAACAGTGTGCCCTTCTTCCACCAGTGTTTGGAAAGTCTTGAGGAGAATCTGAATGTCGTCCTGGTGGAGTCCGATGGTGGGCTCGTCAAAAAGATAAAGCATTTTATCTTTTTTCTTGGAGACAAGATTGTAGGCAAGTTTAATTCTCTGGAGCTCTCCTCCAGAAAGGGTGGTTGTGGGCTGTCCAAGCTTGACATAGCCCAAACCCACATCCAAAAGAGGGGAGAGTTTTTTCTGGATTTTTGGAATTTCTGTAAAAAAATCACATGCTTCCTCGATACTCATCTGAAGGATATCATCGATATTTTTTCCCTGGTGTTTGATTTCGAGAATGTCTATCTGGAACCGCTTTCCTTTGCAAGCCTCACATGTTAGGACAACGTCGGAGAGAAACTGCATCTCCACAATCTGAATGCCTGCTCCCTTGCATTCTTCACATCGGCCTCCCGAGGTATTAAACGAGAAATACCCTGGCTTAAAACCCAATAATTTTGCTTCTCTTGTACGGCTGAAAATGTCGCGGATGTCATCCATGGCCTTGGTGTAGGTGGCGGGGATGGAGCGAGGGGAGGTGCTGATAGGCGCCTGGTCAACCATGACGATTTTATCCACGTTTTCCTTTTCAATGATGTCCTGAAATCCGTCCGTTCGCTCTCCCTTCCATCCGCGGTAAAGGACATCGTAGAGAAGAGTGCTTTTGCCTGATCCTGAAACGCCCGTGATGCAGGTGAATATGTTCACAGGTATTTTGACGTCCAGATTTTTAAGATTGTGTTTGTGTGCATTGGTGATGGTGATAAATCTTTTGGATGTTCGCCTCTTTTTGGGAACTTTGATTTTTTCCTCTCCGCGCATATACCGGGCTGTGAGTGTATCCGAAGATTTGAGGAAATTATCCATAGAACCCGCATACATCACTTCCCCGCCATATCGTCCGGCCTTCGGTCCGAGGTCGATCAAATAGTCCGCCGAACGAATGATTTCCGGATCATGCTCGACTACAATGACGGTGTTCCCAATATCCTTGAGAGATTTGAGAATTTCGATCAATCGCAAATTGTCCCGTGGATGGAGACCGATGCTGGGCTCGTCAAGCACAAACAAGGTGCTGACAAGTGACGCACTCAAGGCGGCGGCTAGGTTGATTCGTTGGGCTTCACCTCCGCTCAGAGTGAAGGTGATCCTGTCCAGAGTGATGTAATCCAGTCCCACTTCCAGAAGGAATTTTAATCTATTTTTGATTTCAACAATGAGACGTGCGGCGACCTGTTTTTGGAACGGGGAGAGAACCAGGCTGTTAAGAAAATCGTAGGCCTCCCTGACTGTTTTACTGACGAATTGGCCGATATTGGTGCTGTCGATCTGGACGCTCAAGGCCTTTTTATTAAGCCGCAGCTGAAGGCACTCCGGGCAGGGGATGTATTTCCTGTAGCGGGCGATAAAGACTCTTACCTGAACCTTATATTTTTTGCGCTGCAGCCTGTCGAAAAACCCTTGAACCCCCTTGTAGCGTCCCTCTCCCGTGAAGATAAAACGCTGCCAGTCCTCTTTTAAGTCCTTGTAGGGAACATCCGTTGGAATACCTCTACTTTGGGCTTCAGTGATGAGCCGCCGCATGCGGTGCCGGGATACACCTTTGCTCCATGGCTCTACCGCACCATCTTCGATGGATTTATTGTGATCGGGAATAATTTTGTCCTCATCAATAACAGCCAGGTCTCCAAACCCGTGGCAGAGAGGGCAGGCCCCCTGTGGGCTGTTAAAAGAAAAGAGGTTGGGGACAGGCTCTTCATAGATCAGGTCACAGGACTTGCACTCCAACTTGTCGGAAAAGATAAATTCCCTATGATCCTCGCTTTGGACTTTAACTCTTCCTCCACCTTTTTTTAATCCGAGCTCGAGAGAATCCACGAGACGCTCTCTATCCTCGGGATCTATTGTCAGGCGGTCAACAAAAACGTTGAGGAACTCCTTTTCTTTGAGTTTTGCCTTTTCGAGTTCAACGATGGTGTCTCCCTGGATGATCCGATGGAATCCATCTTTTTTCAGGTCATCCCATCCGTTCTCTATGGGCCTGGAAAAGGAGATGAGGATTTTTGATCGAGAAGAAAGTTTATAGAGCTCATCAACGATGGCGTCGATGCTGTCGCGGATAACAGGTTTTCCGCATGTGCTGCAGTGAATGGTGCCTATTCGTGCATAGAGGATTCTGGCAAAGTCATGGATTTCGGTGACTGTGGCCACAGTAGAGCGCGGATTTTTTGTCACAGCTTTCTGTTGGATAGCGATGGCTGGAGTAATTCCCTCGATGAGATCGGAGTCGGGTTTTTCCATGCGCTCTAAAAATTGGCGAGCATAAGCGGATAGGGATTCGATAAAGCGGCGCTGCCCTTCAGCATAGAGCGTGTCGAAGGCAAGCGATGACTTGCCCGAACCCGAGACACCGGTGATGATGATTTGTTTATTTATTGGGATATCGAGATCGATATTTTTCAGGTTGTGAACCCTGACGCCGCGGAGTTTGATAACCGTGTCCATTGTTTTTAATGTTCTATTATAAGAGAAATAGTGAAGACAGACTACTTCTTTACAAAAGCTTTTCTATTTCCTTGAGAAGCCTGATATAATGGGCGCGTTTTTGAAGGAGGTGTGGATGAAAAAAGGCACAAAGTATGCACTAATGCTCGGAGCTATTCCTTTTCTTTGCCTGGTCTTTGCCCTTCCTTTGGTCAACCGCATCAAGCCCATTATATTAGGATTGCCGTTTCTCCTCTTCTGGATGCTTTTCTGGGTGGCTATGACACCACTGATTCTCTTTTTTGCCTACAAAGTGGAGAAAAAGTATAACGCTATGGATGAGGAAGACAAACAATGAATACTGCGATGGTGATCATCCTGGGAGTCATTATTTTCTCAGCTTTTGTGGGGATATTTGCAGGACGAAAGGTGAAGATGAACCTGGAAAATTGGGCCGTAGGCGGCAGGAAATTTGGAATAATAATCATTTGGTTGCTCATGGCCGGGGAGATCTACACGACTTTCACATTTCTTGGAGCTAGCGGGTGGGCCTACTCAAAGGGCGCGCCGGCGTTTTATATTCTCGCATATGGCGCCTTGGCCTACACCCTTTCCTTTTTCATCCTCCCTGCTCTCTGGCAAATCGGCAAAAAGCATGGACTGCACACGCAGCCTGATTTTTTTATCAAGCGGTATGACAGCCGCACACTTGGTGTTTTTGTGGCACTTGTGGGAGTTTTTTCAATCATCCCCTATCTCCAACTGCAGTTGGCCGGGTTGGGTTTGATTGTCGAGGTGGCCAGCGATGGCGCGATCAACACAAAAGTCGCCATTCTCATTGCTTTTCTTCTGACGAGCCTCTTTGTTTACACCAGCGGGATAAGAGGCGCGGCCTGGGTGGCCATCATCAAGGACGTGATGATGATCCTGGCCGTTCTTGTCGTGGGGATTGGTGTGCCCGTTATCTACTTTGGCGGTTTTGGAAGGATGTTCAGGGTTTTGATCGAAAAAATGCCCGATCATATCGTCTTTCCGGGTGCTGTCCCTAATATGGATGTCATATGGGTAATGTCCACCCTGCTTCTGACTGGCTTGGGATTTTACATGTGGCCGCATGTTTTTGGTTCGGCCTTTTCGGCTAAAAGCGACAAGATTATCAAACGCAACGCTATTATTATGCCGTTTTATCAGATTCCTATTCTTCTTATCTTCATGGTGGGATTTACAGCACTCCTTGTTTTACCTGGGTTGCAGAATGGCGACATGGCCTTTCTTGAGATCGTCAAGAAAACGTATCCATCCTGGTTTTTGGGATTTGTTGGGGCTGCAGGGGCCGTGACGGCCATGGTGCCAGCCGCTATCCTTGTTCTTTTTGGGGCGACGCTGCTGGCAAAAAATGTCTACCAGACAGGATTTAATCCCAATGCATCTGAAGAGAAAGTGATGCGGCTGTCCAGATTGATGGTTTTATTCATCACGAGTCTAGCGCTGATCTTTGCGCTCTTTTTTCCAAATGAGCTGGTCAATCTTCTCATTTTCGGGTATGACGGAGTGTGCCAGTTTTTTCCAGGAGTTGTGTTTGGATTATTCTGGGAGCGCGTATCAAAAACCGGTGTTTTTGCAGGATTGGTCGCAGGGATTGGAATTGTTGTGGGATTAATTATCACCCAAAACGATCCCTTTCTGGGATTGAATGTTGGTTTTGTGGGTCTGTTGGTCAATGTAGTGATAACATATTTGGTGAGTTTGAAAACTCAACCGATCAAGATAAAAGGATGGTAAATGAAAATGGATAGAAACTATATGAGGCGATGGTCTGGAGGAATGAAATGATTAAAAATATCAGCAAGGACATCAAAGAACTCTCGTTGAAACTCATTGAGTGGAGGCGGGATTTTCACCGTTTTCCCGAAGTGGCCTTCCGTGAAGAGAGAACGTCCAAAGTTCTTAAGGATATTTTGGAAGGCTTCGGCCTTCCTGTCCGTTCAATGGCCAAAACTGGGCTGCGGGCCGATCTGCGAGGCAAGCCGGGGGGAAAAACCGTTGCTCTTCGGGCAGATATCGATGCCCTGCCTTTACAGGAAGAAGCAGACAGTGATTATAAGTCCGAAAATCCGGGGGCGATGCATGCCTGTGGTCATGACGGTCACATGGCCATCATTCTGGGGGTGGCCAAGATCCTGGTGGAGAGAAAGGACAGATTCAAAGGCAATGTCGTTTTCCTGTTCCAGCCGTCCGAGGAGCTTCCTCCCGGAGGAGCCAAACCCATGGTCGAAGAAGGTGCCCTGGAGGGCGTGGATGCCGTCTTTGGTCTTCATCTTTGGCAGAACCTGCCGACGGGAAAAGTTGGAATGGTCAACGGGCCTATGATGGCCGCTGCAGATAATTTTTCTATAACAGTGAGTGGGAAAGCCGGCCACGGCTCTATGCCTCATCAGACGGTGGATCCCATTCTTGTGGCTTCACAGGTTGTCTGTAATGTACAGAGTATTGTCAGCCGGAATGTGGATCCTCTCAAACCGGCGGTCGTCTCCTTTGGTGCTATAACGGGTGGAACCATCAACAACAGTATTCCCGATAACGTGCTGCTGAAGGGAACGGTCAGAAGCTTCGACCCAGAAATTCAAGATTTGGCGGAAAGGCGTCTCAATGAGATCGTCGAGAACACATGCCGGGCTTTTGGGGCAGAGGGAGAGCTTGTCTATGAGAGAGGGTACCCGGCTCTAGTCAACCACGCCGCTGAAGTGGATTGTCTGCTCGAGGTAGTGAAAGAGACTTTGGGAGAAAACCGGATCGTCGACTTCGATCCGATTATGGGCGGTGAGGATTTTGCCTATTACCTTCAAAAGGTGCCCGGTGCTTTTTTCTTTTTCGGATCGGGAGATGGCAGGAATTATCCTCATCATCATCCAAAATTTGATATCGACGAGAGAGCGCTTCCTGAAGCCACTCTGCTTATGACAAACCTCGTTCTGCAATTTCTGGAGAAAGCGAATGGACCGCAAAAATGAGAAAATACGAATGGGCGGTGGTTTTGATCGTATTGGGGCCGTCCGTAATCCCAAAGGCCGGAGTTTCGAGTTCCAGCACCTCCTCTATCCTGCGGACTGGATTTTTTAGATAAAAAAATATGGATCTGATCCTTGTCCTGCCCATTGCGCTGGCTTTAGCCATGGACGCATTCGCCGTTTCTGTGGGTCTCAGTGCCCATCGAAAAGGGCTTTTGCGAGCGCAGATTTTACGGCTGGCCTTTAGTTTTGGGCTTTTCCAGTTTTTAATGCCCCTTTTTGGCTGGCTGGCTGGACAGACTATTTTAAACTCCATAAAAACCGTTGATCACTGGGTAGCGTTTGGGCTGCTGGTTGTTATTGGGATAAAAATGATCTATGAGTCGTTTAAATCCACGAGATCAATTTCGAATCAGGAAAGGGATCCTACAAAAGGATTTATCCTTGTCATCCTTTCTGTGGCCACGAGCATAGATGCGTTAGCTGTGGGTCTCAGTTTTGCTGCTCTCAATATGTCCGTTTTTGTCCCTTCTCTTATAATCGGAATTGTAGCTTTTGTGTTGACATTCATCGGCACAAAAATCGGCCCCCTCTTTGGATTGCTGATGGGCAAGAGGGCCGAGCTAATTGGAGGGTTTGTGTTGATTTTGATTGGGATAAAAATTCTGATCGACCATCTCTAAAAGTCAACTCTGAATCCTCCAAAGATTGAAAAACCCGGAGCTCCATACCCTTTGACGGTTTCATAGTTTGTATTAAAGATATTTTCGAGCCGGAGAAAGATTTGTGCTGAGGAGAGCATGTCATAGGAAACGGTACTGTTGACAAGCGTATAGGCAGGCATAGTGACCCGTTCCGAGGTGAATCCTACAAATTCCATATCATCCCGCCTACCAATAGACAGTAAAGAAAATTCGATGTGGCCTTTTGTCAGTAAACTGATATGTATTCTGCTTTGAAAATGGCTGTTCGGACGCCTTAAGAGAGAGTCACCGGTATCTTTGTCTTTGTGATTAGCCGCTGTGTAACTGGCATGAAGAGAGAGATTCTTTGTCAATTGTCCTTTGAAGCCGAACTCAAATCCCTTCGATTTGGCCTCGGAAATATTGATGTACCCTTCCAAAAAATCAAAATCAATGAGGTTGAAATAAGTGTGAGAAAAATACTGAGCAAAAAGTGTGATTTTTTCGTTGAGGAAGGTCTGTTCTATGCCAATGTCCCAACCCGTAGATTTTTCAGGTGCTAAGTTATTATTTCCGATGGGTCCCCAGAGTGTTCCCGGAGCATAAAGCTGGTAAAGGGAGGGAGATTTGAATCCCGTGCCAATGGTGCCCTTGATCTTTGTCCCTGTATTTTCAATAAAATAAGCCGGGGCCAGACGAAATGTAAGGGAAGATCCATACTGGCTGTGAATGTCAAGGCGTGTACCCAGCGTGGCATAAAATCGGCCACTGAGTCGGAGCTGATCTTGAATGTAGATACCGGTTGTGCTGGTCTTTTGATGGGGAAACAGGGTCTGGTAGGGCCCCCACAATCCTTCGGATGTATACTCAGATTCCCCGCGTTCTTGCTGGTAATCGACTCCGAAAGTCACAGTATTTGTTTCGTGAAGAAAGAAGTTGTTCTGCCAATCGAGATTGTAAAAGCGACTTGAGTAGAATGCCTGCTCACTGTCAAAAGGATGAAGATCATCAATGGGATTTTCATATGATCTGTCATAATCTACGACAGACAGATTCAGTTTTTGCTCCCATTGGTTATTCCAGAGAAGCCACCGGGCTTGCCCTTTAAGGAAAAGAGAATTGTACTTCTGGAGATTGTTCGGATCGTCTCCATAGGCTCCACCAAAATTGTCGATGTCGATTTCTGTCTCGATGCGTCTGGCTACAAAGTCGAACTCCAGATTATCGCTCATTCTGAAACCAAAACGGCTGGAAAGGGTTAAGTTCTGATATCCATCCTTTTCTGAGTTGCCTTCGTAGGCTTCGTTGGCAGCCGAAAAGCCCGAGCTAAGGAGAAAAGAAACACCTGCAGAGTAAAAGATTTTTTCTGAGCTTCCACTGAGAGATGTGCTGCCGGAGAAAGTGCCAAATGATCCACCTTGGGAAGACAATGTAATTGTTGGACTGCCTTCGCCCCTTCTAGTGATGATATTGATGACTCCGCTGATGGCATCAGAGCCATAAAGTGTGCTTTGAGGGCCGCGGAGGACTTCTATCCTTTCCACATTGTCTAAGGAATAGTGAGCGAGATCAATTGAGCGCGACGGTGTGATGGGGTCATTGAGTTCCACTCCGTCCATCATCACAAGAGTATGTTCGGCGTTGCCTCCTCTGATGTGAACAGAAGCAGCGGCGCCAATTGGCCCGTTTTGGGTGAGTGTGATTCCCATGATATCTTGAAGGATTTCGAGAACGGTTGTCTTTCTGGAACGAATGATATCTTCTCGACTCACGACAGTTACCGAGCTAGCGATTTCTCTGGTCGGGGTATCTATACGTGTTGTTGTGACCGTGATTTCGTGTTGAATGGGAGGATTCTCTTTCTTTTGCTTTTGATTCTCAGTTTTCTGTTCTGCAAAGAGTGGTCCAATCAAAAGCACTGAAATAAGGGCAGTCTTTAGAATACGTATTGTCATATTCGTTTCTCCAAATTCTATAGCCCCCATTGTATTTGGGTAGGAAGGATAAAAAAAATGAACCCGACCTTCCACCCGAAGATGGGCTTTGTTCGGTTTAAGGGAGGTCTCCTGACTCTCGGGTCATGCTTCTTCCAGGCCTTCCCATCTTCTTACCAGAAGACAGTGGTTTCTCTGGAAGTCGTCACCGATTACAGTAGCGGGGGCTGTGTCCGAATCACACGGACTTCCCTGCTCCTCAAACCGTATTCTAAATTGTCAAAGAAATTTCAGCCTATCATCCTTCTTTTAGTATATCAAGAAAAAAATGGGGCCTGGCTTCGAAAATGTTAAAAACTTTTTTTAAGAGAAAAAACTCCAAAAAAAGTTTTTAACATTTTCGAAGCCAGGCCCCAAAAAAGAAAAGGCTGCCCATTCAAATGAATGAACTGAGCAGCCTTAGGGGATGGATTAAAAGATTAGGGGATCTATGGTTAATCCTTCAACAAAAGAAGGGGAAAAAAGGAGGGAACGCTTTGTATGTCTTCGTTCGAAGTTTCTTTCGTTTTTACTCATTACATATATAAATACGCTGGAAACGAGGAAAAAGTTGCGGTTTTTTTAATTTTATTTTGATATTTATAATGAATTCCGGGAAATCAATGAATTTGTTGCTTTTCGGCCAAAGATGATCAGCTTTTTGTGAACAGGACTCGAAGTGTCATCGGGGGAAAAAAGAGTGACAACGACATATAAACTATTGAAAAAGAAAAAGATAACAGCAAATAAATGATGATCTATCGAACGTTCAAGTTCCCCTTTTGACTTGTTTTAAATAGTATACCACAAAAATATATCCAATTTCAAGCTTTTTTTTAAAATTCTTTAAATCCTTGGAAGTGGTGTGTTTTTTGCACGATTTCCCCTTTAAATCCCTGTTTTTGACTGGTTTTTCAGGACAGTAAAATTTTTGGTGATATTGGCTTGCCTAATAGGTGAAAAGTTGCGATGATTTGTCTATGTTCATTTAATCTTAAGTGAGTTAGATTTTTTTAAGGAAAATACTATGAAAAAAGAGATGTTTCGGCAGTATGGATACAAATTTATCGATTGGCTGGCAGACTATTTCGAAAAGATCGAAAAGTACCCGGTCCTCTCTCAGGTAAAACCTGGATCTGTACTCAACCAACTTCCGGCTAATCCCCCCTTAGAAGGGGAATCATTGGAGACTATATTTGAAGATTTTAAAGAAATCATTATCCCAGGGATCACCCATTGGCAGCATCCCTCTTGGTTTGCCTATTTTCCGGCGAACAACAGCCCTCCCTCGGTACTTGCAGAATTGTTAACAGCTGGTCTGGGAGCCCAATGCATGGTTTGGCAGACATCCCCGGCAGCGGCAGAGCTTGAAGAGCGGGTGTTGGAATGGTTGCGGCAACTGCTTGGTCTCCCCGCTGGCATGGAAGGTGTGATTCAGGATACGGCATCCACAGCCACTCTTGTGGCTCTTCTTACCGCGAGGGAAAAAGCCACAGATTTTGAATCCAATAGGAGGGGATTGAAAAAACCCCTTGTCATTTATATCTCTGAAGAAGCGCATTCTAGCGTAGATAAGGGGGCTAAAATCGCAGGGTACGGAGCTGAAAATATTCGGAGGATTCCTACCGATAACTCATACGCCATGATTCCAGAAAAACTTGGAGAAGCGATGACTTCCGATAAAGAAAAGGGATACATCCCTGCATGTGTAGTGGCCACTATAGGGACAACGTCGTCGACCGCCGTTGATCCCTTATCCCCTATTGGCCGTATCTGTCGTGAACATGGAGTCTGGCTTCATGTAGATGCCGCCTTTGCAGGAACTGCGGCCATCCTTCCGGAGATGAAGTGGATGCTCGAAGGTGTGGAATTTGTGGACTCTTTTGTGTTCAATCCTCATAAATGGATGCTGACAAATTTTGACTGTTCGGCATATTTTGTAAGGGATCCTGGAGCCTTGATTCAAACGTTCGAGATCTATCCCGAGTACTTAAAAACAGGAATGGACGCCGAGGTGAAAAATTACCGTGACTGGGGAATCCAGCTGGGAAGACGATTCCGGGCTCTGAAGCTTTGGTTTGTTTTGAGAAGTTATGGTGTGCGGGGTCTTCAAGCTCTGGTCCGTGAGCATATCCGGCTGGCTAAGCTGTTTGAGGGCTGGGTTAAAAAGGAAGAAGCTTTTGAGGTTATGGCTCCTGTCAATTTGAGCGTTGTATGTTTCCGGCTGAATAATGGAGGTGATGAAGAACAGCTGACAGAGTTGAATAAAAAATTTGAAGAGGAACTGAACAAGTCAAAAAAAGTCTTTCTCAGCCATACCTCTCTTCGCGGAAAATACGTGCTGCGTTTAGCCATTGGTGCACGAATGACATGCGAGCGACATGTGCGAGAGGCTTGGGATTTAATGATTAAAACAGCAAGAATTTATTGCCTATGAAATTTTCGATTCATTCGGATATCTTTAATCGGTTCCCTGGATTAATCCTAGGGATTGTTGTCGTTTCCAGAATAAACAATCGTGGACAAAACGAAAAACTTCAGCGAAAAATTCAGGAGAAGGAAGAAGAGATCCAAAAGAATTTTTTGTCTGAAACTCTTTCTAGACATCCGAATATCCAGGCGTGGCGCAGGGCGTATTCGGCCTTTGGTGCCAAACCCAAAAAATACAAGAGTTCTGTCGAAAACCTGTACAGGATGGTTCTAAAAGGGATTAAATTGAGATCGATCAATACGCTTGTCGACAGCTACAATTATGTGTCTCTTAAACATATGATTCCAGTTGGAGGGGATGATCTTGATCAAGTAGATGGGGACATCTCTCTTTGTGTCGCACGGGGCAATGAACCTTTCACCCCCCTGAACTCTCTGGAAACAGAAAGAGTCAAAGCAGGAGAAATTATCTATACAGATGCGAAAGAAGTTTTATGCCGGAGATGGAATTGGAGGGAATGTAACAAGACTAAGATGACCCTCGAAACTATAAGTGCAGCGCTCGTTTTAGAGGGCCTGCCGCCTGTGGGACGAGAAGACGTCCATTCTGCGGCTGAGGATTTGAGTGCGCTCGTTCGCGAATTTTGCGGAGGAGAATCACAAATATTTTTTTTAGATATCAATCAGCCAAAAAGAGAACTTCTTTCCGTTCTCTAATAGCATCCTCGAAAACTTCAGCCGTAAGACTCGCTCCAACGTTATTTAAGTGAAGGCCATCCAAAGTCAAGCGGAGGCCTCTCTTTGAAAATTCCCCATCTGCATTCCCAGAAGTTTTTGCGGCCAGAATATATTTTAAAATGTGCAAAAAGCTTCTTGGAACATAAGGTGATGGTTGCTGACCTGCCAATTTCTGGCTGAAAATTTCTCTCAGATCGATAAACTCACAATTTTTTTGGAGAAATGACAGATCTTTAATGATAGTATTCAGGTCCTCTAATTCTCTGTTCCAGGGATTGTCAAGATCTTCTCCTATGAACACCGGGGGGACAGTGAACAGCCAGCCCGCTGTTGTTGCTAAAAAATCTAGAAGTCTTTGGTAGTGGGCAGCGAATATATCATGATTTGTGGCCCATGGCTGCCGCCGGAGTTTTTTTAAAAAAGGATACATCTTCGAGACTTTTACAAACACATCGTTGACTCCAATCCACAGAAAGGCGATGTCAATTTCAGAAGGAAAGGTTATGGATTTAATCCTTTTTAACAGGCTGATAACGGTATCCCCACCCTTGCCGAAATTGAACAGCTCGAACTCAGGACATCGCTGTTGAAGGAGGGAGATATATCCCACTCCAGGAAAGCCTTCTGTAAGACTGTCTCCGAAAAAAGCAACCTTCATTTTAATAAAAGAATCCGAAGACTTTTCCAGAAAGTGACCTATTCCAATTCCGGAATGCCGGTATTTTGAAAGAACTTTGTTGCCAGAACGACTCGGATATTTTTTGATTTCACATTGAGCGGGAACACTTCGTAGATCATATCCTCATCCAGAATTTCCTGGGGTTTTGGGCCGGCGTAAGTAATGGGAGATGGAGTGTCGGCGACCAGAGCATCCCTGAAAGATTGGGCATCCTGTGTGATTACAGCGATGAAAAGATTCTCAAAATTTAAGTATTTCTTGATGGCGTTATTGACCTGTTCGCGTGTGATTTTTGGAAGTCTCTCCTGTGCCTCAGCTAAAAAATCTTTATACCCGTAATACTTGGAATCCATTTGCCACCCCAGCCGCTCTCCGAGTGTTTGGGCGTAGAGTTTTGTGTAGTTGAGAAGATAAGTCCTGACCAGCTCGAAGCGTTCCTCTGGAATACCCTCTTGAACAAGTTTTTTCAGTTCGAGCAGCGCCTGCCGTAGAGCAAAATGTCTGTTGGAATTGGCCAAAGGACGTATCCAGATGGAAAAATACTGCTGTTGACGGCAGTAATTCAAAGCCGGGAATTTATCCCGCCCTTGGATAAAGTGGTCGGCATAGGCATAATCTCCATAATTTTGTCCCCGTTCCTCACGGATCTTCTGAAAAAGATGAGACACATGCTGTCTGTGCTCACCAAAATGAGAAACAGCAATCCAGAGTGCAAAATAATCTTTATCTTTTTTTGAGATGGAGATAGGGAATCCCATGGACATAGCTGTTGCTGGAGTTTGTTTCTCCGCGATAACAAATTCAAGGCCGTCGGCTGTCCTTTGCTCGGGCAGAGTCAATCGTGCCGTATGTCCGTGGGTAAGTGCTGAAAAATCGCTTTTTATTTTTTTTGGAAAATCAGCGGGATATCCCCCAGCTAGGCCAAGAGTGATATTGCCTTGAACAAAATATGTTGAATAGAAATCCCGGACATCTTCAAGGGTCAAACTTTTTACGCTATCGACAGTGCCGGCTTCTGTATGTCCATAGGGATGTCCTTCATACATGGCCAGATTGAGCATTTCCTTGCCGAACTGCTCATCCATATTTGAGACAAGGCTTCTCTCGAGAAAATTAAGTTGATTGGTTTTGATACGGATAAAATCCTCTTCGCGGAATCCGGGATTGAGAAGCATGTCCTTTAAAATAGAATAATAATCATCCAGATTGTCGATATGGATCTGTCCCGTAAAAACCGACATCTCCTTATCCACGTTCAGTCCCACATAGGCCGACATCGGGTAAAACATCTGGGAGATTTCCTTGAAAGAGAGATCATGACTTCCGCCGTTAGCCAGCATACTCCAAGTGAGCTGACAGAGACCTTCCTTTTCAATAGGATCGTTGGCAGAGCCAATGTTTATAAGTATACGAAAACTCACTAGAGGATTGCCTTCAATGGGGAGAAGTTCGGACTGGAGTATGTCCGATCCAGTCTGAGAGCAAAAGATCAGCAGCAAAACCATAACCAAGATAAAGACACCAGAAATAAAAAATGCCCTCTTTTTCATTGTTCTTTCCCCTCTGTTAGAGTGACGACAGTGCTGTTTGTGCTCTTGAAGTATTTTCTTGTCATTTCTTGAATATCTTCTGGAGTGATTTTTTCGTAGAGATCAAACACTTTGTTCACTGTATTTGGATCCCCGGTCAGATTAATAAAATGGACCAGGCTGCCTGCAATCCCATCTGTTGTTCCAAGTGAATTGGCAAATGAGTATTTGAGGTTGGATTTCACTTCAGCTAAAGTCTCTGGATCTACAGGTTCATTTTTCAATCGTTCCAATTCTTTAAATATTTCTTCTTCTATGTCAGGCAGATCTTTTTCCTGCTTAAGGACGGCATTAAATATGAGCAGGAATGGATCTCGGTGGTCGGAGAAACTCGCAGAGAACGATTGACATTTTTGGTCCTCAATAACCAGTTTTTGGAAGAATGCTGAAGAACTGGAAAAAGCGACAGCTGCAAGAAGGTCCATGGCGGCCATATCAATGGTTTCATCCGAAAACTTAGGGCCATGAAATCCAATAGTCAACATAGGCAGAGTTGGCGAGGGCCATTCATAGTGGGCCCGTCTCTGTTTTGTCTGAGGTTTTTCAGTGGGAGTGATGAGTGTGTAGTTGGACTTTTCCCACGGACCGTAGTATTTCCGCACATATTCCATCAGTTGGTTATGGTCGTAGTCACCTGCAACAAGGAGAATAGAATTGTCTGGGGCATAAAACCTTTTTTTGTAGAGTTGACTGTATTCGTACTGATTCGGCATATCCAGAATATCTTCCAGGTAGCCCATAGTGGTGTGTTTGTAAGAGTGTAAATCAAAGGCCGTATTGCGGAGCGTTTCATAGAGACGCCTGAAAGGATTGGATATACTTGCGTAGTACTCGCCTTCGATAACAGGTGCTTCAGATTTAATCATTTCTTCATCATAGGTGAGATTGATGAATCGATCCGCCTCGGTTTTAATGACACTTTCTAGGTTTTCCTGACCGGCAAAAACAACAAAATAACAGGTGTAATCATCTGTTGTGAAACCGTTGGTGCCCGCTCCTAAACGAGTTAAAAAATTGTCGTACTCTTCGCGGGGAACATCTTTGGTCCCTTTGAACATCATGTGTTCAAAGAAATGCGCGAATCCGGATTTTCCGGGTTCTATTTCGTTCCTGGATCCGGACCTGACAATCGTGTAAAAGGAAATGATGTGCGGATTTTCCAAGGGTATGGAAACGATTTTTAATCCATTTTCTAATTCCTCGATTTTGTATTCATAGGGAAAAATTTTTGAGGAGTGAAGAAAGGCAGGTATAGAGAGCAGGAGAGTCAAGCAAAGAGCAACGGAAATAAATTTTGTCATGTGATTAGACCTCCTTTTTTGGCCAGGTTTCTAGTGCCAATAATTTAGTGCTAGAAATATATCAAAAAAAAAGATATAGAGACAAGGAAAATCTAAACTATCTGGACAGAGAGTTCAACTCCTACTTGATTTTGCCCTTGAGCCAGCCGATTTCAATATTTTCTTTTTGGTCTCGCGGTGTGTAGGGTTTAATGTCCAATAATGGGGTGCCTTCGATCATGTCCACTCCTGAAACACGAAGGATATTGTTCTTTTTTTCAATGAGCTTGAGTATGGTCATCCCGATTGGATTAGGACGGTGGGGGCTGCGGGTGGTAAACACTCCTCTTGGAGTGTTGTCGAGGTAAGGAGTGGTGAGCAGCTCATATCCTTCAGATTTGTGAAAACCAAAAATAACAATAACATGAGAAAAGTCTTCTATATCGGTGAGGCCTTCAGAAAACTCATCGTCGATTTCCAGCTCGCCTTCGACTTGATCAAAACCCGTGCTGGAGGCAAATTTTTTAGTGTCGACATCCTGTTTGTTCTTAAATGGAGAGTGGACTCGGCCGATGGATTTTAAGATTAAAACCATATTTAATACCCTTATATAAATGATTTTTATTTTTTGTAAACATATGTCAACCAATCTGAATAGTTTTCATGTTGTCCCTTGACAACTTCTAAGTAGAGCTTTTTTATTCTTTGTGTGATGTCTCCCAACTTACCAGTTCCTATGGAGTATTCTTTTCCGGCATTGGCCGGATCGGAATCGTCGGTGACGTGAACAATGGAAACGATCTCAGCCGCCGTTCCGGTGAAGAAAGCCTCATCAGCTTCGAAAAAATCATTTTTGGTTATGGGGCCGACAAGGCATTCCATGCCGATATCTGACGCCAATTTGAGGATACTCGTACGCGTGATGCCTTCAAGGATTGATTCCGACATGTCATTTGTTTTGATGACCCCGTCCTTGATAATGAAAATATTTTCCCCTGGACCCTCTGCGATGTTGCCTTCGAGATTTAAGTAGACGGCTTCATCGTATCCTTTATTTCTGGCTGCAACCCCGCTGATCGTGGACAGGACATAAAGGCCTCCAAGTTTTGCTTTCTGGTCGAATTGACTGTGATGAATGCGCCGAAAAGGAACAATATTGACCCTTGTTCCTCTCTGTGCGGCCTCTCCAAGGTAGGCTCCCCATTTCCAGGCGGCCACCAGCAATTCAACCTTGGAATGTTTTGGAACGAGTCCAAGATTTCCGTACGAGTAAAAAAGAAGCGGCCTGATATAGGCTGTATCCAATAGGTTTTCCTTCATAACGTGTAAAATGATATCAATGATTTCTTGTTTGGAGTAGGGAACGTCCATATGCAGAACAGAAGAAGAATGCAAAAATCTGTCCATGTGTTCCGGGAGGCGAAAGATAGCTGGGCCTTTGCTTGTATTGTAAGCTCGTATACCTTCGAATACAGAGCTTCCGTAGTGGAGGGCATGAGACATTACGTGAACTGTGGATTCTTCCCATTCAAATAACTTTCCCATATACCAAAATTTTTTCGCATTTGGAAAATGGGTGTTTTCAAACATGCTATCTCCTTATAAAAATGGATTCATTCAGGTGTTGATAACGGGTATAAAATAAAAATTCCTATTATTGATTTTGTTGTTTGCAATTCAAGCAAAGATAAAATCTTCACCTCTTTTTAGTTCAAAATTCTTTTAATTATCAAACTGTGATGGAAATTTATTGATATCATAAATTTGTCCGAATGGAAAGAAATCTTTTTTTTTGGCTAATCCAGCGTAAACTCCCAGGCACACCAGACACCCTCAACATGCGGATCTGGAGGACAAGTTAGACATTTTGTTCGTATCCGCGGATCGATTGTTTTGGCAAAACCGCTATATTCAATGATGCCTACAGATTTACATGGAAAATCAGTGAGGCCCTGCCGCTGTCTTGTTTCCTGAACACGGCACGTATTCATTCGGAATACACACCTGTTTTCTTCTTGTTCCAGAACCTCTTGTGAGTTGATGTGTGCATACAATCTAAAATTGAGCGCCTGAATAAGGGCAGGAATACCGCCCCCAGGTTTGAGTCCAAGCCTATTCATGATGCGTTTGGCCTCAATAACAGTAAATGTTTCCCATGCTTTTTTATCCAGATCGATCGCTGTTTCAAAACCAAATCTATCTTCGACAGCTCGAAACCACAGTCCATCATGTGCAAGCCAATTTTTAGCTGCATCCTGAAGAAGGTTCAGGAGATCTTCTTTAGATAAATCAGTAAAATCATGGATGGTCGATCTTTCTTTTGGGAATTTATCCTTTGAATTCATAATACACAGATCCTTTATGTTGAACTAATTGAATGGCCCCTTTTTCCTTAAGCATTTGCAGATATTTCAAAACTTCGTTTCGGTGAAGGCCGAGAGATGAAGCCAAATCGATCAGGGTCACCGGTCTTCTTCGGATGATAGACAGGATGGTTTCCATTTCGGATTTTAGGACAGCTGCCTGTGCTGTTTTATCGAAAGTCGCAATAATTTCACACCGGTTCCCGATAAAGTTCTTGATTTTCTCAAGTTCCTCTAAAGAGAGTGTGCGGGCGAATGACTCGGCTGGGGGACGCACAACCGTATTCAGCTGGATTCTATCTGGGTGGAGCTCTTCCAGAACTGTTTTAAGCTTTGGGAGATGTGCAGGAGAGTCATTGATATTTTTGACCAACAAGACTTCTATCCAGATTTTCCCTTTAAAGGTCCGGCGGAATTTTTTCAAGCCGGTTAAAATATCTGAAATCCGGATGGAGGGATGAGGTCGGTTTACTTTTTCAAAGATATCCTGGGTGACTGCATCCAAAGAAGGGATAATAAGGTCGGCTTCTGAAAGGGCGTCTCTGACATCTTTTCGGCACAGTAAGGTGCTGTTGGTCAATACGGCCACGGGGATTTGGGTGAGCTGTTTTATGTCAAGGATCAGTTTTCCGATTTCGGCGTTGAGAGTTGGTTCTCCCGAGCCCGAGAATGTAATATAGTCAATCCGAGCACCAGAATCGAGTTTCTCTTTGATCTGAGTTATTACTTCTGAGGCAGGAACATAAACTTTCCGAACCACGGTTTTTTCAGGTACCTGACCCAACTGACAGTAAATGCAGTCGAGGGAACATGTTTTGAACGGAATAAAATCAATGCCCAAAGAAAAACCCAGGCGACGGGAGGGAACAGGACCATAGAGATGAATACAGGAATTTGAGTTGCTCAATTGACCAATTGTTTAAAGCCGGTCCTTATAAACTTCAATAAATCGCCTTAAGGACCGGTCGTAAGTCCGCTCTACATCATCTGGAAATAGACATGCCGGTAGTTCATTAATGCTCCAATGGTATTGAAGGCAATCACAACAGTGTCCTTTGCGGCTGCAGGGTTCATAGGAGCAGTTGCAGATTTGTTTATTTTGGTGCTCAGTACATTCTCTCATATTAAAACTCTAATCGTGTTTGGCATTTTAGCCGCTCCTGTGTGTTTGATGTGCCCGTCGGGCGAGGTCATCTTCTGAAAGTTTCTGGGTTGAAGACAGTGTTCAACAAAAGTTTTACTGTAGTGTTTCTTGAGTTTTTTTAAAGTGTTTTCACTTAACGCGCCAGCATCTGAATCAAAGTTTTGCATGGTATAAAATCACCGATAAAAAAATGTATTATATCAGATGTCTGCTTATTTGACATCTCTTTCAATGGAAAACCGGACTTTTGTTGTCTTGAAGGGAGGATTAATATATACTTTTCTTGAATCGTTATTATTTGAGGCAGACATGTCAGATTATACAGAGAAAGAAGCTAAAGCGGGCTTAGATACAAAGCTTCCTTCGATAGAAACATTTCCCAATCAGTTCCCTGATTATGAGATAACAATTGAGATTCCGGAGTTTACATCGGTTTGCCCGAAAACCGGGCTTCCGGATTTTGGGACTTTAGTTCTCTGTTATATCCCCAAAGACCTATGTCTTGAGCTCAAATCTTTGAAAATGTACATCCTGGCCTACAGGAATTTAGGGATATTTTATGAAAATGCCGTCAATAGAATTCTCGAGGATATTGCCAAAGCCTGTTTGCCGGTCAAGGCGTCTGTGACGGGTGAATTCAGTCCACGAGGGGGGATGAAGTCTATAGTTAAGGCTCATTTCCCTCGATCATCTGACTAAAAAACCCTTCTTGAGTTCTTCTCTAAATATAGAGAGGTGCCTCCTCTTCTTTTTTTTACTGGGAACTTTCTTTTGTTTCAGCTATACTTTCGCTTTTAACCCAAAGTGGATACTATCACGTGGAACAGTATAAAAAATTCGGTTTATCTGATGTGCTTATGCTCATCGCTATCCTGTTATGGTCCATAAATTTTTCTTTTGTCAAAGTCGCTTTGGATGAATTTACTCCACTCGGCTTTAACGGAATTCGCCTTATTTTTGCCTCGTTGTTGCTGGTCTTGTTTCTTTCTTTCAGTCGAGAAAACTTTCGCATCGCAAAAGCTGACATCTGGAAACTTGTGGCCCTTGGAATTGTGGGGAATACTGCCTACCAGATGTTTTTTATCTATGGGATCTATTTCACGACAGCGTCTAATACAGCCATCATCATTGCAACAACTCCCATATTTATTGCCTTGTTGAGTTTGCTCCTCAAGCATGAGAGGCTGAATTGGGCCGCCTGGGCCGGCATTTTTATTTCATTTGTAGGATTCTATTTTGTCATAACAAAACAGCCTGGGAGCCTATCCCTCAACGGAAAGGGGGCTCAAGGGGATCTAATGATTCTTTTTGGGACTCTTTGTTGGGCCGTTTATACCGTGTTTTCTTTGCCTTTTCTCAAGAGAATTTCTCCCCTCAAGCTCACCACGCTCACAATGATGATTGGAACGGTTTTCTTTCTCCCTTTTTGCCTTAAAGACATGATCCAGCTGCCCTATGGTCAAATTTCATTTAAAGCCTGGGCTTCTCTGGCGTTTTCCGGACTGTTTGCACTCTCTGTGTGTTATGTGATCTGGTATGCATCTGTTAGAAGAGTGGGCAACAGCCGGACGTCGATTTATGACAATCTTGTTCCCATCTTTACGATTTTTTTCGCTTATTTTTTGCTCGACGAGCGCATCACTCTTTTCCAGGGAGTGGGAACGCTTGTGATTCTTGGCGGTGTCTATCTCACTCGTTCTGGCTACCGCTTCCTACGGTAAAACTATCGTTTGATTCTAAACTGAAAAATTTCTACAATGTGGGAAATGGTTCTGATCGAAATAATCAAATCTCTGCGCCCCTACCAGTGGACCAAGAATCTTTTTGTTTTTGCCCCGCTTATTTTTTCGCAAAACATTTTTAATGTACCACTCGTGATAACGTCGCTCTTTGCGTTTGCTGTTTTTTGTGTTCTCTCAGGTGCAGTCTATATATGGAACGACATGAGAGATGTTGAAGAGGACAGGCTTCATCCCATTAAATCAAAAAGGCCTCTTGCGTCCGGCCGTCTGGGAAAAGGACCTGCAGCGGGGGCATTTGTTTTTTTCAGTGTGTTGGGTTTGGGATGTGCCCTTCTCTTGGACTTCACTTTTTTTATTTTGGCTTTGGGCTATGTCCTTCTCCAGATCTTATACTCCACATGGTTGAAGCATGTCGTGATCTTGGATGTGCTGCTGATTGCTGCCGGGTTCATCCTCCGTGTGAGTGCCGGAGGTGTGGTCATCGCGGTGGATGTCTCCGAGTGGCTTTTGATCTGCATGTTTCTTCTCGCTCTGTTTCTTGCACTGAGCAAAAGAAGGCATGAGCTTGTTTTGCTTGAGGAAAACGCGAGCAATCACAGGCCTATTCTGCAAGAATACTCCCCTTATCTTCTCGACCAGATGATTTCGGTCGTCACGGCTTCCACAGTTGTGGCCTATTGCCTCTATACAATATCTGATGCGACGGTGGCTAAATTTGGATCATCCCGGCTCATCTATACCGTTCCTTTTGTACTCTATGGAATCTTCCGTTATCTCTATTTAATTCACAAGAAAGGTGGGGGAGGCAGTCCAGAATCCATTATCCTTAAAGATAAACCCTTTTTGGCTGGCATCCTTTTGTGGATAATTTCAGCTGTAATCATTCTCTATTTAAGGATTTGAAAATGAATAAACCTAAAGTTGTCGTTTTGAGAACATCTCCAAAAACTGTCCTCGATGACTATCAAAAAGTGATGCACCTTGCGGACTATGAACACACTATCTCAAAGGAAAAGGATTCACTGATAAAACTGAATCTATCTTGGACCAAGTATTTTCCCTCATGCTCGAGTGAGCCGTGGCAGGTCGAAGGAGTTGTCCGGACTCTCCTTCAGGATGGCTTCGATAAGACCAAATTGTTTCCGGTTGAAAACAAGACCGTTGTCACCCATCCAATAAAAGGAGCCAGAAATAATAAGTGGGCACCTATCCTTGATAAGTTTGGGCTGGATTTTATAGCACTGCCAGAAGTAGAGTGGCAGACATATGAGTTCAAGAGCTCTTTGTTGAAACTGGATCAAGTCTTCCCAGAAGGAATCGAAATCCCAAAAATGTACATCGGGAAAAATGTCATCCATCTTCCGACCGTTAAAACCCACGGCCATTCGGTGACTACAGGTGCCATTAAAAATGCTTTTGGAGGTCTTCTAAAAGAGGTCAGGCATTATGCACACAAGTATATTCATGAAGTCCTTGTGGATCTTGTCCTTATGCAGAAAGAACTTCATCCGGGAATCTTTACAGTGATGGACGGCACGGTGTGTGGAGATGGGGCTGGGCCGCGGACAATGATTCCCAAAATAAAGAACCTCATTCTGGCTGGAGCGGATTCTGTGGCCATCGATGCCGTTGCGGCCAAAATTATGGGATTTGAACCCATGGAGATCCCGTTTATCCGCATGTGTCATGAAAGAGGATTGGGGATTGGCCAGCTCGATTTGATTGAAGTTGTGGGAGAAGATATCCAAGAAATCGACTTTCAATTCAAATCAAAGAAAAGTTTGGTCATTTGGGGCGATCAAATGCTGCGGGTGGGATTATTTCGGTTCCTAGAAAAAATCCTTCTCAAATCTCCACTTTTTGTTTGGGCCCCTTTTGCAAGCAATATCTATCATGACTTTATGTGGTATCCCACCATCGGACGAAAAAGGATCCGGGAATTTAATAAAACGGAATGGGGACAATTGTGGCAGGACTATTGATCCCTCCCTACTTTATATAGCCTAAAGCCTTCAGTTCCTCTGTCTTTTTTTCCATTTCCAAAGCCGAGTGCAAAGAGAGCCGCACTTCGGTTGAAAATCTTCTAAGAATGAGTGTTTTTAGATCGTGTGATAAGTCTGTAAACCGGGAGCTCAGATTGGTGGTTTCAAAAGGATCTTGTGTTAAATCATAGAGTTCTATAAGGCCTGAATTATGAGAACTCCTAAATTTTTCCAAGTCACCGAGAGTCGCTCAAATTGTCAAGCCAGGAAAAGGCTAAATGTTCATGGGGATAAAGAGAGGTGAAAATTGTGCCCATGGAGGGTTTGGTCCATGGTGAATTACTCATGTGGTTCTCTAATAATACGCTCTTTTGGGCAAAGCGATCGATATTTGGAGACGTGAGTCGAGAGTATCCGTAGCAGCCGAGGTGGTCTGCTCTGAGAGTGTCCGCAACAATAAAAAGAATATTAGGCGTGTTGGGTTTGAAAAACTGTCTGCGAGTTAAAAGAACTCCATTGCCCAAGATGAGCAAGACAACACATGCTGCAGCGAGTCTTTTCAACGTGAAGAGCCCCAGGGTGGGGGGCGACATGTGTTCTTCTGATTGTGGGATTTTTTTCTTTGAGAAAAGGAGAAGGCAGAGGACTAAAAGAATTATCGTCTGGCTGGCGACAAGCGGAGCCAGCTGTATCTTTTGGGCCGCGTGTTTGATAAAGAGAAAGACAGACAGAGAGAGAAGAGTTACAGTCCATAATCCTTGCTGCCATAAAAGGGCATCAATTTTAACGGTGATGTTCACTTCAAAAAAACGGTTGAAATATTTTTTCCAGAGCAGAACAAGAAACATCGCAACAAGGGACACAAAGAGGGCCAGCGCTAGAGCAGCACTTGTACTTCGATTGATAAGAGACAAGCCTTCGGAAAGAGTCAGCCAATAGAGCTTTTGAGAAAACCAGTCCTGTGCAGCTACGGTGCTGAATGTTGAAAAAAGCCCGCACAAAAAACCAACGGTTATCCCGGCCGGGACGAAGATAAGAAGGATTCTACGGAGCATGGTGAATTGATCAGGAAAAGAGAATTTTCTTCCGTGCAAAAAAATTCCAGAAAAAGACGAACGCCGTCGAAAACAGTTTGGATATGAGATAGTGGAAAGACGCCAATCCTGTAAACAGCCACATTGCCGCCTCATTAAATCCAAGGCCGATCATGCCGATCAAAGCAAACAGCAGGAACTCCTTCTGTTTATTGGATATGGATCTTTTGGAAAAGACCCATAGTACACTCAACGTGTAGTTGGTCAACAGACCCAATGAGAACGCGGCGGCAGCTGAAACAAGATAGTGAACATGGAGATAATCGGTCAGAAAAAAGAGGGCTCCGAAGTCCACCACATAGGCGCAACCCCCCACCACTGCATAGCGGAGGAGCTGGATGTGTGTGCTGTCATTTTTTTTGAAAAAAAGCAGGAGGGTCTCTCTCCATTTCTCGAAAACTCCTAAATACCCTAGACTGTACATCTTATCCTTCCTTTGAAAAATATAAGGACATCATGTCATTGCCCTTTATCTCCCTCTTTTATTTCGTGGTATTCGTCATCGGTATTGATATCCCATACCGAATAGCTGCTTCCTTTAATGTTCCGTACGGCATAGATGGCGCTCAGCATGGAGTGGTCTTGGTTGTTGTACCTGTGGAGTCCATTCCGTCCGATAGTCTGGAGGTTGTCGAAAGTTGACAGGTAGTTTTGAATGATGTCTACGCGGTCTTTGTACCCTTCGTCATAGATGGGATACGTTTTTGGCGACCGGATGACAAATCCGTCGAGGACCTGGTCAGGAGATGCAAAGTTGAGTTTACAGGCTTCTTCTTTAGCCATTGCGATCAGATCTTCATCCTCTTTTTTCCAGATTTCATCTGTGTCGAAGCAGAAGTATTCGAGCCCCAGAGTCGTCAAATCCTTATCTGGGACCATCTCGGGACTCCAGTTCTTGAAGTTCTGGATGCGTCCGACTTGAACATCTTCAGAATGGATGTAGATCCAGTTGTCGGGAAATATATCTGGTTTTGCAATGACCAATCCCACGGTGAAGAAGTCCCTGTACCTGAGTTCATCGGCGGCCTTTTGAACTTCTTTGGGGGCAGAGGGAGACAAGATTCTTATCAGTTCTCGAAGCGGAAGAGTGGAGATAAACTGATCCCCTTTGACCTCTGTAACAACACCGTCTTTTTCTGTGAGGACAGAAGTGATTGTTTGACCATCCCTGTTGATCTTGGTGACTTTTGTGTTTAGAAACACTTGATTGCCGTGCTGCTCGATAAGTTCCTTCGCTCTGGACCACATTTGACCCGGGCCTTTGCGTGGATACTGGAACTGGTCAATGAGAGTGGTCACCTGTCCTTTCCTCATGAATCCAAAGGAATTGAGTATAAGTTTGCTCAAAGATAGGCTTTTGATTCGCTGGGCTGCCCAATCGGCCTGGATTTCTTTACATGGGATGCCCCAGACTTTTTCTGTGTAGGTCTTAAAGAAGATGTTGAACAGCTTTCGGCCAAATCTGTTGGACACCCACTCCTCAAAATTTGTTTCGTTTTTATACGGGAAGAACTTAGAGCGGATAAAACTGAAGACTGTGAGCAGTGACGTGCCAATCCCCAGATTCAACAGAGCATTGATGGGTTTGAGGGGGTAGTGAAAAAATTTGCGGTTGTAGTAAATGCGGGACATCCGAGGCCTTGTTAGAAAATCATCCCCAAGGATTTCATACCAGAGGTTTTCTACTTCCTCGTATTTTGTGAAAAACCGGTGCCCTCCGATGTCGAACAAAAAGTTCTTGTAATTCACAGTCTTTGAGATCCCACCTACGCTGTCCTCTTTTTCCAGGACGATGGCGTTTTCCCCTTCTTTACTAACCAGATAGGCCGCAGTGAGTCCTGCTGGGCCAGCTCCTAAAGTGATTATATTCATGCTAAAGTCCTCTTTCGGGAAATATGTCATATAGCTTTGGGCCCTTGGGATGTTGAAGTTTGTTTAGAATCTTTATGGAGTCCTGTCTCTGTCCGGCCTTTGCATAGATGTGGACAAGGTGGTTGAAAAAGAGGGCCCTTTTGCCGGGGGATTTTTCAATTTGAAGTGCGGCTTCCAGGCACTTAGCTGCCAGTTTGTACTGTTTGTTCCCTAATGCCTTTGTTCCCAATTCGTAGAAAAATTCCACGTCAATCTCAAGAAGATCATATTCTTGGTATATTTTCTCAAGGAAATCTTTAAATTCCGGGGAGTAAAGGGTGTGGAGGTCCAAGGGATTCCCGATCAGCTCGAAAGAATTTTTTGTCTCCAACTTTTTCTGTATCGGTTCTCCATAAAGAATAATATCTTTGTCTTTTTTGATTGGAAGCAGGAGTCCCCTCTCCAGTGTTCCCTTGTACAGGTAAATCCTTCGGTTGGGAAAATGCTGGAATATATCGATATTATTGTTGTCCTGGCTCATCGCGTATATGACGTCTCCCTTCAGGTCCGGGTCGTTTCTTGAAAAACCCGATCCCCACCAGTAATTCGGGAAATCATCGAAGGGGAAATAGATGAAATTGAGAAGGACCAGGGAGGGGCCTTTGACTGCAGATTCCACAATTTTTGGGATAGCAGGGTTGACTCCGGCAAAATTATTGGCAAATCCATCGTAATACCAGTTTGGATCTTTGGGCCATATCCATCGCGGCAGCCGGACGGAAAAAGCATAGGCAATACACAAACAGAGAACAACCGTCACCATTTTTTTTATCAAAAGAGGGCTGCTCTTTTTGAATCTTTGGGATAACAAAGCAGGCATTTCGAGGATCCCCACTGCACTCAGGACAATAAAAATTGGGATGAACTCAAAGAACATCCTGGCTCCAATCAAAATAAATGATCCCCAGTAGATGAAAAGTCCGAATGTCAGCACAAGAAAACTGCAAAAAAAGAGGCCCATGCTCTGATGAAGAGCATGTTTTTTTCTCAAAACAAAAAGAAGTGGGAGAATAGCCAGAAACGAGGAGAGCGGCCATCCGAAAAGATCTTTATTCATCGCTTTCATGTTTTCGATCGTGAAGTGTACGCCTAAGTAGGGAGAATGTTCCGATTTTGTGTATCCCGCTTTTCCAAATCCCACACCATGGTCCTCTCCATATCGTACGGTATATCCCATCAACAGGGGATCTCCATTTGTAAGGTAGTTGTAGGCCAACAAAGTGGATAGGGCCAGAATAAGCATAAGACCAAAAGTCAGTGTATTTTTCCAGTACAGACGAAAACCTTTAAGGGTTTTGACGGCCCAATAAATCAGGAAAGGGAGCACGATGAGGAAGACATTGTACGGACGGATCAGGATCGCTCCGCCCAGTCCGAGCCCGGCGAGAAGGCCATTGAGTACTGTTGGTTTTTTAAGTGAGCGGAAAAAAAACAACAGAAAAAATGTAACGAGAAAGAGGCAGGTCGTATGAGACATCATTGTTGAAGACATGACAAGAAACCATATAGAGACCGCCCCCAGACAAGCCGAGAGAATTCCCACTTTTTTGGAATAAACTTCCTTGCCCAGAAAATAAAAAAGGACAATCGAGAGAGAGGCAAAGAAAGGATTTACGATCCAGGGGGCGCCGATTAAAAGGCCACACAATAGAAAAAGAGGATACGCTGGAGGATAATGACTGTACCATTGGCCGTTGTTGATGACATGAGGAAAATTGAAAAACTCTTTGCCCGCCGGTGAGGAGACAAAAAGATGTCCTGTTTTAAAAATTTTGGCTTGAAAGAGATAGGCGACTTCATCGTTGATGTGAGGAGTGTGATCAAAGATAAAATAAGAGAGGATATTGGTAAAAAGGAAAACAAACAGAGCGCAGCCTATCACAAGCCAGGGGATTTTTATTTGTCTGTGCATCGTATTATTTAGTCGGTTCTCAGGACCATTTTTGCAAGGAAAAGCTAATACGACAATCGCCCTTAGTGATGAATGAAACGATGATATTTATTGTGATTGATCACCTAAAAAGGTGAGGGAAATGGAGGAGTCATTTTGGAGTGGTGTTCGAAAAGCTAGGGAATATCTAGAATTTTGTGCAGTTGAACTGAGAGGCGTATATTGTTAATGTTTTTCTTGGCGGCTAGTTCGAGAAGCTCTATTCCCCGATCCAGACTCCATTTCAGGTTGGACTGGGCTTGGAGTAAGAAAGGGATTCTCTCAGGAAATTTCTCCCGTAGACGTTTTATTGTGGCGACTTCCAATTCCCTGGTGACAATAAGTTTTACTTCCCGGGCCGAATCCGTGTATTTGGAATGGACAAAGTATTTCTCTGGTTTTGGAGACACCGTGTACCAATCCACAGGAAGGCTTTGGTAGAAAATTCCATTTGTTTCGACTTGAATTTTCCATTTGTCCGTTTTGAGTCGCCGTGTCAGTGAAGTGATGTCTTGGAATAGGGGTTCACCACCGGTCAGGCAGATCCATTGGGCAAAGCGAAGACGTTTTATGTCCTGGACTTCAGTGCATATTTGATCTAGGGATAAGTCCCGGCCATCGTCCCATGCGTATTGTGTATCACAAAAGTCACACTTAAGGTTGCACCCGGACAACCTGATAAAGACAGTTGGCTCTCCCTGACGGAGGCCTTCGCCCTGGAGAGAATAAAATATTTCGCTAATCTTCAGAGTATGTGGCTGAGGCATCTTTTGATTCCCAGACCGTAACGGCCTTTACTGGATAGTGTTTCTGAAGTTCCTGGAAAAAATGTTTCGATAAATTTTCGGCCGTTGGATTAAATGCGTAGATTTCGTTAAGAAGAGAATGATCGGGAAGAATGTTAGAGAGCTTCTTTTTTATATCTGTAAAATCATATCCAATCCCTGTCGAATCAAGCTCGGTCACAGCGATCTGAACTTCGATCCTAAAGGAATGTCCGTGGATTTTTTCGCATTTTCCTTTATACCCTTTTAAATAATGGGCTGCCTGGAAAGTTTCTCTGACGTTGAGTGTCCAACTCATAATTTTCCTTCCTTATAAAGACGATTGAGAAGAGGATCTTGCCTTCCTGTTTCTTCCCATGCTTTCTGACGCAGGAGGCAGGAAGAACATTTAAGGCAGGGAATTTCTCTGCCTGCATAACAGGATATGGAATAGGAGTAATCCGCTCCGAGTGACAAGCCCTTTTGGATGATGTCCGCTTTTGTTAGGCCTACAAATGGCGCCAGAATTTTAAAGGCTGCCATTCGTCCATGGGACACCTCTGTGCCGAGGTTGATGGCCCTTTCCATTGCCTGTGCAAAATTGCTGGTCGTGTCCGGGTAATTGGGGGAATCGATCACATTGAATCCGCAGATGATGTCTTGAGTATCATGGACTTCTCCCCAAGCTGCCGCCAGGGAGAGAAAAATTCCATTCCGGAAAGGGACATAGGTTGAGGGAACGCCGCCGTCAATGTCTTCAGAAGCCTGAAATTTCGGGAGTTTTTGTGTCGGATCGGTAAGCGAAGATCCGCTGATTTGCTTAAGATCCACAAAAAGAATGGTCTGAGATATGTTTAAAACTGTGGCTATTTTTTTAGCCATCTCTATTTCCACTGCATGTCTTTGGCCGTAACTGAAGGTCAGGGCATGGATGTTATCATAGTCTTTTTGAGCCCAGTAGAGTGCGGTAGTGGAATCGATCCCACCGGAAAAAAGAACACAGCATTTTTTTTTAAGCAACTTATCATGATGATAAAAGAACCCCTCCTTTTTTGCAAGATTGGGGCCCGAATCTTTACTTGGGGGGGGAAATATGAGAAGCTGTAGGCCTGAAAGTTGAATGATTGTTTTTGGTGTGAAGGACAGAGAAAATGGAAAATGAGGAAGAGTTTGAACGAGTCGATCCCCAGAGCTCAACAGATATTATTTCAGCGAAAGCGGATCTGACCTTTCGTGACGACCAGCACAATTATGACTGGCTTCTGGATGCTCTCAATAAGGGAAAACCAAGCCGTATTCGTTTTCGTATAGTCGATTCTGGGGAATACGAGGGACACCAACTTGAAAAAATGGTTGGATTGGGTGCCGATCTTTACACATCGGATCGCCTGAGAAAAGATGTCCTAGAATTGGAGTTTATTCTCAAGGCGGCAAAATCAGGAGGTGCGATTGTTGCGACTTTTCTTCATAACGAAATTGTTTCTGAAGAAGAGTTTGGTTATATTCCTCTTGCTTCCCTTGCTCATCTGGGCAGATTGGGCCTTTTTATCCATGTATCCAACAGGGAGAAAGAAAGGAACCTCGCTGATCTCTCTTTTATGGCTGTCGAGTGCCGAAAGGGATCCAGCCACTTGGTTTATTACCATCACGGTCGTGTGACTCCAGAACTTGTGAGCCTGGCTAAGGAAGGGATTTGGATTCATGTGTCCAATAAGAGTATTCAGTCTGAAGACGACCTGTTTCTCTTTCTCGACATGACTGCGGCCGCCCGGATGTCCGGAACCAACTGTGTTCTATATGTGGAACAAGAAATGGATTTTTCCTCACTTCATCAAGCCGTTAAATCTCCGGCTTTGGTTCTGTTCAAAACAGCGCCAAAGGATTTCAAATCACCCTTAAGACCGCTTGTTGATAAAGCGAAAAGCAAACATCTGGATTACAGAGCATTCTATCTCTATTCGACATTTTTACTATAAAAGTCACAGCACCAATTCTGCTCCTGCATGCTTTGGTGAAGAGAGGGTTCCTGCCCTAATTATTGATCTAAAATTTCGGACAGATAAAAGACAAGTCCAATATTTTTGTTAATTTCATAGGCTTCTTCCAGAGATAAACCGGTTTTCTGTCGAATGGATTCCAGGATGCGGATGATTGAGAGAGCTGCTTCCGCTCCGAATTCGGTTGGGATATTTTTATCCCTGAGATATTGCTTGCTCTCAAAGAGGACGGCGTTGGCTTCTCCGTAAGAAACAGGATTCCGGATGCCATGGGCTTTGATCCATTGAGGATGGTTTAGGGTGTCGTTGACAAGGGATTGGATGAGGTGAGTGGCCCGTCCCATGAATTTTAAATTGGAAGGTCTTATATGAGTTGACGTATTTCCTATTATTCTTCCTAGATCGGCCATAACTGCAGTAGAAAGGGTGTTGAGAAGGATTTTAAGGGTAATTTGCTGGTTAACGGCCAGAGGATCGTTTGTTGAATCAATAGGGACCAAAACCTGGGCATCTTTTGTGATCCTTTCGGAAGCAGGCAGATTATCGATATGTGCTTGGATATCTTTTTCGGATTGGCTGTGAACAAAAAGAATCGCTGAATTTTTGTTTTGTCCTGAAAAAAGAGACATAAACCTTAAAAGAAAAGAATTCCTTTTGGAAAAATCATCGTCTTCCAAATCCATCAGCACAGCAATTCCCAAATCACCGGCTCTGGGACTGCGGTTTGTGAGGTTGAATGATGCCAGAGAAAAATCATAGAGAAGTTTTTGATTCTCTCCTGTGTGCTCCAAATGGGCCAGGGCCATTTTTTTTATCCGGGGATCGGCAAGCACTTTAGAAAAAGGATTTTTGTAGTGAGTTGAATCCAGTCCTCGAAAGTCCCTCCCCAATAAGGCCTGCCAGGATTCCTCACGTCCTGATGCAGCTGTCCAAACTTGAGTCCAGGACATAGGCGTGATTTCTTTGTTGGTATCGAGGGGCGGAAGAGAAAACTCAAGACTGTTTTCTATGCAGTCTGAGAGTGCCACGAACAGTCCTTTTTGTGCAAAACAAGTCACACGGTGACCTGTTTTGTATGTCTCCGCCTCAAGGCGGGAAATCCGTGCAATTTCGGGCAGATGGTTTTGAATTTCCTTCAGGATTGCGGGGAATTCTTCTAACTTTTCCGTCAGAGTGTACTTGTCCAAATAGCCCAGCTGGACCAAATCTTTTTTAGACAGAATATTCTTCAAAGTTCTGTACAGTGCGCTTTGAAGAACATGGCCGATAAAAAAAGTATTGATTGTTGTTGCCTGCATGCGGGTCGAACCTGAGATAGACTGGGGACCTGTAGAAAGATTGATTTTTGTAATCCCTGGATCTTCAATGATGCTCTGGCTTCGATCCACGGTGATGAGTTCATCATCCGGATTGTTATAGATGAAATAGAGATATTTTTGGGAGTTTTTGGGGTCATAAGTCCCATCAGTTTTCCATGAATCGACTGCGGCCTGAAGAGTTCCGATAACCGATGGTGTGTCTCCACTCTCTGAAAAGCAGATAACCACATCTTCTTTCTTGATGCCGTGTTCTTGGAGCTGGAGCCATCCCATAAGCAGCAGGTCATCCAATCCTTCCATTGATCCCACCAAGGCACGGTCACCCCCAGTCATCTCTCCAATAAGCATATCCGGAATGTTTGCTGGGATCGAAGTCTCGAGTTTTTTCCATATTTTTCCGGGTTTTCCGACTTTTTTCCAGAAGGGGCGCCAGAAAACACTCTCCACCTGCTTGGCCAATCCATTTGTGGCACCACTGTAGATGTAGATTTTATGTCCGGTCAAAATGGCTCTTTCGATGGACCGCTCAAGCCTGTTCAGCACGAGTGTTTTTTTGGCCACAACATCCAGCGTTTTCTCGATATCCTCATAGGAGGCGAGGATCTGCCTCAGACCTTTTTCATGGTCCTCCCGGATCAACTGGCTGAAATTCCGAGTTTTTGGATGCGGCTGCTCTGATAAAAGATTATCAAGAAAATATTGAGTTTTATTCTGGATGAAATCAATAGAGTCAGGCGAAGGCGTTATACCCAAGAGTCTAAGAAGAGTTGTTTTGGCTTGAGTTTCAAGCGGTGGATTTTGCTGGAAAGAATAGAGTGGCAAAAGTAAAAGTGCGATCAGCACAAAGAGAGAGGCCGTCTGCTTCATGTCTGGATCAGCCGTATTGACGTTTGTCGTCGATGATGTCGTTTTCTTTCCAGTCGTTAACCCAAGCTTCTCTGCTGAATGTCAATATATTACCGTCTTTTCCTGAACAAATGATTCGCTTCAATCCGGCGTTAATGATCATTTTTTTGCAGATGAAACAAGGTATGGCATCGATTGTCCTGTCCTCATTAACAGTTTTTCCGTAAATGTAGATATCCCCGCCGAGAAGACTGACTCCGGCTCGTGCTGCATTGATGATGGCATTCTGTTCGGCATGAACACTTCTGCACAGTTCATAACGATGTCCGTGTGGGATATTGAGTTTGTCACGGAGGCAGGAGCCGTGTTCAAAACTGGATTTGGTTTTTCGCGGGGCGCCCACGTAGCCTGTGGATATGATCTGATCATCGCGAATAATGATGGCACCGATGGAGCGGCGGAAACACGTGCTTCGTTTGGCCACTTCTTTGGCGATTCCGAGATAGTAATCGTCTTTAGACACTCTTTTTTGGCTCACAGAAATTTCTCCAATATATTATATAGGTCCTCAAGGGACCCTTCATTGAGGACTGTAAAATCCGCCATTTCTAAACATGTGTGTAGCTGCTGGTGTCTCGGATTTGTCGTTTTTTCTTCGTCCTCTTTTTCTATAAATTCCTGTAGAGTGGCCGCCGATTCATCACGGCCGCGCTTTTTGACGCGTTCATATCTTAGCTTAACATCGGCATCGATAGCTAGGAGAATGAAATTTTTTTGGTTTTTCAGGAAGCGGACCTCTTCAGGATTTCGGATGCTGTCAATGACAGCCTTACTTTTAATTTTTTCCATGACCTTCCGCGCCAGAAAATCGGCTCCTCCAGAAGAACGAAGCTTATTACCCATTCGAATCAAGTTGTCCCGGGTGGGCTCTATTCCATTTTTTCTCAGTTCCTCCCGGATCACATCCGAAAGTGAAAAATAAACATATCCTTTCTGTATGAAGTATTCCGCAGCGGCACCCTTTCCTGAACCGTTTGTTCCGGTTAATCCTATTGTCTTCATATGTTTCTCGATTTATTTTTTCAACGAACGGGGAGCTCTCTTTATGTAATTCTGGAGAGGGCTCCCTTTGTATATTTTGGATAAAAACGGAAGGAGGGCTGGCAGAGCGCGGATTTTTCTCCATAACCGATTGTGATGGAAAACATTCATGGACACTTTGAGCAGCTTTAAAAGGTCTTTTTCATAAGGATACCACCAGAGCTGTGTTCTCTTTTTAGAAAAATCAAAACTTATGTATTTAATATTTACGAGTTCTAAAATGCCGTAAGGACCATGAGACCTCCCTATGCCCGTTTGTTTGACTCCTCCCCACAGGGCCCCGGGTTCGACAAATGAAAAAAGATGGTCGTTTATCGTGACCGAGCCGACATGAAGCCTTTTCGACAGTAAAGAGGACAGCTTTTTATTTCTTGTCCACACAGAGGCAGTCAATCCATAAATCGAGTCATTAGCAAGAGTAACGGCATCCTGTACATCAGAAAATGTCTTGATAGGAAGAATGGGACCAAAGGTTTCTTCTGTCATGATTTTCATGCTGTGATCCACTTGAGTGAGCACCGTGGGTTTGAAAAAGTATCCCGGGACATCCTTAACTTTTTCTCCGCCCACAAGAATGTTTGCCCCCTTCTCCTTGGCATCTTGAATATGGCCCTCAACGATCTCCAGCTGGGAGGGGACTGTCAGGGGGCCGACATCTGTTCCTGCTTCCAAAGGATTTCCAACCTTGATGTTTTTCGATAGGGCCACAACTTTTTCCATGAATCCTGCCGCCACACTCTGCTGTACGTATACTCTTTCAATGGAGGAGCAAACTTGTCCGCAGTTGGTGAATGCGCCCCACACAGCCCCGCGGGCTGCTCGGTCGAGGTCTGCATCCTCGAGCACAATCATCGGGTCTTTTCCCCCAAGTTCGAGAACCACATTGGTTAAATTTCGACTGGCCAGCTCCATCACTCTCTTGCCGGTGGAGGTGCTTCCTGTAAACATGATGGAGTGAATGTCGGGATGAGTGATCAAATCCTCAGCTTGGGAGATACGACAGCAGACGACATTCAGAACACCTGGGGGGAGTCCGGCTTCTAAAAAAATTTCTCCAAGCAGGAGAGCCGTAAACGGAGTGGATGAAGATGGCCTGAGAATGACAGAATTCCCCGCTGAGAGGGCGCTGAGAACTTCGGTCAAAGGGATGATGAAAGGATAATTCCAAGGAGAGATGATCAGTGTGGGGCCAAGGGGATGAAAAGCATATTCGCTTTTTTTGTGCGAGAAATATGTGACGTGATGGACTGCCTTTTTTGTTTTCAACACCCTTTTTATATTTTTTCCGTAGTAATCCAAAGTCTCAAGGCCGCCCTGGATTTCACTCATCATGGATTCTGGAAGCGGAGACCCTTTCTCCTTGGAGATGAGAACGGCCGCTTCTTCCCCCCTCTTGAGCAGGATAGCTTTGGCCTTCATAAAAACAGCTTTTTTGTCTTTAAGGGGAAGGGTCGACCAAGTCGGGAATGCCTCAGTCGCAGCACGGACGGCTTTTTGACAGTCAGCCGATGAGGCGAGGCTGAATTCACCAAGGGATTCAAGAGTTGCTGGATTTATGGATTCTTTTTTATCGTCTGTCTCAATACGTTTATTGTTGATGATCAGTCTTCCATCCATTCTGATTAGAGCCTCCCGGATATTAATCTTCTACACCAGGATAAGAAGAGAAAAAAATAGGAATCGATAATTAGATCCAGCCGGAAAAGAGGATTAATAACTCTCCCCCTGAGAAGCCAAAAGAGAACGAGACTTTTGTGTTTTGGTGGGCAGCCTTTGATTTTAACCTGTTTTCGGGCTTTGACTTTCCCTTGTATTTCTGTGCAGGTTCCAATTTTCATCAGGCGATTTGCTGTGACGTCACCTTTATATTTTCCTAACACGACGGTCCATTGCGGAAGTGTTCTCCAGAGTTTTGGTTTGCGGTCCTTAATCATGTACAGCCAGTCGAGGAATACCCCATGGCATCCACCGGAACAATAAGGCAAGCCGCACAAAATTTTTATGCCGGCGTCCACCTGATCGACTTTTTTTAGACCCAGATCCCATGTTTTGGTCCTTTTTTGGATCTCAAAGAGGGAAACGTCTCCCCCTATCGAAATTTCACCTATGTCCATCGGTCCGTAACCTCTCTTGTGGGCGATGTTGAGATAGGGTATTTTTTTTGGATCAAGATTAAGGATGTGGGCACAAACAGCATCGTGGGCGACGGGATTTCTGGCTAAAATGACAAGTCCGAGATGAACACCGTGCTGAGTCATTTGATTTCCGCCGATTGCGGCTTCAACAGCATCTGTGACAATAAGGTCGGGAAGCCCAACTTCTAAAAGATCGGCAATTTTCTGATCGAGTTTAAAATTGTGGTTCCACATCCGCTCCCTATCCAAGAGAATTCCGATATTCAGTTTAAGCGCAGCGGTCAGGCCGTGGCTCAAGACATTACTTTTCAATTTTGGAGCATAAACCAGGAAGTCATTATCCGTGATCGATGTGCCAGTTCTTATGGACTTGTGAACCGTGCCTTGAGAGAGGGGAATACGGATTTTCTTGTCCTCTTCTAAAGGAACCAGTTTAATTCTGTTTAAGCTTTTCAGATGTGCGTAGCCGGCCCTGCGGAACATTCTGGATGTCGGTAGCCCAGCGCCTGTTTTTTCGGAGATCGTTATTTTTGAATTTTGGCCGAAAAAAAATCGGAGGGAATGGATCAGACCATCTAAAAACTCAGAACGTGTGTAAGCGGAGGGAGCCACTTTGTGGTGGGCTAAAACCACATTGGGTTTTATCGTTATGTTCTGTCTTGCCGTTTTTTCTGTTCCCAGTTCATCCATTCCTTCAGTGATGATATTCTGGATGATTTTGGGATTATATTCAGGGACTCTTCGGAGTAGGACTTTTTCCATATCGGATATCTTAGCCCGCGAGGGTGTCGTTTGAATTTTTCTCCTGTTTTTCTTTTTTTCTGCCGAAGATAAGGGCGATGAGAACGCTGAGCCCATAGAGGGCAAGCATGGGAACGGCAATGATACTCTGTGTGACCATATCCGGTGTAGGAGTGATGATAGCGGCTACGATAAAAACGGCGAGTACGGCGTACTTGAAATTTTTAATCATCCATTTTGCTGTAAGGATTCCCATCCTGGCAAGAAAAAAAGTCAGAGTGGGCAGCTCGAAGACTACGGCAATTCCCAGATGAACACGCAGAACCAGGCTGAAATACTTGTCTACCGTAATCATCGCCTGGAATTCAGAGCCCATACTTAAGAAGAACCGGACTGCCCAGGGGAAGACGACAAAAAATCCAAACAATGCACCGGATATGAAAAAAACCGATGTGAAAAGAACAAAAGGAATGACGTATTTTTTTTCTTTTCGGTAGAGGCCGGGCGCAATGAATAACCAGAATTGATAAAAAATGATTGGAGACATAAAGAAAATGGAAGCAAGAAAGGAGACTTTGATGTAGAGCATGAAGGGATCTGTCAGTTTGATAAAGGCTAACTTTTCTCCCTCCGGGAGAAATTTATAAACAGGAATGGCCAGGATATTGAAAAGATCTTTACTGAAGATCCATGCAGGAATAATCCCCACGATCAAAGCGAGGAAGGAAAAGAAGAGCCTTTTTCGGAGATCTGAAAGATGTTCAAGGAAGGTCATCGAGTCAGGAGATTTTTTTCCCGCTGTCATTCTTATTTAAATCCTTTTTGAATTCGTCGATCTCGGTTTTAATCTCCTTGAAATCATCGGCCTGAATCTCTTCTTCAAGTTTTTCCTTGATTTCGTCAGAGGTTTTTCGGAACTCCCTTAAAGCCCGGCCGAGGGACCGGCCGACTTCAGGCAGCTTTTTCGGGCCGAATATCAAAAGGGCTAGAGCAAAAATGATAATGAGTTCCGGGAATCCAATGTTTCCAAACATATTTTTATCCAGTTACTAGAGGTCAGGCATTCGGATTAGAAAGTATATCTTGTGAGCTGAGATAGGTCAATAGGTCTTTACAACCTTCACGAGCTTTGCTAATATCAAAACTAGCCGGATATCATGAAAAAACTAGTCCTCTTTACCGCCATCTTTTTTTTGATAGTGCTGTCTGTCGCTTGGGATGAGGATGTCTGGACAAATTCTATCGATAAGATATCAACAATCATCTCCCATATCGAAGAGAACTATTACAAAAATGTGGATCCCGAAGAATTGGCCTATTCCTCTGTGAGAGGAATGCTCCAAACTCTGGACCCGCATTCGAATTTCCTCGATATGCGCAGCATGTCACGTCTGACTGAGGATTACAGGGCCAAATATTATGGAACAGGCATGTTGATCCAGCAGCAGGGGGACCGCATTGTTGTTATCTCTCCGATTGTCGGAGGTCCTGCCTACCGGATGGGTGTGTTGCCCGGAGATGTAGTGTCCCATATAGACGGTGAAACCACAAAAACCATTGACAGCTATGAGGCGATGCAGAGGCTCCGCGGAAAAAAAGGCACCAAAGTCACCATCACTCTGTCTCGAGAGGGCATGGACCCCTTCGACATAACTATAACCCGAGAGGAGATTCCCCTCTATAGTGTTCCCTATGCCTTTATTCTCCAGGATGACATCGGCTATATCTTCATCAGAAATTTTGCCGAAACTACTCCCCAGGAACTCAGAGAAAAGATGGATCTCCTGGAGAGGCAGGGCATGAAAAAACTCATCTTAGACCTTCGCCAAAACGGCGGAGGCGCTTTCCCCCAGTCCCTGGAAATCGCAGACGAGTTTCTGCCTAGAGGATCTGTTCTTGTCTCCATCCGGGGCCGGAAAGAGCTGTACAACCAGGAAATTAGAGCCATCCAGGCTAACAAGTATGAGAAAATTCCTATGATCATCCTGATCGACAACGGAAGTGCCAGCGCTTCGGAGATTGTGAGCGGAGCCATGAAAGATAACGACCGGGCTCTTATTGTGGGAGAGGATTCATTCGGAAAAGGGCTGGTTCAAACGGTCTTCCCTCTTACGGATGAGACGGCCGTTTCACTGACGATTGCGAAGTATTATACGCCCAGTGGACGGTCGATCCAAAAGAGCTATGAGAATATCGAGGATTACATTCTTCAAGGTTACCTTCAACCCGTTGAAGTTCCAGAGGAAGAAAGAGAGGTCACATATACTGCTCAAGGAAGAAAAGTCTTAGGACAGGGGGGAATTACTCCGGATTACAAGGTGACTTTTACAAATAAGTTTTTTACTTTTTCGATACAAAGAATTGGGGCCTTTTTTTCCTATGCGCGAAAATTTGTTACAAAAAAAACGGCCCTGTCTCAGCTTTATGTTCTTCCCGACGAACTCAGTAAAAAGAATGCGAACTTGAAGGATAAAAAGATTTTGGATGAAAATTTTGTAGTGGATGACTTAGTTCTGGAAGATTTTAAGGCCCATCTTAAAGATTTGGATTTTTCCTATAAATCTGAAGATTTTAAAGACGCCCTTGAAGAAATAAAGAGGGAAATTAAAAAGGAAATATTCTCTTCAGTTTGGGGAGTCGAGCGCGGGCACAAGGTGCTTATGAATAATGATCCTGTGGTTCAAAAGGCTGTAGAGGTTTTTCCGGAATCGGAAGCCCTCCTGAAAAAATCCTCCAAGTAAGCCTTACTTCCTCTCTTAAAATAATCGCAAGAAGGCATCTTTATTTTAGAGTCGGACCTGTGACCCATTACGCGTTCTGCCCCCATCACAGAAGTTGTGAATGGTGACAGAGACGACGACGTCCTCCGTGCGCCTCAACTGAAGGATTTATCAGAGCGTTGGGGAAAACGAAACGTGGTTTCTCATCACTTTACAGAACTCTTCTGACAGAAAAATAGAGATGCCTTCCTGCATGTGTTTCAATGATTTTTTATTATTGCTATAATGATAAACTCAATTTATTTAGTCAAAACTTCTTTCGGACTGACTAAAATAGGGAGGGAAAAATGAGGATTGTGATCGCCTCTGACCATGCCGGATTTGATCTGAAAAAAAAGATTGTGGACGGCCTCGAAGCTAGAGGTATTGACTTTTTCGATGTAGGAACACACTCAGAGGAGAGGGTTGATTATGTCGACTACGGCGAAGAGGCTATGATAAGATTGACTTCCGGTGAGTTCGACAGGGCCATCCTTGTGTGTGGTGCAGGCCTAGGAATGACCATTGTGGCCAACAAATTTAAAGGAGTAAGAGGAACTCTCTGTTTGGACGAATATATGGCCGAGATGAGCCGCGCACATAATGACTCAAACTGCCTGACTTTGGCAGGAAGAATCCTTCCTGCAGACGAAGCCCTGCGCATTTTGGATGTCTGGTTGAACACCGCGTTTGAAGCAGGCCGTCATCAGACAAGGCTCGATAAGTTAAAAGATTTGGAAAATAGAAATTTTTTAAGTGAATAAGAGGAGATAAGAAAATGCTTTTGCTGTCACAAAAAGCCAATAAATTATTCCGCAGAATTGAAAAAAACAACATATGGAGGCAGAAAGATTCTGTGAATCTAATCCCTTCGGAATCCACTCCTTCCCTGCTGGTAAAGATGTGTGAGATTTCCGATCCTTCAGGCCGCTATGCCGAGCATAGGACCATGAAAGGAGAAGAAATTTATTTTTATCAGGGGATTGATTTTATCAAGGATGTTGAAAAGGAAGTCCGGGAAGAGCTGGGAAAGTTTTTTGGATGCGCGGAGGTCGAACCCCGTACGATTAGCGGTCAAATGGCCAATGAAGTGGTTTTTAAGGCATTGGTCCGTTTTGTCAACCGCGGACGACCGGAAGGCCAGCCAATGCGCAAATTGAAACTGGTCATGAACAACGATCTGACTAAGGGCGGGCACCTCAGTTCCCAGCCTATGGGAGCTCTTTTTAACTATGTGGCCGAAAATCCTGAAACAGGAAAGGATAATGTTGTCAATTTTCCAGTCCAGGAAGGTAATCTCTATAAAATTGACAATGAAAAACTGGGGGAGGATATCGATCGGCTGAGACCTGAACTTATTGTATTCGGTAAAAGCATGTTTATCTGTCAAGAACCGATCGCCTTTATTTATGATTTGGTCAAAGACTGGAAGGATAAACCCCTTATTATGTTTGATATGGCCCATGTGCTGGGGCTTTTTGGAGCCTTCCAGGATCCTTTGGCTGAAGGGGCTGACGTGATCACAGGAAGCACGCATAAGACATTTTTTGGCCCTCAGAGGGGAGTGATTGCCGGGAATTTCCCTAAAGGATCTCCCCTGCGGAAGCTCTGGTTGGATATAAAAAACCGAGCTTTTCCTGGCTCGACAAGCAATCATCATTTGGGAACTCTACTGGGCCTTCTGATGGCCAGTTATGAAATGAATGCATTTAAGGAGAACTACCAGAAAAAAGTCAGAGTCAATGCCAAAGCTTTTGCCAAATCCTTGAAAAATAAGGGCGTCTCTGTAGAGGGAGATGAAACTATTGGATTCACTGAAACACATCAGGTCCTTATACGTGTTAAGGAGTTTGGGGATGGGATGGAGATCGCTCGTCGTTTAGAAGACAACAATATTTTGACCAACTATCAGGCGCTTCCCGATGATGAGACCTTTCTTGAACCCAGCGGAATCCGGATGGGCGTTCAGGAGATGACGCGGTTTGGTATGGAAGAAAAAGATTTCGATATTCTTTCCGGTTTCATCGCTGACATCGTCACCAAAGGCCTTAATCCTAAAGAAGAGGTGAGAGTTTTCCGTCAAAATTTCCTCAAAATGAAATTTTGCCTTTCTCCTGAAGAAGCCCTTCCCTTGGCAGTACGGGTGTTAAAAAGCGCCTTTCCTCACCCGGGTTTTGTCGAGAAATTGATGGATAATATGGAGATAAAATGAATATTCTAGTTATTGGCTCAGGGGGAAGAGAACATGCTTTGGCGTGGAAAATTGCTCAAAGCCCTCGTTTAAAAAAACTCTATACGGCTCCAGGAAATCCGGGAACGCAAAGCATTGGAGAAAATGTGGACATCGATCCCTCCGATATCCCGACTTTAGTGGAGTTTGCCATAAAAAAGAATATTGATCTGACGGTTGTCGGGCCGGAGCTCCCCTTAACTCTGGGGATCACAGATGAGTTCGAGAAAAAAGGATTGAAGATCTTTGGCCCGAGAAAGAATGCTGCCGAACTCGAGGGGAGCAAAGTGTTTGCCAAAAAATTTATGCAGCGTCATAAAATTCCCACTGGAAAGTTTACGGTTGCCGACTCTGTTGAAAAAGCCAAAGCCTGCATCGATGCCGAAGAGTTCGGATTTCCAGTGGTCGTAAAGGCCGATGGTCTGGCTGCCGGGAAAGGTGTCATTGTTTGCAAGGACAAACCTGAGGCATATGATGCGGTCCATACTATCATGGTAGAAAAGAAGTTTAAAGATGCCGGAAAACGTATTGTTATCGAGGAATTTTTAACAGGTGAAGAGGTCTCATTTATTGTTGTGACCGATGGAATTCAAATTCTGCCCTTTGTGACCACCATGGACCACAAGGCTCTCCTTGAGGGGGATAAAGGGCCGAATACCGGTGGGATGGGAGCAATCTCTCCCTCTCCTTTTATAAACAAGGACTTGTTCAGTGAAGTCATGAAGGATATCGTTTTTTCAACTATAGCCCGCATGCTTGAAGAGGGGAGAACATATAAAGGGGTTCTCTATGTTGGATTGATGCTCACGGAAGAAGGACCCAAAGTACTCGAGTACAACTGCCGCTTTGGCGATCCGGAAACACAACCACAAATGCTGCGTCTAAAAAGCGATATCGTGGATATTTTCCTTGCTGCTCTCGAGGGGAGCCTTGTCGAAGATCAAATCCAATGGATTCGAAAAGCTTCGGGTTGTGTGGTCCTTGCCTCTGGGGGGTATCCGGAAAAGTACGAAAAAGGGAAAAAAATATCGGGTCTCGAAGAATTCGATTTGAGTTCTGATATAATCATTTTCCATGCGGGGACAAAATTTGAAAACAACACCTATCTGACCAATGGAGGGAGGGTATTAAATGTGTGTGCTTCGGAAAAGACATTGGCCGAGACGATGGGCAAAATAAACAAAGCCATAAACAAAATCGATTTTGAAGGCATGTACTACAGGAAAGATATCGGTATTATGAAAAAGGAGGAGTGATGAAGGTCGTTTTATTTATCGGGAGTGAGTCGGATTTAGATGTTATCAAAGGAGCCCTGAAAGTTTTCGAAGAATTTGAAATTTCCTTTTCTCTTGAAGTGACCTCTGCCCATCGTTCTCCGGAGAGGACAAAAAGACTCATATTAGAATCAGAAGAGCAGGGGGTGCAAGTTTTTATATGTGTGGCGGGAAAAGCCGCCCATCTTGCTGGCGTTGTGGCCTCCCATACGGTTTGTCCAGTTATCGGTGTGCCTGTTGGAGGATCGGATCTTGATGGGATGGATGCGCTGCTGTCTATAGTACAGATGCCTAAGGGTGTTCCCGTGGCCTGCATGGGGATTGGAAAGCACGGAGCGATCAATGCCGCCCTTTTGGCCGTCCAGATCCTGAGCCTAAAAGATGAGTCCCTGTGCGAAAAATACAAAAAGTACAAGACAAAAATGGCAGAATCTGTCGAAGCCAGTTCTAATAAAATCAAAGAACTTCTATGACCTCTTTTTCCATTCAAAGCTTCGGCTGCCGTGTCAATCAAGCCGAGGCTTTCTCCTGGGTCGATGAGTTTCAGAAACACGGTCTGAGATACGAAAAAAATTTTTCTAAAAGCGACCTGGTTATTGTGAACACATGTACGCTGACCAGCCGTGCGGACCGGGATGTGAGGCGCTTTATAAAAAGGACATCCCGTCTCCATCCAAATGTACGGATGGTTGTTACGGGATGTTTTGCCGAACGGGCAGCCGATGAGCTCAAGGAGTTTCAACAGGTCTGGAAAGTTTTTTCCAATCAAAAAAAAGAAGATCTCCCGGCTGAAATTATTTCTTTGCTAGGATCAACAGCTGAGGATTCGCGGTTTTCTTATCGATCCAGAGCCCTGATCAAGATCCAGGACGGATGCAGTATGAGCTGTTCGTTCTGTATCATACCTCAGGTCCGCGGCGGAAACAAAAGCACAAGTCCAGACATTATAATGCAGAGAGTGTTGGACTGTCTTGAGCAGAATTTCCGGGAGGTCGTTTTAACCGGAATCCATATTTGTCTCTATGGAAGTGATTTTTCACCCAAATGGACGCTTTTAGATTTGTTGAAAAAGATGAAGGAAATTAAGAACTTACCTAGGATCAGGTTGAGCTCTCTCGATCCTAGATTTATGGGCAAAACGTTAATCGAATATATTTCGGACAGCAAACATATCTGTCCGCACTTTCACCTCTCTCTTCAACACGGCACAGAGGATGTCCTCCAGCGGATGGGACGCCGCGTAAACTTATCCGATTATGACAGAATTCTAAGATTTCTTAAGGATAAGCGACCCTTTGTATCTCTTGGCGCGGACATTATTGTGGGCTTCCCGGGCGAAACCGACTTGGAGTTTGAAAGAATGTTTCAGTTTCTCGAGAAATCTCCCTTAACCTATATTCATGTATTTCCTTACTCTCCTAGACCCGGGACAGAGGCCGAACATTGGCCCCCAATTAATGGTCAAATTAAAAAGGAAAGGGCCGCATTGTTAAGACAGTTGTCGCTGGAAAAAAATTTAGAATTCCGAAAAAAAATGATCGACAGGGAATTGGATGCGGTTGTTATTAAGAAAGGAAAACAGAAAACCCGAATTCTCACCGACAATTATATAGAAGTCCTAGCCCCTTCATGCTCGGCTGATGATAAGGAAAGGATCAAAGTTCGGATCACCCAAGTGAAGGAGAAACACTCATTTGGACAAATCCTCCAGTGAATTGAGCGGATGATAAAATGAACAGAATTAGCCTGCTTCCTTCGGATGTCGCCCAGAAGATTGCCGCTGGAGAAGTCATAGAAGGGCCCTTTTCCGCAGTTAAAGAGCTTGTAGAGAACTCTCTTGATGCCCATGCAACGGAGATTAAGGTTGAACTTGTCGAAGGCGGAAAAAGACGTCTCCGTGTAACCGACAATGGGCATGGAATGAGCCGGGAGGATGCGCTGCTTGCCTTTGAGAGACATTCTACGAGCAAAATCGCGACTGAGGCCGATCTCGATTCTATCAGGACTCTTGGATTTAGAGGGGAGGCCCTGCCCAGTATCTCTGCCGTCTCTCACGTCACACTGAAGACCTCTGAGAAAGATGAATCCGGTGGAATTTTAATCGAACGTAAAGGAGAAGACGTCCTCCGTGTTGAGGATATCGCTTTCCCTCAAGGCACGTGTATTGAAGTGGCCAATCTTTTCTTTAACCTACCGGCCAGAAAAAAATTTCTAAGGAGTGAAAGATCGGAAGTGAGTCAAGTTATCAAATATCTCACACAGGCAGCCATGGCATTTCCTGAGGTCCGGATTTCTTTATTTCACGGAAAAAGAAAGGTTTTTGACTATCCCTGTGTCGGTTTGTTAAAGGAAAGAATCTTTCAGATCTACGGTGGGGATATTTTAGAAAGGATTCTGGAAGTGGATTCTAAAGATGGACAGTTGACTCTCTTTGGTTACGCTTCTATTCCTCCAAGGGGAAGACGTGACCGGAAGCAGCAGTTTTTTTTCGTCAACAAACGACCAGTGAAAGATAAAATTCTTCAGGCCGCACTCAACCAGTGCTATAAGAGTTTTTTGGAGAAGGGCTATTTTGCCGAATCCTTTTTGTTCCTCAGAGTTCCCTTTGCAGATGTAGATGTGAATGTGCATCCGACAAAAACAGAGGTGAAGTTTATCGATTCCAGCAACGTCTTCCGTTTTGTACACAGAAGTTTAGAGCAGGCTTTGCTGAAGGGTATGGGTGTTAAAGAAATTTATCCTTTGCATAAAGAAAAAGAACATGAATTTTTTGTGTCGGAACATCAAAAAATTCCCATGTCTTTCGATTTTAAAAAACAAAGGCGAGACGAAACGTCTCTATTTCCTTTTCCCAAGTCTGAAAAAGTTGCAGCTATTCCTGTTTTGGGACAATACAGCAATATGTATATCGTTGCAGCCGGCGAAGAAGAGCTGCTCATCATCGACCAACACAACGCTCATGAAAGAGTCTTATTTGACCGCTATGTTGAAATTGACAGCAAAAAAAAATGGCCGCAGAAGCTAGTTCTCCTTCCTATTGTCTTTGATTTATCTCCTGCTCAGATCGAAAGTTTTAGAGACAGCCGCGAACTGCTAGAGGGGGTGGGTTTCAGACTCGAAGAGATGGGCGGGCGCAGTTTTGCTCTTAGGGAATATCCCGGTCTCTTTAAGGAGGACGAAGCAAAGGACATATTCCTATCTCTTCTTGAAGATGTTCAAGAGAAAAAAATAAAGGACAAAAAACATAAACTGCTGGCAACCATTGCCTGCAAGACAGCTGTTAAAGCAGGAGAAATTCTCACCCGGGAGAAAATGGAATACCTTGTCGATGAACTTTTCAAGACATCTAATATTTCACTATGCCCTCACGGTAGGCCGATTATTGTAAAAATCCAAAAAAAAGAAATCGAGAAGGGGCTCAAAAGAGCCAAAAATTGACAATTTCCCCCTGTTCTGCTACTATTCTTGACACTTTTAGAGTGATGAATAACCGGGGAGTGGCGCAGCTTGGCTAGCGCGCCTGCTTTGGGAGCAGGAGGTCGTCGGTTCGAATCCGATCTCCCCGATTAAATAACCGATTATTTGGCCCAATACAAGCGCGCCAGTAGCTCAGTTGGACAGAGCAGCTGCCTTCTAAGCAGCGGGTCGGGAGTTCGAGTCTCTCCTGGCGCGCCATCTTTCCTCATGAAAAAAGTTAATCAGCTTCAGATTCGAATAATGGCAAAAAAGAGGAGAGTAATTTCTTGGCCTTTACCACCTCCTTTTCAAGAACCATAATTCTGTAGGGGAAATTTTCTGCAGCTCCGCTGCCTAAAATGACTCTGTGCTGATTCTGCGTTCCATCAATAATAGCCGAAATCCCCTCCTGGGCAAGGATGTCTACGGCTTGTGTGGCTATAGTCCAGTTGTGACACCCCTCGGCCACTACGAATTCTCCTTTGGCAGTGCCCTGGTCGGGTTGCTTTAGGTTTTTTTTAAAATCTGCCGATACATGCCCCCGGCTCTTCAGCTCAGTTTTGATAAGATCTAGGGCTTCGGGCAGAAATTCGTCTGCCTGGTTTTGAATAAAATCCAGCAGCTCTTCATCTGAAAGCTGCTGATAATGTGTCCTTAGGTGTTCATATTCTTCTGTGTCCATTACGTGTCATTCCTCCTGACAGTCTCAAATGAACTTATCACACGCAAAACAGTGAGGTCAATTTACAAATCTGTTCATTATGGTCTCACTTTTTAGATTTCCTTGTGGAATTTTATCTGGGTTTGTTGTATTTTTCTTGGATGACAGTTATAAGAACAAAGGCTCTATTCCTTTTTGTCCTGTTCGGTTTTTTATCCGTTTCCTTGAGCGCACAAAGCAGTGATAAAAAAGCCAAGGGCACACTCTGGATTTGCTGGGAAAACGACACCTTTTTGAAAACCGACCGCGGATTCACCAACGGTCTCAAGCTGACCTGGATTTCACCTGTTACGGAAAATCCCAAAAGAAATGCTGTTTTTGGATGGATGCCTTTTTTGCGAAAACCCGATTTTTTATACATGTTTTCCTATTCCTTAAGACAGGATGTCTTCACGCCGGACGATATAAAATCGTCGGAACTGAACAAAAACGACCGGCCGTACGCCGGATACCTGACTTTCGAAGTGGGGATCCACAGCCTTGGGAAGAATCGCGCAGCATCTTTTACCCTCGCCTTGGGAGTGGTCGGGCCCCTGTCAATGGCCGAACAGGTGCAAAAATTTGTTCATAACCGAAGTGTCGCCCCAGTGCCCCAGGGTTGGCCTCATCAACTGCGCAACGAATTGGCCGTTCAGGTTATATATGAGAACAAGGGCAGGTTCCAGCTGTTCGGGACCAAGAAGGGATTTGGATTCGATTTCATTCCTCATGTTGTGGGGGGTGTGGGAAATGTCTACACCTACGGCAGCACAGGATTCCAGACTCGTTTGGGCTGGAATCTGCCCCTTGATTTTGGTGTGCCCCTTCTCCGTCCTGGCGGATCGAGTGGGGTGGGGATGTTTAGCCGGGATCCGCTCCGAACCGGATCTGATTTTTATGCTATCTATCTGTTTTCCGCCGTGGATGGGCAGCTGGTGCTCAGAAATATTTTCCTGGATGGGAATTTGATTCGCGACAGCCACAGTGTTAAAAAAGATCTATTGACTTGGAATGTCCAGATGGGTTTTGGGGTCAAAATAAGATATTTAAACATAAATGTGGCCTATGTGTTGTGGTCAAGATTGTTCGAACTGCAGAAGAACCGGCAGGCTTATCTGATCACCAACATTTCCTATTCATTCTAAGAGATCGAAGTGATATCCTCTCTCTACTCTGGTTACCTTTAACAGCAAGACAATTCTCCAGAAGTGGCTTTTCTGAAGAGAAATCTCTCCGATTTTTTGACTGAACACCTTTCATTTGATAATCGTATTAGAGTGTAAATAAGAAACCTTCAGGAGGGGATTGTGAGAAAACTATTTCCTGTCCTTTTAGTTTTAAGCATTTTAATTGGGATCAATTGCAGTCAGCAAAAAACAGAATGGCAGGGAACAGTCGAAGAGATCGATGGTGTTCAAGTCGTAAAAAATCCCAAAGAACCGCTCTATGGTGAGGATGTCTTTGTTTTGGAGGAGGAACTAACCATCGGGGAGGTGGAGGGAAGAGAGGAGTACATGTTCCAGCAGATTTATAACCTTGTAGTGGCCGAAAATGGAGATATTTATATTTTAGACTATAAGGCCCAACATGTGAAGGTGTTCGACCGAGACGGGCAGTATCTGCGGACGATCGGCCGCCCCGGACAGGGACCGGGTGAATTGTTCCTGGCACGAATTCTGGTCTTGACAACACGAGGTGAGGTGGCCATTCAAAATATCAACAATATTTCCTATTTTTCCCGTGAGGGAGAATTCCTGAGAAGTACTCCTCTAACAAAAGGGCGGATACTCACAATAGATATTGACGATTTTGGGAATATATTCGGATACAGCATCGAGGGTGACAAGGGCGTTTATGAATTGAAGAAGTACGATCCTGAGTTCAATGAACTATTTTCTTTGGGCACGTCTCCTCTGCCCACAGCTGAAACGCAGAAAACGGGCAAGAGGAATGCCTTTTTCACTCTATTGAGATGGGACCTCATCAATGGTGATCAGGTTGTCACCGGATATCCCGAAGAAGGATACTTGTTAAAAATCTTTAATGCCGAAGGAATATTGATCAGAAAAATTGAAAAAGATTACACTCCGTTAGAAATAACAAAGGAAGATTTTGAGGCGGAAAAGGAGGATTATCCTCCAGAATTATCACAGGGTCTCTATGCCCCCAAACATTTTCCTCCCTTTAGGACTTTGCGGTCGGATGACGAAGGGAGAATCTGGGTGTTCACCTCCAAAAAAACTGCTGATGGAGAAAGAGTGTACTGGGATGTTTTCGATGCAGAGGGAAAATACATCTTTGAAGTCGCTTTGAAAGCAAGCCCACGAATTTTTAACAATAAGATGTACGCCATAGAAGAGGATGAAGATGGCTACCAGTACGTCAAGCGTTATAGGATCGTTTGGAATTTTTGAAAAGGAAAAAGAAAAGGAGCGAGAGATGAAAAATGATCCATCCGGGTTAAAAGGAAGGGTGGCCGTTGTCACAGGAGGCGGACGCGGGATTGGGAAAGCGATCTCAACAATTCCTCGAATCTTTTCCCATCCCCAGACTGGGCACGCCTGAAGAAATCGGCCATCTTGTGGTATTTTTGTGTTCGGACGAATCCGCATACATCACAGGTGCTTCCTTGGACATCAACGGCGGCGACCTGATGATCTGAATTTTTCTATCGCCTCAAAAGGTGATAGGCAGAGAATGAAATTCACCCTTTATATCCTCCCTCATGGTGATTGACCGCTTTCTGGGTCTCTGTGAGAATACGTAACCTCAGGTACAATTATCGGAAAACTTTATATATGACAAAATTTGTCAAAAGAGAAAATTTGATTGGATTGATCGTCTTTAACTATGTCTTCTCAGATAGTAGAAAGTTTGGGAAGAAAATATTTTTTGGACAAAATACATGAGTTCGAATCTAGGTGATCTTCTTGTTCGAGAAAAGGTGCTGAACCAGGCACAGCTCAAAACGGCTCGAACTTATCAACGGGACAACGAAGTGTCTATGGGTTCAGCTGTTGTCAGCCTCGGCTACCTTTCTGAAGAAGAAGTGGCACAAACCTTAAGCAAGGAATACGGCTATCCTTTTATCGATCTCGATCAGTTTGAAGTCTATCCTGATGTGCTGGACCTTGTCTCTTTGGATGTAGCGAAGAAATATATGGTGGTGCCCATCCACCTCAACCGGAATTGTCTGACACTGGCCATGATGGATCCGACGGACCTTGAAGCGGTCGAAGACATAAAATTCCGGACAGGTCTGAGTTTGCAGCCTGTTATCGCTTCTGAAACAGCCATCATGAATGCTATTCAGCAGTATTATGGAACATCCGATTCTCTGCGTGTCAAGCAGGTCGTTGATGAAATCGAGCAGGCAGAAGATTCTTCCATTTTGATCGTCGAGGATGAAGAAGAGGCAGAAGAGTTTGATGTAGAGGAATTGAATACATCTGTAAGCGAAGCCCCCATTATCACACTTGTAAATTCGGTCTTGGTCGATTCAATTAAAAAAGGGGCGTCCGATGTTCATTTTGAGCCGTATGAGAAGGCCTTCCGCATCCGTTTCCGATTGGACGGTACACTCTACGAGATGATGAACCTTGCCCTGCGCTTTAAAAATGCCGTTATCTCTCGAGTCAAAATCCTCTCAAATATGAATATTGCTGAAAAGAGGCTCCCACAGGATGGACGCATGAAGATGAGAGTCAAGCTGGAAAACGGGCAACGTAAAGATGTGGACATGCGCGTTTCCAGTGTGCCAACTATGTTTGGTGAAAAAATCGTTATCCGTATCCTGGACAAGGAAATGCTTCGGTTGGATCTATCCTATCTCGGATTAGAAAAAGAGAGCCTGGAAGTTTTTTCCGATGGGATCAAGAAGCCGTGGGGAATTATCCTTGTTACGGGACCAACGGGAAGTGGAAAAACAAACACGCTCTATTCGGCGATTTCTGCCCTGAATTCTATTGAAAAGAACATTATGACGGCAGAAAATCCAGTCGAGTTTCATCTTTCTGGCATCAACCAAGTGGATATCAAGGATGAGATAGGGCTTAGTTTTTCGAGTTCTCTGAAGAGTTTCTTAAGACAGGACCCAGACATTATGCTTGTTGGGGAGATGAGAGATTTCGAGACCGTGGACATTGCGATTAAAGCGGCATTGACCGGTCATCTTGTCTTTTCCACGGTCCACACCAATGATGCCGCCAGCACAATCAACAGGTTGATGAATATGGATGTGGAACCCTTCTTGATAGCCGATTCAGTGACCATGATCGTAGCCCAGAGATTGGTCAGGATGTTGTGTCCAAAGTGTCGAGATAAACAAACCCTCTCTCAGGAAGCATTGGTGGACATTGGCTTCACTCCTGAGGAGGCACAGAATGTCAGTGTGTATAAACCCTATGGGTGCGGAGACTGCAATAATACAGGTTACAAGGGCAGAGTTGGGCTTTTTGAAGTCATGAAGATCACGGATGAAATTAAGGATTTGATCCTGACGAGGGCTCAATCGAGAGAGATTAGAGCGAAGGCCATCGAACAAGGCATGGTCACTCTCCGTCGCAGTGGTCTACTGAAAATAAAGAAAGGCGTCACTTCGGTTGAAGAGGTGCTTAGAGAAACCGTAAGAGATTAAAAAGGTGATAAAATGTCAATAACCATTCAAGAATTATTAAAAATATGTGTTGAAAAGGATGCCAGCGATCTCCATATTACTACCTATATTCCTCCCCGGATACGTATTTATGGTTCTCTTTCCTCACTCGACTATCCGCCTCTCACACCAAAAGAAACAAAAACTCTTATCTACAGTCTTTTGACGGATAAACAGAAAAAAATCTTCGAGGATAAACTGGAATTGGATTTTTCTTTTGGCATTCAAGATTTAGGCCGATTCAGGGCCAATGTATTCATGCAAAAGAGTGCTGTCGCGGTGGCCATCAGGCGTTTTATGCCCTCAATGTGGAGTTTTGAGCAGTTGGGATTGCCGCAGAGTCTTGCTCAACTCTGTCAGCTGCCAAGGGGCCTGGTTCTTGTCACCGGCCCTACGGGGAGCGGGAAATCGACAACTCTCGCCTGTTTGATTGATCATGTGAACAAAGAAAGACCCGTCCATATTGTCACCATTGAAGATCCGATAGAGTATTTTTTCACTCCAAAAAAGGCCGTCATCAATCAGAGGGAACTCCATGTGGACACACATTCTTTCCCAAATGCGCTTCGTGCTGTTCTTCGGGAAGATCCAGATGTTGTGCTCGTCGGCGAGATGAGAGATATGGAGACGGTGGAATCCACGCTTCGTGTGGCTGAGACTGGACATTTGACATTCTCGACGCTTCACACAAATTCAGCGGCAGAAACCATCTCAAGAATTGTGGATGTTTTCCCGGCAGATTATCAGTCCCAGGTAAGGATCATGCTGTCTATGTGTCTCCAAGGTGTGATCACACAAGCTCTTCTGCCTCGGGCTGACGGCCAAGGTCGAGTCATTGCTTTAGAAATTCTCCTTCTCAATCCTGCTGTCAGGAATCTCATTAGGGAAAATAAAATCCATCAGATTTATTCTGCAATGCAGATGGGACAGTCTAAGTTTGGTATGAGGACATTTAATCAGTCCTTGGCAGATCTCTACTTCCGCAAACTCATCACTCTGGAAACGGCCATGGATGCCTCCTCTAAAACTGAGGAACTGACAGATATTATCCAGAGAAGAGAGAGGGGCAGTCACCTGCAAAATTCAAAGACTGGGATCAACAATGAGAGTTCCCTGAGGAGTCAATGATGCCTGTTTTTGTGTGGAATGGCAAAAATAGATTCGGAGATGTTGTTGGGGGAAAACGTGTATCTCGTTCTGAGCAGGAGCTGGCCATGGCCCTGGAAAGAGAACAGATCTCAGGTCTCAACATTTCCAAAGAAAAGGCACAGATCAAAATTCCATTTCTCCAGAGTCGAAAAGTCAGCTTAAAGGATTTATCGTTATACAGCCGGCAGCTTTCTGTTATGATAGATGCCGAACTTCCGTTGATTCAAAGCCTGAATATACTTTCTGAACAGTCAAAAAATAAATATTTTAAACAGGTCATTCAGGATATTCGAGGAGACGTCGAAGCTGGTTCATCCCTCAATCAAGCAAAGAAAAAATTCCCGAAAGTTTTTGACAACCTCTACTGCAATCTGGTCGCTTCGGGTGAACAGAGTGGATCGCTGGATATTATGCTTAAGCGTTTGGCGGAATACCTAGAAAAAATTGTAAAGCTGCGGTCACAGGTCAAACAGGCTATGGTCTATCCCACGGCTGTCTTGAGCTTTTCTCTTCTTGTTGTCATTTTTATGCTGTGGAAAGTTGTCCCCGTCTTTTCTTCGATTTTTGTGGAGTTGGGTGCTGAACTTCCCGGTCTAACAGCCATAATCTTGGCGTTCAGCGGATTTATTCAAAAAAATATACTTTTTCTATTTCTTGGGATACTGGCTCTGATTTTCCTCTTCAAGTATTCAAGACAAACTCCTCCCGGAAGAAAAGCATTAGATAAAATGATACTGAACTTGCCACTTTTTGGTGGGCTTCTTCTAAAAGTGGGTTTGTCCAGAATTACACGGACTTTAAGCACTCTGATCACTGGGGGGGTTCCCATGCTGGAATGCCTCAAAATCACGGCTTCCACTTCAGGCAATATCATCCTTGAAAACCAGGTCATTCAAGCAAGAACACTGGTTTCTGAGGGCAGTAGCCTTACGGATGCTTTTAAAGGAGTCGGGCAGTTCCCCTTTATGTTTGTGCAGCTCATGGGAGTTGGAGAAGCAACGGGAACACTAGATGAGATGCTGTCTAAACTGGCAGATTTTTACGACGATGAAGTCGAGTCATCAGTCGCCACGATGCTGTCAGTCCTCGAACCCGTGCTTCTCATGTTTGTCGGTGGCATGGTAGGAATGATTGTTATTTCCATGTATCTGCCAATTTTTAGTCTTATGCAACAGTTATGAATAAAAAGAAAAAAGCCAGAAATTTTCCTCCCACTAAAAAAGATGTCTTGGGTTTTATTATTGTTCGCCTTGTTATCGTGACAGCTCTTATCGTTTCCGCAGTGTCCATTCAATTCAGCACTTCAACTTTTTTGGTTTTGGCTCCATTTTATTCACTGATCGCGCTTATGTATATTCTTTCAGCCATCTATTGTGGTCTTTATGCCTGGGGAAAACACCTTTTTTTTCAGGTATACCTTCAAATCTTTTTTGACCTATTGATAATCTCGGCACTTGTCTATATATCCGGGGGATTGGAAAATTCATTCTATTTTTTGTATGTCTTTGAAATCTTGGCGGCCAGCATTATCCTCTCAAAGAGAGCGGCCTACATTACGGCTGCTCTATCCGCTGTTTTTTTTGGATTTCTCCTTGATGCCATGTTCTATGGTCTTCTCCCCCGTATAGGTTCAACTCCTGCTTATGTTGTGTCTCATGCAACCGTTCTGAATAACCTCGTTTTTGCCTGGGCCGTATTTACTATCGTAGCCTTCCTTATAAATTATCTCATGGAAAAATTAAGATACACAAAGAAACAACTTCTTTTGGCACAAAAGGAATTGAATGCAAAACGGCATTTAGCTATTGCGGGAGAAGTCTCTGCTCAAATGTCACATGAAATCCGAAATCCATTGGCAGCGATATCTGGCTCTGTTCAGGTGCTCAGGAATGAGCTGGACCTGACAGAGGAGAGGAAAAGACTCATGGACATTGTAGTCAACGAGTCAGAGAGAGTATCTAAAACCCTCGATCAATATTTGAGTCTAACTTTAAATAAAAAAGTGGATTTTGCCGAAACAGATCTTTCCGATGTCTGCAAGGAAACTCTGCTCCTCATGCAACACAGCGGGGATATAGGTGAAAACTGTGAAGTGAAAGGAAACTTTCGTTCGTCCCCCTGCTATTATTATGGAAATAAAGACCAGTTTAAGCAGGTTTTTTGGAATCTGATCAAAAATGCAGTCAGGTCCATGCAGGGCGACGGAACGTTGACGATCGATTTTTCCCAGCAATCTCAAAACTGGACAGAACTCAAGTTCCAAGATACGGGACACGGGATGACGGATGAGGTTCGACAAAGAATTTTTGAACCGTTTTTCTCGGATTTTCACGAGGGAAAAGGCATCGGGATGGCTGTAGTCAAGCGGATTGTGGATGTTTACAATGGAAAAATAGAAATCCATTCAGACTTGAACAAAGGAACAAAAATAGCGATTGCACTTCCTTACAGTGAACAGGAGAGTCAACCTCAATTCACTATGGGAGATTTATAAAGTGGAAAAAATTCTTATCATTGACGATGAAAAAAGCATCTTGGATCTTCTCTCTGTTGTCTTTACCAAGGAAGGTTATTCCGTCAAAACGGCCCTGTCTGCCGAAAAGGCCTTTGAGCTGATTGAGAAGGAAGACTTTGCCCTCATTGTTACGGACATCAAACTTCCTGAGAAGAGTGGAATGGACATTTTGAAGTTTGTCAAAAAGAAAAAACCGGGCATTCCAGTTATTATGATCACCGCCTTCGGGACAATCAAGCAGACGGTTGAAGCCTTTAAGTTGGGGGCACTTGATTATGTGGTCAAACCTTTTGATATCGAAGAACTTAAAATTGTTGTGGCCAAAGGATTGGAGAAAGAGCGATTAAAAAAGGAAAACATACGATTACGGAGCGAGCTGAAAGAAAAACACAGTTTGAAGAACATGATTGGTAAAAGCAGGGCATTAAATGAAATTTCCGGCCTCATTGAAAAAATCAGCATGGTAGACTCTACGGTTCTCATAACAGGAGAGAGCGGGACAGGAAAAGAGGTGGCGGCCCGTGCTATTCATTATTACAGCCCGCGTCGGGAACATCCTTTTATTTCCATAAACTGCGGTGCTCTACCGGATAACCTATTGGAAAGTGAGCTTTTTGGGCATGTTAAAGGTTCTTTTACAGGTGCCATCGCCGATAAAAAAGGCATGTTCGAAATGGCTGGGAAGGGAACCATTTTTCTTGATGAAATCGGGGAGATATCGCCCATGACTCAAGTGAAGCTGCTGCGGGCTCTGGAAGACAGAAAAGTGAGACGGGTGGGAGGAACCGCTGAGATCCCTCTGGGAGGACGTATCATTGCCGCCACGAACCAAAATTTAGAAGCGAGGATCAAAGAGGGAATGTTCAGAGAGGATCTGTTCTACCGGTTGAATGTCATTTCTTTTGAAATGCCTCCTTTGAGACACAGGCAAGAAGATATCCCACTTCTGGCTACCCATTTCCTCCAGAAATGCTGTGATAAGATGGACAAGAAGCTCAAGAGGTTAACTCCAGGCGTAATCAATGCCATGGAATCTTACCATTGGCCTGGAAATGTCAGAGAGTTGGAAAATGTGATAGAGAGAGTGGTGGCCATTGAGGAGAGAGAGACAATTACTGAGGAATGTCTGCCCCATACACTTTTTTCGACGCGTTTGCATCCGGAAACTCAACATTTGCTGAAGCCTGGATTTAACTTAAATGAAACACTGGATGAAGTTACCCGAAGTTTTGTACAGGAAGCCCTGCTTGTTTCGAGAGGCAACCTAAAAGATACGGCTGAGCATCTGGGGATCAACTACCGTTCACTCAGATATCTTATAGAGAAGTTTAATTTGAGGCACACAGATAAGGAGATCAGGAAAAGCCATTAAAATGAATAGATATGTGTATGGTATAATAGTGACAAATATTGTCATAAAAATGACAAATATTGTTAATTATCGATATGGATATGACTTGAATGGCCGTAACTTGTATTTTATCAACAACTTAAATTATAGTAAGAGTTGGCACGAAAATTGCTAATAGTAAAATGATGTCAATTTTAAAGTGTTTGAGCAACCCAATTTAAGGATTGTAATAAAAGAAAACATATAAGGAGGCAACAATATGTTTAAAAGATCAAAAGGTTTTACTTTGATTGAGCTTTTGATTGTTGTGGCGATTATCGGGATTCTAGCCGCTTTGCTTATTCCCAATGCAATGAATGCGATGCAGAGGGCGAGGCAGAAAGGAACGATGAAGGATCTTTCAACTCTTGCCACATATCTGATGGATTACACCACTGACCGTGGTTCTGCCCCTGCTTGGGACGGCAGCGCCTACACGATGTCGTCCTCGGTGTATACAGATTTGGTTCCCCTTTATACTAAAGCCATTCCCACTGCTGACCAATGGGGAAATGACATCGTTATCAACAGCGGATCTGACTGGACCGCCGCTTGGTTGGGGATGACCCCCACTACTGGTTCCAACGATGAATTTGCCGTGGGCTCACCCGGACGAAACACGACTTTTAGCTTCGATTATTCTTCAGGAGCAAGTTTCTACACCATCGACTCCATGGCTGATTTTGATAACGACCTGGTTAGCTGGAATGGCATGTTTGTCTGTCGACCAGCAACAGCCACTTCTGGAAGCTAAGTATCATAGCCTAACCATAACCATATTTTCTTAACGCGTTAGGAAAGAGGCAGCGCAATACAAATGCGCTGCCTTTTTTTTTGCCTGGTGAATCTATTTTAGGTATAATCAGAGAATTCCCAAATGAGAACAATTTTCCTTTTTGCCATCTATGTGGTTCTTGTCGTGTTTTTTTTCCCGGTTGTTGTATTCAGTTTTATTTTCAGGACGGCCAAACCGCTCTACGTCGTCGGCAGGTCCGCGATGAGGCTCGGCCAAATGATTCTTGGCCTGCGACTTCAAATTTTTGGGCTCGGCGGACTCGACAAAAAAAAAGCTTATGTTTTTATGCCCAATCACCTTAGTTTTCTGGATGGTCCCCTGATGTTTAAGATTCTTTCTCGTGAAGTACGAATCATCTTGAAGAAGGAGATCTTCCGTATCCCAGTAATTGGATGGGCCATGAAAATCGCAGAGTTTATTCCTGTCGATCGGAAGGGCATCCGGGGGGGGAGAAAAAGTGTCGAGCGGGCGACCCGCATGATACGTGAGAAGGGATATGATTTCTTAATATTTCCAGAAGGAACAAGAAGCCTGGATGGAACACTGAGGCCGTTAAAACGAGGAGGATTTTTTTTGGCTATCAACAGCCAAACAGATATCGTTCCAGTGACAATTCGGGGAACGTTTGAACTTATGCCCAAGGGGCAGTTTTTTGTAAAAAAGGGAATAATTAAGGTCGTATTTCATCCAGCGATTTCTATAAAGGACTACAACGAGACCAGCCTACCAAATCTTTTAGAAAAGGTCCGGCTTACTCTCGCCTCGGGTCTCAGTGAAGAGAATATTGATCCAGTCTAAAGGGAGAAACCATGGATTATTCCAGATTTTTTAATGATTTAAAGAAAACAACTGAGCAGTTTTTCGAAACAAGTTCGGAGAACCTAGATCAAGTCATAAACCTCTTATTTGAGAGACTTTCATCCGGGAGAAAAATACTTATATTCGGGAACGGAGGGAGTGCATCACAGTCCCAACATTTTGCAGCTGAACTTGTCAATAAATTTTTAAAAGTCAGAGCTCCTCTCCCTGCGATATCTTTAACAACCGACACTTCGGCGCTCACATCTATCGCCAATGATTTTTCGTTCGATCTTATCTTCAGCCGGCAGATTGAAGCACTAGGGGAAAAAGGGGATGTGGCCATTGGTCTTTCGACAAGTGGAGAATCTCCAAACATATTTTTTGCGTTTGAGTCAGCAAGGAAAAAGGGATTAAAAACCACTGCGCTTACAGGATGTGGCGGTGGAAAAATGGCGTCTGTCTGTGACTATCTGCTTGATGTACCTTCAAATGACACACCTCGAATACAAGAGGTGCATCTTCTGATTCTCCATATTTTGGCAGAGGAGGTTGAAAAAAGAGTCTGCTAGCGGTTTCTCCAGAATCCATCCCGTCGTGGCCTTGATTTAAATTCCAAAAATTTTTTGGATTCTTCCGGTTCTTGATTTTCGGGTTCTTGGCCGGTTTTTTTCTTTTGGTGACCGGCAATACGGAAAGACCGTTCTGCCGCAAAGAGCACTTCGTCTCGAAGGCCTTCCGCTGCGATCTCTTCGGTGTAGGCCTGCCGTCCTTCCACAAGGTCTGAGATATACTCCTGGATTTGATTGGAGGAGTAAAAGCCATGGACGTCCCACTCTTTGAGGGAGAGCCCTTCGCAGCGCTTGATATCCTTTGTACCGAGGATCCCTTTTTCGTACTGATTTGTTCCCCTGAGGTCTCCCCTTTGGATTTGGGCCATAAGGTCAATGGGCACACGGTTGACTTTCCTTACGAGATTTTTTGTGATTACCCCATTTTCTTCAGTTCTCGTAATGATTTCGCCCATACCTCCTGTATTGTACTGAATGAATTTGATCTTCCCAGGATAATTGGCCGTCAGGGTCATGATGATATCGTAAAACCTGTTGACTTTCTGAGCTCTTGATCCGATGATGAATGGATCTGTTCCGACGATGCGAACGGATTCACCTGCCTTGGCTGGCTGGCTGGCAAAACTGTGGGAGCTTTCTCCCCATAAGTACGCGAGGACGGCCTGTTCTGGGGTGAGTTCCTGAGCAAAACTCATGATGGTGTTTCTTCGAGTGATAAAGGCAAAAATAAGCCCATCCAGCTCTTCGAGTGAGGGCAAATTGATGGATTTTGAGTAGAGGTTGATTTTTTTCCCCTCTATATTAACAATGAGTTTCTTGCGCTGGAGAACGGCTCGCCCATTGGCCGTAAGAGATTCGTCTAAGAAATCGACATTTCCGTTGGCCTTGATCATCACATTTTCGTAAAGGGCGGTTTTATCAACAAGAGCGCTGTACATGGCCTCCTGGTACTTTTTTTCCACATCTGTTTTAACAAAAAAGTTATTCTCTGATCCCAGGGCTGAACCATCTCGCCTGAGAAAAACGATATCGTCCTGAGTCACCCATGTCTGTTCCCCTTTTTTGTGGTCAAGCCCCAGTTGATGACAGGACCATGTGGATTTTCCGGTTGCCGACAGTCCAAACAAAAACACTCCATATGTTTTTAACTTGTTTTGTGGATCTCTGACGGTTACAAGCTTCGTTCCGGCATGAAGGCCGAGCATATCTTCTTGATCGGCCTTCCACATGGCTTGGCGAAGAAAGCCTTTTTTATCTTCTCCCATATAGTCTGTGCCTAGGGCAATATTAAGGTTTTGTTCCGGAAGCACAAGGACCTGCTGTCTTATGGGGTGTTCTTCAGGGATATGGATCATGTAAAATTCCGGGCCCGGTCTTTTGCCCGGTTTAAACATAGTGTTTCCCCACATGTATCCAATGCGGTAATTAATCAGATCCGCCTCTGATACTAAGAGATTGCACATAGGATTGTAGGAATCATTATCTCCCATCTGCCGCCGCAGATGATAGAAGGGAAAAGTGCGCAGCAGGTGAAGCACTTTGTCCAACTCTGCTGGAGCGTTGGAAACAAGACTATTTTGGTCGGCCGTTGTACTGGGAAGACGAATTTTTTCGCTGCCAAGATAAACTGTTTTTGGAGCAATCCGGCTGGAGATGGCGGACCGCCAGCCATAAGAACCGTATTGTGTTTTTACGCCGACAGATTTTGCTCGAGGTTCTAGCCACTTGAGGTCAACGGAGTGGATATTTGGACCTTTGATAATTCTATGGAATTCTTCGGCGAATTTCCTGTAGGCATCTTCATTATATATACTCGTTCCGCTCATGGGATTTTTATTCCTGGGATTTTTCTTGATTGGTTTCCCCAACGATAATGTTCAGAATGTCTTCGGTTTTAGCCACTCCACTGTTGAATAAATAGCAGGGAATATTCGTACAGAGATGCCGGAAAAAACTCCTGTGGTGATCAAGCCTATCTGAAGATGTATGGAGAAGGTGGGGATTAAAAAATGGTTCACTTTTTAAGGGGCCGAGGTTTCCTCTTGAGCCCAAACTTTCACCCGACTCCAAAATACGGAGGGCGTCCTCTGGATCCATCTCAACGACCGGAGGGGATGTTGCATCCGAACGCAGGATAAACACCCAATTTAAAGCGGTCCGTTTGATATGTTTGGCAGGGCCGTTTATCCAATAGGGATCAAGGAGTGCTTGAGCGTATTTTGAGGCTCTGTAGCAGAAAGGAGATCCTTGATCCAACCGACATTCATCGATTCTCTGGCATTCTGCATCCAAGCAGTCCTCTTTTCGGATAATGACATTTTCACACTTGCTGTTGTCGAAAAGAGGAGCCAAAATTGGATAGGATTTTACGGTATCTGTGGGTAAGAACAGTTTGCGCTCCACGGAGTTCGCGAAAGGGATTCCTCCAGAAAATCGAATAAAAGCCATTTCGCTAGAATGGAGCCGGACGCGGTTGTCTTGGAGGAGCGCACTGAAAAGTTCAGTTTTATTCGTGCCCTTTGGACCCATTAAGGCGATTCCTTTGCCGTCAATGTCGGCTGTTTTACCGCGCAGGGCAAAGATGTTGAATAAACCTTCAGAGACATCCATTACAAGTCCAAGTGCCAAGCTCCGTAGGGGAGCATAATTGTCTGTATTAACAAGAATTCCTGTTTTTGTCTCCGTGTTGTAAAATGCGCGGGATTCTCGGCCAGCGATTCCATCCATGGCATAAATGATCCCATGGGGCTCCAGATCGGCTTCCAGCTGGGCAGGGTACCAATTTTCCATCCAGAAATCGTTGAGGTGAGAGACATTTGTCCGGAGTTGGACAATGACACCGTTGATGTTGGCATTCCACTCAAAATAGTTTTCATAACTCGAAAAACTCTCCATCTCTGCAACAAGAGCTTCCCGCATGCTGATGGAGACGGAAGAATCGACCGGGACAGAACCTTTGCGGTGTGTGATGGTGTTGTTTAACAAGACACGCTTGATTTTTTTCGCGGTTTTGAGCTGAGACAGAGTTTCGATCATTCTGTCCAAGCCCTTCTCTAAAACATCCATAGACGTGGCATAGGAGATACGAATACAATTGTCCATACCAAAAGCATCTCCAGGAACCACCGCCACATTGGCCTCTTTCAGGAGAAAATAGGCGAGGCCGTAGGAATTGCGGATCTGCGTGTTGTTAAATTCCTTCTTGTATAAAGCGGAGACATTCGGAAAAAGATAGAATGCACCCTGTGGTTTATAGCAGGACACTTCAGGGATCGATTGAAGTCTCATGTGTGCATAGTTTCTTCGCCTCTGAAATTCTGCCTGCATTTTGGAAATTTCATGTTGGGGCCCGGTGAAAGCCTCGAGGCTTGCCATCTGGGATATAGAGCAGGGATTGGATGTGGTGTGGCTTTGTATCTTGTTCATAGCGCTGATAATATCCACAGGGCCTGCGGCGTACCCGATTCGCCAACCCGTCATGGAATAGGCCTTGGAAACGCCGTTGATGATGATTGTTTTTCTTTTGACGTCTTCTCCTAAAGAAGCAAAACTTGTTAACTGGAAGTCATCATAGATGAGTTTTTCATAGACTTCATCTGCGATGATATAGATATCCTCCTCCAGAAGGATATCTGCCAGTACCTCGAGTTCATGTCGCGGATAAGCTGTTCCTGTGGGATTAGAGGGATTGTTCAGCAAGATGGCTTTGGTCGCTGGTGAAACAACGGCTCTGAGCTGATCTGGAGTCAACCGAAATCCATCTTCTTCTTTTGTTGGTACAATCACGGATTTACCGTTAGCCAGAGCGACGGTGTGGGGATAGGTGACCCAATAAGGAGCCGGGACTATGACTTCGTCGCCGTCATTGATAAGAGTCTGCATGAGATGATAAAGAGAACTTTTGGCCCCTGTCGACACGAGGATTTCTTTTTTTGTGTAAGAAAGGCCGTGATCTTCCTTCAGCCTGTAGATAATGGCGTCTATTAATGGTGGGATGCCGCCAATCTGGGTGTATTTTGTAAAATTGTCATCAATGGCCTTGTGTCCTGCCTCTTTTGCGTTTAAGGGTGTAGGAAAGTCCGGCTCTCCGACACTTAGGTCAATGACATCAATACCCTGGGCTTTCATGGCTAAAGCCTTGGCATTGACTTTAAAAGTGGGAGACTCGCCTATTTTATTTGCCTTGTCTGATACCATTGTTTACCTTTTTCGAATAGGAAGTTGCCCTACTCTTCCTTTCTGTCTTTTTTCGGATTGAGCTTGTCCTTCAGGTACTTGTTTAGGTCGACTCCAGTAATGGATTTTACAACATCCGGCAACTGTGCCAGCACTTCTCCGACCTGAGCCGTAATTTTTGTTGTCCCCAGTCCTTTGTCTCCTCCGAAAAGAACAATTTTATCTACTTTTGAAAGAGGCTCTGCGACTGATTTTGCCAATTCGGGCAGAATTTGAAGATAATTCTCCAGGATTGCGGCCTGATTGTATTTTTCCCAGGCTTGGGCCTTTTTCATCATGGCTTCAGCCTCGGCGAGGCCTTTTTGTTTGATTTGTTCAGCTTCTGCAAAACCCTCATATTTCAGAGCTTCGGCTTTTCCCTTGGCTTCGGTCTGGATGCGGTATTCTTCCGCTTCGGCTTCGGCCTGGATCTGGTATTTTCGGGCATCGGCGGGTTTAAGAACAGTTGCATTCAATTCTTTTTCCTTTCGGGCGATTTCAAGTTCTTCTATTTTGATGGCTTCCTGTGTTTCTATGAGTTTGACCTTGGATTCTTCCTTTTTGATTTCTTGGTTCAGACGTGAACGCTCGAGTTCATAGGCATAATCAGCTTTTGCCTTTTTTTCATTGACAAGAACTTGTGATTCGGATTTTTTTGCTTCGTTTTCCCACTGTGCTTTAGCAATCAGAGCTTCGGCCGCAAGGCGGGCGACCTCTCCCTCTTTTCGTGCGGCTGATGACTTGATGATAGCGTCTTTTTCGGTCTCGGCTTCAGCGATGGTTGCATCCCTTTTTGCCGCCGCGATTTTGGGTTTACCAATAGCATCGAGATATCCTTGGGTGTCTCGGATATCCTTGAGTGCGAAGGACATCAGAACCAGACCCATGCTGGAAAAATCTGTTTGTGCGGCTTGATTGACCAGTTTCGAGAACTCATGCCGTCCTTTGTAGATCTCTTCAACGGTCATTGTGCCGATTACAGCTCTCATTTCACCTTCGAGAATGGATTCGGCAACCTCTCGGATTCCTTCCTTTCCTATCCCCAGAAACTGTTCGGCAGCTATATGGATCGCATGTTCTGAGGAATCAATTTTGATCTGGGCCACAGCATCCGCCATCAGAGGAACTCCACCATTTGTCAAGACTTCTGGAGTTCTTATGTTCAAGGTCAGCACTTCCACAGGGAGAGTATCGACGGTTTCGAAAAAAGGAAAAACAAATGTTCCACCTCCGACGCGGTACCTGTATCCGATTTTTGATTTTGTGCCGTCCGCCGCTATTCTTGATCTTTTCTTACCACCAGAAATGATAAGAATTTCATTAGGGCCGACTTTTCTGTACTGTTTTGCGAAAAGAAGAACAATGAGGCCCAATACGATGAGAATTGAGCCAACCAAAATGAGGAGAGATAACATGCCCATGATAACCTCCTTGGGATGAGCCCTGTTGAGAGAAGACAATCTTATTTGTATTTATATAATGAGTGCGTGCCTCTCTCTCATGTAAATTTTTTTGGGAACTGATATATTATACTTAAGTGCAATAATTTTCAAGCAATTCTCATACCGAA
>CAZWHQ010000021.1:0-70451 GCA_964633715.1 uncultured Eubacteriales bacterium
TTAAATGGGGACAGTCCCCACTTTTTTTAAAAAAAAGTGGGGACTGTCCCCATTTAATCTTTATTGAATTTTATACTGCACCATCTTGTTGAAGAGGGTTTTGCGGCTGATTCCAAGCATTTGTGCGGCCTTTGTCCTGTTGCCACTTGATTCCAGCAGTGCTTTTTCTATAAAACTCCTTTCATTCTTTTCTGTGATGTTTTGAATCATTTGATTCATCGGCCGTGCTTTTCCGAAGGGGAGATTTTTTTCATCCACAGCCTTGACTCTTATTCTCAACGGCATATCCTCTTCCTCAATTTTAGAGCTTTCACTCATGACCATGGTTTCATAGATGAGACTTTCCATCTCGCGAATATTCCCAGGCCAATCATAATTTTTGAGCAGATTGAGTGTCCCTGGAGTCATACCTTTTATGTCTTTACTCAGTTCTTGGTTGAATTTTTCTATAAAGTATTCACAGAGGAGAGAGATATCCTCTTTTCTTTCTCTTAGGGGAGGAACATGAATAGACAGAACGGCCAGCCGCCAATAAAGATCTTCCCTGAATACTCCGTCTTTGACTCTGTCTTCCAGGACTCTATTGGTGGCGGCGATAACACGGACATCGATAGGTGTGGTTTCTGTTCCTCCAACCTTGACGATCTCTTTTTCTCCCAAAGCACGCAGGAGTTTGACCTGGGCTTCTTGAGAGAGTTCCCCCACTTCATCCAGAAAAATTGTTCCTTTATTGGCCAATTCAAATTTTCCTGTTTTTTCCACTTTAGCATCTGTAAATGCCCCTTTTATATGGCCAAAAAATTCCGACTCGATCAAATCCTTCGGGATAGCGCCGCAGTTGACCACGACAAAGGGCTTATCTTTTTTTGGGCTTTTAAAATGGATAGCCCTGGCGATCAGTTCCTTTCCCGTCCCACTCTCACCTGTAATCAGGACCGTCCCGTCCACACGTGATATTTTTTCCATCATCTGGAAAATGGAATTCATTTTTCCGCTTGTCCCGATAATGTTGGAAAATCTGTAGCGGGCAGAGAGTTCGGACTTCAGCTCATTCACTTCCCTCCGGAGTCTTTTGACTTCCAGGGCTCTGGATATCAGGAGCAGGAGTTCATTGTTGTCGACAGGCTTTTCCAGGTAGTCATAGGCCCCGAGTTTGGTCGCTTCCACCGCATTCTGGATTGTCCCAAATGCCGTTATGATTATGACTTGTGCTGTGGGTAAGGCCTCTTTTATTTTGGCGAGAACCTCAATACCTGAATAGTCTGGCATGTTCATGTCGAGAAGGATAACGTCGGGATTAAAACTCATGGCTTTTTTTAATCCCTCTTCTCCGTTTTCTGCAGTTTTTACAGAATAGTCCTTGTCCTCTAGAAGAAGTGAAAAAATATCCCGGATATTTTTTTCATCGTCGATGATAAGGATTTTATGTTTCATATTACTATTCCAGAGGCAGTGTGATCCAAACCGTCGTGCCATGATCCATTTTGCTTTTGACTTCTATCTCTCCTTTATGAGCTTCGATAATACCGTAACAAATCGAGAGGCCAAGACCTGTCCCGCCTTTTTTTGTCGTGAAAAACGGATCAAAAATATTGTCCAGTTTGTCTTCAGGAATTCCTTCCCCGGTGTCGGCCACCGATATCAAAATTTTGTGGCTGTCTTTAGGGTGGACCGTGATCTTTAATTCTCCTCCTGTTGACATGGCTTGGGCTGAATTCAGCAGGATGTTCAGGAAAAGCTGTTTGAGCTGGGCTTTGTCGCTGTTGAGCAAAACAGGTGCTTTGGGGTAATTCCGTGTGACCGTGATCTTGAATTTTTTAGCCTGGATGGAAATCAAATCAAGGCAGTCTTCGAGAATCTTTATGAGTTCATTTTTCTCTTTTTTGATCTCTGAGGGCCGCGAAAAGGAGAGCAGGGCGGAGAGGATCTCGTTGATCCTCCTCGTTTCCTGCAGGGCATTGGTCAAGAGTTGTTTTTCTTTATCCGATTGAATTTTTGTGCTGAGATACTGAAGCGAGGATTGGATAGCCGTAAGTGGATTTCTGATTTCATGAGCTGCACCGGCCGCTAGTTCGCCTATGGTCGCCAGTTTGTCTGCTCTGGACATCCTCCGGAAGCGTTCCCGTTGCTCTTTGTACAGAATAGCATTTTCGAGAGCGATACCTGCCTGTGGTGTCAGAGTTGAGATGATGGCGAGTTCCTGTTTAGTGAATTTCCTTTTTTCTGCTTTTGGACCGATAAAAATGATGCCGATCAGCCTGTTCATCGAGACAAGAGGAAAACAGAGTTCGATGTTGAGGTTTTTAAGCTGCTCCTTTTCTTTATTTGTTAAAAATTGAAGAACGCCTGCCTGTTCCGGAATGTGGAAATGGGTTTTGTTAACCTTCAGCCACTTTGCGAGAGGTCCAGTGCTTAGAAAAAAGACCTTTTTAATTTTGTCCTCTTCGAATCCTATGGAATTGATGACCTTAAATTTTCCGGATTCCTGATCAAAGATGACCAAAAATAATTTTTCTACAGGAATGAATTCTTTTATTTTTCCCAAGAAGTTATGTCCGATCTGTTCGATGTCTTCTATGATGTTCAGACTGTCTTCCAATTCTTTAAAGAAGAAATAGGGATATTCGTCCTGGTTATCTTTAGACAGTTTGCTGATAAAAAAATCTCGAATGAAGCCCACTCTAATACCTCAAATAGATTTTACCGCAAAAATCATAAAAAAGGAACATGGAATGAGTAACAGCTTTCTCACTCGTGTAATTATTTACCCATATCGCTGGGGCTTTTTTCCATTATTTTAATGAATTATTCACAATTATCAGAGGTATATAAAATAGATTAGTCTGCAATTTCCTATTTGGTATGTTTTTCGCTTATAGGTATATCTGAAAAAAGGAGGAGATTGAGTATGCGTAAAAGAAATCTTATATGTTTATTATTCATGAGTGTGTTTTTCTTTTCCTCACTTTGGGCATTGCCGCAGCAAAAGAGAGACATCACCCTTGAGGAATGCATCATCCATGCGATCAAGAATAATTTGGACGTCACGGCAGAGTTGATCACTCCTGAGATTGCCCGGATGTCAGTTACTCAGTCAAGGGAAAAATTCCTTCCTTCCCTAAGTTTTAGCTTCACACGACGGAATACGAACGCCCCCGCTTCTTCATGGATTGAGTCTTCTGATCAGGTTCTCACAACCTTCAACAATTACATCGGTCAAATCAGTCAGCTGCTTCCAACGGGAGGACAGCTGAACGTTTCGCTAAATGCGAATATGAATGATACCAATCAAAGGTTCTTGTCAATTAATCCCCGGTATGGAAGCACTCTGGATTTTACTTTTTCTCAACCGTTATTGAGAAACTTTGGGATTAAAGCTAACCGCAGGGAAATTTTCGTTGCCCAGAACAACAGAGACATCTCCGAAAATGACTTCAAAAAAGTCCTTCTCGATACGGTCCTTGCCGTAGAAGATGCCTACTGGAATCTTGTTTACAGCATAGAGACCTTGGATGTGAGGAGGCAGTCTCTGGAACTGGCGCAGGATCTTTTGCAGAAGAGCCAAAAGGAGGTGGAGATTGGGACCTTGGCACCTAAGGAAATATTGAGTGCTCAAGCCGAGGTGGCTGCCCGTGAGGCCGATATTCTGCAGGCTGATACACTGGTGAAAAATAACACCGACCGCCTAAAGACTCTCATCAACCTTGCTGATGAGGAAGAAGAGATTTTTCTTATTCCGGCCGATCAGCCGGCATTTGAGCTTAAAGACATAAGTTTGGAGGACGCATACCGCTTGGCCGTTGAAAACCGGCCCGACCTGAATTCTTCCCGGATCGGATTAAAAAACAGGGATATTGATATACGATATGCCTGGAATCAACTGCTTCCTGATTTAAATTTCAGTGCCAATTACTGGAGCCCCGGTCTGTCAGGGGACCAAGTCCTCTATCTCAATAATAATCCCCTTACCAATATCATTGTGGGAACGATTCCGGGAGGAGCAAGTGACGCGATGAAGGATGCCTTAAATTTTAAATATAAAAATTGGTCTCTATACTTCACTTTGGATGTCCCCTTAAACACAATTTTGACACGTGCGGCTTTAGTCCAGGCAAAAAAAAGCCGGGAACGTGCTGTTGTGAGGATGAAAAGTCTGGAGCAAAAGGCCTTTTTGGAGACCAAAACAACAGTCCGGACAGTAAAGACGGATTATCAGAGAGTCGAGGCCTATAAAGTCGCACGGGAACTTGCAGAACAAAAACTTGACGCGGAAGAATCAAAATTAAGAGCCGGCATGACGACAAATTTTATGGTGCTTCAGTACCAGAGAGATTTAGCCACTGCCAAGAGCGCTGAACTTAGGGCTGTAATTGATTACAACCTCTCTTTATCCAGATTAAACAACATATTGGGCATAGGTCTTAAAAACTGGAATATTAAACTCACTGATGTGGGATCAGGTGAAGGAATTTTGCAATGATCTGGAAGATTACGAAAAAAGAGTTTCACAACAATCTCCTTACTTTTCGCTTTACCTTTGGCACACTGATCCTGATTTTTTTGGTTTTGGCCATCACGTCAGGGAGTGTCAGAGGTTTTTTGGATTTAAGGGAAGAGTATTTGCTCAGCAGTCAAGCGAATGAGACAAGGCTCGCTGAGAACAGAGTCTACTGTACGATTGAGTATGAGGTGACCAAAGCTCCCGAAGTTTTATCTATCCTGAACCTGGGTGTGACCAACCGTCTTGGCAATTCTGTGCTGATGTCGTTAAGACAGATACCTTCGGCGGAAAAGAAATATGCCCAGGAAAACCCTTTGCTCAATATCTTTACGTCTTTAGATTTAACTCTGGTCTATAAGATTGTCATCAGTCTTCTGGCCATGTTATTTGCCTTTGATGTGATATCTGGAGAGAAAGAGGGAGGGACCTTAAAGCTTCTTATTGCTCAGGGAGCTTCGAGGTTCAAGGTCATGCTCGGTAAATATTTTGGGAACATGCTCACGCTGCTGGCTTCCTTTTTTATAAGTCTGTTTATCGCTTTTCTCATCATTATTCTCCACTTTCCCAATCTAAAGACATTGGATTGGATGAGAATCCTTATTTTTGCTGTTCTGACAATGTTCTATATCTCTCTGTTTTTTCTGCTGGGTCTTCTCATTTCAGCCCTGACAAAAAAAGCGTCTCACTCCTTGATTTTTTGTCTTTTTGTCTGGATCTTTTTTGTCATCATTATCCCCAATTTATCCACCTATTTGGCGACTGTGATCAAGCCTGTACCCCCTGAAAAAGTCCTCGAAGTGCAGATAGATGAGCTTTACTCTCAAACCCGGGAAAAGCTTCGCATATGGAATGAGAACAATCGTGCATCCATAAGCATCTGGGGTTCTATGGATTCCACGGATGGAATATACGTTCTTCAAAGGGCGGATAAGGTTACGATTGACCATTTTAAAAAACTCATCACATTTTCCGAACCGCTCTACAGGGAGAGAACAGATAAGATTTGGGCTGCCAAGCAGGATTTTTACAAACAGCTAAGGGAACAAGAGAGACTGGCGACTCGATTGAGCCGGATTTCACCGACAGGGCTCTTTCAAGAAATCTCTGAAATGATTGCTCGGACGGATATCACGAATTATGAAAGATATATTCAACAGGCGGCCCTGTACAGAGAATCGGTGTTTAATTATTTAAATAGCAAAGATGCCTTTCAATCTCTCCGGTGGTTTACGGTAATGGAAGAAAAAGACATTCTGCCCCGGGAAGAATACCAAAAAGTCAATTACAGAAAACCGGATGGAAGCTACTACACCTTAGAGGATTACGATCCCCTGAATCTATCGGATTTTCCCCGTTTCAGTTATCAGGAAGAAATCCTGCCGGATATACTCCCTCGAGTGATCACCCTACTGTTTGTTCTCGTTTTACTCAATCTGATTTTTTTCCTTGGTTCTGCCGGAGCCTTTTATCTCTACGATGTGAGATGACCATGATCAAAGAAATTTTCATTAAGGAACTTAGAGAGAATTTAAACACCATCAGATTTTATCTCATTCTGATCCTGACCATCCTGCTGTTTGTGGTCAGCTCTATCATTTTTATGCGGAATTACAGCCAGAAGGTTTTGGATTACAGGAGTGATACAACGGCGAATGAGAACCAGTTGGTGGAGAAAAGCGAGGATCTTCTCCAGTTGGCCCGGTTTGAGCAGAGTCTTCTCAAAGGGCCGAATCCCTCTGAATTTTTATCTGAGGCCAACGAAAAATTCCTGCCGAACAAATTTCTCACCGATATATTCTATCTTGACTTTCCAGAAGTGGTAGGACGAAGCAATGCCCTACTTCGCGGATTTAAAACAGTGGATTGGGAATTTATTGTGGCTATTGTCCTGAGTTTTTTGGCATTTATCCTTAGTTATGATTCAATATCCGGTGAAAAGGAGCAGAATACTCTCTCATTGATTTTTTCCAATTCCGTCAAAACTGTTCAGGTTTTCTCCGGGAAATTTTTTGGACTGTTGATCACAATTTCTATTCCCCTTGTCATTGGCGGTCTCATCGGCTTGCTTCTCATCAATTTGAGCGGTGAGATTTCTATAAATTACGGGAAAGTGCTTTTGTTCCTTTTTGTGTCGCTGGTTTTTCTTTCTCTTTTTCTGCTCATGGGGATGACGGTGTCCTCCATATTTTCACAATCTGTGACGAGTGCGATCACTCTTCTCTTTATTTGGATTTTTATGGCTTTTGTTATTCCGGCAACCGGGAATCTGATTGCCCATCAGTTTTATCCAATCCCGAAAAAAGGAGAAATCGAAAAGAGAATTGAAACGACCTCAGATGAAATTTATGAGATAAAATACAAAGATACGGGAGCCGGCAGCTGGAATGGAGACCCGTTTGCGGAATGGGTGCCTCTCCGGGCGCAGTGGTGTATGGACATCATGAATGTCCGCAATCAAATCTATAACGACTTTATAAATCAAATGATCAGTCAGGTGGAACGCACAAAATTGTTGACAAGAGTTTCTCCTGTTTCCGTGTTTCAATACTTAACAGAAGAAATTGCCGGAACCGGAGTAAAGAGATTTGAAAATTTTTTCCGTCAGGCCAATAGATTCAAACAGCTCTTATATGATTTTGTAGAAGAAAAAGACAGGCCCGATGACAAGAGCCCTCATCTTCTGACTCTGCCGCTGACAACGGGAAATGCGGGCATTTCGCGGCTTCCGGTCGAATATGCCTCTGTTCCACAATTTCAGGAACAGTTTCCCCGGCTGAAAGATAACCTCTCTCCGATTTTAATAGATTTATCGATCCTCGTGATCCTTTGCCTCTTGTTTTTTATGGTGGGATATTTTCTTGTAGTGAGGTATGACAAACGATGAAAAAACTCAAAATAAATAGTGATAAGAAAAGGAGATATGGCATGAAAAATGTAAAACATCTAGTTCTTGTGGTTCTTCTGCTGACCACATGTATTTTTGTGACCTATGCACAGGAATCGCAGACCATGAAGCTGCTGACCCTGAAAAAGGCTCAGCTCGTGCAGGAAGAGATGAAAGGTGATTTTGACAGAGCCCTCAAGCTCAAAGAGGAGGGGCTGATCTCGGAAGAGGATTTTGCCCGGAAGAGGACCGCCTATCTTCAAGCTTCTGTGAGCTACCAGGAAGCTTTGATCAGTTTTATGGGCAGCGAGGCGAGGATCTCTGTGGCCAGTGCTGTCAAATTTCAGGATAAGGCGGGAAAAAAATTCGTCCGGGTATCACTCAGGTATTCCTCAAAAGAACTCAAAGAGCTGGCCAAACTGAATATCGATGCTCAGGACCTCTTTCCGTTGGATTTTTTAAAAGAAATAAAAGACGTGTACATCTCTCTTCACTCAGAGGGCAAAATCATTTCCGATCCCTACGAAAAGGGCATCCCATCGCTGGCTCTGGAAGAAGAGAAGGAGGTCACATTTCAACTGCTGAAAGACGTGGAGAACCTGGATGTCAACGTTTTTTATTCTGGAAAAAATGAAACAACATCTGTCTATCTGCAGAAGGGTCTGAGTGCCAACATTGTCACAATCAATTCGGCTCAGTTTTCTCAGGAAGCAGACCTGGAAAGCCAGGCCACTTTTGATCTCTCTCTTGAAAAATTCAGTGGGGAGGCCAATATTTTTCGGCTTCAGATTATCAATCTTCCCCGTCAGATCACCTATGAATTTGTCGATCCTCAGACCCAGGCCCGCCTGTCCCAGATTAAATTTACCGAGGGGGTAACCAGTATGCAGCTGTCTTTGAGGCTTTATCTCCCTAAAAATGCCGATGATCAGGTGGTTATGGATAAGCCGATAGAATTCAGTGCTCTGGCTCTCGATAATAAGCAGGCCGCCCGTCTCCAGGAAATGCTTGCGGAAGATGCCTTCATCGATCTCAATGAAATAGAAAATCTAAACGCCGGGAATGTCAATCTGGAACTGATTCCACGGGGAGTTGGAAGAATAGAAGTCCAGGCCGTCAATCTCTACCACGAAATCAAGGTGGGAGAGAGCGTGGACATGGAAGTCCGGATTGTCAACACAGGCACACGGCTGCTCAATAACATCAGAATTTTTTCTGATCTCCCTTTAAATTGGAAGGCGGAAATTCAGCCGGATCTCATCGCGACCTTGGAACAGAATCAAGAAGAGATTGTTAACCTCAAATTTATCCCCCCGGATGATGTCTCTGTTGGAGATTATGAACCGAGGATAAGGACCGAATGTCTCGCCGACAATCGGAGGGTTGAGTCCGAAGATAAAATTGTCAGGGTTCATCTCAGTGCAAAGACGAATGTCCTGGGTATTACGCTGTTGATCGCTTTGCTCATCGGATTGCTTGTGGGGATTGTTGTTTTTGGAATAAAGCTGACAAGAAGATAAATTAAAATATGGAGGCAAAAATGGCGAAATCAGAACCTATCATCAAAGCAGAGGATCTCTCTAAAAGATATGAGGATGGTGTACTCGCTTTGGATCACCTGAATTTAGAAGTTCGTCCGGGAGAAGTGTACTGTCTGCTGGGCGCTAATGGTGCGGGAAAAACGACAACGATCAATCTTTTTTTGAATTTTCTTCCGCCGACTACCGGCACGTGTTATATAAATGGAATCGATGTGACCAAAGATCCTCTGGAGGCAAAAAAACATGTGTCTTTTGTCTCTGAAAACGTCATGCTCTACGGGAATTTTACGGCACGGCAAAACCTGGATTTTTTCGCAAAACTAGGGGGGAAAACAAATTTGAGCAGGGAGGATTATCATCTGGTGATGCGCCGCGTTTCCCTTCAGGAAAAGGCCTTCGAGCAGAGGGTGAAAAGTTTTTCCAAAGGGATGCGCCAGAAACTCGGGATCTCGATTGCTATTATCAAAGGTGCCCCAACGATTCTCCTTGATGAACCGACTTCTGGACTGGATCCAAAAGCGGCCTCTGAATTTTTGGATATCCTCAATGAACTCAGAGAAGAAGGCAAAGCTGTTTTGATGTCAACTCATGACATTTTCCGGGCAAAAGATGTGGCCAATCGTGTAGGGATCATGAAAGAAGGCCGTCTTGTTATGGAAAGAACCCGAGAGGAACTTCAGTACGAAGATCTGGTCAAGATTTACATCGACTATATGCGTGCCGAACCGCTTCCTGCCTAAGAGGGAGAATAAAACAATGTGGACGTTAGCCCGGAAAGAAATCGCTTCGAATCTTTTGAGTTATAAATTTTTCATTGTTATTGTTCTGACTGTGATCCTGATCTTTACAAGTTTTTTTATCATGTACAGGGATTTTAAAGAGCGCCTTGCTGATTATGATATTATCAAACCAACTCTTGAAGATCCGATTGCAGTTCTGGCTCCCAATCCTCTATCGATGTTTTCCAAGGGATTGGACGAAACCATGGGACGCTCATTCGAGTGCACGGTTATAGGGATCACTGTGAGGGCAGGACAGAAATCCGGTAATGAGGTTTTTTCCTTTTTCCCCACTCCTGATTTTATGTATATCGTCAAAGTTGTCCTGTCTCTCGTGGCTCTTCTGTTTGGATTTGACCAGATCAGCCAAGAAAAGGAGCGCGGCACCTTGGGGCTGATGCTGTCTAATCCAACGTCCCGCGCGAAAATCCTTATTGGAAAGTGGCTCGGCAATTTTTTAAGCCTATCCATTCCTTTTTTATTGGTGGTTCTGCTGGGATTTGCCTTTGTGAACCTGGACCGTGATATTCATTTCTCTGCGAATCAACTGGTCAGGTTGGTTTTAATTTTGTGTGTGACTCTTTTCTATATAGCGCTTTTTCTCAGTTTAGGAATTCTTATATCCACTCTAACAAAAAAAGCCGCCATCTCCGTTGTGGCCCTGCTTTTTGTCTGGGTGCTGATGGTTTTTGTGATCCCAAATTTAGGGAACCTGTTAGCCAGGCAGCTTGTGGATGTTCCCTCGGTTGCCGGTTTGAGCGAAAAGAGAAACCAGATCTGGACCAGGGAAGTTCTCCTGGGTATACAAGACAGGAATTGGACGGATCGTTATGCACAGATCAACCGCGAACACGGACTGCTTGAGGAAGACTACAGGAACAAATTCAACAAACTGGTCCGGCTTTCTAAAAATATCAACCGGATCTCTCCTGTGTCCAGCTTTGTCTATGCTGTGACGGATTTGGCCGGGACCGGAATCGGGGAGGAGGAAAACCTGAAAAAAGCTGTTATCAGTTACAACAACAGTATTTTCCCGGAAATTTCAGCCGCGGTATTGGATCGAGAGCCGAGGCAGTACCCGGCTTTTCAGTACCAGTATCGGGATCTGTCCGAAGTCTTTGCTAAAGGAACACTTTTTGACATGGCCTGGCTGATTTTTTTAAATATCCTCTTTTTTGCCCTGAGCTACATGGCTTTTGCCCGGTATGATGTGAGGTAGAACATGCTCAAAAATATTATTCAAAAGGAAATCTTGAACAATATTTTTTCATCCCGTTTTTTAGTGACATTTTTACTGCTGGTTATCATTGTTCTTGCGACATCCGTGATTCTGACCAACGATTATGTGCGGAATTTGGATGAATTCTCTATGCGGCGGACAGAACGCGAAAACTACTTGAGGGATTATGCTCATTTCAACAGGATTGCCGGTGTCATAAATCCAGCACAGCCTCCCTTGCCGTTCTACAGCTTAATCAGGGGCATCTCCCTCGAAGTGAACATCGAAGAGTTCGACAACGACCCTTTGCCCGTAATGTTTCCACTCATCGATCTAACTTTTATCGTGACTATTCTTTTAAGCCTCATCGCGCTTCTCTTTTCCTACGATTCTATCTGCGGGGAGAAAGAGGAGGGGACACTCAAGCTGATGCTGTCAAACAATGTTTCCAGGGCAAAAGTTTTGCTGGGAAAGACAATCGGAGGTACTCTGACGCTGCTTATCCCTTTTACCTTTTCTTTGGGATTGAGCCAAATTGTCATACTGCTTAATCCGAGGATTTCCTGGAAGGGGAGTGACTGGGGGGCCTTGGCCCTGATCTTTTTTGCGGCTGTTCTCTATGTCACGCTGTTTTACTGTCTCGGCATATTGATCTCCTCCCGCCACAAGACCGGTTCTTCGTCCATTATGACCTCTCTTTTTGTTTGGGTTCTTTTTATCCTTGTCATTCCCAGTTTGACACCCTACATGGCCTCTTTTTTTGCCAAAACACCTTCAAAAATAACGATCGACAGAGAAGTCAGCCGCATTTACAATACGGAAAGAGATGCGCTTGGCAATAAATTATCCAAGGAAAGACGTCAAGAAGTCCAATTGAAGTATCCCAACTATGAATCGAGTCTGTCAAAGGAAGAGACACAGAAGAGGATTGCCAGCGATCCGGAGTTTAAAAAAGCCTATGAGGAAATGAGGACGGCGGTGAATGAAGCCTGGAGTGAGGCCAATCGGATTCAAGGCGCAAAAGTCGAAGTGATTAGAGATGATCAGAACCGAAAGATCGAACGCCAAACGAAACTTTCTATCTATCTTTCCATGATGTCCCCTCTATCCAGCTTCACCTACCTTGCGACCGATCTTTCAGCGACAGGGATGAGGAGCTCGAAACATTTTGAGAGGCTCAGGAGTCAATACTGGCAAATGTTTAGCGATTATGCTAAGGAAAAGACGGCCGCCCTTCGGGAAATAGATCCAACAGTTGATGTATCTAATTCTCCTGTTGATGTCAGCGACATGCCCAGGTTTCACTATACTGATGAGCCGCTTTTAGACAGAATTAAAGGCGTCCTGCCGTTCCTTACGGCATTGATTATTTTTAATATTCTGTTTTTTTCCACCGCGTTTTTCTCTTTCATCCGCTACGACGTGCGTTAAGAAATGGGATACCGTACGGGCCGTCGGCAAGAACGGCTACTCTGGGATCTCTCTTAAGCTCATCTGATTTCTTTTTGACAGCCCAGTCTAAGGATTTTGAAACCAGCTCCTGGAGACTGGCTGCTTCAGGGACGATGGTTCGGGCATCTCTTTCCGGGAGCCAAGAAAAGGCCTCTTTTGGTATGTCCAATGTGCAGTAAAGGAGATTTTCCGGCTCCGTTTTTTTGAAGAGGCGCGTCCACATCTGAGCTTCCCACTGTTCAGGAACAAATGTCCAGGAGGGATCGAGAATCGTTTGGCAAAATGTTTGAGTCCCCACTTTACCGAGAAATCGCATCATTTTTTTATAATTTTTACCACCGATGGGATCTAAATCCGTATGAAAAGCGGCTAGAATGCATATCCCGTTGTCCTCAATAATGGGCGCACAGAGAGCGGCCCCTTTGGCGGCCTGGTAATGGTTGACACCCACAAATCCTGCGTGGGTGAGGATGATGTCGTATTTTTTGTGGACGGGAATGGCCGCGTAGGACTTGATCTTCCGGTGGGCATGAAGAAGAGTGTCCTCCAGGCCTCCGGCAAAAACACCTGTGGTTTTATAATCTGAGTCGAGAGTGACATTGATGACCATGTCACAGCCTGCCATTTTTGCCACTCTGGTCGCCTCTTCATGCACCGGATTGTTATCGAGAACAAGATCTCTTGCGAAGGTGGAGCTGAGGATGGGCCCTCCGTGAAGAATTTGAGTAGAGGCTTCGCTGAGGAGACCGGGACATATGGATTTTCTTCCTCCTGAAACTCCGGCCATAAAATGACTTTCAACAAGTCCGGTTAAGATTTTAATCTCGCACTCCATATACGCTTTATTGATGAAGATATCTCCACCGATCTTTGTTTTTCCCAAGAAGATCAGTTGGCGGGGATCCCGGCTGTCATGTTGGAGAATTTCAAGTCCCAGAGAAAAAACTTTAGGATCGAGCAGACGTTCCAGCTCTTTTTTTGTCATCAAACGGTGTGTGCCTGTAGCAAAAAGCAGACGGATATAAGGGGGAGAGAGTCCGGCTTCCATTAATGTGTCCAGGATTGGGAGCAGGATGCCTTCCTCTCCTCGATAGGGCACAGGGCGTGTGTTGTCAGAAAGAACCACAACAGCCTTTGCTTGAGAAGAAATCTCCAGTTTTCCCTGTACAATTGTATTTAGGGCAGGGCCGGAATTTGGATGGTCCAGAACACTTTTGATGTCCTTCCCTGGATTTTCCAGGGGATGGCTAGATCCCATGGAAAGAATATCCGATTCATTGGGGACATCGACCGTGAAGCGGATATGTCCGAGATTGAGAGGAACAGGTTTCATGGCTTCCGTGTTTCCTTTGGTAATTCAAACATCTTGATGAGATTAAAGTCACCCGTCAAGGCCGCTTGGAGAATAGGGCGCATGTATTCATCCACATGCTCTACCCTTAGAGGGATAGGCATGTTTTTCAATTTTGATTCAAGCTGAGGATTTTTTGCTGCAGCAAGGGCTTTATCGATAAACGACTCATTCATCCCGCCGATCTCTGACAGGGTGGTTGGAAAGTCGACTTTTTTGCTCAGCGCGATCAATCCTTTTGCGACGGCTGTCCCGAGTTCTCTTCCCTCTAGTGACGAACTCTCAAAAGACATGAGGCCGTATTTTGCGAAAAGGTCAGCCAACCGGTGAAGCTGATGCTGGATGGCTGGTGCAAAAAATACAGTGTAATAAGGATTGAGCAGTGCACAGGCACGGCCGTGACTGAGAATATTGACAAGAGAAAAGCTTGTCAGGTGAGCACCGTTGGTTCCACCCATCATGATGGCATAGCCCCCCAGATCAGTCGCAAGACCGAGGGCCTCTCTAGCTTCAAGATTCGCCGGGAAAATCACTGCTGTTTCTAAGTTAGCAAGAATGAGTTCGATCCCAGTAAGAACCACTTCTTCAATTTTATCTAAGAATTCTTTGCTTGCTCCATAGTAGACTTCAAGGCAGTGTGCCAGCCCATCAAAAGCGCCATCGCAGGTAAAGTCCCTAGACATCGTTTGGGTTAGACTGTAGTCAAAGAGACTCTTTGGAGGGACGATGGCCGTATCGATGATGAGTTTTTTTTGACTAGTTTGAAAATCCGTGATGTTTGAGTACTTGGTCAGGTGTGCCGAAGAACCCGATGCTGTCTGTAAAGCCAGACAAGGAGTCAGTTTTTTTTTGGATTTCCTGATTTTTTCTGTGACTTTCCCGACTCCATAATAATCTTCTAAATCACCCCCAAAGTTGGCTAATACTATGGCCGCTTTTGCAGCATCAATGCCGGATCCTCCTGATGCGACGAGAAGGCTGTCGGATTTTGAGGCCAGAAGGGTCTCCGCCATACGGAAGACATCCTCCTTCGGAGAATTCGGACGTGCAGTTTGTGTGTGCCCGACAATGTTTAAGTTCGAAAATTTTAGCGATTTTACGATTCGGTCAAAATATTTTTTCCCTCTTTGATGGAGGTTTGTGATGAGGAGAATCTTTTCTCCGGTGAGGGCGCTTATTTTTCCGACTTTGTCCAAACAATTCAGACCAAATATGTAGTCATCCCCCTTGAATTCAAAAATCAGCTCTTGGGCTTTGGCTTTGAGATTAGACATTTTACTTTTATGAGTAAAATAGATTTAACAATATATCACAAGTCTGATAAAAAAGTTTAGGGCCTGGCCTGCAAAACATGAATTATTTTCTCGATATTAATTTGACTCTGAAAAGAGTTATTCATGTTTTGCAGGCCAGGCCTTAATTAAACTTTTTGCTTTGGAGATGAATCTTTTTATGATAAAATACGAACACAATGGAGATGGAAGTATCCAAAGTTTCACATTTTTCAGATTTTTTAACCCCCACTCAAGTCGTATATGATCTCAAGGCTTCGACAAAAATCCAGGCTTTAGAAGAACTTCTCAACGTTCTTGAGAAAAAAAAACTGATCAAGAATAAAAAACCCATCCTTACCCGGGTTATTGATAGGGAACGGTTGGATTCCACGGCCATTGGACATGGAGTGGCTCTTCCCCATGCCCGAGTAAACACAGGAGGGGACATAACCGTTGCAGTAGGGAGATCCAAAAAAGGGATCGACTTCGAAGCCATCGACAATAAAAAAGTACATATAATCATTCTTGTTGTATGGAATCCAGCGATTCCTGGACTTTTTAATCACCTCTTTGCGGGCCTTGCGCAGTATCTGAGCAGAGATTCATTCCAGAAAAGGCTTTTTAATGCGGCGAACAGAACAGAGCTTTTTAAAATCCTATCTGAAATTGTTTTGCAATTCCCGCAGCCAGAAGACAAAATTATCAGCCGCGCTAGCCTTCTCCTCAAGCTCCAGAAAATCGAACAACAAAAGAAAAAATCGAGAAAAGAAAAACTCAAAGAGCTGAAAAAGCAAGCCGTGTTCATAAGAGAAGAAATGGATGCGTCTCTTCTGGACAGATTCGACAGACTTATGGAACGGTATGGTTTTGCTGTGGCCGAAGTGGAGGATGGAGCCTGCCAAGGATGTTACATCAACGTGGCCACAGGAATGCGGTCCGCTATCGAAGGCAGCAACGATATCTATGTCTGTGAGAACTGTGGAAAATTTCTCATCGCCAAAAAAAGGAAAGTATCCGCCTAATATAAAAACTTCTTTCTCTGAAATTCCTTATTTTTTATGCAACGTTTCTTTGACGAGATTTGCGGGATTTAAAAGTCTGTTGACTGGATAGGCGCTGAGACCTCCACCCCATTGGGAAGCCAGATATCGGTCGAAGAAATTCCAGACGAGAAGACCATCATCACTTTCAGGTTCCAAAAGATATGCGGCAACGTTGGCCAGCGGCTGAGCCATTCCCACAAATAGGGTTCCTGCGGGGAATTCCTTCTCTTCGACAATATACTCACCTGTCACCGTATTCATGTGGTGACCTTGATAGAGCCGCGTGTTGGCTTTTATCTCTTTTATTTGGAAGGTTTCGACTTCAAGCACACGGGGTTCTAGGAGCCTTTCCACCGTTATTCCATGAAGAAGAAGTTTTTCTAAGATGATAGAGTCGCTGAGGGGGATGAGGTAGCCAAATGGCAGCTGGACGTTTTCTGTCGGAACAAAATCGGCAAAATAGGGAACGGTGTAAGTCTTTTTCGTATCTGTTCTCTTGACAGTCGGACGGCCTCCCTCTCTTGGGATAACCTCCATTTCCCAGCCGCGGATGGTGACAGGCTTTTCAAGAACTTTATTTTCAAATTTTGTCCCAAACGTTGCATCCGGAACGGGATTCAAACCTCTTTTGACAGCATTTCTATCGGCCTCCAAAAGGAGATGAGAAATTTCATCTTTATTGACAGCACAGTAGTCGAGGATGGATCGGAGAAAATTGTAACATCCCAGAACTCTTGTCTTGAAATCGGCATAGGAATAGTTTTCATCGAGAATGGAAAGCCTGTTTCTCAATCCCATATAGTTGGTCACATAGCGGGGCAGATGGCTGAATGTCCGCCAACCTTCCTCCGGTTCGCTGCGGTTTGTGAAATTTCCGTAGGGAATAGCCAGCGTATCATATTTATCCTGAAGATTTTGAGAAATCCAGGGCATCATTTTATCCTTCATGTAGTTGATGATTGAGGTATCCCCATTCTGATTGAGAGGCCAGGAATAGGTCACAGGTTCTTCATGGTAGGAGCCGTTCGTAGTATGAAGATCAACAAGAAGGACCGGATCCCAGCGGTTGAGAACATTGTGCAGCAAGCCTTGAATCTCCGGGCTCTCCATCTTTATACTATCCCGGTTCAAGTCAAGATTTTGGCCGTTATAGCGGACACCAACCCCTTTTTCCGGCCCAACCTGACCCCGGCGGTTATTGGGAGCCATTTTCTCGTTCCCGTCCGCATTGAAAATCGGTGCTAAAAGAATGACCAGATCGTCGAGATAAGGGAGGCTTTTATCGAGCAAAATGTCTCGGGCCAGCATGAGAGAGGCTTCCTTGCCTTCGACTTCACCGGCGTGGATATTCGCCTGAAAATAGACGACGATTCTTGAGTCAAAATTTAAGGCCAGAGGAGAAGAGGGAGGGGGATTTCCTAAAATAAGAAGAGGAACTTCCCGTCCCTCAGGACTCACGCAGAGCCTCTCTACACGGATTAAAGGGCTCAAGCCTTGGAGTTCTTTGATAAAAGTCATGACTTCAGCATATCTAGATGTGGCCGTGAATTCACTGGATTCGGCTGTCGTAAGCAGTTTTTCTTCTGCTTGGATATTCGGGAGGCAGGTGAGTGAAAAAAGCAAGACCAGGATGAGAGTTTTTAACACGTATCTTTTTTTGATTGTCATGATTATTTTCCTTTTAATAAAGATTCTCGAAGAAAAAAAAGTTTATCTGAAATCTTTCTTATAGTCAATTCTTTCTCCTTGTCCTTGCTCACGGCCGTCACCTTGTCTATAATAAAAATGAAGGGGTCAGACACAAGAGAGACCTATGAGCGATATTGCAGTCAGCAAGAAAAAAGAAGAGACGTTGCAGCAGAAAATGGAGGAGCTTGGGATTTTTGAAAAGGATATAGAAGAAAAGTTTGTTCGTTCTGGTGGCAAAGGCGGACAAAATGTCAATAAAGTGGCCACCTGCGTTTATCTCAAACACCTCCCCACAAAGATTGAAGTCAAATGCCAGCAGGAAAGAACACAGGCTCTAAACAGATATCTAGCGAGACGGATTCTCGCAGACAAGATCGAGGCCCAAATTCTTGGCAAGAAAAGCGAGGAGCAGCAGCGCATCGAAAAAATCAGAAGGCAGAAACGAAAACGTTCGAAAAGAGCCAAACTCAAAATGCTGGAAGAAAAAAAGAAGCAGTCTCAAAAAAAAGAAAATCGAGACTTCCGGGCAGATAAGGAATTGGAGAAGTATTGAGTCCAAAAAAAAATGTTGAAATCACTTCGACCTGGATAATTCATAAAAAACATTGAAATTTTTTATGAATTATTCAGGTAGCCAGGTTTACTAAAGAGTGGAGCAGGAGATTAGCGGCTTTTTCTAGATCTTCCCACTGGATGTTTTCTTCAGGGGAGTGACTGATTCCATCTTCACATGGGATAAAAATCATTCCAGAATCGGTGATATCAGCTAAAATCTGCGCATCATGACCAGCTCCGCTGGGAAGAGTCATGTTCGGATAATCCAGTTTTCCGCATCCTTCGCTGAGCAAAGCAAGGATCCGATCGGCCACCGGTGTCGGTTCTGTTGTGTCAATGATTTTATATGTAAATTCTAAACCGCGTGTTGCGGCCACTTCTTCTGCCATCTCCAGAAGTGATTTGGCCATGGTTTCAAGAGTGTCTTTGGATGTACTCCGGAAATCCAGCGAAAAATCTGCACGGCCCGGAACGATGCTGAATGCTCCAGGAGACACAAAAACTTTTCCGATAGTGACCATACTGCCGTAATGATGTGTGGCCACATGTTGAGTTGCCTTAAGGGCAAAATCTGACAATCCTACAAACGCATCATGACGAAGTTCGAAGGGTGTCGTACCTGCATGGCTGGCTTTGCCCAGCAAGCTGCACAACCAGTAATTTTTGCCTGCGATCCGGTCCACGATACCGATAGAGATGTCTTCGGCTTCCAGAACAGGGCCCTGTTCGAGATGGATCTCTAAAAAGGCCTCCAATTCCGGCCGGTCGTTGTGTGCGTTCATGATGGAATCAACAGTGAATTCTGTGCCTTTGAGTATTTCTGAAAAAGGGAGGCCAAACTGAGTAACTCCCTCCTCAAGGATTTTTCTATCTAAGCGGCCGATAAACGCACGGCTTCCAAGAAAATCCCCTACGAGATTTCCTTCTTCATCTGTAAATGAGACCACCTCTAGAGGTTTGACAACAGGGATGTTTTCTTCTTGGATTCGCCTCAGGCACTCGAGTGCTGAGAGAACTCCTGCCGGCCCATCAAATTTGCCTCCATTGACGACAGAATCGATGTGGGAGCCGGCCATAACTGTTTTTCCCTTTCCGTCGATTCGTCCGAAGATGTTTCCTGCTCCGTCCTGACGGACATTTAATCCAGAATTTTGGAACCTGTCTTTGAGCCACTCCCGGGCTTCGAAGTCGGGTTTGCTGAAGGATGGACGACTGACACCGTTGTCCTCCGTTTGCCCGATTTGAGAGAGTTCGAGGATGTCTTTTTTCAGCCGTTCGATATGAATTTTTGTGTCCATCAAATCCCCCCCTATTCGATAAGTGCGGCCATTTCTCGAACAGCCAGATCGATTCCAACGATTGCAGCCCGTGCCACAATAGAAAAACCGATGCTGAATTCCACAATTTCCGGGAGTCTGGTTATAGGATGAATATTCTTGTAATCCAGTCCATGACCGGCATGGATTTCCAGTCCCTTTTGAAAACCATGTGCCGCTGCGGTTTTTATTTCCTCATAGGCAAGATTTTGTTCTTCTCCGGTCCGTGAATCCGCGTATTTTCCGGTATTTATCTCGATCAGGTCCACTCCGACTCGATGACAGGCGTCGATCTGCCCCACGTCGGGATCGACAAAAATACTGACGCGGATTCCTTCGTTTTTCAGGTCTTGGATATGGGCAGTCAGATGATCTTCGTTTGCCATTACATCCAATCCCCCTTCGGTGGTCAATTCTTCCGGCCGTTCGGGAACCAGAGAGACGACATCGGGCCTCACATCCAAAGCGATATTCTTCATTTCATTTGTGGCGGCCATCTCAATATTGAGTTTAGTCTTGATGGCTTCTTTGAGCAAGTGAAGGTCCCGTTCCTTAATGTGACGTCTATCGGTTCTAATATGGCAGACGATACCTTCTGCGCCTGCTATTTCTGATAAAAGAGCCGCTAAAAGGGGTTCGGGTTCAGAACTTCTTCTGGCTTCTCTCAAGGTTGCAAAATGATCGATATTGACTGCAAGTCTCATTTTTCTCCTCCCGTTTTTATCCAAGATATTTTGAGATGACCGCGGCCATATTTTCTGCTTCAGCCTGGATTTGACTTTTTTCTTTTCCCTCGATCATGATGCGAGCGAGTGGTTCTGTCCCTGAATAACGGAGGTCAAGGCGGCCCTCATGCCCTAGGCTGTCTTTTATCCGGCCCATGGTGTCGAGAATCTCGGGGAAAAGGTTGAAATCTTTCTTTTTTGCCACCTCTACATTCAACAGGATCTGCGGACTTTCTTTAAAATCCGAAACGAGCCGGGAAAGGGGAGTATTTTTTGTCAACATGACTTCACAGATCTTCAGGCTGGTCAAAATGCCGTCTCCGCTCGGGCATTCCTCGAGAAATATAGTGTGCCCGGACTGCTCTCCGCCTAGGTTGGCGTTCAGCTCGACCATCTGTTCCCGGACATATTTATCTCCGACTTGAGTTCTGACGAGTTTTATGTCCATTCTCTCCAGGGCTGTATCGAGCCCGATGTTGCTCATTGTGGTGGCCACAACGGTATTCGATTTCAAGCGCCCTAATTCCTTAAGATATTGGGAACAGACAAACAGCGTGTGGTCTCCATTAAGGATGGTTCCTTTTTCATCGACACAGAGGGCCCTGTCAGCATCCCCATCATAGGCCACGCCAATATCTGCTCCAAAATCCTTGACTGTCTGAGCGAGAATCTCTGGATGCAGGGAGCCGCAGTTGAAGTTAATATTTTTTCCGTTGGGAGAAGCATTTATAGGAAAAACTTTGAATCCCAGGTCTGAATATATTTCAGGAGCGAAGAATGAACTGGCTCCATTTGCACAATCGAGGACAATTTTATAGGGTTTCTCCATCCGAATGTCAATAAATTGATCCTTGAGAAAATCTTTGTATTCTTTGATAAGTTTTCTATCGGGGAGGGCGTTGGCCACTTCTCGAGTATTGCTGTCGTGGGAAGTCCGCATAGTCTCCTCGAGCTTGTTCTCCCAAATATCACTTATTTTTGTTCCTTGTGGAGAAAATATTTTGATGCCATTATCTTGAAAGGGATTGTGTGATGCAGAGATGACAATACCTGCCGAGAAAGTATGCTTGCTTGTCAGATAAGAGAGGGCTGGTGTGGGAATTACTCCCAAGGACACCGCTTCACCCGAGGCCTCTTTAATGCCCTGACAAAGAGCATCATGGAGCCATATCCCCGATTCTCTGGGGTCCCTTCCGATGAGGACATGAGGATCTAGCCCTTCGTCCTTGAGGAGTGCGATCAATCCTTTTCCCAGTTTGAGGACAGAAGAATAATCGAGGGGGAATTGTCCGGCCACTGCGCGTATCCCATCCGTTCCAAACAACCTGTCCATCTTATGCTGCTTCCTTTACGCTCTCTTTCTCTTTTTCTTTTCTGGGATATATTCTTCCGGATTTTTCTCTTCAATGATGAATCTGACCGTGATGACTGTTTCAAAAGAGGCTACATGAAGAGCGGGGTCAGGGAGGATGAGGTCGGTTTGCATGTCAATGGATCCGGTTAGAGAAGAGAGGTCGATTGGGCTGGTTCTGACCGTTTCGGTGTCTTTCACTTTGCTTTCAGGGCCGATGACGGACACCTCTTTTGGGATAACGTCTACACTTACAATCGTCAGGTTTTCCGGTAATTGCCCGACATAGATAGGTTTAACTTCCAACAAAATCTCTCTCGACCTTTCCAGACGCATCATGACGTGGCTCGGAGAGATTTCTTTGACTTCTGCTCCTTGAGGATAACTTATCATATTCCGGTTTATAGGGAATTCAGTCTGTTCCACGCGGGCTGTCGAGAGATCTAGCCTGGCCTGGACTGTTCCAGAATTTATCATGTCGATCAGTCTTTGGGGAGCCTTGATGGTGACATCTATCGTGGGGGGAGGTTTTTCAACAATTTCCATGCCCGCGGGTACGTTATCAAGCAGCAGGGGAACTGATAAGGATGTTTCAAAAGAGAGTTTTTCTTCCGGGATGATTATAAACCAGATTACAAGAGCGAGGAGGAAAGAAAACAATTTGAGCCCCCAGTTTCTGACAAATATATTTCTAAGAATCTTATTCATTGGAGTGCTATTTCAAATAATGGAGCAAGCTTTCTTTGAGTTTGCTCAGCTCAAGGCCCTGTTTTAAACTCCCTTTTGTGGCCAGTGAGATGGCCCCTGTTTCTTCTGACACAACGATGACGGCGGCATCTGTTTCCTGGGACAGACCGATGGCTGCCAGATGCCGGGTCCGTGTCAAGAATTGTTTTCCCAGGTTATGCGTGGCTGGAAGAGGAAGGAGGCAGCCTGCGGCAAGAATTTTATTGCCCCTGAGAATGACAGCTCCGTCATGGAGGGGAGAATGAGGGAAAAAGATACTGACCAAAAGATCTTTCGACACGTCCGCATCTATATTTGTCCCACGGTCTGCATAACTTTTAAGAGAGATATTCTTCTCAAGGGCGATCAGTGCCCCAATTTTTTTTTTAGACATGGTGCTGACGGAGAGGAAAATATCCTCGGCTTTTTCTTTGAATGCTCTGGCGGCAAGAGGATTCCTGAATGACCGGGATCCGATGGACGTGAGAAATCTTCTGATTTCTGGAGCAAAAAGAATGATTATGCCGATGATCAAATAGTTGATAAACGTACGGATCAGCCATTGTGTGACATAGAGATTTCCGATCTGGGCCACAAGAAAGAGAACCCCAACGATCCCCAATCCGATGGCCATTTGATAGGCTTTGGTGTCTTTAATGAGCCGCAAGAAGGAATAGAGAATGATCGTAACGAGAATGATGTCAAAGAGATCGCCGATGGTGGCGCGGGTTAGGGCATCGATAATGTTAGAAAACATAACGCTGCTTTTCCCCTATGTCGTTTAGTGAAGGTTCGTCCGGTTTTTTTTCGTTGAGGATCGCATCAGCAACAAGAACTGCCTTTTTCGTGGCCGCCACGTCGTGCACTCTGACCAGATGAGCGCCCTGTGATACACTCAGAACTGCTGCAGATAGGCTCCCTTCTAATCTATCCTGAGGAGTTGTGTCCACAATTTTTCCGATAAAAGACTTGCGCGACAGACCTACAAGCATGGGACGTCCCAAATCTTCAAAGAAAAAAAGGTTTCGGATTAAGCTGAGGTTGTCCTTAAATTTTTTTCCAAATCCGATTCCAGGATCGATGATAATTTTTTCTCTCTTTATCCCTGACGAAACAGCCGTGTTTATTCTCTCTTGAAAAAAAGCTTTAACTTCTGCCAGGAGATTTTCATAGAATGGATTCTCCTGCATGGTTTTGGGATCCCCTTTCATGTGCATCAGGATAACGGGAGCCCCTCTCTCGGCAGCCAGCGGCAGCATATCAGAATCGAACTGGAAAGAACTGATGTCGTTGATGATATCGGTCCCGGCATCTAGAGCTCTACGTGCCACCTCTGCCTTTGTCGTGTCGACAGAGAGAAAAATGTCCGAGTGTTCTCGCAGTTCGGATATAACCGGCAGAATGCGGCGCAGCTCTTCCTCAACCGGGATACGGTCAGATCCGGGCCGGGTACTTTCCCCTCCCACATCGAGGATATCGGCGCCTTCCTTGATCAGATCTAATCCATGCTTAACGGCTTTATCTCGATCAAAATGAAGATTTCCATCAGAAAAGGAATCAGGAGTCACATTGAGGATACCCATAATCCAAGTGCGCTGGCCAAGAGCATATTCCTGCCCCTTAACCTGAAGAGTAACCTGGTTTCTCAATTTTATGCTTTTGCTGATGCTGGCTTGGCGGTTCGTTTTTCTCCTTTGGAAGTTTTCCTGGTCTTTTTTTGTGGTTCTTTTCGTTTTTGAGCAGCGGCGCTGTTTTTCGGCAGTTTTTTCCCTTCGATGAGGGTTTTGATCTCCCTGGAATCCAGGATCTCTCTTTCCAGAAGTGCTTCGGCTATTTTTATCAACTTGGTTTTATTATTTTTTAAGATCTCTTCGGCCCTGTTGTAATTTCGGCCGATGATGTTTTTAACCTCTTCATCGATGTGCTCGGCTGTTTTCTCGCTGAAATTTTTATGCATAGCAAGATCTTTTCCAAGGAAGACCAGATCATCTCGTTCGCCGAAGGTGAGCGGGCCGAGTGCGGACATTCCGTACTGACAGACCATTTTCCGGGCGATATCGGTGGCCCTTTCAAAGTCACTGGCCGCACCGGTTGTTGTCTTTTCGAGGAAAAGAATTTCGGCTACACGTCCGGCAAGCAGTACGGACAGTTGGGCTTCCAGGTATTTCTTGGAATGAGTGTACCGGTCATCGATAGGGAGCTGCTGTGTAAGTCCAAGAGCCAGGCCCCGGGGAATGATGGTGACCTTATGGATGGGATCGGCTTCAGGAATAAGAGATGCGGTGAGCGCATGTCCCGCTTCGTGGAAGGCCGTGCTTTTTTTCTCTTCGTCGCTGATGATCATGCTTTTTCTTTCCACGCCCATCAGAACCTTATCCTTGGACGATTCAAAATCCAGCATGGAAACGGTGTCTTGCCCGTGGCGGGCTGCCAGGAGAGCCGCTTCGTTAACCAGGTTGGCTAAATCGGCGCCGGAAAAGCCTGGAGTGGACCGGGCTATAACTCCAAGATTGACGTTTTTAGCCAGAGGGATTTTTCGGACATGAACTCTCATAATTTCTTCACGCCCTTTAAGATCAGGCATATTGACAACGATCCTGCGGTCGAAGCGGCCGGGCCGCAGAAGGGCGCTGTCCAGAATATCAGGCCTATTGGTAGCGGCAATAAGTATAATTCCCTCATTGGAATCAAAACCATCCATTTCGACGAGGAGTTGATTAAGTGTTTGTTCTCTTTCGTCATGGCCCCCACCTAAACCGGCTCCTCTCTGTCTGCCAACAGCGTCGATTTCATCGATGAAAATCAGGCATGGGGCATGTTTTTTCCCCTGATCGAACAAATCTCGAACACGGGATGCTCCGACCCCGACAAACATCTCTACAAAATCGGAACCGCTGATGGAAAAAAATGGGACATCGGCTTCCCCAGCGACGGCTCGGGCGAGAAGTGTCTTTCCTGTTCCAGGAGCGCCAATAAGGATAACACCCTTAGGGATACGGCCTCCGAGTTTTTGAAATCTCTGAGGGTCCTTTAGAAATTCGATGATTTCCTGGAGTTCTTCCTTGGCTTCCTTGACTCCCGCGACGTCCTTGAATGTGGCTTTTTTCTGTACGGCTGAAAATAATTTTGCCCGGCTTTTACCGAAAGAAAGGGCTTTGTTGCCTCCAGACTGCATCTGTCTCATAAAAAAGACCCAAAAGAGGATAAGGATAAGAATCGGGAACCAGGTGAAAAGATAGGAGTACCAAGGGTTGCGGGATGTGTCATTGACTTTGATATTCACCTTGTTTTCTCGAAGTGTCGTAACAAGTCCGTCGAATTTTTCTGTCGAAACGGTTTTAAATTCCGATCCGTCCGCGTAGTTACCGGTAATTTGGTTTCCTGTAATCTCCACATCAGTGACAAGTCCGTCTTCGACTTCGTTGAGGAAATTACTGAAATCTACGTCCTTTTTAAGGGCGTTAGGTGATTGAAGAAGGCTCCAGAGGATGATGATAATGATTCCGGCTGCGATCCAAAAAAGTATGTTTCTGTATGAGGTGAGTTGTTTTTTTTGTTTGGACATTATAAGTTCCTTTTTAAGATTTCATTCTAGCATGTTTTGCCTGAATTGTTAATAAAACATTTCGGATTTGTCGGGATTAAAAGGGAAAATGAGAACCTTTATGGCCTTTTTATCTTCCAATAGGAGTACGAATGGGCGTCACATTTATTCAATTGACTTGACTGAAAATAGGAGATTTAGTAAGATAAATTCACTCAGGTGGGGCTGTAGCTCAGCTGGGAGAGTGCTTGACTGGCAGTCAAGAGGTCGTGGGTTCGATCCCCATCAGCTCCACCATTATAATCCCCCATATAAGCCTTTAGAAACAATAAGTTGCAAGGATTTTTTCAAAATCCCCGTTTACTCAATTTTCATCAATTTTGAGCAATTTTGAGTGGTCCGAATTTAGTCAAAACGAGATAACCATCAAGAGATCCTGTTGGACACTTCAAGGAGCCATTTCCAGACTGGCCTCCCTGGAGTTGACAATGCGAAGGAGGGGCGTGCAGCATTGAAGGAATAAGCATCGGGGGGTATGGGGAATTCGGTATCTGAGGGGGGGATCAATCGCTTGCTTTTTAAAAATCCTTAGGTTAGTTTAAATTCTTGTTATTACGATGTGAAAGGAGGTTATTCATGAAAAATCTTAAAATAATGGGAATGACTTTTTTTATTTTGATGTACTTGGCCGGTTTTCTAGGGGCACAGGATGACTGTTCGAGTTTTCTAGTGACAAAAGGAGCCTCGATAGACGGTTCGGTGATGATCACTTACACTTGCGACGGAGAATTTCTGCCTCATCTGGAATACATCCCTGCCCAGGACCACAAAGCCGATGAAAGGATCGAGATTTTAGGCCGAAACGGCCAAGTTCGAGGAAAGATCAAAGAGGTTGCCCACACTTTTGCCGTCGTCGGATTGATGAATGAGCATCAGGTGGCCATCGGAGAAACGACATTCGGAGGCCGCCGCGAACTGCGGAATCCAGAGGGATTGCTCGATTATTTTTTTTTGATGGAACTCACTCTGCAGAGGGTCAAGACGGCCAGGGAAGCCGTCAAAACTATGGCCGCGCTGGTCGATGAGTACGGCTACGGGAGCTCCGGAGAATCCTTTTCTATTGCAGACACACAGGAAGCCTGGATAATGGAAATGATCGGTCCCGGCCCCGGAGGGAAGGGAGCTCATTGGGTCGCTCTCCGTATTCCTGACGGATACATTTGCGCCCATGCAAACATGTCGAGAATAGGGACGTTTCCTCTGGATGATTCTGAGAACTGCCTTTATTCCAAAGACGTCATCTCTTTTGCCGAACAGAAAGGTTATTATGATTCAAAATCCGGTAAACCTTTCAGCTTCCGCTATGCCTATGATCCGCCGCAGCCGTCCTCCCTCCGCACCTGCGCCGCCCGGGTCTGGAGTATGTTCCGACGCAGTGCCCCGTCTAAAAATCTGAGCCCCGATTTCCAGAGGGGAATTCAAGGAACAGAGCCTTATCCGCTGTGGATCAAGCCCGATAAAAAGCTCTCTTTTTCCGATGCACAAAACATCATGCGTGACCACTATGAGGGAACGGATTTCGACATGACCAAAGGTATCGATGCCGGCCCCTTTGGATGTCCCGTGCGCTTTCGTGATCTCACCTGGGAAGTAGACAATGTCACATACAGTTGGGAACGTCCGATTTCGACTCAACAGACCGCCTTTTCCTTCATTTCCCAATCACGTGAATGGCTTCCGGATTCTATTGGCGGCGTCTACTGGTATGGATGGGACGATACATACACCACATGTTATGTGCCCCTTTACTGCTGTATACAGGGCATTCCAGAATCTTTCACAAAGGGGAACATTCAAAAGTTTTCCTGGGATTCTGCTTGGTGGGTTTTCAATTTTGTAGCCAATTTTGCCAATCTGAGGTATAGCGATATGGTCAAAGATATCCAGAGCGTGCAAAAGGCACTCGAAGGCCAGATGATTTCTCTTCAGCCCGTTATCGAAAAAACGGCTTTGGAGTTGAATCAGGCGGATCCTGAACTCCTTGTCGAGTATTTGACGAACTACTCTGTCATGCAGGGTGAGAATGTGGTTAAACGCTGGATTGAACTCGGTGAGTTCCTGATCACCAAGTACAACGATGGCTACGTCAAAGATGAAAACGGCCGGGCCCGGGGAAGAGGGTATCCCTCACAATGGCTGGAGACGGTCCTTAAATCAAATCCCCAACAGTTCAAACTGCCAATTTGGGACAAAGATAATAAGGACGGCCGACTGCCCTAGCGGATTTCAAATCATCAGCCTATTGTCTCTGCCGCCGCATCGACAGGAATCTAGTCCAGGGACTTTAATGCCTTGACAACTACAAACGATCCTTCTCCGTCGATCTATCCATGCTTACTTTAGTTTTGTTTTAGGCTAAACTAAACTTATCATCAATTGTAATTTTATTGAAATTCTGGAGGAGGGATAGATTATGGAATTGCTTTATATTGCAGGTATACTCATGATGGCGGCCATAGCATTAAAGATCGGATTTGTTGTTTATAAAAATCTTGATTTATAATTCCCTAATTATGAGTTATGACGCATGGAGAGGGCGATGCGTTTGAGATCCAAATCGACGGACAAAACTTTAACTTTAACGATTTGCCCGACTTTGGCTTCTTCATTGGGATCGCGGACAAATCGATCGGCCATCTCAGAGATGTGGACCAGTCCATCCTGGTGGACGCCGATATCCACAAACGCCCCAAAATTGGTGACATTGGTCACAACTCCTTCCAAGACCATTCCAGACTCAAGATCGCCAATATCCTGAATCTCCTCGGAAAATGAGGCATACTGGAAAGATTGTCTCGGGTCGCGGCCCGGCTTTTCCAGCTCGCACAGAATGTCCTCGATAGTTGGCAGTCCCACATCATTTGAGATGAAGAGATTTTTATCGATGGCTTGAACTAGGGAGACATTTCCTATGAGTTTTTCCAAAGTTGTATTTAAAGCTTTGGCCATGTTTTCCACAAGAGAATAGCGTTCAGGATGGACGGCCGAGTTGTCGAGAGGATTGTTCCCTGTTGGGATGCGGAGAAAACCAGCCGACTGCTCATATGTCTTACTGCCTATTCCGATCACTTTTTTTAGATCTTTCCGGGATTCAAAAGAACCGATGCTGTTCCTGTGATTGACGATGTTCCTGGCTAATGTACGGTTGAGACCCGAGACATACTTGAGAAGTTCTTCTGATGCTAGATTCAGATCCACACCAACCATGTTCACACAGCTTTCGACCACTTCATCCAGCGAAATTTTAAGCTTCTTTTGATCGACGTCATGCTGGTATTGTCCCACACCGATGGATTTAGGATCGATTTTAACCAGCTCGGAAAGGGGATCTTGCAGCCTGCGTCCTATGGAAATAGCTCCACGTACGGTCACATCCAAATCTGGAAATTCTTGGATGGCAATCTTGGAAGCGCTGTAGACACTCGCTCCGGATTCACTGACAATGAGGCATATGGGACGGGATTCTGATGGGTATTCTTTCAGAATTTCCCGAATGAAGGTTTCTGTTTCACGGCTGGCTGTGCCGTTGCCGATGGCGATAAGGGCGACATGATGCCGGGTGAGCATCTCCAGGACGATCCGTTTGGCCTTGTCCTTTTCTTTTTGAGGTTTATGGGGAAAGATTGCTTCGTATTCAAGGAATTTTCCTGTTTTGTCAAGGGCTGCAAGTTTACATCCTGTCCTGAATCCAGGATCAATCCCCAGCACGGATTTATGTCCGGCCGGTGGAGCCAGGATGAGTTCTCTTAAATTTTCTCCAAACACCCTGATGGCCTCTTCATCGGCTCGAATCTTTGTGTCTTTTCGCACCTCAGTTTCAGTCGAAGGCAGGAGAAGCCGCGTGCAGCTGTCGGCGGCTGTTTGTTTCAGGAGTTTTGCCGCTGCGCTCCGGGGATATTTGACAAGATGGGTTTCGAGATAGGTGAGGACTTTTTCTTCAGGAATCTCTAGACTAAGCTGAAGAACGTTCTCCTTTTCTCCACGAAACAGCCCGAGAATTCTGTGTGAAGGGATGGTTTTTGCTAGTTCGCGGTAGTCGTAATACATCTGGAATTTAGTTTTGGAATCCCTGAATTTCTTCCGGACTTTAGAAGAAAACGCTCCTTTATTTATTGCCAGCTCGCGAAGCCATCTCCGGATGTCAGAATCATTTGCCAGGTCTTCAGCAAGAATGTCACAAGCGCCCAAAATTATTTTTTCTGTGCTATCGAATCCTTTTTCCTCATTGATGTATGAGCTGGCAAAAAGCTCGATGTCGGCCGCCGTATCTGATAGATTGAGCAGCCACAACGCGAGTGGTTCCAGCCCTGCATCACGCGCTTTGCTGGCACGGGTAGCACGTTTGGGCTTGTAGGGAAGATACAAATCTTCCAGTTCTGTCTTATTCGTGACTTTGTTGATTTTTATTTCCAGTTCAGCCGTGAGTTTTCCCTGTGCCTTGATAGTGTCGAGGATGGTCTCCCGGCGGCCTTCCAGGTCCCTGAAATAAGCTGCACGGTGGAAGATGTTCCGGATTTGAGTCTCATCCAGATTTCCTGTATGTTCTTTCCTGTACCGGGCTATAAAGGGAACGGTTGCTCCTTCATCCAGGAGTTTGACCGTGTTTGTGATTTGTTCAATACTCAGCGCGCTTTCTTTTGACAGCAAATTCAGCATATCCATGGGAATATCCTTTTCCTTAAGTATTCTGCAGTATACAGGAGCTGTCTTTTTTTTCAATGGTCACGGTTCTAACCGATTAGAAATTATTTACACAAAAATTTTTTTTCTATAAGCTGATTATTTGCGGGAGAGAAATTTAATGCTCAAATTGAAAAAAATAAAAAAATCGTTTCTGGTTTTTGGAGTTTTGGCCGTATTGATTGGAATTGTTCAGCTGACCTGCAAAAATCGATCCCTTGCCGATCTTGTTCTCCGCGGCGGGAAAGTAGTCACGGTTGATGAAAATTTTTCCATACAGGAAGCCGTCGTGGTCAGAGATGATCGTATTATTTTTGTAGGGAGTCTAAAGAAAGCCGAATCTTTTATAGGGCCCGATACAGAGATACTGGATCTTGATGGGACCCTTGTCTTGCCCGGCCTCATTGATGCCCATGCACACCTCTACAGTCTGGGACAAGAGCTCACAAGATTGAATGTCACCGGAACGAAGAGCTATGCGGAGATTATCGAAAAAGTTGCTGAAAAAGTGAAGACTGTCCAGCCTGGCGAATGGATAGTGGGGGGGCGTTGGGATCAGAATGACTGGGAGGATAAGAATTTTCCAGTGCATGATCCGCTGAGTGCCGTATCTCCGGAAAATCCCGTTTATCTCAGGCGAGTCGACGGAAATTCTGCATTTGCCAACGCAAAGGCATTGGAACTTGCCGGAATCAGCAGAGAAACTCCCGATCCTTTTGGTGGAGTGATTCATCGGAAGAAAAACGGAGAACCATCAGGAGTTCTTATCAACAGGGCCATGAATCAAGTTGCAGATCAGATTCCTAAAGATACGGAAGAACAATATCGGGAAAGGATTCTCAAAGCGGTGAGAAGCTGTTTATCTGTAGGATTAACAGGAGTTCATGAGGCTGGGATTTCGCCCAAAGAGATAACCTTCTATAAAAGCCTTATTGACGAAAATCTGCTCGGGCTGCGGGTATATGCCATGCTGGGTGAACAGGAGAATCCTGTGTTGGAAGGAGATTTGGCAGCCTATTTTCGAGAAAATAGAATCGAGCAGTACGGGAACCATTTCCTGTCGGTCAGGAGTGTTAAGCTGTTCTTTGATGGAGCCCTCGGATCACGTGGAGCTGCTTTTTTTGAACCCTATTCGGATGATCCTGAAAATATCGGTTTGCTGCGGATAACGCCGGACTACATTTTCCGTGTTGCCAAAGCTGCTCTTGAAACGGATATGGGCGTTAATACCCACTGCATAGGTATTCGTGGCAATCGCTTGTGTTTAGATGCTTACGAGAGGGCGCTTAAAGAAAATCCCAAGGAGGATCACCGTTTCAGGATTGAACACGCACAGATTGTCCGGCCTCAGGATATTCGAAAATTTGTCGACCTCGGTGTTATCCCGGCTATGCAGCCCACACACTGCACATCCGACATGTATTTTGTGGAGGAGAGGATCGGTCCAAGTCGCGCGAAAGGGGCCTATGCCTGGCGTGATTTTCTGAATGCCGGCCTCCGTATTCCTTGCGGATCAGATTTTCCGGTAGAATCCGTCAATCCTTTGTACGGGATTTATGCAGCGGTCACGCGCCAGGATCCTTCAGGATGGCCGGAAGGAGGCTGGTTCCCAGATCAGGTCATGACCATTGAGGAAGCGATTCGAGGTTATACGATCTGGGCCGCCTACGGAGCCTTTAATGAAAACATTTTAGGCTCTATAGAAGTCGGAAAATTGGCTGATTTTACGGTTTTGGACAAAGATATTCTTGAGTTAGAGCCTAAAGAAATATTAGAAACAAAGGTCGTCTTCACCATTGTTAGCGGAAAGGTAGCATATAAAGATGCGTGTTGACTTATTGTGTCTCTGCCTCTAAAATTAAAGAAAACATAGAGTTTTAATAGGAAAAATCATTGGTGTTGCGGAAGTCGATTTATATCCCCATCGTTTTCTGTGCTGGATTGTTGGTCGCAGGGATAGCACTCTCAGGAAAGCCTCAGATTAGGAATCGAACTTTACGTCAGCCCTTATCCGCGGAAGAACGACACCGTTCGGTCCCAGATAGAATTCTCGTTAAATTTAAAAAACTGGAAAATATCCACACGTTGGAGTCAATGAAAACCTCCATTGAATCCTTATCCGGAATTCAGGAAATCCAAAAGTTCACTCTCATTGATGTCTCCGTCTACCGCACGTATTGGGATAAGGAGCAAACGCTTATCGAGCTCAATGCGAATCCCTATGTGGACTATGCTGAACCCGACTATTACAGGTATGCGAAAACAACTTTTCCCAATGACTCCAGGTTTTCAGACCTATGGGGTTTGCATAACACGGGTTTGTCCAATGGTACCCTTGATGCCGATATCGACGCCCCCGAAGCATGGGATTTGACCACAGGCCGGGAAGATGTTGTTGTCGCGGTGATGGATTCGGGTGTCGACTATAATCACAGGGACCTCAAGGACAACATGTGGAAAAATCCCGGGGAAATCCCTGGGAATGGGATCGATGATGACGCAAATGGATACGTCGACGACTACCACGGCATTGACGCTACCAATAACAGCGGGGATCCCATGGATGATGACGGTCACGGCACTCATGTTTCAGGGACCATCGCCGCTGTTGGAAATAACGGGATCGGAGTGACTGGAGTCTGCTGGAACTGCAAAATCATGGCGCTGAGGTTTTTGTCAAGCGATGGAGGATCGATCTCGGATGAGATCGAATGTATCCAATATGCGGTTAATCAGGGTGTTAAAATCATCAGCGGCAGTTTCGGGGAATATGATTTTTCACAGTCAGAAAAAAATGCCATCGATGCGGCCGGAGATTCAGGAGTTCTCTTCATGTTTGCAGTTGGAAATGATGGAGAAAACAACGAGACCAAACCCCACTATCCCTCTTCCAACGATTCTGAAAATATCATTGCTGTGGGTGTGTCCGACCGAAATGATCAGCTGGTTTCCTGGTCGGATTATGGGATCACAACAGTGGATATCGCTGCGCCTGGGGATGAGATTCTGAGCACGGTGCTGAGAAACGGTTATCAGGTGGAAAGCGGGTCGTCTATGGCTGCACCTCATGTTGCGGGCCTGGCAGCTCTGCTTAAATCCTACAATCCGAATCTCACTTGGCTGGACATTAAAAACCGCATCCTCGACAATGGAGACAAGATCCCTACAGCCGATGGCAAAATTTTAACCGGGAGCCGCATCAATGCCTACAAAGCCCTCATGGGGGAGAGTGGGATTGTTCTTTCCCTTCAAACAGGAATGGGAGGAACGACCTCTCCTTCACCCGGCATATACGAGTACGAAGAGAATGAAAGCGTCACCATTTTGGCCATCCCAAATCCTGATTTTGAATTTTCCCATTGGACAGGTAACATATCCCCCGGTCAGGCGGCAGACAATCCTCTGATTCTTCAGATGGATTCCAGCAGGACCGCTAAGGCAAACTATCAATCGCTTATCTATGCCCCGCTTCAATTTAAAGGGCAAAGGGTAGAGAACCGTTCCCTGTCTCAGAGGGAATCTATTATTGTTTTGAACTGGCAGCCTCATCCCGATAATTCCAATATAGAGTCCTACCGTATATATGAGATATCCGGTCCGGGTTGGTTCAAATTGGCTGAGGTGGATGCTTCAGTTTTTGCGTACCTGCATAGGCATGTCGAAATGAACCGGACCTACTATTATGCCCTTGTTCCTGTGAATGAAAAGGGCAGTGGGGGGTCTCCTGCTTATGCGACTGTAAATTAGAAGAAACAGATCTAGATTTAAAAACCCAGTTCTTCAATAATATGTGAGGCACCTGAAAATTTGTCCGCGATGAACAGCACGAAGCGGATATCCACACTGATTGTCCTCTGCAGTTCTGGCACAATGAAGTAATCGCTGATGACACTCTCATACGTCATGTCGAAAATGATACCGGTCTGTTCACCCTCGGCATTGATAGTGGGAGAGCCTGAGTTTCCTCCAGTGACACTGGTTGTGTTCAGAAAACATGCTGGAATGTCCCGAAGATTTTGATCTTCATATTTTCCGAAATCTCTACGGTTGTAGAGTTCTTTGAGTTTTTCCGGCACAAAAAAGGGAAACTCACCTGTCTCTTTTTCAAGGACTCCGGATAGGGTTGTTTGAGGCAAATAATATACGGCATCCCTGGGCTGGTAACCTTTTATAAATCCGTACGTGAATCGGATGGTGGAGTTGGCGTCAGGAGCGAGATGTCCTTCGTTCTTCTTCAACAGGGCTTCAAGATAGGTTTTCTTTAATATCTGGTGCTCCTGCCCGAGTGCTTTACTGTCTTCTCTGAGGATTTTCATTTCTTTTTCCAGTTCAGAGGCCAGTTGGATCATAGGATCATTGAGAGCTCTAAGCTGATTGGGATTCAAATCGATCAGCTCTAGTCTTCTGTTCACATCGGCCAGCGCGGTGCCTGCGTACAGCGAATCCACATAGGCATCGATATCCCCCTCAGATTTTTTAGCAAAAACATCTTTTAAAGCCTCGGGAATCTGATCTTGTGGAACATCGAGAAATTTTTTTAATCGAAATTTGAAGAAGGTCTTGTCCGTGTCTAGGTCATACCCTCTTTCCGCGAGCTGAATGCGCTGTTTGATGTAGGGAAAGTCGCGTTCCTGGTAGGACGCCTCTCTTTCCATATCCGGTTTCTGTCTTTCTTCAGACGTCCTGTAGATGCTGTATCCCTGGGAGAGCAGTGTTGATCCAAAATAGGAACTTATCAGTTGGTTGAGCAAGTCTGTTTTTTGGATGTGATGGCTGTATTTGTTCATAAATGTCTCGATGTCACGGAGGGATAAGCTGTACTTTTTCTGATTTTCTTCATCCTTGCCAGCCCAAACCAGGAAATCTTTTTCAAACTGCTTCTTTTTTTCTAAAAGTGAAATCTTTTCTATGCCTTCGATTTTCCCCTGGTAATTCTTTAAAGAATTATTCAGGCTTTTAATTTTACTGGCATACTTGATCTGAATGTCGCGGCTGTTTTCCCCGGCATTTTCCAGGTAAGAAATGATTTCAGCATAACGTGTCACCCTGTTTTTCATATCGGTGATATCGGCATCCAATTCGGACAGAGTATAGTTCCTGTACGTTCTGCCCGGGTATCCCATGACAAAGGAAAAATCTCCTTCCTTGAACCCTTCTAAAGATATCTTTAGTATGGATTTGGGTTTATAGGGGATATTGTCTTTATGGAAATCCACACCTTCATTCTCTTTTGACACATAGGCTCTTATGAAGGAAAAATCACATGTGTGACGGGGCCACATCCAGTTGTCGATATCACCTCCAAAATTTCCCAAGTCTGAAGGTGGAGCGTAGACAAGACGGATGTCTTTGATTCTTTTAAATTTGAAGAGATAGTACTTGTTTCCGCTGTACATGGATGCCAGGGTGGCGCGGATGTCCTTTCCCTCTTCTTCAGCCTCGGCAACGAGCTGTTTTCTGATTTTGTCCAAAGTTTTATATCTCTGAAGGAATGACAATCCTGGTTTCAGCTGAGCTGTGACTAGGTCCGTTACATCATTGTATCCCAGGAGGACATCGGCTATGTAGCCACTTGCTGGAATTTCCTCTCCCTTGGTCCAGGCAATAAAACCGTTCTTAATATAATCGTTTTCTTCTGAAGAGGCACGCTGGAGTGCGCCAAAAGCCACATGATGATTGGTCAAAATCAACCCCTGGGAGGTCACGAATTCACCTGTCCCGCCGCCAAGGGAGACAATCGCGCTCATTAGACCGGTCCCATCTTTTTTATAGAGATCTTCAGGATCCATCTTGAGACCGAGGGCTTTCAGATTGAGGTCTTTCATCTGGTGGGGCATCCACATGCCGTCTTCGCCCAAAGAATAAAAACTCACCCCAAAAAAAATCAATAAAATGATTAAAATATTCTTAGATTTCATGACTTCTTTTCTCCTTTTAAGATGAAATCATATTAACATGAATTTCCGGCTTAATTCCATGTCTTAACCACTATTGCATTCAGTACGAAAACTAAGATCTGGGAAGATGATTAAGAAAACCGTATGGAGGACGAGTGGGCTAGAAAGTCGGGTCTTCGCCCGTGGGGAAAGATACGCCGTGGCGGGTACCGCCCCATAGGAAATTAAGAGAACTTAATCTAAAAACCGGAGGCTCTTAGGAACTCTTTCCATGTGAAAGACAACTATAGAACGGAAGATTTTGCGGACGGAATTGAGAAGCTCCGGTGAAAATGGTACAGAAGAATCTTTAGGGGGGGGGTTTTTTTTTATCCAGTTCAAGAACATATTAAAATCTTCTGGAACTTCTATTTTTTTTTCTGGAACACAGCGGTCGCACAGGATGCCGTCTTTTTTGTGTGAAAGCCAGTGTTTCTCGTCCGATACCTCCCGGCACTTTTTACAGCGTTTGAAATCAGGAAGAATGCCGCTGATTTTTAAGAACCAGGCTTCGAAGTAAAGAGATGTAAAACCTAAATCCGCCCCGTTTTGGAGCGATATAAGTGTAGACTGGAGAAGCCGGAAGAGGACGTCGTCTTTAGATCTTGCCGGAAAGAAGGCATCGATGAGCTCGGCAAAGTAGGAGAGAGTGTAGGCGGTTTTCAAATCTTTTTGTAGGTCAAAAAAAGATTCGATAAGATCGCTGTTGTTGATGGTGACAAGTTCTTTGCCCTCTTTTTCATAGTAGAACATCCTCACATGTGAGAGGGGTTCGAGACAACTTCCGAAGCGGTTGCCGAATTTTCGCGCCCCTTTGGCCACGCCCTTAAAAAGCCCTTTATCTCTCGAGAAAAGGATGACAATTTTATCCTGTTCTCCGATGTTATAAGTTCGAAGAATAAATCCCTCGGATTGTTCTAAGGACATGGGAGTTGGTTAAAGATAACTGAGGAACAGAGTTCCGAGCCCTAAATATGTCAAAACACCGATACTGTCCGTGCACATGGTTAGCAGATTGACTGATCCTAAAGCAGGATCAAGTTTGATAAGTTTCAGGATGAGAGGGATAAGAGTCCCCATAAACGCTGCAATAAAAAGATTGATGATAATAGCCAGGCCTATAATTATCCCGTGAAAATAGCTGTTAAAAATAAGGAACGATAGAATTCCTGTGATAGAACCGATAGCCAATCCGTTTATTAAACCTACGATGATTTCTTTAGTTAATGCCTTGCGGGCTGAAAGCCAATCTGTTTGACCGATGGCAATCTCCCTGACAATAATAGCGATTGTCTGGTTTCCGGCAATTCCTCCCAGCGCCATCACCAAGGGAATAAACACGGCCAACTGGACAACCTTCTCGATGGTTCCGGTAAAGCTGTTCACGATTACAGGAGCAATGGATGCTGTTATGAGGCTGAACAAAAGGAAGGGGAGCCGCTTCTTTACAGATGACAAAGGACTGTCCTGAATCCGGTCGGTGCTGTCCAGAGAAACCATCTTGTACATATCCTCGGTGGCTTCTTTGTCGATAACATCGATGATATCATCGACTGTCACCACTCCAACGAGAGTATTTTCAGCATCGACAACGGGGATGGCGACAAGATTATAATCTGCGACATTCCTCGCAACAATTTCCTGGTCGGTGTCGGTGGAAACACTGATGACATCGGTGTTCATGAAGTTTTTTAAAGGACTATCAGGACGAGAAAACAGGACCTGTCGTATTGAAACAACTCCGACAAGATGATCTTGGTCATCGACAACATACAAGTAAAATGCGGATTCAACATCCACGCCAAGCTGCATGGCCGTTATAGCGTCGGAGACTTTTGTGTTTTCATTTAATGAATAGAAATTGGGGGACATGATCCGGCCCGCCGTCTCTTCTTCATATTCAAGCAGTTCGAGAAGATCCTCTGAGGGCTTATCCTCCATAGCCTCCAAAACAGCCTCTTTAAGGTCTTCGGGAAGTAACGGCATGATAGCCGCAACATCGTCAGGAGCAGACATTTGGAAGAGCTCGGTGATTTGATCGACAGGACATTCCTTGATAATTTGAGCTGCATCCTCAGGATCAATCTCCATGATAACTTCGACAGCGGTCTCTTTATTGTTTTCATAGAGGGTGTTAAACAGGACCATCCTTTCCCTGAATGTGAGATGTTCAGTTAAAGAAGCGATATCTGCCGCATGGAATTTTTTAACAAGGTTCCAAAGACGATAAAGGGAGCCGATGTTTATGAATTTTCGTGCTGAACTTACTGCAATTCGAAGCGATTTGAGCTGCATTTTACCCTCGCTAGACCATCAAAGATATCACAAAACAGTGAGGACTGTAAATTGAAAAAACTCTCTGAGAATCTAGGCTTGAGGGGATAGACCGGGCTACTTTTTTCTGTTGTAGTAGTATTTGTTTGTCTCTGAGACTATGACTGCACTCAGCCCTATGAGACCAATCAGATTGGGGAAGGCCATAAGCCCATTCATGATATCCGCTAGCCTCCACACGATTTCCAGCTTCAGCACGGCCCCCACGGCCACGAAAAAAACAAAAATAATACGGTAAGGCTTTACTGCTTTTTCCGTGAAAAGATATTCGATGGATTTTTCTCCATAATAGCTCCATCCCAGAATTGTGGAGTAGGCGAAGAATACAAGGCCCAGGGAAACGATGAGCTCTCCAATTCCACCAGGAAGAGATTTGTTAAAAGCCAGGGTTGTCAATTCAGCCCCGGTAGGCCCCGAAGTCCAAAGACCGCTGGACAAAAGCACCAATCCTGTCATTGTGCAGACGATAATCGTATCGATGAAAGTCTGGGTCATTGAAACCAAAGCCTGTTTAACGGGGTCCGGAGTCCTGGCTGCCGCAGCGGCGATGGGCGCTGATCCCAGCCCCGATTCATTGGAAAAGACTCCTTTTGAAACGCCTTCCCGTATTGTCTGCATGACCATTGCTCCGAGAAATCCACCCACAGCAGCCGATGGAGTGAAAGCGGACTTGAAGATGACCGCAAAGATTTTTGGGAGAGCGGAAGCATTGAGAAGGAGAATAACCAAAGCCCCGGTGAAGTAGATCAAAATCATGAAGGGAACCAGAACCTCAGTGACTTTTCCTATACTTTTAATTCCACCGAGAATGACCATGGCTGTAAATACAGCCAAGACGATTCCAGTGGCCCAATGAGGAATGCCTAATGAAGCATTTAATGACTCAGCCACAGAATTGGATTGGACTATATTTCCGATACCAAAGGCCGCGATAGCGGCAAATACAGCAAATAGAGTTCCCAACCATTTCCATCCCAAACCTTTTGAGATGTAATACATCGGTCCGCCGCTCATCATTCCCGCCTCATCTTTTTCTCTATATTTGATAGCGAGGACGGCTTCAGCGTATTTTGTAGCCATTCCAAAGATTCCTGTTATCCACATCCAAAACAGTGCCCCCGGTCCGCCCGCAACGATTGCTGTCGCGACACCGGCGATGTTTCCTGTCCCGACTGTTGCCGCAAGTGCTGTCATAAGGGCTTGAAAGTGGGAGATGTCCCCGGGTTCTTTGTCATCTCTTTTTCTTTCGAAAAAGGCAAGTTTGAGGGAATAAAACAGGCCTCTTACCTGCAATCCTCGTAATCGCAGGGTCAGATAAATTCCTGTGCCAACCAGAAGAATAATAAGAGGAGGCCCCCAAATGAAGTCCCTAATGCTGGTTAAAATGGATAAAATTTGATTGTCCATCATCCTAAAAATGAGATGCCCAATTTTTTAATTTTTTCATGAAGTTGTTCCTTCTCTATCTTAAGGGATGATGCGGTTTGATTGACATCCCATTTGTGTTGGATGAGGGCTTTTTTTATGAACTCTCTTTCAAAATGCTCTTCGGCATCCTGGAATGATTGATGTTCTTTTATACCGTTTGCGAGTTGGATTTCTCGGAGTTCGACAAGAAGGGGAAGGTGAGAGGCTTTGATCTGGTCGTCCTGGATCATGATGACAAATCTTTCAATCACGTTGATCAGTTCGCTGACGTTTCCAGGCCAGGAATAATTTGTGAAAGTTTCCATGGCCTTTGGTGTCATTGTTTTTGGTTTTTTAGCGTATTCGATGGCAAAATACTCTAAAAAGTGGTTGATCAAAAGAGGAATATCTTCTTGTCTTTGCCGCAAAGGAGGGATTGTTAGGGGGATGACATTGAGTTTGAAGAACAGGTCCTCTCGGAATTTTCCTTTGGCGATAAGGCTTTTTAGATCTTTGTTTGTAGCCGATATCACTCTCACGTCAGTGGAAATAGAATCATTGGATCCCAGGGGATCAAATTTATTGTCCTTAATCGACTTGAGCAGTTTGTCCTGAATTTTCAGACTCAAATCTCCGATTTCGTCGAAGAAAAGCGTTCCGCCATCAGCAAGGAATAATTTCCCTTTTTTTTCAATTTCTCCGTTAGGAAAAGTTCCTTTGACATAGCCGAACAGATCATTTTCAAGAAGATTTTCAGGAATGGCGGCGGAATTTATACGGATAAAGCGTTTGTGTTTCCTCGTGCTTTGTTGATGGATAAGCCGGGCGGTGAGTTCCTTTCCTGTTCCGTTTTCTCCATAAATAAGGATCCGTCCATTTGACGGAGCCGAAACCGTAATCTCCCTTCTCAACTTCTGTATAGCTGAACTCTTTCCGACGAGATGGTACTTTGCCCGCACCCTTTCTTTTAACTCGATGTTTTCTTCTTCGAGTTGGCGTTGTTTGAGAGCGTTTTTTACCGTGAGAATGACTTTTTCTAGAGAAAGGGGTTTTTCCAGGAAATCAAAGGCTCCAAGTTTAGTAGCCTTAACAGCTGCTTCGACCGAACCGTGCCCTGTGATCATAATCACCTGAGTATTTTCTTCGATTTTTTTTATCTTCTCTAAAACTTCAATCCCCTTCAGCTTTGGGAGCCATATGTCGAGCAGGACAAGATCGAAATTTTCTCCCCGCAGTGTTTCGAGGCCTTTTTCTCCCGTGTCAGCTGTTTTGACTGTAAAATTCTCATCTTCAAGGATTCCCTTAAGGGATGATCGGATGCCGGCTTCGTCATCGACGACGAGTATTTTGTCTTTAATCATGCTGGAATCTTTATCGTGAATTTCGCTCCATGAGGTTCAAGGCTGCTGAAATCAATGGATCCGTTATGTTCGACGATGACCTGGTTGACGATAGCCAAGCCAAGGCCTGTTCCTTTCTTTTTTGTTGAGTAATCTGGAAGAAAGATCTTGCCCTTGTCCTCAACGGCGATTCCTGGTCCTTGGTCTGATATCTCGATTGTCAATTTTTTCTTATCTTTGTCATAAAAAGTTTTGATAGTGATCGTGCCCTTTTGCTCCATAGCATCGATGGCATTGTCGAAAATGTTCATGAATACACGTTTCATCTGATCGGGATCCACCTGTAATAATGGGGGAACTTCTGAGGATAATCTGGTTTTAAATTTGATATCATTGAAAATGCCCAGATAGGGAGAGATAGATTGTTCGATGATCTCATGGATATCGGCAGATTCTAAACGAATATTCGGCAGTCGGGCGAAGTTGGAAAATTCATCCACAAGAGCTTTTATAGTTCTGGCCTCCTGGACAATCGTTCCAGCCCCTTCTTGGATAATTTCGTTGTTATTCTTTCCATCCTTTTTCAGGTTTTTGATGATCCTTTCAGCAGAAAGCTGAATGGGAGTTAGAGGATTCTTTATTTCATGGGCTACCCGCTGTGCGACCTCTTTCCACGCGGCAATTTTTTGTGCTTTGATGAGCTGAGTCAAGTTGTCCAGAACCACGATCATTCCGGACAATTCATCGTTTGCCTGTCTCAGTGCGGACACAGTAAGGGCCAGCATAATGTTTTGGCTGTCGGTTTGTATGTTGATTTCCTTATCTCTCACCTTGAAGTCGTTGTTCACTCCGCGCTGAATGGATTTTGTGATGTCTTTATATTTTGAGTCCTTGAGGACATCGGTGACTTTTTGCCCGATGAGGTCCCGGTTTTGGAGGAGCAGCATTTCCTGAGCTGAGGGATTGATGGTTGTGATTGTTCCCTTGGCATCCAGCGTGATCACACCGGTGGTGATGTTGTCCAGGATCGTCTCGATGTATTTTTTCCCTTCGGCAAGCTCTGTTGTTTTTTGTGCAATATTTTTTTGACTCCCTTTGAGATCGGCGATCATCTGGTTGAATGAATCGATGAGGGTTCCCAATTCGTCTGAAGCCGGATCCTCCACATGGGCCTCCAGGTTTCCTCTAGAGACCTCTTTTGTGGCCTGCGCAAGTTTTTCGATGGGGACAGTTATTCCTTTGGCCAAGTACATTCCGATCCAGCTGGCGGCAAATATTATAAGGAGAGTGACAAGTGCCAGCAGCAGTAGATAGGATGTCTTTACGGGATTTCTTTGAATTCTGAGCTGTCGGTACCGTTCGACATCGGAGAAGATATTGTTGATCCTCTGGGCATAATTCTGCGGGAGAAATTTCCCTGCTACAACGAGTATGTTGCCTATTTCAGGAATATTGAAAGAAATCCCACGCCGAATCAACTCTCCTGTGCCCATGGAGAGAATTTCTTCTAAATCTTCTCCAAGATGAGCTCTTTTAATCATGTTGGTTTTGAGATCCTGGTAATACTGAAAAGGCAGATCGGGATTCAGATAAGAGAAAAGTTCTTCGTCATCCTTATAGATTCCGATCTCGTCCAACTTGTATTCCGTCAGCTTATTCCGGACAAAGGACATCAAAGGAAGGCGTCTTTCCAAGTTGATGAGATTTTGTTCTTGTATGGCATTCACCAGCTGTTGGGCATAGTGGAAAGTGATCTCCTTGCTGTTCAGATAGAATCCATCGGCAAGGTTCTGTGTGTCGTCCATAATCTGAGCGATAGGTGTCTGGAACCATCCTTCAATGTTGCGGCTGATGATATCGCTCGCAAAAAAGAACAGAAGCATGGTGGGAATAAAAGACAGCGAGATAAAAAAGATGAAAAGACGGGTTTTAAAATGAGCGCCGGCCACTTTCCTTTTTCGCTCGAGGAATAGTTTGATCAGATTTCTTCCCAGAACAAATGAGAGGATAAGAAAAAGCAGAATGAATATGATTTCCATAGAGAGGAGAAGTATTCGTGCAACTGAGAATTCTTGGGTTCGGCGAATAAAAAACTGGTTAATAAGGAAAAGGATGACCAGAAGGATGATGATGGCACCGATAATACGAGATCCTTTTTTTCTAGAAACTTCCATTGTATTTGTTTGGCTCAGATGGAAACATTCTCTTCTTCTTGTTTGATGTATGTTTCCATATTTTCGAATGTGATCCTGATATTTCTTACTACGTCTCCAGGATCTCCGAAGGGTATGCCTGTTTTGTTATTAAGAGTGAAGGAAAAGCCTCCCGCATTTCCTGTGTGAATGAGCAGATCTTCTTTGGCGGTAACGTGAACTTTTTCTCCTTCGAGTTTAAGGCCGTCGACAACCAGCTCTCCATCCGCATAGATTTGAATCCAAGTCTCCATCTCAAACAAGAAATCGATAACCAGCTCTTTTTCTTCTTCAAGTATTTGAGTTTCTGAAGAAGGGATGGGAGTTGTTTCTTGAACTGTTTGTTTTGATGGAGTTTCCCCAGCTTGCTGTTCCTGCGGTTTTTGGTAGAAAAAGATATACCAGATGAGCGTAAGGACAGCCATAAGAACAAAAAATAACGAAATGGAGAAAAGGATTCTCTTTGTTTTTATAGGGAGCCTGTACTGAGTCTTTTGAGATTCCTCTTCTTGTTCTTCCTTTTCCTGTTCCCGAAGCTGTTCAGATTCGTAGTAGCTGTTGAGGATAGTGTTTTCATCCAGTCCTATATATTTTGCAAAAGAACGGATGATTCCTTTGATGAAAAAAGTACCTGGAAGATTGTCTAGTCGATCATCTTCCAGGTCTCTCAAATACCGGATGTTTATTTTGGTGGCATCTGAGATCTCCTGCAGAGAAATTCCCCTGAGTTCTCGTTCTCTCTTGAGTTCCATTCCTATAGGCGCCATTTTTTCTGATTTTAGATTAAGAATATCTAAGTGTCAACCTGATGTTCACCATATTAAGAGAACCCTCAAACTTTCAGAAAACGGGAGAGTGAACTCATACTCCCAAAAAATCCGATGAGAGCACAGGCCATAACAAGAAAAACACTTTGGGCCAGCGACAAGAATCGGAAACTGATCAGATCATTCAGAACCCCCAGTGACGAACCGAGGTAAACTGGAAAAATTTCTATGAGAACAAAGAGAAGCAATAAAGAGAGAGCCCCTCCCAAAACTCCCAGGATTGTCCCTTCCATAAGGAAAGGTATCCGGATAAACATATTGGTCGCTCCGGAAAGTCGCAGTATCTCGATCTCATCTTTCCTTGAAAATACATTCAGTTTGATAATATTCGAGATGATGAAAAATGAAGCCAGCACAAGAATGCCTCCCAGAAAATATCCCACTGCTCTGGCCAGTCGGCTGAGAGAATACATCCGTTCAATCCATTCTTGATTGAACTGCACGTCACTGACTTGTTCGGTGCTGCGGATCTCCTCGATAAAGACAAAGATGTCTTCTGGAGATAGATCTTCTTCCTTGAATATGACTTCGAAAGAAGGGGGGAAAGGATTTTTGTCTAAGTTTTCTATAATATCTTGAAGGTCGGGGAATTTTCCCTGGAATTTTTCGAGTGCGTCAGACTCACTGACAAGCTGAACCTCAGAGACCAGAGGGCTGTTCTGAAGCCTGTCTCTGACAGCGGATTTCTCACTATCACTCAAATCATTTTCAAGAAAAAATACGGCCGTCAAGTTCTGGGAAAGTTCCTGTGCGGTGTGCTGAAGGTTGTTCGACAAAGATAAAAAAATTCCGAGTGTTAAAAATGATAGACAAATGATTGTGATGGAAAAAAAGTTTCTGGCACGAAACTGCCACAGGTTGTTGCGGACTTCTTTCAAGAAGTAATTCAGTATCTGAAAAATTATAATTCTTCCTTTCTGAGTAGTTTTCCTTTGTAGAGGAACAGGATTTTTTTTCCAAAATTTCTGATCAACTCCCGATCATGTGTACATATAATAACTGTTGACCCCCCCTCATTGACGGCTTTAAATAAACTCATGATTTCGACGGCTAGCTCAGTATCAAGATTTCCAGTTGGCTCATCCGCAAGAATAATTTGTGGATTGTTGACAATGGCTCTGGCTATAGCCACTCTCTGCTGTTCCCCATAGGAGAGCTGAGGAGGAAAAGCCCACATTTTGTGGTGAAGATTCACCATGCGCAGTGCATTCAGAACCTTTCTTCTCTGCTCTTTTTGGGGAATCCCAAGTATCTGAAGAACAACAGCGACATTATCGAAAACTTTTTTGTGAAAAAGTAGACGAAAATTTTGGAACACAATGCCCATGCTTCTTCTGAGCTGATATATTTTGTGATCAGGAATCTTAAGGATGTTTCTCCCATTGATTACGATCTGGCCTTGTGTAGGGTAAATTTCTCGAAAAATGATTTGAAGAAGAGTTGTCTTTCCGGCTCCACTAGGTCCAGTCACAAACCAGAAGTCACCTTTTTCAATATGGAGAGTGATATCATCGAGAGCCCAATTGGGTTTTTGGTACTGTTTAGATATCCCATACAGCTCAATCATCTTGTTGGCTTCACACTATTCTGAAGTCTAAAATAATTTTCTTCACCCGGTATATTATCATTTTCCTCTTTATTTTTCTTCTTCTTAGTTCCGGCCTGCTTAATTCTGTGTTGTAGAAGGAATGGACGTCGCAGACATATCTCTGCCCGCAACGACAGATGGAGTGAGGACGGAGATGTGCTGCGTAAGGGTTCCATCCCTATTATTAGAATTATTGAGCAGGCCGAAATGAGGAGAAAGTTTTAGACGAAGAGGTACATGAACCAGCCAAACGCGAGGGCCCCCACAACCATGATGAGGAAAAGAGAGAGCGCGTAGCGGATTTGTGATTTTTTCTCGTTTCTTCGAATCAGGGCTAAAACAGAGGAGACAAAAGCTGAGTAAATGACCATTGAAATCAAAAGGCTCGTAAACATCAGTTCTTTTTCCCCGCCGCGATATCATAGGCATCTAGAGCGACAAGATAGTTTAGAAGGCCGGCTCCAGCAATATAAGCTGTGCCGAATTCAAATGAGATGCTTCTCAAATTGCCTAGTCCAAAAGAAAAAATTTTCGTCAAAAGAAAAAGGATTCCTGTCCCAATATCCGAGAAAAAGGCCAGGATTGTCAGAGGATTTTCTGTCTGGAAGGAATAGACTCGACCGCCCATAAATAGGCCTAATGCGGACATGGATAAAATGGCCACAAAGAAGAAGAGAGCTCTTTTGAACTTCTTCAAGGCGGCATGTCCCAGGCCGGGAATAAACCATCCCAAAATAAGATAGGCAATAGCTTTTGTATTCATTTTTGAAAACGCATGATAAAGTAAAATGCCCAAAAAAGCAAGAATACAACAGTCGCATTTCCATCTCCATGATTTGAAGAATAAGTTCTGCAAAGTGATTCGAAATCACGTTGCGTTTTCCCCAGCGAGGAAAACTCACTCGATCTCCGTTCCTCGCTCTCATCTCCCAAGAGGTAGATGAACCATGCCCGCTCGTCCTCCAAACGGATTTCTCCATCATCTTCCCAGAACTCATAATAAAATCATGGAGATGGAAATTCTTCCAAATATGTCTGTTTTGTTGCATGCGAAATGGGCTTTCATTATAATAAGGATTCGTTAACATTTAAATATTAATAATTTTTGGAATTCTATTGAGGAGTGAAAATGGAATATTCAAACTTTGAGGACATCATTCAATTTGCCATCCAAAGAGAAGAGGATGCCTGCAGAGCTTACGGTGAAATGAGTCAAAAAGCTGAAACACCAGGATTAAAAGAGCTGCTGCTCGAGCTTCAGACTGAAGAGGAAAAACACAAAGAACTTCTCCAAGGCATCACAAGCACTGATACAGGAAGCCTGGAAACACACAAAGTTATCGATTTGAAGATCAGTGATTTCCTAACAGAGGAACCGCCCTCACCCGATATGACCTTTCAGGATCTTCTTATTCTTGCCGCAAAAAAAGAGCAGGAAGCCGTAGACCTCTACACGAGCATGAAGGCGTCTGTAAACTCAGATGAGTTGAAAAAACTGTTTGACTTTTTAGTCGAACAAGAAAAAGAGCATAAGTTAAAATTGGAGATGGAATACGAAAAATATGTCCTCGATGAAGGATAGAATCTATTAGAGTTATAAGGAGATAACAATGGAAAAATGGGAATGCACAGCCTGTGGTTATGTCTATGATCCCGAAAAGGGAGATCCTGACAATGGGATAAATCCGGGAACGTCTTTTGAGGACCTTCCTGATGACTGGACATGCCCTCAATGCGGAGTGACTAAGGATTTTTTCCAGAAAATTTAAACAGTCCGTCGGCTAAAACAGAAATATATGCGAATCATCACAGTGGGAAATGGTCTGGCCGGAACCATTTTTTCTAAAACTGCTCATGGCCTCGATCCGGATTTAGACATCCAAATATATACGGATGAAAACTACCGGTACTATCCCCGTCCAAACCTCATCGAATTTTTAGCGGGGAACTTATCCTATGAGCGCCTCTTTGCATTTCCGGAAGAGTGGTACAGCTCTCAAAATATCCACCTTTCTCTCGGACAGTTTGTAGAAAAAATCAATCCCGCGTCCAAGGAAGTCGAATTAAAAGGAGGAAGACGAGAAAAATATGATGTTCTTCTCCTAGCAAACGGAGCGCATTCTTTTCAACCGCCAGTTAATGGGATCGACAAAAAAGGAGTGTTTACACTGAGGACTCTGGATGATGGGCTGGATATCCTGGCCTATGTCAAAGAACGCCGCAAAGTGGCTGTTGTGGGTGGAGGACTTCTGGGACTAGAAATTGCTCGTGCGCTTTTAACAAGTGGATTGGAGGTTGACGTTATTGAATTCTTTCCACGGCTGCTGCCAAGGCAGCTGGATTCTCAGGGAGCAGAGGTTTTAAAAAATGAGATAGAAAAGATGGGTATAAAGGTTTTTTTGGGAAAAGCCACACAGGAGATCTTAGGAGATAAGGAGATTAAAGGATTACGATTTAAAGGAGGGGAAAGTCTCGAAACCGAAGCCGCCGTTTTTGCAGCGGGTGTGCGTCCTAATATACAGCTGGCTGCAGCCGCTGGTTTGGAAGTGGACAGAGGCATTGTCGTTAATGAGTATCTTCAAACAAGCCATGAAGGAATTTTTGCCGCAGGAGATGGCGTTCAGTTTAAGGGTCAGGTACCGGGAATTATCTCTGCTGCGTTTAATCAGGCCAGAACCGCTGCCTCAAATGTTTTGGCTATCAAACAAAGTTATTTTGGAACGATTCCGTCCAATACTTTAAAAGTTGCGGGAGTCGATGTGACATCCATCGGTTCCGTCAATCCAGAAGAGGCTGTCGAGGAGTACAGGTTTGAGGATAAAGATGCAGGTGTGTATAAAAAAATTGTTGTCCAGCAGGGGGAAATCATTGGAGCGATCTGGATAGGAACGAAAAAAGGTGTAAAGGAAATCAATCAGGTGATTTCCCAAAAAATGAATATCGAGACATTCAAAACATCCATTCTTAAAAAGGATTTTGACTTCTCAGTCTTATGAATAAAAGAGTCATTTTTGTTGTCTTTTTTCTTTTTGCGGCTTTCCAGATTACCAGGGGTGAAACGAACGGCTACCTTTCTTTTGATTATTCAAAAAAATTGAGGAATGCAGAAAAAAAAACCGATTCTTTTCAGAATATTCAGCTTGGGTTTATTCTTTCCGGCAGCCCCTCTCCCGGTATCGGGTATTTGGCAGAACTGCGTTTTGGTGATGGAAAAGTCGAACCCGAACAAGCTTGGATCAGGTTCTTCTCCTCTGAATCTTTCAGATTGAAGTTAGGTCTTTATCTTATACCATTTGGAAAATACAATGTGTTTGGCCGGCCGCATGAAACCTTTTTGGTTCAAATCCCTTTAAATATTTCCCATTCATTTCCCTTAAGATGGAGAGATATCGGCATTCTTATTGAAGGTCGGATCGGTAGTTTGTTGTATGAGGTTTTTGCGGGCAATGGTCTTTCGGAAGGGGAGAGTTTGAGTGAGGGACAGCAGTTTCTTGACAACAATAAGAACAAGGGTTTCGGGGGGCGATTAAGTTGGTTTATTAGTCAAAACTTTGAGGTGGCCTATTCGTATTACAGAGGCAAAGTCGATACAGACAACCAGAGAAACACCGTTCTTCAATGTGTTGACATGACCTGGAGCACGGAAGATTTTAAGGTGTTGGGAGAATACACTTGGCGGGACATAGAGAATCCCAGTGGATATTCCAAAGGGCACATCGATGGATATTTTATCCAGGCCTCTTTGCCTCTTCAAAAAATCCATCCTGTTGTCTCCTATCAGAAGCTCAACTACTCGGATACCTTTCATGGCAGGGGATTTGTCAGCCCCCTGACTCCGGGGGCTGGTATGCAACTCAATATGAACCGCTGGGCGTTTGGTTTTGTGTTTATGCCGTATCCAAATGTGCATATCAAACTCGAATATGATCTCAATAAGGATGAATCGATAGACCTGAAAAAGACCGCGCTCACCTTACAGGCTGCACTCAACTTTTGACCTTGTTTCTGCATTTGACTTCTGATAGAATTCATTTTCCAATATCGGACGCTTTATTCTTTAATAAATATCTATCCTGAATATTGAGGAAAGACATGGTCAATTTGGTAGTTGTCGGCACCCAGTGGGGGGATGAAGGAAAGGGGAAAATCATTGATCTTCTCACACCTCCCTTCGATATTGTGGCTCGGTTCCAGGGCGGACACAATGCTGGTCACACTGTCTATTTCGAGGGAAAAAAAGTAATCCTCCATCTCATCCCTTCCGGAATTCTCCATTCTGATAAACTCTGCCTTATTGGGAATGGAGTTGTTATCGATCCGAAAGCTTTTCTTGATGAACTCTCTTTTTTAAAGGATTTCGGGATAAATATTAAAAACAATCTTGTTCTCAGCAAGAATGCCCATCTTATATTTCCCTATCACTGTCAACTTGAAACCATTAGCGAACAACGCAGAGGGGATAAAAAAATAGGGACAACATGCCGAGGGATTGGCCCTGCCTACATGGACAGAGTCGCTCGAAGGGGCATACGTGCCGGAGATCTCTTGAATCTGAGCATATTAGAAGAAAAAATCAAATCAAACGTAGAAGAATACAACATCTTTCTAGAGTTTTACGGCGAAAAAGGTCTTGATCCGGGAAAAATATTTGAGGAGTATTCAATTTATGCAGGTCAAATTCAAAAGTATATCAAGGATGTGTCTGTTATTCTCGATGAGCAGATTTCAAGAGGAAAGTCCGTTCTGTTTGAAGGCGCCCAAGGGACGCTGCTCGATATCGATTTTGGAACCTATCCCTATGTGACGTCCTCTAATTCGACTGTAGGAGGAGTGTGTACCGGTTTAGGCGTAAGCCCGGACAAAATTGATGAAGTGTTAGGTATTACAAAAGCCTACACAACTCGAGTGGGAGGAGGCCCCTTCCCTACCGAAATGGGGGGAGAAATCGGGGCTTTTCTCCAGGAAAAGGGAAAGGAATTTGGTGCTACGACCGGGCGTCCAAGACGCTGTGGATGGTTTGACGCTTTTGGAGTAGCCTATGCCTGCCGGCTGAACGGCATCAAACATCTTGCTTTAACTAAGCCCGATGTTTTGGATAGTCTTGAAGAGTTGTCCGTATGTGTTGGATATAAACATAAGGGACAACGGCTGGGGGAGTATCCCTGCGAGAGTTGGATTCTATCAGAAGTTGAACCGGTCTATAAAAAAGTGCGGGGATGGAAAGAAACGCTCAATTCGGTTGAAGATTATGATTCTTTCCCTCAGGAGTTCAAAGATTATGTCCACCTTGTTGAAGATCTTGTTGAAGCGAACGTGTCCATTGTATCCACGGGTGTAGAGAGAGGAGATACTGTGTTTCGTGAGGATTTGGTACAGTCTTTTGTAGATTTAGAAAAAGTAAAAACTGGAGTGGGAATGTAAAAGGCCCCTGGCCTGTAATTCATTTAAAGCAGGGGACTCTTTAGAGTTATGACAAAAAAATCCGGATTGATAAACCGGGAGGAAACGCCTTCTGAATCATTAGAGAATTTTGATATTCTCTGCCAAGTTTCAGAAAAAATATCACATCTTTCTGATTTGAAAACCACGCTGGATGAAATCCTGGCTTTTCTTCCCAATGTTACAGAATGCCATCATCTTGCTATCAGAATCATTGATTCTTCCGGCAATATCCCAATTTATTCCCAGTTCGGATTGGAGAAGAAATTTATGGAATCCGAACATTGGGTGACGATGAAGGACTGCCTGTGTGGATATGTCGCTAAGGGGGATGTTGACAGAGATCTTCCTTTTATTACAGATTTCGGATCATTTTACACGAATTCCATGAGTCTTCTCAATGCAAATATTCGAAAGCATAAACATCGACTAGAGGCCCTCACTCTCAGGAATGTGTGCCAGAACTGCGGATATGAATCTGTAGCCATTATTCCTGTGAAGATCCAAGAAAAAATCATCGCGGAACTTTATCTTTCTGATGAAAGAAAGGATCTATTTCCTTTGCAAAAAGTCAAGTTTTTTGAAAAGTTGAGCACCCAAATTGGCATTGCCATCCACAATTCGCAGCTGTATTCCTCTCTTATAGATTCACAGAAAAAAGTCATGGATCTTTTCGATTCGGCATCGATAGGAATTATTGAGCTGGATACAAAGGGGACTGTTCTTCAGATCAATCAGAAAGGTGCCAGCCTATTCGGATATTCAAATCCGAAAAAATTGTTGGATAACGCTGTCAGAATGAATGAACTCAATCTGGACGAGGAGAGCTGGGACAGCTTTATTGAAGATGTTGACCAAAAAGGTGCTGTGGTCAACCGTGTGATTCAATTTCAAACCGGGCAACAAAACATGTTTCTTGAAATGTCCTTAAAATCCATCACTGATAAGAAGAAGAACACAATTGGATATCGAGGCACATTCCACGATGTCACTGACAGCGTGAGACTTGAAGAAGAGAGGCTAAACAAGGCCAAGACAGAATCCCTGAAAAACAGGTATTATCAAGAAACCCAAATTCTGAAAGATGAGCTAAAATCTAATTATCCTTTCGAGGAGATGATTGGAACGAGCCGACCCATTCAGGAGGTTAAAAAAGCCATCCAACAGGTGGCGCCCACAGATACAACAGTGCTGATAAAAGGCGAAACAGGAACTGGAAAGGAATTGGTTGCTCGTTATATTCATGAACTCAGTTTACGGAAAGACAGAATATTGGTAAAAGTTAATTGTGCGGCTTTATCCGAAGGTTTGATAGCATCAGAGTTGTTCGGGCACGAGAAGGGAGCATTTACAGGGGCCATTCAGAAGAGGCTTGGCCGGTTTGAATATGCAGATAAAGCCACAATTTTCTTGGATGAAATAGGTGATTTACCCCTAGAAACACAGGCCATGCTCTTGAGGGCACTTCAGGATGGAGAATTTGAAAGAGTTGGGAGTTCAAAGACCATCAAGATTGATGTCCGACTGCTGGCAGCGACAAACAGAGACTTGAGTCTTCTCGTTCAAGAGAAAAAATTCAGGCAGGATCTGTTTTTTCGATTGAATGTTTTTCCAATAGATGTTCCTCCTCTTAGGGATAGACGTGAAGACATTCCTCTTTTGGCCGCCTATTATATTGAGCAGTTTGGGAGAAAACTGGGGAAAAAAATTGATCGTGTCAAAGAAGAAACCATGCAGATTTTTTTAGACTATTCCTGGCCTGGCAATGTCCGGGAATTGCAGAACATCATAGAACATGGGTTGGTCATCTCGAAAAAAGGCATTCTTGAAATATCTGATGCCTACTTTAGGCAAACCCCGGGAGGGAAAAAAGCAGCAAAACTTCTTCCCATGGATGAGTTTGAGAAACACTACATCATCGAAGTGCTTCGTTTTACTCAGGGAGCGATTTATGGAGATGGGGGCGCAGCCAGTATTTTAGGCATGAAACCTTCGACACTCCAGAGCCGAATGAAAAAACTGGCTATAGACAGAACACAATACAAGTAGGGCGAGAATAGTATCAGCGGGAAACCACCGATATATCGGTGACTTTCCATTCGAATAGTGTTAGTATGGGCAGTGAGTTGATTTGGTTTCCCTGTTGTACATTTTTAATTTCAGGGGTGATTTTAAATTCAGATAATTTTTTATTTGAATGACCGAAATGGTACGGATATTGCTTAAGTAAATAGATATGAAATGAGATTTTTGTGGACGGACAAAAATAGAGCATGAATATAATGATCAAAGATATTTCGATTATGATTGCCGGACAGGCCGGTGATGGAGTTCTTTTTACGGGAAATGTTCTGGCAAAAATCTTAAAAAAGGAAGGATGGGAAGTGGCCACGTCCAGGTATTTCCCTTCTAACATCAGAGGAGAACCTACACAGTATACAATTCGCGCAAGCCAAAAGAAGGTTTTTGGCCTCGGGAATGAGATCGATGTTCTCCTCTCTTTTGACTGCGCATCAATCATTAAAAATTCAAAATTGGTGGCCCAAGGCGGGCTCGTGCTCTGTGATGGAGAAGAATTAAGCCGTCTTGAACCAAAGCACAGAAAAGGAAAAACATTCCATAGGTTTCCCCTTAAAATTTTAGCCAGGAAAAATTTTAAAAACGAAATTTTCAAGAACATGATTGCCCTTGGAGCACTGTGTTATATTCTTGATCTCAATTTCAGGATCGTCGAGCGTATCATCATAGACGCTTTTATGAAAAGAAAAGGGAAGGACATCGTCCGGATGAATATCGATGCCTTAAATCTGGGTTGTGAACAGGCCCTGCTGACTGTGGAAAAGTCCGAACGGCATAAACTTGTAAAGAAAAAGAATAAAGGCAAGATGTTTATTTCGGGCGACGAAGCCATAGCGGTGGGAGCTCTTGCTGCGGGCTGTCGTTTTTTTGCAGCTTATCCCATCTGCCCTGCGACTGAGATCTGGCAGTGGCTGGCTCTTCACTTCCCCCAATTTAATGGAATCGTTGTTCAGACAGAAGATGAACTTGCGGCGATCAATATGGCTCTTGGTGCATCCTATGCGGGAACACGAGCCATGACATCCACTTCTGGCCCGGGTGGATCTTTGATGATGGAAAGTTATGGATTGTCAGGGATGGCTGAGATTCCTATTGTCATTGTTGATGTCCAACGTGTCGGCCCGAGCACGGGAATGCCGACAAAAACTGAACAGTCCGATTTAAACCAGTGGATCTATGGGTCTCATGGTGAATTTCCGCGAATTATCCTCTCTCCTGGCACGGTCGAGGAGTGTTTTGAATTTACGACCAAAGCCTTCAATTTGGCCGAAAAGTACCAGGTTCCGGTCGTCATTCTGACTGAGCAGGATTTTGGACAAAACTATAGAACCGTGAAAAAATTTGATTTATCCAAAATAAACATTGACCGGGGAAAACTCCTCTCGGAAGAAGACTTGAAAAAGATTAAACATTACAAGAGATATGCCTTTACCGCAAACGGCATCTCACCCCGCGCGCTTCCATCCATGAAAAACGGCATCCATATGGTGGAAGGCAATGAACATGATGAATCAGGCCAAAGAGATGAGGATCCTGAAAATCGAACTCGGATGATGCAGAAACGGATGAAAAAGATCTCCGGATCACAAAAGGATATGATTCCGCCCAAACTCTGGGGGAATAAGCAAGCCACTGTTGGCATTATCGGTTTTGGGTCGACTCTCGGACCCATTGTTGAAGCCATCGAAGAACTCGGAGATTTAAATATTAGTGCTAAAAATCTTCAAATTCGAACGGTCTGGCCTTTTCCAGTCAAATCTGTGGATGATTTTGTCCAGAGCTGTGAATCTGTTTTTGTCGTTGAAAATAATTATACCGGCCAGCTTCTTAACCTGATTCTCAGTCAAGTAAAGCCCAAAACCAGGATGGAAAAAATTTCAAATTATTCGAGCGTGGCCTTTCGGCCAATCGATATCTCCAGCCAAATAAAGAGAGCTCTACAGAATGTTTAAACTGGAAGACTATCATCTTCAAGATCCTACCTGGTGTCGGGGCTGCGGCCTTTACGGCCTCTTTTCATCACTCAAAAAGGCCGCCTTTGCTCTTAAAATCAAACCAGAGAAGATGAGCATTGTCACGGGGATTGGATGTCACGGCCGATTGAACAGCTATTTTAATGCTTATGGATTTCATTCGCTGCATGGAAGAGCTCTTCCCATTGCGCAGGGCGTAAAGCTCGCCAACACCGGACTTTCTGTTGTTGGTGTCAGTGGAGATGGAGATGCCTATTCCATAGGGCTTGGGCATTTTATCCATTCCCTCAGAAGGAACATCGATCTGACATACATCGTCGTCAACAACAGAATTTACGGATTGACCCAGGGACAAACGTCTCCCACTAGCCGCTTGAATTTTGTCTCCCATTCCACTCCCTTTGGAGCTAAAGAGCTGCCGCTTGAAGGTCCACAAATGGCGCTTGCTGCCAATGGATCATTTATTGCCCGGGGATTTTCAGGCGCACCTCAGCAACTGGCCAAACTTATCGAAGCCGGATTGAGACATAAAGGTTTTTCTCTTGTGGAAGTTTTTAGTCCTTGTGTGACACACAACAAGATGGATACATACCAGTGGTTTAAATCCCACATTTTTGATGTGGACGAAGATCCTGCCTACGATCCCACTGATAAAAATAGAGTCTGGGAAGTTTTTTCGAAACACACAGACAAACTCCCTGTGGGTTTGATTTACAGGGAAGCCCGGCCCATTTTCGAAGAACTTTCACTGCCCTCTAAAACACCGCTGGCCTTTCTGGATCTGGTTCCGGAATCCGAAAAGATAGAAAAAATCTTGGAAAAATTTGAATGATATACTACATTATGTGTTTATCCTAACCAAAAGGAGGTAAGGACAATGAAAGAAAAAGTTGAAAAATCTCTGGAAAAAATTCGCCCCTCACTTAAAGCCGATGGCGGTGATGTAGAGCTTGTTGATGTCGAGGACGGAATCGTTAAGGTCCGGTTGACAGGAGCCTGCGGCGGTTGCCCCATGTCTCAGATGACCTTAAAAATGGGCATTGAGAGGATTTTGAAAAAAGATATTCCTGAAATCAAGGAAGTTGTATCTGTCTGAAGACCATGAGAAATACTTATTTTGATCATATTGCGGCCACCCCTCTGCTCCCGGAGGTGTTGGAATCTATGCGTCCTTTTTTAAAGGAAAACTACGGGAATCCGCAAAGCCTGCATTCATCAGGCCAGGCGGCCCTCCAGGGCATTGAGAACGCCAGGGAACATGTGGCGGAATTGATCAATGCTGAACCTTCTGAAATCTTCTTCACGTCCAGCGGTTCGGAATCCAATAATTTTGTGATTAAGGGTTTTAGCCTGGCTCAAAAAAGCCGCGGGAACCAAATTGCTGTTTCAGCTGTGGAGCATCAGTCCGTTCTTCATTCGGTCAAATACCTTGAACACATGGGAATGAAATCAGCGGAAATTCCTGTGGACAAGTTTGGTCTTGTCAATCCCGATGATTTGGAAACAATTCTCACTCCTGAAACGATCTTGGTTTCTGTAATGATGGCCAACGGTGAAGTCGGCACTATTCAACCCATCAAAGAGATTGCAGAATTTTGCGCGGCAAAGGGTATCCTTTTTCACACAGATGCTGTAGCCGCAGTAGGAAATATTCCTGTGGATGTTAAAGAATTAGGTGTTGATGCTTTAAGCCTTGCTGGAAATCAATTTTATGGGCCTAAAGGAACGGCTGCCCTTTATGTCAAAAAGGGCAAAAGAATCCTTCCCTTTATCGATGGTGGAATCCAGGAAAAAGGACGGAGAGCCGGCACTGAAGACGTTGCAGGAATCGTAGGGTTAGGTCGAGCGGCCGAGATCGCCGCTGAAGACATGCTGGAGAGAGCTGACAAAGCTTTGCCTTTAAGAGACAGACTTCTTCACGGCCTTCCTGAGAAGGTGGATAAAGTGGTTGTTACCGGCCATCCAGAGAAGAGGCTCCCTTTTCATGCAAGTTTTTGTGTCGAATTTGTCGAAGGGGAGTCCATGTTGCTCAATCTGGATATGAACGGTATCGCTGTTTCCAGTGGATCGGCATGTACATCGAGAGCCTTAAAAGCCTCACATGTGCTTTTGGCCATGGGTCTCGACCATACTCTTGCCCAAGGTTCGCTGGTTTTTAGTCTTATACAAGAAAATACTATGGAAGATATCGAATATCTGCTCGAAATCTTTCCTCCAGTTATAGATAAGCTGAGACGGATGTCTCCCATCTATCCTGGAGATCAATAGGAGAAAAGTCATGATATATTCTGATAAAGTCATGGATCACTTCCAGAATCCACGCAATGTGGGTACGATCGAAGATGCCGATGGAAAGGGAAAAGTCGGAAATCCGGTGTGCGGAGACATGATGGAATTCACGATTAAGGTCAAAGACGACCGGATTACAGATGTTAAATTTAAAACATTTGGTTGTGGGGCCGCTATAGCTGTCTCCAGCATTGTGAGCGAAATGGCCATGGGAAAAACACTGGATGAGGCCATGAAAATAACCAATAAGCAGGTGGCCGAGGAATTGGGGGGGCTTCCCAAAAACAAACTTCACTGTTCCAATTTAGGGGCGGATGCTCTTCACGCGGCCATTGAAAACTATAGAGACATTACCAAAGGTGTTGTTGAGGAAGGCACTCCCAAACAAGTGAAAGAGAAGGAAGAGTGCTCCTGCCCCTACTGTGATGAAATCCTGGAAGAAGCGAAGGGATTCTGCAAAGGATGTCATATCGAACTGGTCGAATGCCCTGAATGTGGCGATCCTATAAACAAAAAGGACAACGAATGCCTGCACTGCGGAGCAACAAATATAAGAGTTTAGTTATACAGCCGCAGAGGACGTCAAAATGGATACACCAGAAGCCGATGACATCTTAGATTGTTTCGGACTCCTGTGCCCGATGCCCATAATCCAGACTGCACAGAAAATTAAAAATATGAAAATCGGAGATGTCCTGGAGGTGATTTCTACAGACAAGGGGATCAAAGAGGACATGCCGGCTTGGTGCAGGCAGACTGGTCAGGAATTTTTAGGAGTTATCGAAGAAGAGGATGTGTTTAAAGCCTTTGTCAGAAAAGTCAAAGAGTGATGTGGTCAAATGCTGAGAATAACGGTTCAAAATAAAAATAGGGACAACCGGATTCTTCTATTGGAAGGGAAGGTGTCCAAACAATGGCTGGAGGAGCTGAAAACAGAAATTGAGGAGAGTTTAAACGAAGGGAAAAAATTGGCTCTGGACTTTTCGAAGGTGACCTATATTGATGATGAGGGAGCTAAATTGATCAATTTGCCTCATTATAAAAAAATCGAAAAAAGGAACTGTTCGTTATTTATCCGTACGATGCTCGGGCAAAAATCCAAAGGACAAAAGTAAAAATCATGAAAAACATGAAAAATTCGGATATCGCAGACAGAATCAAAGAGCTGAAGGAGAAACGTAATGCTGTACTTATTGCACATAATTATCAAATTGGCGAGGTTCAGGATGTTGCGGATTTTGTCGGCGATTCATTAGAGTTGAGCCAGAAAGCCGCTCAAATAGAGTCGGATATTATTGTCTTTTGTGGGGTTCACTTCATGGCTGAAACTGCGGCCATTCTGTCTCCTGAAAAGACTGTCCTTTTGCCGGAAATAGACGCAGGATGTCCTATGGCCGATATGATCACGGCATCCGATATGAGGGAATGGAAGAAAAGATATCCGGGACGGCAAGCAGTCTGTTATGTCAACACTACGGCCGAAGTCAAAGCCGAATGCGATATCTGTTGCACTTCTGCAAATGCAGTTGAGGTTGTCGAATCGCTGGATGGAGATGAGATTCTCTTTGCTCCTGATAAGAACTTGGCTGCTTATGTGGCCCGCAATACGAATAAAAAGATTATTCCTTGGGATGGGTACTGTTATGTCCATAACAACATCCAGGTCCAGGATATTGAAGAAAAGCGGCGTCTTTATCCGGATGCCGAAGTCTGGGTTCATCCCGAATGCCGCCCCGAAGTCATCGATATCGCCGACAGGATTTTTTCCACAGGGAAAATGGTGAAAGAAGCCAAAGAAACGGGTAAGAAAAAGATAATTCTGGGTACGGAAGCCGGCATGATTTACAGATTAAAAAAAGAAAATCCAACTAAAGATTTTTTTCCAGCAAAGGATTTAGCTTTTTGTTTTAATATGAAAAAAATCGATCTCAATAAGGTTTTAACGTCTTTAGAAGACTTGAAATATAAAGTGGAGGTTCCTCCAGAAATCAGCCGAAATGCGCTGGGAAGTATAAAAAAAATGATTCAAATTAAGGGAGAAAAAAAATGAAAGAAAAATCAGAGAAAAACTTAAATGATGCCTTTGCCGGTGAAAGCCAGGCACATATGAAGTATATGGCCTTCGGTGACAAAGCCGAACGGGAAAATTTGCCGAATGTGGCCCGAATTTTCCGGGCCAATTCTTTTGCGGAACAGATTCATGCTACAAATCACTTTAGAACTCTTTCTGGAATCCAGAGCACATCCGAAAACCTGCAGGCTGCTGTTGAAGGGGAAACATATGAAGTCGAAGAGATGTATCCAGCATTTATCAAGGATGCCCAGGAAGAGTTGGAACCTGCCGCCGAAAGAATGAGCATTTGGGCGAAAGCTGCCGAAGAAGTGCATGCCGGACTCTACAAAAAAGCCAAGATTGCGGTGGACAGTGGTTCGGATGTGGATCTTGAAGCCATCCATGTCTGCCAGGTGTGTGGTTTCACAATGGAAGGGGAAGCTCCTGATATATGCCCGGTCTGTGGAACACCAAAAGACCGTTTTACACAGTTCTAATTAATGGAGAATGCCAAGGAGAGGATTCCAGAGATCGTCCGGATCTTGTACCGGGAGTATCCGGAGAGCCGTACGGCACTGAACTTTCAAACGCCGCATCAGATTCTTGTCGCTACGATTCTTTCGGCGCAGTGCACCGATGCCCGTGTCAATTTGATAACTCCGGCTCTCTTTAAAAAATACCGTTCTGCTGCGGATTTTGCTGAAGCCAATCCTCAAGAACTCCAGGATGAAATCCGTTCTACGGGTTTTTTTAGAAATAAGTCTAAGAATATCATTTTGGCCTCACGTAAAATCGTGGAAGATTTTGGTGGCCAGGTGCCGGACACTATGGAAAAACTCCTCACCTTACCGGGTGTGGCAAGGAAAACAGCCAACATTGTGCTGTCCAGCGGATACGGCCGGGCAGAAGGAATTGCTGTTGACACTCATGTCAAAAGATTGTCCCGAAGGCTGGGATTGAGTCAAAAAAATAATCCCGATAAAATCGAGTTGGATCTTTTAGATTTGGTTCCGAAAAAGGATTGGTTGGATTTTAATTATGTATTTGTCAATCACGGCCGCAAAGTCTGTCAAGCACGGAAACCAAACTGTCCCGAATGCAAGCTAAAATCTCTCTGTCCTTCGGCTGTGGAATTTTTTCCCGATATCGATGTATAATGAGATCTGCAGGGGATTATGATCAAAGAAGCCATGCTTTTCCGGAAGGAAAAGGATCTAAAAACGACGTGTTTTCTCTGCCAGCACAGATGTTTAGTTGCTCCGTCTAAATATGGGATTTGTGGAGTTCGACAAAATACCGAAGGTACACTTTTCTCCCATGTCTATGGCGAAGTGATCGCCTCCCATGTCGACCCTATCGAGAAAAAACCCCTCTTTCATTTCCTGCCCGGATCCCTCTCCTTTTCTATCGCTACTCTTGGATGCAATTTCAGGTGTCCTTTCTGCCAGAACTGGCAGATTTCCCAAAAGACAAAAAGAGGAGAGGGCTCTTTATTTGAATCGCCTCTGTCTCCAGAGGAAGCTGTTCGTACCGCTCAACGCCATAGATGCCAGAGCATCTCTTATACATATACAGAACCCACAATTTTTTTTGAATACGCCTACGATACATCTATGCTGGCCAAAAAAAAGGGGATAGCAAATGTTTTTGTGACAAATGGCTACATGACGCCCGAAGCTCTGGAGAAAATCCATCCCTGTCTTGATGCCTGCAATGTGGACCTCAAGTCATTTAGAGAGGATTTTTACGCAGAGATGTGTCAAGCGCATCTTGAACCTGTTCTGGAATCCATTCGTATTATGAAGAGGCTTGGAATCTGGGTAGAGATCACCACCCTGATCCTCCCCGGACAAAATGACTCTGAGGAAGAACTGACGGATATTGCGGATTTCATTTCTGAGGTCAGCGAAGATATTCCTTGGCACATCAGCCGTTTTCATCCTGATTTTAAGTATAAAGACAGCATTCCCACTCCTGTTGAATCTCTTCGAAAAGCATATTCAATAGGGAAAAAGGCGGGACTCCATCACATTTATATCGGAAATGTCTGGGGAGAATCTGAAAACACCACTTGCCCGCAGTGCAAGAAGGTTCTTATTCACAGGCATGGATTCGATATGCGGAATATAGAAGTGGAGGATTCAAAATGTGTTTTCTGTGGTTCTCCCATTGCCGGAGTCTTCGATTCCTAGATGTCATGCGGAAATTTAAGTATCTTCAACATACGGCCGATGCGAAATTTCAGGCTTTTGGCGAAACTGTAGAAGAGGCGTTTGCCAATGCGGCTTTGGCGATGGTTTCTCTCATGTGGGATCCTGAAAAAATTGAGGGAGAAATCGGACATAAAATCTGGATTAGAGGGAATGATGAAAAACAGCTCCTCTTTAATTTCTTGGAAGACATCTTATTCCGGTTGGATTCAATGCTATTTTTTACCAAGAGGACAGAAAAAATCCGGATTGGTGAAAAAAATAATCGATTATTTCTTGAAGCCATATTGATAGGAGACATTTATTCTGAAAGGTATGAAACTTTTGGAGAGGTTAAGGCTGTCACTTATAATGAAATGGAAATAGAAAAGAACCGTATTGTTATGGTTCAGGTTGTGGTCGATATGTAGGTTGAAGATGGAAGCAAAAAAAATGGGGGAGTTTGTCTGGGAGATTCCCAAGCAGGGACGTATGAGAGTCCCGGCTGTGATCTACACATCTTCAAAACTTTTAGAGAGCATAAAGAGAGACAAAACTCTTCTTCAGGCACAGAATGTCGCCTGTTTGCCCGGAATCCAGAAAAAGGCTTTTGTCATGCCCGATGGACATCAGGGTTATGGATTTCCCATTGGAGGAGTTGCCGCGTTCGACAGAACGACAGGCGTCATTTCTCCAGGAGGTGTGGGCTACGATATCAACTGTGGTGTAAGGCTTCTTAAAACAGAGTATTTTGAACAGGATGTCCGGTCAAAACGCAGGGAGCTTTTGGCTGAAATATTTACGGAGATTCCAGCCGGAGTGGGGAGAATAGGCCAAACACGGTTGAATAAAAACAGTTTGTTCGATGTCTGCCGGAGAGGTGCAGAATGGGCCGTGGACAATGGATATGGAACAAAAGAGGATCTTTTGAGAACCGAAGAGTATGGGCGGATGAAGAGTGCAGATCCCGAATTTCTCTCTAAAAGAGCGATAGAAAGGGGAGTTCCCCAACTGGGAACCCTGGGTTCAGGTAATCATTTCTTGGAAATTCAGAAAGTGGATAAAATTTTTAATCCGGAGGTGGGTCAAACCTTTGGCATCCACTCTAATAATCAAATCCTGGTCATGATTCACTGTGGGAGCCGTGGATTGGGGCACCAAGTGGCCTCAGATTACATAAGGCTCATGGAGGACAAATTCGGCACAAAAAATTTGCCGGACCGGGAATTGATTTATGCTCCTCTCCATTCCGATTTGGGTTTGCAGTATTACAAATCCATGAGTTCGGCTGTCAACTTCGCTTTTGTCAACAGGCAGATGATTGCCCATTGGGTACGGAATGTTTTTCGAAGAGTTTTGGGAAGTTCTGATGGGATGGATCAGGTCTATGATGTCTGCCACAATGTGGCCAAGTTTGAGAACCACAGCATCAATGGGGAGCAAAAGAGTCTGTGTGTGCACAGGAAAGGGGCTACACGGAGTTTTGGCCCCGGCAGAAAGGAGATCCCGGAAATCTACCGTTCCGCGGGGCAGCCTGTGATTATTCCGGGAAGCATGGGAACAGCCTCTTATATTCTTGTTGGAACATCTGAAGCGGAAATGTTGAGTTTTGGATCCACCGCTCATGGGGCAGGACGGATGATGTCCAGGCATCAAGCCCTGCGCATGTTCAGGGGTGAAAAGATAAAAAAAGAGATGGAGGCTCAAGGTATTGAACTCAAGGCCACCAGTTGGAGAGGCGTGGCTGAAGAAGCATCGGGAGCTTACAAGAATGTGGATGAAGTTGTCGATGTGTCTCATAGAGTAGGATTAGGCCGCCTTGTGGCCCGAGTGGTGCCCGTAGGTGTGATGAAGGGGTAGAAGAAAATCTATAGTATAATATGGTAATATATATATAAATTTGGGGAGGAGGAAAGAGAAGTGTATGCACGAATAACAAAATTCCGTGTCAAAATTGAAAAAATAGAAACTGGCATTAGACTCTATAATGAAAGTGTTGTCCCTTCAACAAAAGCAGAGAAGGGATTTTGCCGCCTCTCTTTTTTAGTCAATCGTGAGACAGGAGAAGGAATGTCAATCTCTTTCTGGGACAGCGAAGAGGATGCAAGAGCCAACGAAGAGAATCGCTTTTATCAAAATCAATTGGTAAAATTCTTGAATTTTCTGGAGGAGCCCACATATATACGGGAAGGATATGAAGTTATTACTGATGTCTAGGTGACAACTTTATCACTGTCACTCTCTCCATAGTCTTCGAATTCCTGAGCCATTAGGTACTCACTCATAAGCATGGTGTAGTGGCTGTGCTCGACATGGCTCAGATATTTAAGTATTTTTTGTTGGGGTTCGCTGAATTTTTTGGCCAAACTTAAATAGAATTCCCCAGCAGCTTCCTCTGCTGTCATGGCTTGGTACAGGATCTCTGTAAGGGAGGAGGATGGAGTGAAATTGATGGAAGGTAAAAGAGCTTCGTCTGTTTTGTCGGGGATTGTCATTTCTTCATCCTGAAAGAGAGTCATAAAAAGCTTTTTTATAGATTCTTTATGTTTTGTCTCCTCGAAGGCCAGCCACTGAAATTTTTCTTTAAGAAGAGGATTTTTTAAAGAGTCCGCTAGTTGGGAATAGATTTTATTAGCGTTTATTTCGGCACGCGTGGCCATCTCAAGAAGTTGTTTGACGGATAGCTGAGAGAATTCTGTCATGGTGTTCTCCTTTATTTTCCTATTTTAGTCCGTCTTCCTCAAAAACTCAAATTTTCTGAATAATCCAGGATAAAAGAATATAGAGCATCCAGCTAAGTTGGACCCGTGACCCTCACGGGTGTTCAGCCTCCACCACACTGAGAAAACGGGTAGAGACAGAGACACGACGTCCATCCAACTTAACTGGATGCCTGAGTATGTAAGGGGATGATTGACTTTTGGTGCGGCACCTTTTATTTTAGTACCCAATTATGAAAGTCTATTTGGCCGGATACAATATCGACCACGAGGTCATCGAGGACCTGAAAAAATCATCTCCCCCAAGACAGGACATCACGCCCGAAATTCTTTCTGCTGCCTATGCTCGAATTTCCAGAGATCCTCGGCCGGCAAACGAACTTCGGGCTCTAGCCCGCCAGGAAGTGAAGAAAGCCCGGGCCTCCAATAAAAATATTATTTTTAAAATGGGGCACCATTCTGTGGCTGAACACGCCGTGTTTAATTTTGACATCATTGGTGTCAGCCGTTTGGCGATCGAAGAAATAGAAAAATTTAGACTGTGTTCCTATACAGAAAAATCACAGAGGTATATCAAGCTTTCAAAAGATATTGTCCTTCCTGAAGAAATTAAAAAATCTGGGATGAAGGATATTTTTCTAAAAACTGTCAAAGCTCAGAATGAGTTGTACCATAAACTTCATTTAAAACTCGAGCCCTTTGTTTTCCAAAAAAACAAGGAAATCGCAAAAAATCCCAAAAAACACTCCCTTCTCAAAGGATTGGCCATTGAAGATGCCCGCTACATTGTTTGCCTGGCAGCTGAGGGACAGCTGGGGCTGACGATCAATGCCAGAAATCTGGAACTTATGATTCGGAGGTTCGCTTCTTTTCAGCTTATGGAACTTAAAGAACTCAACCTTAAAATTTATGACCTGGTCAAGGATGTCGCTCCGTCTATCATTCTTTTTACAGAGGCCAATGATTTTGATGCCAGAACCTACAAAAAACTTAAAGAGAAAACCTCAGGATTGACTGCGGCTTCATCTCATGAGGAAAAGCATTCTGTTCGACTTGTCGGTTTTAGTGAAGATCCGGATAAAAAACTTGTCTCTGCTCTTCTGCACACATCGACAAACCTTCCCTATTCATTGTGTCAGAAAAAAGCCGGCCTTTTGTCTTTTGACGAAAAAAAAGAGATATTCAAAACAGCCATGGAGAACATGGAATTTTTTGACTCTGTACTGCGCGAGTTTGAACACGTGGACCTCGTTTTTGAACTCCTTTTATCTGCCACATGTTTTGCTCAGTTTAAACGCCACAGAATGGCAACGCTTACCGCTCAAAATTATGATCCCGGTCTTGGTGTGACTGTTCCTCCCTCGATCCAAGCCATTGGCGCGGAAAAAGAGTTTATGGATGTCGTTGGTCAAACAGATGAAACCTTTAATTTGCTAAAGGATAAAACACCTCGGGGAGCCAATTATATTTTGACCAATGCCCACAGAAGAAGAGTTCTACTCAAAGTTAATGCCCGGGAATTCTACCACATTTCAAGACTTCGGGAGGACGCTACGGCTCAATGGGATATCCAAGAGGTCGTCAGGACAATGGGTGAGTTAGCTAAAAAAGTAATGCCTCTTACCTGCCTTATGATCGGCGGAAAAGATGCCTATCCGAAAATCTACCAAGATATTTTCGACCGTCCTCCAAAACTAATTCCCCCTGAAGCCTAACACGGGAAAGAGGCGTTATTTATTTGATCGGAATGGCATTTTTAAGATGATTTCCAAATTGATCTCAATACTGAGATAGGTGAAAGCCTTGACCAGTGCTTGTGCAGTCCTGAAGATTTCTCCTGTTTGATAATATTGTTCAATATCAAATTGATCGGGACCGTTATATTGTCTTTCCTGTCCTATGCGGCCGTGTTTGCCAAAAAGTGTTTCTCCTGAAATTCTTAAGCTTATTCCAAGAAAGGGAGTTATTCTATGCCTTACGCCGCCGCTGATTTTAACGGTCATCCCCTTATTGATGGAGCCGAGACGAGTACGGTTCAGAAAACCTTGGCGGTCTCCCTGTAATTTATGGAAACCGATTCCGGCGGTTGCGTAGGGAAACAGCTCTCCAAGCAGCGGGCGGTTTCCTCCGATGATGAACGCAGCATTGAAGGATTTAAGACTTCCTTGACTCCATCCGGGATCTTCAAAATGATTGATAGGGACATACACTGGTACAATATCACCCGTGTACCACCAGCCATACCATTTCAAATTGGAGAAATAACTGGTTTTTTGATGGGAGTACTCCACCTGAATTCCAAAGTCCTTCAGAACATAGGCTTGAAGGTTGAAACTCCAGAGATTTTTCAGTTTCAATTTTTCTTTGAAATCTATAAGAGTGTCAAAAACATATTCACCTGATCTGATTCCTCCATCTGCAATCATTGAATAGCCGCCTCCAAGACCAAAAATGAAAACCGGCCTCACGGAGGCAGCAGAGGACAATTGTGGTGATAATAGGATAATAAAAAGAACCAGCAGAATTTTATGTTTCATGGCCCTAGCACTTATTTTATAGTTGAGAGTACTTTAGAATTCTTACGGATTATTTTTCTTATCGTTTCTCAGCGATCAGCTTGAAAAATTTCCTTTTTCCAACTTTGAGGATGACTTCTTTTTTTGACCCGATGTCGAGAATTTGTCCGATATCTTCCACGCGTTGGCCGTCAAGATAAATGCCGCCCTGACGGATCAGACGTTTTGCTTCTCCTCTGGACGGGAGGATGTTCAACTCGGTGACTAGATCAATAAGAGGGACTGCAGAGTTCTTGAGTTCAATCTCCTGTATGTTTTCGGGTTGTACTTTTTGTTTGAAGATCCTATCAAATTCGAGGGTGGCGTTTTTTGCCTCGTCCTCACTCCAGAAGTCACTGACGATTATTTCTGCAAGCTGCACTTTGAGGTCTTTTGGATTGATTCTGTTGTCTTGGATGTCCTGCTGCCACTTGCTGACTTGAGATGTCGAGATATCTGTTAAGAGTTCGAAATAGCGGAACATGAGGGGATCTGAAATTGACATGATTTTTCCAAACATCTCGTTTGGTGAGTCTGTGATTCCGATATAATTGTTGAGTGATTTGCTCATTTTTTCGACACCATCGAGCCCTTCGAGGAGAGGCATGGTCATGACGATTTGGGGTTCCTGGTTGTATTCGCGCTGTATATCCCTTCCCACTAGGAGATTAAACTTCTGGTCCGTTCCTCCCAGTTCGACATCCCCCTCCAGTGCGACAGAGTCATAGGCCTGCATAAGTGGGTAGAGGAGTTCATGGGATGAGATGGGCTGGCCGTTTTTGAAACGTTTAGAAAAATCGTCTCTTTCAAGAATCCTGGCAACGGTGTATTTGGCCATGAGGTTAATGATGTCAAAACTTGTCAACTTCCCTAACCATCTGGAGTTAAAATCGATGATCGTTTTTTTTGGGTCGAGAATTTTGAAAATTTGTGTCTTATAGGTTTCTGCGTTTTCTTTGATTTGCTCTCGAGTCATCGGAGGCCGCGTCATGGACTGTCCCGAAGGATCTCCTATAAGACCCGTAAAATCTCCAATAAGAAAGATGACGTCGTGGCCCATATCCTGAAAATGCTTCATTTTTCGGATAAGCACGGTGTGCCCGACATGAATATCAGGGGCCGTCGGATCAAATCCGGTTTTAACCTTCAGTGGTTTTTTTTCTTTAATCGAACGTGAGAGTTTGGCTTTAAGTTCATCTTCTTGGATGATATCCACACAACCTTTTGTTAGATATTCAAACTGTTCTTCGACTGATTTCATAGTTTCCCTTTCCTCCGTCACACGATATGAACACGTCGTCCTTTAATCAGGAGTTTTCCTTCGAAATATAATCTTATGGATTCCGGATATATCTTGTGTTCCTCTTTAAGTATCCTTTCACTCAGCCTATCTTCTGTGTCGTCTTGGAGAACAGGAACCACAGCCTGGAGAATAATTGGGCCCATGTCCACGTCAGGAGTGACAAAATGGACCGTGGCACCGGAAAATCGAACTCCCCAGTCAATGGCTTTTTGCTGGACGTGGAGTCCCGGAAAGGATGGCAGCAGTGCCGGATGGATATTGATGATTTTGTTTAAATATTCCGTGCAGAGCAGCGGGCTGAGGATTTTCATATATCCTGCGAGGCAGATGAGATCAATTTCTCTTTTTTTCAGTTCTTTTATAATTGCCCTTTCATAGTTTTCTCTTGAGTCATAATTTTTTGGATTGAGATAAAGAGTTTCCAGATTTCTTTCCTTTGCGATCTGAAGTCCGCGGGCTTCTTTTTTGTTGCTGAAGACCACCGCAATTTCGGCATTGATTGATCCGGTTCGGATGGCATCGTGGATGGCGAGAAAATTTGAACCTCGTCCGGATAGAAAAACTGCGATTTTCCCTTTTTTGTTGGGACTCCGGTAGGTGTTTTCAAGCATGATGTCCTCTCAAAATCTAAAAGTTAATCCTATTCTTAATTTTAAACCGCTGAGATCAACGGTTGCTTTTTGGACCGATTTGAAGTTTTCTCCCGAAGGTTCAGCCGCCATAATTTGATTTTTTGCCTGCCAGATCTCAAATTCTTGAATGTACTCCTCGAGATAGTACAGAACTCCAGTCTCATCCTGCTCATTTTCACCTTGAAAATCACTGATTTGGCACATGTTCCCAGATCCTTCGAAGAAGACACGTATCCCGGGCTCAAATTCGTACTCAAATCCGCCTCCTGCAAAAAAAATGGTTCCGCGTCCCGACGTCCGTTGTAACAATGGATACATGAAATCGTCATCGGTTTCGAGGCGCCACGCTTCTCTTTCGATATATTTTCCCCAGATTGTTCCTATTCCTCCCATCATGTAGAGTCTGGCGCTGCTGCTGAGAGGAAAGAAATAATACGCCGAAATTGTAATGGGCAGTGCGCTGATTTTGATAGGTTTGGCTTCAATCCAGGTCTCCACAGATGTATCAAGGGTGAGCGAGGTCTCGTCTTCTGTGCGTTCGCTGTAGATGTATCCGGCGCCAATTCCGACAGTGATTCTTGATGTGAGTGCGATTTGAATCTCAGCGGCAAAGTCAAGACCCGAATGAAGTTCTAAAACATTTCCCCCGAGGTATGTCCAGTTTGGGTATGCTTCAATAACCTCCCTCTCCTCAAAGGCCCAGTCCTTGAGAAGGCGGTTTGTGTTCGGAAGATAAAAAAAACTCCGTCCCCCTGAAAGTTTGAGGCTGACGTCTTGGGCATGGATTTGAGGTACAAAGAGGAGTGCGATAATAAAAAGTGAGGTCAAACCAGAGATTTGTTTCATGGGAGACGCAGTCAGTTTAATCTTTCAATAAAAATTTATCAAGAGGAGAGAAGACACTA
>CAZWHQ010000022.1:0-69134 GCA_964633715.1 uncultured Eubacteriales bacterium
CCTGGGTTGAAGTCAAGCCATATACCCAATAATATTAAATTGACTTGACACTAGGGATACCGTCCAAATTTGTCTCTTTTTGTTCAATTGTACGTTAACTCGAATATTTCTATTAATTGTGTTGCTCAGCAGCGCTCCACAGAAAGATCCAAGAATATCTGCAGCCAAGTCCCCTCCGCTGAAGCGATTCCCCTCTTCGGTACTGTCTATCAGTTCTTTAAAAAGCCCCGGCAGCGTCCCAAAAGCTGTTCCGTAAAGAACTCTTTTATCTCCCTCCAAATCTGTCGCATAATGCAGAAAGCTTTCCCCTGCTGCTCCAAACAGCATAGAGATTCCAAAGTGTTTAAGTTTGTCACCCTTAGCAGACAAATTCTTAGGGAATATTCCGAAACATATAAGAACGACAATCGCACTTACAATAACTTTTTTCATTTCGAGAGCTGAACCGAGTTTATTTTATATGTATAATAGGGAACAGCTCAAGTGTTAGTTCCATTGAGGGCAATCCAGATATAAATTGGTTTAATAGATAACAAAGGTTGTTCAACCGTTGTTTTGGAATGGGTTTCAAACTGTCCGATAACGGACGCAGATTGTTAAGAAATCATACAGTTTTTAATAAAAAAATCGGCCTTTCCAAGAATCTAGCCTGAAAAATAAAATGGCACACATCTTGCATATTTATTCGAAGATTCCATGAGAGGAGTGGTCTAATGATGAAATTAGTGCTTGTTCTTTTATTGACAATAATTTCTCTTATTCTCGTGTTTGGCTCCTTATAAAATAAAACCAGGGGATGTGATGATAATCGGCCATAAGCTTTTGATTGCCCTTCTATTACTCTTGTTGATCCTTTTCCTTTTTTGAGCCTCGCGGGAGAGAGACAAGAGCAGAAATCCAAAGTTTTTAGAATAAAGGATATTTAATTCTGTATTATCTCTTCTCAAAAATGTTGATACCTGAAAGGAGAAGATCTTGACGAAACTCTGCAGTTTTCTTTTATTATTGGGACTCGTTGTTCAATGTTCTTGTGTTAACCGAACGGATTCCCAAGATGTGAGGAATGAGATTATTGGGGGTGTCAAACATGTCTATAATTCATCAAAACCTTTAAAAGGCCGAGTATCTCTTAAAGTGGCAAAGGTTTTTGAAATTGATTCTCTAAGTGCACGTCCAAACCATCAAATATTTTTCCATCAGGTTGCACAAGCGCCGGCCGGTCGTACCTATTTTGCTGATAATCACACACCCAGTATTCATATATTCAATGAAAAAGGAGTGTGGAAAAAGAGTTTTTCTGTAAAAGGAGATGGCCCGGGTGAGTTTTCTCGTATGGGGGATCTCCAGATAGTCAATGACCATATATGGATTGCCGGCAACTGGCCCCTGAAGATGGCCAACTATAGTTTTGATGGAGAATTCATCTCTGATTGGATCTCTAATAAATTTTATAATTTCTACTTGATGACCTGGATTATCGATAATAACCGCTTCCTCACCGTATCTTTTCACCAGGATGAGATGTTTGGGAGTCCGGAAAAAAGAAGAGTCTCGACGATGATCGATAGAGACGAAAATGTACTGCACACATATTTTAATCACTCTAATGCAGGGCCTATGATCCTGACTGTCGGAGAAGACAGACCACTGCAGGTGGCCTTTCGCAATCCAGTCATTGTACCCAGGATTCTCCATGCTTTTGATTATAAAAAAGAAATCCTTTATTGTCTCTTCAACCGGGAATACATGATAGAACTGAAAAATCTTACGGGAAAAACATTAAAAATTGTCTATAGAGACCATGAAATCAAAATTGTGAACAGTTGTGATAAGGAAGAACTGATCGATTTGCTGGCCACAGACATGTCTCCTCGAGTTAAAGCCGAGGTCGAGGACAAACTTCCGGATGTCTTTTGTGTTATTTCAGGGATAGTCCCCCTCAATAATGGTTATTTTGCAGTCAAAAGAGTGACCGGGGTAAAATCTGTCGAACTGGATATCTTTGATCAAAAAGGCCGCTATATCTATTTGATTACTCCCTCTGAAGATATTTCAGACCTGGAATCCCTCCATTTTTTCGAAGATTCAGCAGGACAAATTATTCATTACGAAGATAGAGATGTTTATGCAAAGTACCGCATAATAAACCTTCCTGAAATATACTGATCTCAAAACTAACAAGATGCATTCATTGTTCTCTTATGTCATAATAAAAATCGCGTTATGAGAAGTTTAAAACATTTTTCTTATTATCTTTTTGCACTTATTCTCCTCCTTGGCCCGTCTTTTCTGTCTTTTGCTCAAGAAGAGGGAAAAACCAAACAGTTTGAACTCGAAAACGGATTAAAAGTCTTTCTCTACGAGAGACATTCTATCCCGCTGATCAACCTCGTTTTTGCCGTTAACTGCGGCTCAAAAGATGAATCGGAAAAAACGAATGGAATTGTTCACATCCTTGAGCATTATATCATGTTCAGAGGGACGGAATTTAGAAGTGGGGATGACGTGGCCCAGGCGATTAGAGAGAACGGGGCTTACTTCAATGCGCACACCAGCCGGGATCTTGCGTACTTTGAGATGACCCTTCCATCTGAGAATGGGGATTTTGGTCTCAATCTGCAGAAGGAAATCCTGTTCAATCTCAAACTCACTCAGGAGGAACTGGATAAAGAAAAGGAAGTCATTCTTGAGGAGTTAAGCATAATTGAGGATGATCCTCTGAGGTATTCTACAGCGTTGGCCTATCAAAATCTTTTTCTCGGTCATCCCTATCAAAATCCTGTTTATGGAAATACAGATGCCATAAGGAATTTGAAAGTGGATCAAGCACAAGAATTCTATTCGCGTTTTTTTGTTCCCAAAAATTCCTCTCTGGTTGTTCTTGGAGATTTTGATCTACTTGAGATGGAGGAAAAAGTTAGACATTTGTATGGGGATCTGACAAATGAAAAATATGTAAATACGGAATTTGAAAATGCTCCGCCACTATCTGAAACGATACGGGTCGAAAAAGAAATGGATGTCAGCCTGGGGTATTTAGTGATTGGTATGATGGGGCCCGATTATAACAGTCCCGATCAATACGGAATCGACCTTCTGTCCGAAATTCTTGGCAGGGGTGTGAATCCATTGATATACAAACCTTTAAGTCAGAGACGCCTTTACGCAAACGCCCTATCCATGAGCTACGGTGCAAATATGTATGGGGGAGCGATTTTTATAAATGTCTCGATAGATCCCAAAAATATCAATGCTGCAGAGAAAGAGATCATCAAATACCTGAAATCTGTGAGAAAAGAGAGCTTTTCAAAAGATGATTTTGTAGGAGAAGAGCAGTTTTATGCTATGGATTATTTGGAAAATGCAAAAAACCAGATCAAATTCAGAGCCCATGAATCTCAAGAGGAAGGCTTATCCCTGGCTTTGATGATGGCCAAACATCTTCTCATGGACAAATCTTCCGATGAGGGGAATTACTTGGATTATATCGATAAATTGACATCCTCTGATCTCCGTAAATCGGCAGGGCAGTATTTAGGCGCAGGGCGCTATGTTATTGTGAGCATAACGCCCGTAAAGAAATAGATTTATAATGAGAACAAAAAAGACTGTTGCCTTTGTTTTTCTCTTTGTCTGTTTAAGTCTATGGAATTTTGGCGATTCTCTTCTTTTTCAGACGAACCTTTCTGAGAATCAGCAAACGTCTCCTTTTTCCCTCTCCAATGGATTAAACGTTGTTTATTTGTACAACCCGACATCAGAAGTGACGGTTATGCAGTTCCTTATCAAGGGTGGGAAAATGGCGGAACCTCAGGGAAAAGATGGGTTGGCCATGATGATGACACGGTTATGTATAGAAATTCCGGACCGATCCACTCTTCAAAAGATCATGACCCAGGCCACACAGATCAACATGACTTCTAACATGGATTATTCTTTAGTCAGCATTGGCTCCCTCTCTGAACATTTTGATAGCTCTATAAATCTTTTCTCAAAGATCCTTCTTAAGCCTCTCTTTTCCTCCATCAGGATCGACAGCATCAAAAAAGCGATGAACCGTTCAAGGGAGTTTCGGCAGGAAGATCCTCTACAATTGGCACATAAAGAGGCGATGGAATCCTTTTATGGCGATTCGGCTTATTCTGGCTCATTTTATGGACAGGAAGATACATTAAAATCCATTAGGAAACGGGATGTGGATAATTTTTATGAAAAATATTTTACCGCCAAAAATACGTCAATTTTTGTATCTTCGGATTTGGATGAGGGGACAATAAGAAAAATTCTTGAGAACCATTTTAAGGACATTCCGGAAGGATCGGCGATTGAAGACTCGGGCTCCGTGTTGTCCATGCTCCCGGAGGACAAGTCTATTTTTGTTGAAAAAGATACCCAACAAAACCTTGTTCTTTTTGCCTACCCGCTCCCGAAATTAACGGAAGAAAACTATGTGTTCTCAAACCTTGTAGACAATCTTATCGGCAAGGGGGTCAACTCGATACTCTGGCCCCTGAGAGTTAAGGAAAAACTGGCGTATAATGTCAATTCGCGCCTCTCTCTCTATAAAGAAGGAGGATTATTTGAAGTCTACCTCGAGACAGATAATGAGAAAATGGATAGGGCTCATGAAGCTCTGTTGGGGGCTCTGGATGACCTTATAGAAAGGGGAGTGTCTGAAAAAGATCATCATGCAAATCTAACATTCACCAAGGGATCATTTTTAAGGCAGATTGAAACAAAACGAGACCGAACGTCTTTTCTGCTTTCTCTGGAAGCTTTGGGCTTGGGATATTCGTTCTTGGACCGGATTTTTCTGGAAGTTGAAAAAATATCTGTAGAAGAGATGAATGCCTTTATAAAAGATATCCTTTCACCTGAAAAAAGGTTAGAAGTTATTATCGGGCCTAAAACCGACCGGTTTCGCTAAGAGCCGACTCCTGTCCTCCAAACTTTTGGTTAGCTCCCTCAAATAGACGGTTCCCCTACATCAGCATCTCGAGACCGCGAGCCGCCTTTTGATGGATTTACTGGACGCAAAACAAATTTGCATTTACTCAAGTTTATCTATATTTTAGTAGGGATTTAAAAGAGAGAGGTCGTATCATGAAAAAAACTGCTGTTTTTGTCTTTATTCTGATGGCATCTGTAATTGTTATTCAATTCGGATGTAAACCTGATGAAACCGGACAGGGCCCTATTCCCTCCGAGGTCCAGGAGAACATCAGAAAAGTCCTTTCGGAAAAAAGCAAAAATAAAGAACTCGAGACCTACGAACTCTATGCTGCAGCTCGCAAAGAGCTCACGCTGGTGGACATCGATACAATCAATCCAAAAGGACTATCCAAAGAAGAAACCCTAAAATATGCGGAACTTTTAACATGGGCAGATAATAATGAAGAAGCTATTAAAGTCTATAAAAAAGTGAGTCGAGGCAAAGATATGCCTGCTCGTGAGGCCAGTAAAATGCTGATCGATTTGGAGATACCCGAAGTCGAGAAAAATCCAGATCTCTATGAAAAAATGCTGGAGGAATACCGGGCAAAATTCGCTCCTTCACCTGAAGACACCTTTGGTCTGTACAATCATGTGGCCGTGCTGTCCAGATATTACAATGAAAACAAAAATCCAGAAAAAGCCATCGAGATTGTTCAAGCTGAAATCGATTATCTGAACTTTGATGAGCCTTATTTTTCCTATAGGCTGCTCAGTGCCCGCTATCAGTCCTTCCTGGACCTCGATCGAAAAGAGGAAATTGTTGAACTGCTGGAAGACTACAAGAAAAAATTTGAAGATATCGTTGCAGAACGTGAAAAAAATATCCCTGAAGATGAAGCGGAGGCCGAAAAATACAACCAAACCACAAATAGTTTTAATTCATTGGCCCGTACAATGCAGTCCGGTTTAGCACGGATTTATGTCATCAATCAGGAAGCGCCCGGATTTACTTTTACGCATTTTTTTAACACAGACCCTGTGACCTTGGAAGGACTGCGGGGTAACGTCGTAATGATTGATTTCTGGGCCACCTGGTGCGGTCCATGTATCGGCACATTTCCCGAACTGCGCGAAATCCATGCTGCATATAAAGATAAAGGGCTCTTCATCCTTGGCGTGACCAGTTTTCAAGGAAGCATGACTAATCATGGAAAAGACAGGGTGACGGACCTTTCTGTGGAGGAAGAACTGGCGCTCATGCCGGAATTCATTCAATACCAGAATGTAACATGGCCTCTCGCTTTTTCAGATCGGGATTGTTTCGATCCGGTGTATGGGATCACGGGCATTCCGACAAGTATTATTATCGATAAAAACGGTATTGTTAGGCTGTTTACCCACCCGGCCAACAAAGATCAAATCATCGCCCTAATCGAGGATCTGCTTGCTGAGTAAGATAGAGACTCCTTAAGCGGGCTGTTTTAATTCTAAGGCGTCTTCTTCAGCTTCCGAGACATCTAAAGGACCCATAAGCACTTTTGTTTTTTGCAGTTTTTCAGTCTCATGCATTAAATCGATCTTGATCTTTTCACTGAAAACGTGTTTTTCCGGGACTACGCTTTTAATTCCATATTTTTCTTCGAGGTGCTCTTTTAATATGGTTGCCCTTTGGAAAGCATCGTTTTGAATTGACTCGTAGTTCTTTTCTAACTCCATCGCCGTCTTAAACTCTTTTCCCATAGATTCCAGGAGTCCCCAAATTTCCTTTCTGTATTTTGCGACTCTTTTGAGATGGTTGTCCATGGTTTGCCTTAGCTCATTGCCTTCCTCTTCAAGTTCGGCCATGAACCGGGCGTATTCCCTGAGTTCCTGTTTTTCCTCGTTTATCTCTGCTGTTTTTTCTGTGATCTTTTTCTCTGCTTCCTCTTTCATGCGGAGGATTTGTTCTTGGAGCTCTTTTTCGATTTCTCCCTTTCGGTTGGATAAAATTTCATCCAATTCAACTTCAAGGTCTTTTGAGATAGACAAGAATTTTGTGTGCGCTTCCTTCCTATTAAGCATTTTCCTTCTCCTTGTGCTGTTATTTTGACAGTTTTTTTTAAAAAAATCCAATTTTATCCAGCCTGAATTGACAATTTTTATGATGGAATGATATGTTTGGCTCTGGATATTTTTCTCCATCATCTTAGGAAAAAGGAGGAAATTTAATGGTTAGGAAAAAGGATCAAACTCTTTAATCGAGAAAGGAATAATTAATTATGCTCAGTGGAAGGAAAATCGTAGTCGTTCTGCCTGCCTACAATGCTGAACAAACTCTTCGCCAAACTTACGATGAGATTCCGCACGATATTGTCGATGAGACAATTCTTGTCGATGATGCCAGTCAAGATAATACTGTCAGGTTAGCGAAGGATATGAATATAATAACCTATCGACATCATAAAACCCTGGGTTATGGTGCAAACCAAAAGACCTGTTATTTGCAGGCACTACAAAGAGGAGCAGATATAGTTATCATGCTGCATCCAGATTATCAGTACACGCCTAAACTTATCACGGCCATGGTCTCAATAATATCCAATGGTCTGTATGATGTTGTTATAGGGTCTCGGATTTTGGGTTCAGGCGCTTTAAAAGGTGGGATGCCTCTGTATAAATATATATCAAATCGATTCCTTACATTTATACAAAATTTCATTTTAAAATATAAGTTATCAGAATATCACACGGGATATCGTGCATTTTCAAGAAGAGTCCTCACAGAGCTGCCGCTGCTGGAAAATTCCGATGATTTTGTTTTTGATAATGAAATGCTCGCTCAAATTATTTATTTTGGATTCGATATCGCAGAGGTGACCTGTCCCACTAAGTACTTTAAGGAAGCTTCAAGCATTGGATTGACTCGGAGTATCAGATATGGATTGGGCGTATTGTGGACGTCCATAAGATTTTGGCTTTCGAAACATCACATCAAGAAGTTTCCAATATTCAAAACAGCTGGCAGGAAAATTATAGCCCAAGAAAAAACATAATTCTAACTCACGATTGAGTGAAGGCATGAAGAAGAGTTTAAAAGTCAATTTCCTCGTTTTAATCCTTTTTATCGTGTTGACTCTTTTAATGACCTATCCCACTGTGCTTAAAATGGGATCTGGTGTCAGAGATCTCGGGGATCCTTTCCATCTTACCTGGGTTATGGCTTGGAATGTCAAAGCGATTTCACATTTAGATTTTCAGGATTATTTTAATACAAATATTTTCTTTCCATATAAAAGAACCCTTGCCTACTCGGAATTCCTCTTTCCCCAATCTATAGTGGCTTTGCCTGTCCTTCTTTTATCGGGCAATCCTATTTTTGCCTATAATTTTATTTTTTTATTATCTTTTTTGACATCAGGATTTGGAGCATATCTGCTTGCCCGTTATTTGACCTCAAGTACTTCAGGAGGAATTTTAGCGGGGGTTATCTACTCTTTTTCCCCTTTTATGTTTCTTCATTTAGGCCATGTGCAGATACTTGCAGCTGGAGGAATTCCCCTTGCGCTATTGTATCTCCACAAGTTTTTTATAAGTGAAAAGGTTAAACATTTACTCCTTTTTACTCTCTTCTATCTCCTTCAGGTTCTTGCGAATGGATATTATGCGATGTATCTCTCTTTTTTTGTGGGGCTTTATATCCTGCTCTATATAGTCACAAAAAATAAATTTAAAGATGGACAGTTCTGGCTAAAAATGGCTCTTTTTGTGGTTATTGTTTTGGTTGTTGTTGGGCCCTTTTTTCATCAATATCTTATATTAAAAGAAGAAATGGGATTTGTCAGACACAGCATTGGTTATTCTGCTTCTCTAACCAGTTTCTTAGCTGCACCTCCATGGAATAAAGTCTATGGGCAACTCACTTCAACTTTTCTAAGGCCGGAAGCCGCGTTGTTTCCCGGTGTTCTGGCTTTTTTGCTGGCTGCTTTTGGTTTTATACACAGTATGAAGGGGCATAACAAGTGGAAGCCTCTTGTTAGAAAATACACGATAATTTATTCTGTAATAGGGATTCTCTCGTTTTTCTTTGCATTTGGTTCCAAAGGACCATATATTCTTTTATTCAAATATGTTCCAGGTTTTAATGGTCTAAGGGCTGCCGCTCGATTTCATATATTTGTTATGCTTGCAATTGCGGTATTGGCCGCATTTGGAATGAAATCTATTTTGTCTTTCTTTCATAACAAAAAAAAGTTCACCTCTCTTGTATTTGTTCCTCTTTTTATGCTCATTCTTATGGAGTATCTATCGATACCGATTCCCCTGGAAACAATTTCTGTAAAAGAGAATATCCCTGAGGTTTACAAATGGCTAAAAGCTCAAAAGGACGATTTTGCTCTTTTAGAACTTCCCTTACCAAAAACAGTCACAGAAAGCGCTTGGATAGAATCCCCAAGACTATATTATTCGACCTACCATTGGAAAAAATTAGTCAACGGAAGAAGTTCCTATTTTCCTCCACTTTATTATGAATTGATGAGGAGGTGGCAGAGCGAATCCCTTAAACAAAATATCAACGACATGCAAACTTTAGGAGTCAAATACATCATACTCCATTCATCTTTATATGAAGAGGAAGAGCTGAATACCATAATGAGTGATATCTCAAAACATAAAAAAGACATCAAGCTTGTTACACAATTAGGCGAAGCTTATGTTTATGAATTGGCACCTCTTCCTGTTGAGAAAACTGATGAAGTCTTGCCAAGTAAGTTCCAACCCATCCCCAACACCGGATGGTCAGTGTCTTCGAATGTCAATAAAGGAAATGTTAAATATGTCCTAGATGGAGATATTTCAACGAGGTGGCACATAGGAGGTCGAGATTTTGATGTGTATTTCGAATTCGATCTAGGCCGCACCTATAACCTAAAAGGGCTCTCAATGAACTCTGGATCAAATCCTTTGCACCAACCAAGATCTTTTAGAGTTGAAGTCTCAGAAGATGGTGTTGAATGGATAGTTGCCGCACAACAGGAAAACTATCTGCAGCCTATTAATGATTTTTTGACTTCCAAAGAACTATCTCTGGACATTACCTTTCCTGCTGTCAGGGCAAGGTATATAAAGTTTATCAATACAGGAAGAAAAATCGAGGGCAGATATTGGTCTATCTATGAGATAGAATTTTTTGAATGAACGATTGTGGATTATCAATCAATAAATAAGTAACCTCAATTATTTCAACCAGTTATAGATTCACTCTCTTTCCAATGGTGAGTACCAGTACAATTCCCCTCAATTCTTAAAGATATGGCCTCTCTCATGCGAATCTTTTATTGACGTGATATGCTTATTCTATATATGATTGATCATGCGAAAAAACCAAATTCCCGGAATAAGAAATAATCATTAGGAGGAGCAAGATGAAAGACAGCAAAAGGTTTATTCTATTCGTTCTTTGTGTGATTTTATTTATAGGCCTTGCCCCTGATATTAATGCCCAGTCAATCAACAAAAAGGTCTTGACAATCGATGATTATGAGAGGTGGCGGACAATAGGCGCAGTTTCCATGTCGGATAATGGCGAGTGGGTTACCTTTTCTTATATTTTTGCTGATAAGGATGACACACTCTATATAAAGAGCACCACAACTGATAAAGTCTACGAGATTCCAAGAGGCAGCCTTCCGCCTAGAGGAAGCTCATCGGCATTTTCAGATGACTCAAAATGGGCGGCCTATTTTATCGACCTTCCGGACAAAGATCAGAAAAAACTGCAGAACGAAAAAAAACCGGTCACACGTAAGGCAGAGCTGCTTAATCTGGAGACGGGTGAAAAGCTGACATGGGAAAATGTGGCTTCCTTTATTTTTTCCAAAGGCTCGGGATACCTGGCAGTCAAGAAAGCTAAAGCCGATCCGCAGTCAAAACTCAAAGGGAGTGATCTCATCCTTAGAAATCTTTCTGAGGGCTTTCATGAACTTTTCGGCCATGTCAACGAGTTCAGCTTTAATAAACCCGGAACGATGTTTGCCTACACCATCGATGCCAACGATAAGAACGGAAATGGATTATACTTAATCGACCTTCAATCGCATGTCCGGAAACCGCTCGACAACGGAGATTTGGATTACTCCAGAATGACCTGGAACGAAAAGGGAACCGCACTTGCCGTATTAAAAGGGAAGGAAAAAGAAGGTTTCATCCATAAAGAAAATTTTCTTGTTGCTTGTACTGGGATTGGAGGAGAAAACATAAAAAAAACAGAATATGATCCTTCAAAATCTTTTGATTTTCCTAAGGATCACATCATAAGCGAAAAGGGAGCTGTGGTCTGGACGGATGACCTCAATAAAGTATTTTTTGGCATAAAAGAGCAGGAACCCAAACCTGATGAGAAAAAAGATGAAGAGAAAAAAGAGGAGGCAGAAGAACAGGCTGATGTTGATATCTGGCACTGGAACGATGACAGAATCCAGTCTGTACAAATGGCGAGTGCAGAGAGAGACAAGAATTTCACTTATATGGGAGTCTTGATTTTAGACAACAAAAAATTCTATGAGCTGACCGATAAAAAAATGCGGACTATTTCCCTGTCAAGAGATGGAAAATGGGGAGTGGGGCGGGATAACAGTAAATACTGGTCAGACTGGAAAGATGACATGGCCGATCTTTATCGCGTCAATACTGGGACAGGAGAGCGCACTCTCATATTAGAAGCTCAATACAGGACGTACGGCATTTCACCTGACAGCAAGAGTTTTCTGTACTGGAAGGACGCTCATATCTGGCGATATGTCCTCGATTCGAACACCCATATTAACCTCACAGAAAAGGCACCTGTCAGTTTCATCAATCTAGAATCGGATTATGCCGGAGAAAAACCTCCCTATGGGATAGCAGGGTGGACCAAGGACAAAACTTACGTGATCCTTTATCATAAATATGATCTTTGGCTTCAGCCTCTCGACGGCAGTACACCAAAGAACCTGACCGAAGGATATGGGGATAAAAATGAAATTAGGTTGAGATATATTAAACTTGATAATGAAGAAAAGTTCATCGATCTTTCAAAAACAACACTTCTTTCCGCCTATGGTCAGTGGACTAAAAAGTCAGGATTTTGTGAACTTTCAAAAGGCAAAATAAAGCCGCTGATACTGGAGGACAAAAGGTTCGGGCGTGTTATTAAAGCTCAAAAATCTGACAAAGTGATGTATACGATCGAAAGTTTTACAGATTATCCAAATTATTATATCAGCGACATGACGTTTACAACCCCACAAGCAGTCACTGACGCAAATCCATGGCAAAAGGAATACAAATGGGGACACCGCATATTGTTTGATTATACAAATAATAACGGGGTGAGACTTCAGGGTACATTAGCCATTCCAGACGACTATAAAGAGGGTCAAAAGCTGCCCATGCTTGTCAATTTTTATGAGAAAAACTCTCAAAATCTGCATCGCCATATCGCTCCGAGATATGCATCATCTTTTGGCGGAGTTTTAATGGAGGCGGTCAGTAAGGGTTATCTCTATATGCAGCCCGATGTCCATTTTAATATTGGATCGTCCCATTCGGATATGCTCGAATGCGTAGAGGCCGCGGTTAAAAAGGTTATCGAGATGGGCTATGTCGATCCCAAACGGATTGGCTTGCACGGTCACAGCTACAGCGGTGAAGGCGCGTCTTATATCGCCACACAATCAAAGATGTTTGCAGCTGTTGCCTCAGGTGCAGGAGTGTCGAACCTTGTGGCGGATTACAATCATTTTTGGGGATGGAATTACCAGCTCAGAGGCAGAAACGGAGCAAACGGTCATAGGTACTACTACTACGGACAGGGACGATGGGGGACCAATCCCATTGACGATTTTGAGATCTACTGGAATGAGTCTGCGGTGGCCCATGTCAAAACAATGGATGTTCCACTTCTGCTTCTGCACGGCACAGACGATCCAACGGTTGCATTCATGGAAAATCTGGAATTTTACAACGCGCTCAGATTTTATAAGAAGAATGTGATTTTGCTTGCCTATCCGGGAGAAGGACATGGATTGAGAAAACTCCCCAACAGGAAAGACCTCACGATCAGAATGATGCAGTTCTTCGATCACTATTTAATGGACAAACCCGCTCCCGAATGGATGACACACGGTGTCCCTTTTATTGAAAAGAAGAAAAAGTAGTTGGACTAAAAACTGCTTAGCGGCTTTCTAAGCCAAAGCAGTATAGTGTCTTAACCGTCCGCAGGTATATTTTTCCATCCGCAATGGCGGGCGTGGCGTAACACTGCTCATTGAGGCTGTTCTGTGCCAGAATGTCGAGGCTTCCATCCGGTTTAATCACAGTGACAATTCCTCTTAAGCTGATGATAAATACTTTGTCATCAGCCGCAACCAGCGAGCTGTAGAAGTGGGAGCCAGCCTTCTGTATGCGTCCCTGGGCTAAAACATCACCGTTTTCCGGTCTAAAAGTGGTGACTGTGCCACCGTCATTGATCATATAGAGGATGTTTTTGTACAGCAGGGGAGAGGGGAGTTGAGGCACAGAACGGCGGTAGTGCCAAACCAAGTTATTTGCGCTCATGTCCCCCTGTCCGCCCAGGCGGATGGCGAGCATTCCATTCAAACTGGCTAAAGCAGCCTGAAAAAAATTCCAGTCTTCGGCATCGAGGGCGCCGTCATGTTTGAGGTCCACAAAACTAAAGTATCCGTAGGGTTCACTATCAGGGAGTTCGTCCTTTTTGAGCCGGCCGTCTTTATCTTTATCGTATTGGGTCAGGGCCAAATTGAAATTGGGTATTTCGACCTGGTTTTCCGGCTGATTGAGTTGAGAAGCATATCCGTTGATGTAGAGAATGCCACTTTGAATGACCGGAACGGACTTCATCTCAAACGCCAGTCCTCCCACCCACCAGATTTTTCGACCAGTTTCTGCCGAATAGGAAGTGAGTAGAAAAGATCCGGGAACCAATATCTGTGTGCCTTGTCCGTCCGGATTATAGGTTATGGGAGTGGAGTGTCCGCTGATAGCTTCGGGTCTCTCTGTCTTCCATACCTCTTTGCCTGAGTTTTTATTGACCGCGAGGATGAAAGAATTTGTCTGCTGGTCACAGACAAGAACAACCTTGTCGTTTGCCAGAATTGGAGATGCCCCCATTCCATACATGTTGTCAAAAGGACCAAGGGGAAATCGCCAAAGTTCTTTTCCCGCGATGTCATAAGCAAGGAGGCCGAAGTCCGGGAAAAAGACGTATACATTCTCTCCGTCTGTCACAGGGGATGGCGAGGCTGGATTGTTGCGGTTGTCGAGTTTTTCTTTTCGCGGTCTTGGGGCTTTCTTCTGCCAGATAATGTGGCCGTCTTGACGGCTGAGGCAGATGGTCAACAGGGATTCCCCATCAACAGCGGTCAGGAAAATGAAGTTTTCCGTCAGTACGGGTGATGAATGGCCCTCAGGGAGAGAGATTTTCCAAATCACGTTTTTGTCCGGCCCGAACTCTAGAGGCAGGCCTGTAGTTTCACCAATTCCACATCCGTTAAGCCCTCTGAACTGCGGCCATACCAAGGTTTCTGTTTTGGCATCTGTCGTTATCGTCAAAAAAAGAATGAGAGAAATTGTGTCAAAAACAGCTCTTTTTAAATTCTTTTTCATCTGCATCTCCTTTTGTTTCCAGCATTATTATAGCCCTGGCTGGATTATTTTTCCAATTCCAGATATTTCTTTACTTAGCTTGCTTTTTTAAATATATTTTAAGTTCTTCGTGATCGAAAATCGTAAGTTTAGGAGGTTAATATGAAATCACGATTTAGGGTCATTTTTATATTCATAGTGGCAGCGTTTTTTGTGCTGTCTTCCTGCGCACCAAAGGCAGAAAAACTTGAGATTCCCTATGAAAAATACACTTTAGATAACGGCCTTGAGGTTATTCTTCACCAGGACAAGTCCGATCCCATCGTGGCTGTGGCGCTGCAGTACCATGTGGGTTCCAACCGTGAGGAGATGGGACGTACAGGGTTCGCACACCTTTTTGAGCACATGATGTTCCAGGAATCACAGCATGTGGGGCAGGACCAGTTTTTCCGGAAAATCCAGGAAGCCGGCGGTATGCTCAATGGAGGGACCGGTAATGACGGGACCACATATTATGAGGTGGTACCGAAGAACGCGCTGGAGATGGTTTTGTGGCTGGAATCTGACAGGCTGGGTTTTCTGGGAAGTACGATCACACAGGAGGCGTTTGTCAACCAGCAGGGCGTTGTCAAAAACGAAAAGCGCCAGGTCGTGGACAACCGCCCCTACGGCCACACAAGTTATGTGATTGGCAACCTCCTTTATCCTGAAGGGCACCCTTACAGCCATACGGTTATCGGGTCCATGGAGGACCTGACCAATGCAACACTGAGAGACGTCGTTGATTTCCATGACAAATGGTACACACCCAAGAACTGCACTCTCGTTGTGGCCGGGGACTACGACAAAGCCCAGACGCAGGAATGGATCGAAAAATATTTCGGTGAGATCAATGGCGGTGCCGATGTGACCGATCCTCTTGACTACTATGTCACTCTAGATGCGCCCAAACTGGCCTATCATGAGGACAATTTCGCCAAATCACCTGAGCTCAATATGGTCTTCCCCACGGTGGACGAGTATCACGAGGATTCCTACGCGTTGTCCTTTTTTGGTCAGCTGTTCTCATACGGGAAAAAGGCTCCCCTTTACAAGGTGTTTGTGGAAGAAAAGAAATTGGCGCCTTCTGTGTCCGGTTATCAGTCAAGCCTAGAGATAACCGGTGAGTTTCGCATTCGCATCCAAACATTCCCGAATGTAGATCTGGATGATGTAAAAGCCGCCATTTTTGAGACTTTTGAGAGATTCGAAAAAGACTCCTTCACGGATCAAGATGTCGAGAGGATCAAAGCCGGGATCGAAACCCAGTTTTATGGGGCACTTTCCAGTGTTCTCGGCAAGGCCTTTCAGCTGGCCAGCTACAATGAGTACGCCGGTTCACCTAGTTATCTGACACAAGACCTGGAAAATCTGAAGGCTGTAACCAAGGACGACATACTCCGTGTGTATGAAAAATACATCAAGGATAAACCCTATATTTTGACTAGCTTCGTTCCCAAGGGACAATTAGAGCTTACCGTGGAGGGATCGGAAAAGGCCGATGTGGTGGAAGAGGCAATCACAGGGGAGGAAATGACGGCAGAAGCGCCAGTTGAAGATTTTAGGGTTGAGCCAATCCCGAGTTCCTTTGACCGGAATATAGAGCCTGAAAAAGGTCCTGATCCCGAGATCACCCTGCCTACGGTCTGGCAGGGAAAGCTGGATAACGGAATTGAGGTTCTCGGAATCGAGCACACAGAACTTCCTTTGGTCCAGTTCTCTTTAGCCATAAGGGGCGGAATGCTTCTGGATGATATCGATAAGGTTGGAGTCGCACAGCTTGTGGGCCAGTTGATGAATGAAGGCACGGCCAATAAAACTCCCATTGAACTTGAAGAAGCGATCGATGATCTGGGTGCGTCGATCTATATATCGGCAGGGCGGGAGTCGATGGCCCTCCGCGTCAACTGCCTTAAATCCAAATTCGCCGACGCTTACAAACTGGCTGAGGAGATTCTTTTTGAGCCGCGCTGGGATGAAAAGGAATTCGCGCGGTTGAAACAGCAGACCCTGGAAAACATCAACCGCAGCAAGGCCAACCCCAATGCAATAGCGAGTGAGGTTTTCAACAAGCTGGTCTACGGGGAGGATCACATTTTCAGCCGTCCGACATCAGGAACAAAAGAGTCGGTCGAAGCCATTACGATCGATGATCTCAAAGATTACTATGCAGCGAATTTTTCGCCTACGGTGGCGTTTCTCACTGTTGTTGGGGATATCGGCGAGGAAAAGGCTATGGCGACATTTGGAACCCTTGCGGAAAAATGGAATCCCAAGGATGTTGAAATTCCTGCCTATCCGGTGCCTGAGCCCAGGGAAAAGGCCGAAGTGTTTTTTGTGGATGTTCCCGATGCCAAACAGTCGGTCATTCAAATAGGTAATCTGGGTTTGACAGCGCTGGATCCGGATTTTTATCCTGCCTTTGTGATGAACTACAAGCTGGGTGGAAGTTTTAATGGATTTGTGAATTTGGTTCTGAGAGAAGAAAAGGGTTACACTTACGGAGCTAGCACAGGTTTCAGCGGGTCGTCCGTGCCCGGGACTTTTACGGCATCCTCTTCCGTGCAGTCGCGAGTAACACTCGAGTCCGTGCAGATTTTTAAGGATCTGATGACCATGTACAGGGACGGTATTTCAGATGAAGATATGGCGTTTACAAAGAGTGCGCTCATCAAATCCAATGCTTCCCGTTTTGAAACACTGGGCGGTTTGATGGGTATGTTGAACACCATTGCGTCCTATGATTATCCGGTCGATTACATCAAGAAACAGGAAGAAATTGTCAAGAATATGACGATTGAGGCCCACAAGGAGCTGGCGCAGAAATATCTACATCCGGAAAAGATGGTCTATCTGGTTGTCGGTGATGCCAAAACTCAGTTTGAACAACTCGAACAGCTCGGATTGGGCAAACCTATTCTGATCGAAAATAAATAAATGCAGTTGAAGCTCTTTCTGTAAGAATGCAGTCCTGACATAATATTCGTTAAGAACCGGACGGCGAGACTTTGGAAAAGCGGTCTTCATATCTGGTGAAACTCGAATCCTTAAGATATATAGATGATAGATGAATTCGTAGACCGAGTTCTTAAAACCCTGCGGCCAAGCGTTTATTGCCCTTGTCAATAATGCCTTTCACCAATGCCTTTCACCTTAATTCTAGCCTGTATGAACAAAAAAACCCACTCTAAGTTTTGGAATCATTTGATTTTATAATTTCTTATCCTTATGATAGGAAAAAAGTGATTTAGAGAATTGAATACATATAGGAGTTATCAATGAAAAAAATTTTTTGTTTAGGGCTTTTTTTATGTTTTATTTTTTCCACAACAGCTGCCGTGGCACAGCTCACTCCTGCGGAGCTGACCCAAAGAGAGGATATTGAAAACTGGCTCGCTGAGGGCAAAATTGTCAAGTCCCAAGAAATCGGAGAAGGAGTGACCAAGCCGTACAGGCTTTTCCTTGAAGCCGGAGAAGTTGAGCTTTCCGGAGCCTGGAAAAATGCAAAGGGATTTAAGAATGGAGTTCTTGAAGGCTGGCAGTATGAGATTGCAGCCTATCAAATGGATAAACTTCTCGGTTTGGATATGGTTCCGCCCACCGTAAAGAGAAGATATAACAGGAATGAAGGATCACTGCAGTATTGGATCGAAGGAGCGATTAGTGATGAAGAACGCCAGGCAAGCGGTTTGCAAATACCGGCGTCTCAGATCCATGAGTGGGAAAACAGGATATATTTGATGCGGGCGTTTGATTCCATCATTGCCAACGATGACAGGACCCAGCAGAATATTCGCTATAGCCAAGATTGGCGGACAATCTTGATCGATCATTCCCGTTCATTTCGTTCGACTAGAGAGCATACAAGGAACCTTATGTTTGGAAAGAATGGACTCAAAGAAAATCTTCCATTCCACCGCCTTCCCAGGGTATTTGTTGAAAATGTCAGAGCCCTCAACTTCGATCAGATCAAAGACGCCGTGGGAACTTACCTGACAAAAAGAGAAATCAATGCTGTCTTGAGTCGAAAAGACATATTTTTAAAAGAAATCGATGAAATGATCCAGGAGCAGGGTGAGGATGCCGTTCTCTACTAAAACAGTTGTTTTAGATTTATAGATATAGATTGTTTCGTTCGTCTTAAGTTGGACTATTCATTTTATCCTGAAGGGATGATTTCTTCTTTTCCTCCTCTCGAAGGAAATAAATCCTGGTCAAAGCTCAGTATTTTCCCGCGTTACGTGTGACTCGTTGTATCCTATAGAAAATACAAACAAGTTGGTCCTCAATTCGGCACCAGTCTAAACTGAATGTGACGTTTCAAAACAATTCGGACAGCAATAAATAATTTTTAAGCTACAGACTGTTAAAAATGATGAGAAGCTTGAGAAAAACACTTATCAGTCCGGATTTGACTGAACCGAGGCTTACATGTAGGCGATAATGTGTGATATACAATGATAAAGGAGAACATGATGTTAGAAAGGAAAAGACCAAAACTGGATATGCTTTCTGAATCGTTTATTAATCAGATTGTTTCAGAAGCAGTGGATGTTCTGGGGAAAACAGGTGTGTTCGTGGAGAACGATGAAGCGTTACGGATTCTGGCTGATGCAGGGTGCGAATGCAGAAGGCAAACAGTGTTGTTCAAGGATAACCTTGTCGAAGAGGCGCTAAAAACCACGCCTCATTCCATCAAGGTCTATGACCGCAGTGGTGATCTAGCGATGAATCTTAAAGGAGATGCGATTCATTTTGATCCAGGCTCCGGGGCTTTGACGATATTGGATCCGGATACATTGGAAGAAAGGGATCCAATAACCAGGGATCTCATCCGTTTTGCGACGTTGACCGATGCCCTTTCCAATATTGCGGCACAGAGTACGGAGATGATTTCCACTGATGTCCCCGAAGCCATGCAGGACAGATACCGGCTCTATATCGGATTGCAGTTCTGCAAAAAACCGGTTGTGACGGGGACTTTTGCCGTGGAGAGTTTTGAGATTATGAAAGATATGCTGGTGACAGTCAGGGGAAGTGAACAAGCGCTGAGAGAGAAGCCTTTAGCCATTTTTGACTGCTGCCCCTCACCACCCTTGAAATGGAGCAACTTGACCTGTCAGAATCTCATAGATGCATCCAAGGCGGGGATTCCGGCCGAACTGATATCCATGCCGTTGACCGGAGCTACATCTCCTGTCACGTTGGCCGGCGCATTGGTGCAGCTAACTGCCGAAAACCTGAGTGGAATTGTCATCCATCAATTGGCCCACCCGGGATCGCCGATCATCTTTGGTGGTTCTCCCGCGGCGTTTGATATGAGGAAAGGGACGACACCCATGGGGGCTGTGGAAACGATGATGATCGCTGCTGCGTATGCTCAGATTGGGAAACATTTGGGGCTTCCCACTCATAATTACATGGGACTTTCCGACGCTAAGGTTGTCGATGGACAAGCAGGTTTAGAGACTGGGATGGGAGCGCTCGTTGCGGCTTTGGCGGGGGCGAACGTCATTTCCGGTCCGGGCATGCTGAATTTCGAGAGCTGTCAGAGCTTGGAAAAACTCGTCCTGGATAACGAGATCTGCGGTATGGCTCTCCGGCTAGTCAGGGGAATCGAAGCCCGCGGAGATCGATTGGGTGGCGATCTGTATGGGGATATCTATGATGGGGAACATTTTTTGACTTCGAAGGAGACGCTTCGGTGGTTTCGTGAGGAGATACATCAGGCCGGTCCGGTGATTGACCGCGATACATATGGTGTGTGGACCAGCCACGGGAAAAAGAGCGCCTGGGACCGGGCGTGCGGGGAAGTCGAAAAAATATTGAGTTCTTATAAGGCGGAACCGCTGCCTGAAGATTCGCTCAAAGCACTGAAAAGTATCATGAAGGACGATGCACGGCGAATGGGGATCGATCTGCCTCCTTTGGATTAAAAGCATGGTTGTGGGATTGAAAAATCTGGATAGACGAGATAATATAGAAACCGATTAGAGAGTGCGGGCATAACTCAGTGGTAGAGTACGAGCTTCCCAAGCTCGGGGTCGCGGGTTCAAATCCCGTTGCCCGCTCTTTTTTTTTTGCAAAAATGAAAAAATGGTTTTTGATTGTTGATAAAGAACCTCTAATAGGTTCCTGGAACATGGCTGTGGATGATTATCTTTTCCGTTCACTTGATGAGAAATCCCAAACCACTGTCAGATTTTATACCTGGAAGAGGCCAACGGCGTCTTTGGGTTATTCTCAAAAAGCGGAAAAAGTGCTTGATGTCTCCTATTGCCGGAATAATGGGATCGATATTGTCCGGCGGATCACAGGGGGAAAGATGGTCCTCCATTTTAGAGAAGTGACCTATTCCATCTCTTCATCAGATTCAAGTGTATTTACCGACAAGCTTTCGGATTCATACAGGTTGATTTCGGAAGCTCTTATGAAGGGGCTCGACAAAATTGGCCTCCTTTCTGTTCTGGCAGAAGAACCGCCTTCGACTTATGCAAGGGGAAATTTGCCCTGTTTTTCCTATCCCGCCCGCAACGAAGTGGAGGTGAATGAAAAAAAAGTCATAGGCAGCGCCCAAAAAAGAGTTGGATCGACTTTTATCCAACATGGTTCTATTCCTCTAGAGGAAAACAGAGAACTCTTAAGAAAAATATCATTCCTTGAGGGAAGCGAAGAGGATGTCCGGTTGATAGCTCTATCACAGGCTCTGGGAAAACAAGTGACATTTGATTGGGCGGTTAAATTTTTTATTGCTGGGATATCTGAATATTTTGATGTCGAATTGTTGCCAAGAAGTTTAACCGAAGAAGAAAAGGGGGGTGTATCCCAAATCCAGAAGGACCGATATGAAAATCCCGATTGGACTTTTAGGGCCAGACCCAAATGAGTCTGGTTGGATTGATTTTTTTGGTTATTGGTGATAGTATTTTTCTTCACATGAGAAAATAAAAAAGATGAATGAAATCGAAGAACTCACCAAACTGAATTTCAGATCGCTGCCGGAACTAAAGCCGATTATTCATGACGATTTGCACCAGAAAGTCCGCAAACACCTCTACCTTGAGATGGGATCCGGTCCGGTTCTCTATCTGCTGTCTCCTTCCTACACCGTCATCAATCCCGCCCCCAACGAAATGATCAATGATTTTATCCGCAAAGAGGAAAATACTCTTAATTATCTCAAGGAATTCATTATCCAAAACCTGACAGTTCACTCTGTTCTTCTCTATATCAACAGCTACTTTATTGAACAAAACAATTTCCTTTTGCTGGCCAGGCTGCGTGAAAAAGACTCTGGGGGAAGGCGCTATGAAATCAAATTCTACACACATTCTCCAAGAGAGCTTCTCACTCACTACAAGGATAAGATCTATATCGGTCGGGATTTTATAGACCTTTTTCAATTTAAGAGAAAACACTTTGGCATAAAAAACATCATTTTGTCCTTAAAAGATCAGTATGACATTCTTCTTGATAAAGCCGAGGAAAAGCTGAAGAAACCCATGAAGTTTAAATCATTTTTTCAGGAGATCAAGGAGTACATCAATGAGCTGCAGAGCGAGAGCCTTCTTATCCTTCAGCCATTACCTCCCTATTTGGATTTTCACAAAGTGAGCAGTGATGACCTCATCAATATCAATGCGCAGTATAGGTTGATAAATCATTATCTGATTGAACTTAACGATGAAGTGGCTGAATTTGAGAGCAATCTTCGTTCCAATGAGGAAAATGATTTTGTTCGTTATGTCACCAAGTACAAAAAAGATATCACCAATACCATTTCATTCTTTAACATCAAAATCCACGGGATTATTTCAGAAAAAATTCACAGCTGAAATTAATCCGTTCAGCAAAAAAACCGGTACCTTATCAGGAGTCTTTATACCCTTTTGAAGATTCCGGATTTCTCTATTAGAAAATGATAGATTTTTCTATCCAGATCGTGCCGTAAGTTGTGAACAGGAACACAGTGGGTTTATCCGTTTCTTCTGAAAACGCTTTGACAACGGAGAGGCCGTTATGCTTTTGATAATCGATGTCCGCCTCCAGCTTCCATTGGATCTCTCCCTGTTCCGCCTGGGCTTCGAGAGGAAATCTCTCGTTTTCAGGATAAAAGAATTTGATGTCCACATGGCTGCATCTGACCTCTAAAGGTTGTGTAAGCGGGGAGGGAGAGAGATGAAGATTTCCATGGGAAAGAGATATCGATGTTTTACCTGAAAAGTTGTCGAGTTCGATGTCCTGGTATGTGGAGCTGAAGGTGATCTCGTCACCATGGACGTTTTTTCCGGATATTCCCAGGTTCTTTCCATTGACAAAGATGTTTCCATGAATGTCTTTAAGCCTCACTTTGTCATAGCGATTAGAGATATCTATATTTCCGTTTGCGCCGTCTATATCGATAAAGGATTGGTTGGCGACGATTTTTACGGGACCCACATCAGAAAGCTCAATTTTTTCATAGGAATTTTCGATGTCTAAGGCTCCGGAGATCTCCCAACCGAAGATTTCACTGTAGGGTGTACGGATGAGAACATCGTTTGTGATATCTTCCATAACGAGCCGTCCATGACTGTTTTGGATTTCGGTTGTCCCTTGAATATGGCTGATTGTCACATTTGAATAGGAGGCTTCAATGATGCAGCCGGATGTTACCTGCTCTATCTCGATATCGTCATATCTGCTGTAAACTTTAAGTTCTCCTCCTATATCGGAGGCGTACACTTCTCCATATCGGTTGTTGATATCCGTGTGTCCAACTTTTTCCGTCCGGACTAGTCCATAGGAATTGATAATGGTGACATTCATTCTGTCGGGAACAAAAATGATAAAATCCGTTTCAATTCTTTTTCTCCTGAATTCCTGCCGATTTGTTGAGATATTCAGAGTTGGTCCGTTGTTTTCGATATTCATTTTTAGCAAATCTGCAATCTCTTCGGCCTCCACTTCTTCCTTTCTCCAGATCCTCTTTGTGAATGAAATAGTGACTTTTTCTTCATCCGATCCAAAAATTTCGATTGAGCCGTGGGCATTTCTGATGCGAAGTTCTTCTGAGAGAGGGGATTCGATTTCTTCTGTTTCCTCGAAAACAAATTCATCGTAGCCGAACAATATGCTGTCTCCCCATCCCCAATCGAGGTCAAGATTTCCAGTGTAGATCTGTGTGATAAATACACCGATCAGGATGATGAAGATCAGCAGAACAATTTCTTTGGCTTTCATTTTTATTCTTGTGTTTTGTCGGAGCTCTGAGTGTCCAACTCACGTTCCTTGAGACCATTATAGAGCTTTAAAGCTCCCCAGGCGATGATCAAGACGGGCCATAACCGAGCGATTGTCCACCAAACATCGATGGTGTTGTGCAACAGGAAGAGCGCCCCGACGACAATGAGTATGATTCCCCATACGAGCGGATCTTTACGTTTGGATCTTGCCATTTATTCCTCCTAGATTATTCCTCTTTGTTTTTTGCCATGTAATCTAAAATGAGTTTGATGCCGATGACGATGACAATTACGGGCCAAAAATCGAAAATGGTCCCGTAGCTGATGATATCGAAGTTTGCCAAAAGCAGAATTCCTCCGATGGCCATAAGGATAATTCCCCAGAAAATGGACCCGGATTTCATAAGCTCTGGGAATTCATCGATGGTCTCTTCTGCATAATCACCGTCGAGAGTTCTGCGGTTGATTGTTTTAGCTGTCATGACGGCATCGATGAGCTGATAAAACCAGAATCCGGCCAGAAGCAGGCCTGCGAAAGGCTGCCCTTCTCCAGTTGTCTGAAGTGTCACCAGGCCGGCAAAAATAATCATATACATCACACCCTTCATGACCTGTCGGTTGTAAAGAGTGCCAAGTCCTGGAAATATGAATGACAGCAGACCTGCCAAAAATCCTGATTTCGGGGGTCTTTTGAGAATTATTTTTTCTTCCATGTCTTCCTCCATATGTATGTAAATTTAGTCCTCTTTTCCCTTGAAAATTTTGTTTATTTTTAAAGAAGCGAGGAGAGTATCCGTTTGATCGAATAGAGAGACGGCGAAGGATTCCGCTTGGGTGTAGAGCTGCCCAACTTTGCTGTAACCCTTGTGGAGCTCTCGATTTATGGTTTTGTTGATGGTTTTTCTGTCGGGATGAAAAGCATAGAACGAGATCAGCATGAGAAAGATGGTGGCTCCGGCAAAGACCGGCTGTAGAGCCGGGCGCAGCAGAACATCGAGCTTGAAGGAAAATCTTTTCTTCTGTATCGGAATTTCGTACAGGCGGCTTTTAAGTTGGGCGCTGACGTCAATCTCTGGAAAAACACTTAAGGCCTTGTTTGTTTCTTTGATGAGGGCAAAAAGTTCTCGGCATTCCGGGCAGGAATCAAGATGCAGCTCGACAGATTCTCTTTCTTTGGGGCTGAGTTCATCTTCCATATAAAGAGAAAACAAATCTTCGATGTGCCTACAATCCATTTTCTTCTCCTTTCTCTTTATTTTCTTTTAGAACTTTCGCCAGCTGAAGTCTGCCTCGATTGACACGTGACTTGATTGTTCCTAGAGGAATGTCTAATATTTCTGCGATCTCATTGTATTTTTTCCCCTGGATATCTCTGAGTATGACAGCCATTCGGATGTCTGCAGAGAGATGGTTAAAGCCCTGCCAGACAAGTTTTTTGCTTTCTTCCTGGGCGAGAGTGTATTCAGGGCTTTCCTTTTCTGAAGAGGCGAGGTTGAATTCCTTAAAGTCGTCACGTGTCTTTTTTTCCCATTTTGTCCGGCGGTACTGGTCGATGAGGTAGTTTTTGCTCATAGTTAAAAGCCAGGCGGAAAAATTTTTACTGAAGTCATATTTGCTCAGAGAGTTATAGAGCTTGATGAAGATATCCTGCGTGAGGTCTTCGGCTTCCTCATAGCTTCCAGAAAACTGATAAGCCATGTTGAAGACTCTCTTAGAATATGCATCAACGAGCATTTTCCAGGCTCCTTCTTTGCCATCCAGGCATTCTCTGATGATTTGGTTTAATTCCACGTTTCACACTTCAGTAGACGAAATTCTGAAAAAAAAAGTTCCGTGCCCTTCATTCTATTAAATATGGAGTTGAAAAAGAAGGGGAGATGTGTCAGGATTAATCTTTAAATAATTTTTTGGAATTTTAATATTTTATGACCATCTTTTCGTTGATTTTACTTATCAAAGGGAGGCCTTAAATGGAAGGTATTGTTGGGTATGGTGCGTACATACCCCGGAACAGGATCAAGGTCGAGGAAATCGCCAAAGTCTGGGGAGCCGATGCACCAAGTTACAAGAAAGGTTTGATGTTGGAGGAAAAATCCGTTCCTTCTCCTGATCAGGATACGATCACTATGTCTGTCGAGGCATCCAAAAATGCTTTAAAAAGGGCGCTTATCGATCCTGCTGATATTGGGGCCGTTTATATCGGATCAGAGTCTCATCCCTATGCGGTTAAACCCAGCGGAACGGTTCTAGCCGAAGCATTGGGAGCGACACCAGAGGTGCATACGGCAGACTTTGAGTTTGCCTGCAAGGCGGGTACTGAAGGGATGTATGTGGCTTTAAACCTGGTCAAAGCGGGTGAAATGAAATTTGCTCTGGGTGTGGGCGCAGATACATCTCAGGGGGCTCCTGGAGATGCACTGGAATACTCTGCAGCTGCTGGGGCTGCCGCTTTTATTTTCGGGCGGGATAACTTGATCGCCAAAGTGATAGACACCTATGCGTTTATGACGGATACACCCGATTTTTGGCGCCGTGAATACCAGTATTATCCCCAACACGGGGGACGCTTTACTGGGGATCCGGCCTATTTTAAACATGTCACAGGTGCGGCCAAGGGGATGATGGCCAAGGTGGGTATGACCCCCAAAGATTTCACCTATGTCATTTTTCATCAGCCCAATGGCAAATTTCCTTTTCGTGTGGGAAAGATGCTGGGTTTTGAAAAAGAACAGATCGAACCGGGCTGGTTGGTCAATAAACTCGGAAACACTTACTCTGGATCTTCTCCATTGGGTTTGACGGCAACACTGGATATCGCTCACCCAGGTGATAAGATCCTTCTTGTCTCCTACGGTTCCGGAGCCGGCAGCGATGCCTTTGTCTTCGACGTCCAAGATCGGATCGAGGACGCTAGAGATCTGGCTCCAAAGACTCGAGATCTTTTAGAGAGGAATAAGAAATATCTTGAGTACGGCGAATATGCCAAGTTCAGGCATAAAATTAAGAAGGCGCATTAGGAGGCAAAAATGAGAGATGTTGCAGTTATCGGTGTTGGAATAAACAAGTGGGGGGAACTCTGGAATAAGTCCCACAGGGATGTATTTGTGGAATCGGCTCTCCTGGCTCTGGATGATGCCAATGTGGACCATATCGATTCTATGTTTGTGGGGTGTATGTCGTCAGGGCTTTTTGTAGGGCAGGAGCATATCGCTTCCATGATGGCCGATTACCTTGGCCAGGTGCCAATCCCAACAACACGGGTTGAATCAGCCTGTGCGTCCGGAGGGCTGGCTCTCCGCCAGGGATTTATCGATGTCGCTTCAGGCATGAATGATATTGTTTTAGTCGGCGGCGTGGAAAAAATGACCGATGTCGGAGGGAATGAGGCCACATATGCTCTGGGAAGTGCTGCAGATCAGGAATATGAAGGGTATCATGGGATCACTTTTCCCGGTCTGTATGCTTTGATAGCCATGGCACACATGGAAAAATATGGAACAACCCGTGAACAGCTGGCTATGGTGTCTGTGAAAAACCATAAAAATGGGGCTAAAAACCCGCTGGCTCAGTTTCCATTCGAGATATCGGTTGAGGATGTCCTCTGTTCCGTGAAGGTGGCCGATCCGCTGAGAATTCTCGACTGTTCGCCTATCACAGACGGGAGCGCTGCGCTTATTCTGTGTCCGGTTGAAAAGGCCAAAGAGCTGGGAAAACCGATTATTCAAATTATCGGGACCGGCCATGCCACGGACTCCATCGCCCTTGCTCAGAGGAAAGACCTCACGTGGTTGGAATCCACTTTTCTTGCGGCCCAACAGGCCTACGCTATGGCAGATAAGAAACCTGAAGACATCGATGTCCTCGAAGTCCACGACTGTTTCTCTATAGCTGAAATATGTGTGACAGAGGCTCTCGGGTATTTCGAAAAGGGAAAAGGTGGAGAGGCCGTAGAGAAAGGGATAACGGCTGCAGACGGCGAAAAACCTGTCAATGTCAGCGGCGGGCTAAAATCTAAAGGTCATCCAGTTGGGGCAACCGGCGTGGCTCAGGCTGTTGAAATTGTCAAGCAGCTCCGTGGAGAAGCCGGAGAACGGCAGGTCGAGCAGGCAAGAATTGGAATGACTCAGAACATGGGTGGAAGTGGTGCCAGCACTCTTGTGCATGTCTTTGAGAGAGAATAGGGAAGGAGGATAAAATGTCAACACCGTCAAGATATTGGAGAGAGATTCCTCAGAGGTACAGGTATGAAGCCAATAAGTGCAGCAAGTGTGGGAAAATAAATTTTCCTCCCCGCCTTATCTGTCCTGAATGCAAGGGTCGGGAGCTAGAAACGACAAAACTTGCAGAAAAAGGAAAAGTCCTCACCTACACAATAATTCGTGTGCCTCCGCAGCAGTTTGTCGACCAGGCGCCTTTTGCAGTCGGGATCGTCGAACTTGAGGATAGCGTGCGTTTGACTGGCCAGATCGTGGACTGTGATTTTGAACACATAAAAATCGGCATGGCCGTCAAACTTGAGTTCCGGAAAATTTACGATGTGGGCGAGTCCGGAGTGATCTGCTACGGGTATAAATTCGTTCCTGACGCCTAATGTCCTTTACTCCCAGTACGAAGCTTTTTGCGGCGTGATTACACAGAGTAAAGCATTTGGGTGCCTTCTGTTTTTCCTAGAAATTGAAAAATTTCTCTTTTATAATAAAAAGGATGAAAAAAATTTGGCCTTAGGGGTAAACCCATGTACAGGATAGAAAGCAATATCGACACCCAGAGTCAAGAGTACAAGGATAACTATGCACACATGGCCAAGGCTGTAGCCGAGTACAAAGACCGCTTGGCTCAGGTGCAGAAGGGAGGGCCCAAGAAATACAGAGATCTCCAGAAATCCCGGGGAAAACTTCTTCCCAGGGAGCGGCTGGAAAAACTCTTTGACCGAAATACGCCCTTTGTTGAACTCAGCCCGTTGGCCGCATGGGATTTATATGACAATGAAGCTCCGGGAGCCGGTATGATCACGGGGATTGGCGTGGTTCACGGCAGGGAAGTTTTGGTGGTTGTTAATGATCCGACGGTTAAAGGTGGCACCTATTTTCCGATGACCATAAAAAAGCATATCCGTGCTCAGGAAGTGGCCCTGGAGAACAGGCTGCCGTGTATCTATCTTGTCGATTCAGGAGGAATTTTTCTTCCTCTTCAGCATGGGACTTTTCCAGATAAGGGACATTTCGGCCGAATTTTCTATAATCAGGCCCGTCTCTCTGCACTTGGAATCCCTCAGATTTCAATCGTTATGGGTTCCTGTACAGCCGGAGGGGCGTATGTTCCGGCGATGAGTGATGAGACGGTGATTGTCAAACAGCAGGGGACAATCTTTATCGGCGGCCCTCCTCTTGTCAAGGCCGCAACAGGTGTGGATGTCTCCGATGAAGAATTGGGTGGAGCGGATGTTCACTGCCGTATTTCGGGTGTTTCGGATTATTATGCCCAAAACGATGAGCATGCGCTTGAAATTGCCCGGAATATTGTTGAAACCCTTGATCCGGCCAAGAAGTTCGAGCTTAAAATGTCTGAGCCGGAAGATCCCTATTATGATCCCCAGGAGATCTACGGTATTATCCCCAGTGATGTCAGAAAACCTTACAACATCAAGGATGTTATCGCAAGATTGGTCGACGGAAGCCGGTTCCAGGAATTTAAGGAGAATTACGGTCAAACCCTGGTCTGCGGTTTTACCCGGATTATGGGGCAGCCTGTCGGGATTGTGGCCAATAATGGTGTCCTTTTCTCGGAGAGTGCGGTCAAAGGGGCCCATTTTGTTACGCTGTGCTCCATGCGAAAAATTCCACTCCTCTTCCTTCAAAACATCACTGGTTTTATCGTGGGCAAACAGTATGAACACGGCGGAATCGCCAAAGACGGGGCCAAGATGGTCCATGCCGTGGCGAATGCCGATGTCCCTAAGATAACCCTGATTGTTGGGTCTTCCAACGGCGCGGGAAACTATGCCATGTGCGGCCGGGCTTATGCGCCGAGGCTGTTGTGGATGTGGCCATGCGCTCACGTGAGTGTTATGGGTGGAGAACAGGCCGCCAACGTGTTGGCGACCGTTAAGGCTCAAAGGCTCAAAGAACAGGGGAAAAAGCTGAGTGAGGCAGAGAAAGAAAAATTAATGGCCCCCATCCTAAAAAAATATGAGATTGAGGGAAGTCCGTATTTCAGCACCAGCCGGATCTGGGATGATGGGATCATCGATCCTCTGGAAACACGGGAAGCTCTGGCCCTGGGGATCTCGATGAGCCTCAACGCACCTATTCCAGACTATAAAGTGGGAATATTCAGGATGTAAGATGGTCAGATCTGAGTTCGAAACAATTTTATATGAGAAGCACGAGCAGGTCGTTTGGCTGACATTTAACCGGCCTGAGGTCCATAACGCATTTAATGCAAAACAGATCGAGGAAATGACAGAAGCATTAAAGCGGATTAGAGAAGATAACTCGGTGAGGATTGTTGTTCTAACAGGAAAGGGAAAATCTTTTTGTGCAGGGGCGGACTTGAACTGGCTGAGGGAAATTGTCGGCTATTCCTTTAAACAAAACCTTGAAGAATCCAGGGCTCTTGCCGATGTGCTGCATGACCTCTATATGCTGCCCAAGCCGACAATTGCTATGGTTAATGGAGCCGCAATTGGAGGAGGAACAGGATTCCTCTCGGCATGTGATATAGCCTTGGCCGCCGAAGAAGCCAGATTTGGATTGAGTGAGATCAAGATCGGACTTGTTCCGGCAGCCATCTCTCCCTATGTCATTCGGAAAATTGGGGAGAGCAGGGCCCGGGAATATTTTTTAACGGGGAAGCGGATGCTAGCGCACAAAGCTTTGGAAATCGGGCTTGTCAATGACGTGGTTCCACTGGAAAAGTTGAAAGCATCGGTGGATCTTTTGATCGATAACCTCTTGACCTCGGGTCCAGAAGCCATGGCCAGCTGCAAGGAACTGATTACCCAGACTTCTCATGCGCGGATTGAGGATGTTAAGGAATTTACGGCGAACATGATTGCTGGGCTGAGAGTGAGCGAAGAAGGGCAGGAGGGGATGGCCTCTTTTCTCGAAAAAAGAAAACCAAATTGGATTAAGAAAAAAGATTAGCTATGTTTAAAAAGATACTGATCGCGAACAGGGGAGAGATTGCGTGCCGGATTATTAAGGGCTGCCGCGAGATGGGAATCTCGACTGTAGCGGTCTATTCTGATGTGGACCGCAAAAGCCTTCATGTCCAAGCTGCAGATGAAGCGGTTTGCATCGGTCCCGCTCCTGCTGTGGACAGCTACCTGAATGTGGACAGCATCATTCAGGCTGCCAAGAAGACAGGGGCGGAAGCCATCCATCCTGGATATGGTTTTTTAGCGGAAAACGCGGGATTTGCCCGGCGCTGTGAAGACGAAAAGATCGTTTTTATCGGTCCGAATTCCAAGGCCATGGAGCTAGTCGGAGATAAAATCAGGTCCCGGCAGACTATGGAAAAAGCCGGAATCCCCATCATACCGGGAATGAAAGGGACTCACGAGAATATTTCAGACTATATGGCCGATGCGAAAAAAATCGGCTTTCCCGTAATGATAAAGGCTTCAGCTGGGGGTGGTGGAAAAGGAATGCGGATCGTTTTTGAGGAAAAGAATCTCCAGGAGGCTCTTGAAGCCGGGCAGAGAGAGGCCAAATCTGCATTTGGTGATGAGTCTGTTTATTTGGAAAAGTATATTGAAGAACCCAGGCACGTGGAATTCCAGGTGCTTGCCGACAATTTTGGGAATACGGTTCATCTCTTTGAGAGAGAGTGTTCGATCCAGAGACGTCATCAAAAAATTATCGAAGAATCTCCTTCTCAAGCACTCGATCCGGCTTTACGCGAAAAAATGGGGGAGACCGCCAAAAAAGTGATGAAGGTGTCCGGATACAATAATGCTGGAACAGTGGAGTTTCTCCTGGATAAAGACAAAAATTTCTATTTTCTCGAGGTGAATGCCAGACTCCAGGTCGAACATCCTGTCACAGAGCTGATTTCCGGAGTGGATTTGGTCTTTCAACAGATAAAAATCGCTTCAGGGGAGAAGCTGGCTTTTTCTCAAAATGACCTGGAACAAAAAGGCCACGCTATGGAGTGCCGCATCTACGCAGAGGATCCCTTGAACAATTTTCTCCCCTCTTCAGGGACCGTGCTCTTTCTCAAAGAGCCAAGCGGACCGGGAGTCCGCCATGATTGTGGAATCTACAGCGGATGTGATGTCCCTATCTTCTACGATCCCATCCTGGCAAAATTGATAGTCTGGGCAGAAAGCAGGGATTTGTGCTGTTCGAGAATGATTGAAGCCTTGGGTGATTATGTGATTTTGGGAATCAAGACATCCATTGATTTTCTTAAAGATATGATTGGACATCCTGAGTTCCAGTCAGGCCAAACGACGACCAGTTTTATAAATATATATTTTAAAAACTGGAAAGGGAAGGACAAACCAGAAAACCTGAAAAAAATGGCGATGCTGGTGGCATCTTTTGATGCTTTTAATGGATCTTATGGCAGATCAAATCTAGTGGCTGAACGCAAATCCATTAGTTCTCCGTGGCTTTCTTTAGGAAAGTGGCGGATCGGCGGAGGGAGATAAAGTGGAATTTGAATATATTGTTGACGGTCTGCTCCGGACAATTTCACTGGAAAAGAAGGGTGACAGCTATATTGTTACTGATGGAGATAGTTCACAAGAAGCCGATATCCAGGTCATCTCTTCAAATGTATTCTCCATTAAAATAGGAGCGCGCACGCTCCGGGCCTATATGGCAAAAGAAAAGGGAAAACGATACATCCAGCTTGATGGATTTCAATTTCTTGTGGCTGAACCTTCCCAACAGAGGGATGGTTTCCAGGGCAGACAAGAGCAGTCTCAAGAGGATATGCTGCTGATTAAGGCCCCGATGCCGGGAAAGGTCATCAAGATTTTTGTCGCAGAGAAGGACAAAGTCCGCAAGAACCAGACGTTGGCCATTGTGGAGGCCATGAAAATGGAAAATGAGATTAAGGCCTCGCTTGATGGTACGGTCAAAAAGATATACTGCAAAATGGATGACCTTGTCGAAACCGAACACCCCCTCATCGAACTCGAATAAAGGATAAGGGCCTGGTTGTGAATTGTGTTAAAAAATGCAACGAAATAGGGGATAAAAGAGTTTGAATGAAATGAGAATGGACGAGCAAGAGCTGATACTACGCGTGCAGAAAGGAGATGAAATGGCGTTTTCTGAGATCGTCCGTGCTTACAAGAATAAGATCACTAATTTCCTCTGGCAGGTGACAGGAGATTATCAAAAGGCCGCAGAATTGGCCCAGGAGACATTTTTGAGAGTATATTTTAAGGCAAACAAATATAGACCTATTGCACCTCTCTCGTCCTGGATTTATACGATTGCATCAAACCTTGCCAAAACAGCGATGAAAAGAGAGAGACGAATGCCTACCGTATCCTTCGATGATGTGCAGAATTCTCTTTCTGAAAAGAACGATTTTTCGAACAATACACGGAATTCGGAACTCAGGAAGAACCTGAAAAAGGCTCTCAATAATCTCCATCCTCGATACAGAGTTCCGGTCATCCTGAAAGATATCGAAGGTTTTTCCCAGGATGAGATTGCAGAGATACTAAAAATGCCTGTCGGAACAGTCAAGGCGAGAATCAGCCGTGGACGAAATCACTTAAAAAAAGAGCTAGAGAAGGATTCGTTCACCTTGTCTTTTTTTGCTAAAAAAGAGGAGTGCAAAAATGGAAGCGTATGAACTTCTAAAACGGTTAGAGACGGTTAAGGCCCCCTCCGATTTCGAACAAAAAGTAATGGCCCAGCTGTCTTTGAGAAAAAGAAAATATGTCCGATCCAGAACTCTGCGCTTATCCTTGACAGGGGCGTTGGCCGGAGGTATTGCCGTGCTGCTCGCCATCAATTTTTTCATTTTACCCAGTCAGAGTCCCATCCGTTTCTCCAGTGTGGAAAAGGATTTGACTCCCAATGCCTTATCTGGAGAACGTTATACGGCCGGGGAAAGCATTCCAATTATTGAGACAGTGGATTATGCCAGCGAAATTCGGACTTTAACCAATGAAGTGCCGACTGTTTATATACTAGAGCAGGTCTCATGGACCACCGATACAAAGATTAAATATTAAGGAGGCCAAGACAAAAATGAAAATGAAGACAAAATCGATCTTGGGTTTGTTCGCATTAACTCTCTTATTCTCATTCAACATGAGTGCAATTCCCAAGGCTGCTGCTGAAACGGATATGACAGTGATCACCAAAAAGGTCTTTCCTTCGGTCGTGAGAGTCGAAGTGCGCAGTGCGATCAGGAAAGTTGCCACAGGTGTTGTCCTGGATAAAGGCGGATATATTGTCACGACTGCTCTTGTATCCCCCCGCGATGAAAATATCTACATCATCAATTCGGAGGGGAAAAAGATTGATGCCGATTTTTTAGGCATGGATTCCGAGACTAATCTGGCTGTTTTAAAAGCAAAAGACGGAAAATTTACACCAATTGCCTTAGGAGATATTAAAGATGTCTCTGCCGGTGCCTGGGTAGGTGTTGTCGGGATGTCCCTTGAAAATAGTCCCCAGGTCACTCAAGGGATTGTCAGCTCGGTCGGCGATGACGCTCTCCGCTTGAATGTTTCGGTTTGGAAAGGCTCCAGCGGCAGTCCTGTTGTCAATGACAAAGGTCAAATGGTGGGTATGCTCAGGGGTGTCTACAGCGATGAGTCACCTGTTGTCATCCAACTTGATGAAAGGGCTGTTACCAGTTCCAACTATACGATGAGACAAGTTGAGGCTCCATCAACCGGACTGGCTCATGCGGTTCCCATTCCTGTCGTGGAGGAGATCTCTGCTGAAATCAAGGAAAAGGGCAAGGTGGAAAGAGGTTGGCTTGGTGTCAGCATAGGAGAGGATGAAAAAGGGAATGTCGGCCTGATTGAAGTGGAAGTCGATTCTCCGGCCGAGGAGGCTGGACTCGAAGTGGGAGATGTCATCCGCAAATTTGATGGGAAGGATGTTAAAAGCAGTGAAATGCTTGTGACCGAGGTCAGAAAAAGAAAACCCGGAGATACCGTCAATATAACAATCGAAAGGGAAGACAAGGTACAGAGGGTGAAAGTGACTTTAGGGGAATACACGAGGCAGGACATCTGGAAGGAATTCGAAGTTAGGTTTCCAGCTCTTTTTAGAATTCCCGAGACCTTTCCGAAAGAGGAAGGGGTTCCCAGAGTTTTCCGGTTTCCAGATGAAGGAAAAGTGCCTGGTGTAAAAGTAACCCCATGGGCTCCCCTTACGGGCCGGAAGTTTATCGGAGTTTACATCAATGAAATAAACGAAGATCTCTGCGCTTATTTCGGTTTTGATGATGGTCCAGCAATCTTGATCAACCGAATCGAAGAGGATACGCCTGCAGAACAGGCCGGCCTAAAGGTTGGCGATCTTGTCATCTCGGTTGATGGCAAACGGATACAGACAAGGGATGCCTTTATTGAATTGATTCAGAGCAAAGAAAAAGGCAGTTTCCTTCGACTCGAAATCTTCCGGGACAAGAAGAAGATGACTATTGACGTTGAGGTCGATGAAGAAGAGCCGTATAGGAATTCATTCTTTCAGATTCAGTTCAAACCATCAGTGGAATCTTGGAAAAACCTCTCAGAAAACAGCATTATTAGCATGTATCGGGGCATTAAAGTGTAGACTTGCTCTTTATGTCCATCTCGTTTAGGAGATGGGGACTATCGTCCTCATCTCCTTTTTTTATTATTCATGAAAACTACCGACAACATCATTTGTCATTAATGATATCAACTTGGCAGTGTCATATTTGTAGTATCCATGAACCGCAGTTTATTTGTTAGCCAGTTTATATTAAATGTCGGTATTTTTCACCTGAGGGGCGAGCTGATATTACCACATCTGCTTTGTTACGACACAATCGCGGTGGAAAAACCACAGCTTCATGTGCCGATGCCTCGCATCTGCAGCAACCTCAACTCGTGAATAATTCAAAAGGGAAAAGATCGACTTCTTCATTTCTCTAAAGGTCAAGCCATTTTTTACGGAAAGATTCAAATTCCTTTTTGGACAAATGGCTCTGTTTTATTTCATTTTTCTGGAGCCTCTGTCTTATGGCTTCATAAAGCAAAATACCTACAGAGACCGAGAGGTTGAGGCTTTGCGCCATTCCAAACATAGGAATTTTGATCACATAATCAGCCAGTTTGAGCGCTTCATCCGATATCCCTTCTGATTCATTGCCAAAGACCAGTGCCATTGGTTGCGTATAGTCAAGATTTGTGTAGGGCAACGATTTGTCTCCAAGCTGTGTGACAGCGATTTTAAATCCTTTTTTTTTTAACAAATTCAGGCATTTTTTGGTTGAGGAATAATAGGTGAAATTCAGCCATTTTTCTGCTCTCGTGGAAATGGCTTTGTTTACAGGAAACGGTTTTTTTTCGGAAGTGATAATATCTAAATAAAGTATTCCGGCCGCATCACAGGTTCGCGCCACAGCGCTTGCGTTATGGGTGTTAGTCACCTCTTCTAAAACGATGTGCAGATCGGGCTGGCGGAAGGAAAGGACTCTCTCAACTTTTTCTATCCTCTCTTCAGTAGGCATGGCAGAAATATAGCACAAAAATCATGAGAAAAAAATCATTAAAGCTGTCAGAATTGTCCAGTAGAAAAGAGCGCCAAAAAGAGCTCTGGTTTCCTTATTAACTTTACACTGCTGCCAGCTGAATTTTCGGGGGCTTTTGGGCCAGGAAGGACGAGAAAACGGGAAAAACAGCGGAACTTTTTGGCTGTAAGCTCTATATTGGGCAGGAAAGAGTTTTTGCATCCTTCCTTTTTCCTCCAGAATTATAACGGGATAAAACACAAGAAAATAGATGGCAAAAATGACTATGGACCACCAGGAATTGGAACCGATCACAACACCGATCCCGATGAAAACATTTCCAAGATAAAGAGGATTTCTTGTGTATCTATAGGGGCCTGACGTTGTGAGTTCTTTTTCTTTTTTGAGATGACCACAGGCCCATAAACGAAGGGACAATCCAATGGATGTGACGGCCAAACCAACCAAAAGGGAGAGTGGAGTCGTTTTGGCAAATAGCGCCGTTAATATCAGTGCCAGAAGACCAAAACGGACTCTCCATCTGTATAGGGCAACAAGAATCTTCGGTTTAGCCATGTTTTTCCAAGCGTTGAAGACTCAGCATGGCCACCTCTTCTGCTGTAATCCTTTTTAAGCATTCCAGATCTGAACATTTTCTTTTGTAACAGTGGCTGCACTCCAGTTCGTGAAAGGCTACTTCATCCAACTTGGAAAACGGTCCGTTTCGAATTGGGGTTGTAGGGCCAAACAGTCCAACAACGGGACGGGATAAAGCACAAGCAACCTGTAGAGCAAATGTGTCTCCTGAAATGAGCAGATCAGCTGCTTTGACCAGAGCCATAACTTCTTTTAAGGATAACTCAGGGGCGATTGGTGTATTTGTTTTGGCCTGGATCTGTTCTGCTAGGGCTCTTTCACCATTCGTTCCCCAGAGTAGGAGAAAAAACAAATGCATGTTCTTTTTTTTCAGTTTTCTGATCAATTCGATCCAGTTTTCCGAAAACCATCTTTTTGTCTCCCATGCCGCTCCAACATTAAGAACAACCAGACGGTTCTCTCCACGATATCCTTGTGCTTTTATCTTCTCCTTGAGTGATTTGGATAGGGCCTCCGGAACCTGCAGCGGAAATTCAAATGTATCATCTTGAATTCCTATTCTTGTGAGAAGCTTCAGGTTTTTGTTTGTGACATGCATTTTTTCAGAGATGGGATCCAGATTTTCCGTATAAAAAATCGAGGCAAAGGGCTCCCTCAAATTTTTTTTGTGGAATCCGATTCGTGTTTTTGCTTTGGATAAAAAGGCAAACAGCCCAGATTTGATGAGACCTTGGAAATCCAGTGCAACCTGATTTTTCTGGCGGATTTCTTTGACGGCACGCAGAAATTCAGGCCAGAATTTTTTTGACGCCAAACTCCATTTTTTTGAGGATAATACTATTGTCCTGTCTAGCCCTGGAACAAAGTCGAGAATATTTTTCCCATTATCTTCGACCAACCAAGAGATCTTTGCTTCAGGAAATTTTTTTCTCAGTGCCGCAAAGGCAGGGAGAGTATGGATGATATCTCCCAGGGAGCTGAGCCGAATGAAAAGAAACTTATCCATCGAAATTCTTATAAATGTTTAGTGCTGTCGATTTTGTTTGCTATCAAGCGGAAAAGATCTGAAGTTGAGCGTACTTTTGGTCCGCCGGTTATGGCAATCTCGCCGCCGTATCTGAGGACAGCGTCTCTTTCTGGAACGGTTTCTTTTGTGTAATCAGATCCTTTGGCATGGACGTCGGGTTTAAGCGTTTGAATGATGTTGTTGACTGTGTCCTCATCAAAAATGACCAGAAAATCCACAAAATAAAAGGAAGAAATAATTTCCGAACGTTCCTCTTCAGAGAGAATCGGTCTTCCAAGTCCCTTGAGTTTCCGAACTGAGGAATCACTGTTGAGGGCGACAATGAGAATATCTCCTTGTTTTTTGGCCTCTTTCAAATATCTTATGTGTCCTACATGGATGAGGTCAAAACCTCCGTTGGCCAAAACAATACGCTTCCCTTCCTTTCTTTTGATTTGAAGGATTTTTTTCAGTTGATCGAGTCTGTACAGTTTATTCAATTTTCGGATTGGATCGAATTATTTAACTCCTCAGGGGAGATAACCGCAGTCCCTTTTTTCATGACGACCATACCGCCCGCATGATTGGCCAGAGTAGCGGCCTCTCTGTGGCTGCTGCCACATGCCAAGGCCAGCGTAAAAACGCTGATGACCGTATCTCCAGCCCCTGTTACATCGACAATATCAGTTGTTCCGTAAATGGGGATGTCCCATGGTTTTTTTCTCCGTTCGAAAAGGACCATCCCTTTCGAACCCCGGGTGATAAGGATAGACTCAGCTTCTGTTAAATTCAAAAGGCGCCGCCCCGTTTTTTTGATCGAATTTTCATTGGAATGGAATTCAATTTTAAAGGCTTCCTCGACTTCGGATTCATTGGGCGTTGAGACAGTTGCGCCTTTAAAATTAAGAACACGAAAACGTGAATCCAGAGAAATAGGAATTTTTAACTTCCGAAAACTTGGGAGGATTTGTTTGTAGATACTCTCTTGGACAACAAAATAATTGTAATCTGAAATCAGCAAAGCATGAGAATTATCTTTAAGTTTTAGAAGGATATTAGAGAGCCTTTCTTTGAGCGAATTGTCTTCCGGAACTTTTTCTTCATGGTCGATGCGTAAAATCTGCTGTTTTCTGGATGTCTCTTCTCCTGCAAGAATCCGTGTTTTTGTCGGAGTCGGAAAGTTTTTGATTTGAATCAGGTATTTTGTTGAGATATTATGGGCTTTAAGAATCTGAATGACTTTTTCTCCGGCTGAATCCCTTCCAATCACTCCGACGGGGACAGGTTTTGCTCCCAGTGATTGCAGGTTAAAAAGAGAATTTCCTGCGCCACCCAATGCGTATTCCTTGTCCTTGTAACTAATGACAAGAACAGGGGCTTCCCTTGAAACTCGACGTGTCGTTCCGTAAAGGTATTCATCGAGAATGATATCTCCCCATATAATGACTTTTTTTCCTGAGAAGGTCGTAATGATTTCCGATAACTTTTGACTCTTTTTGCTCATTGGTTTGTCGTTCAAGATTTAACCAGAAATCCGGGAAAAAATCAAACCAAGTCCTTTCTTGTATTTTAATAGAAGCATTCCTGTTTTTTTGATATAAAGAATCCTAGTCATGAATATTCAAAATATTTTATCTAAGCTTAAGGACTTGGCCGATCCCAAAGCAGCTGAAGGGATGGCCAGATATGGAATTTTGTCCAAAAAAGTTTACGGAGTTTCTATTCCGGAGCTTAGAAAAATGGCCAAGGAAATTGGAAAGGATCAAAAGCTTTCCCTCGAGCTCTGGAAACAAAATAGCAGAGAGACGCGGATTCTTGCGGCTCTGGTTGGGGATCCGAATAAGGTTAGGGAAAAACAGATGGACTTGTGGGTGCAGGATTTTGACTCCTGGGAGGTTTGTGACCAAGCCATTATGAACCTGTTTGAGAAGACAACCTATGCCTACAAAAAGGCCTTTGACTGGTACAAACGGGATGAAGAGTTTGTGAGAAGAGCAGGATTTGTTTTAATGGCCCGGCTAGCTGTGAGTGACAAAAATGCGGGAGATGAACTTTTCACACAGTTCTTTCGCCCTATCAAGGAAAAATCTCTGGATGAGAGGATTTACGTAAAAAAGGCTGTCAACTGGGCACTTCGTCAGATCGGAAAACGAAATTTATACTTAAATGCCGAGGCCGTAAAACTTGGAGAAGATATCGCCCTCTTGGATTCAAAAACTGCGAGATGGATCGCCGCCGATGCTCTTCGTGAACTTAGGAGCATGGCTGTTCAAGAACGTTTGAAAAAAAAAGAGGATAGGTCAAAAGAGGAGAACAGGTGATAAAAAGCAAAATACTACGAGTGTTATGTATTCTATTTTTTGCGAGTGGCCTTTTTGCCCAAGTGATAGACATCAAGGAACTGGCCGCCAAACTCGATCCGGAAATTCAGAAAATGATGAGAGACGGACATGTTCCCTCCGCCACTTTAGCCATGGTATCTGGAAAAGATGTTATTTGGACAGGAGCCTATGGATTTTCCAATGTTTGGGCTTTGACAAAAGCCGTGCCAAAGACTGTTTATCTTATTGGATCCACATTTAAGACGATGTCCACCTACGCACTTCTCCAGCTGAAGGAAAAGGGAGTGTTCAAGTTGGATGACAGAGTCAGCGATTATCTGGATGAGTTTCAAATAAAAGGGGAGGACCCGGCTCAGCCTATCACGTTCAGGCATCTTTTGACCCATACCTCCGGACTGCCTGCAGCCTTCGGCTCCCATCCTGTTTGGGGACACACCGTCCCTTTGCCTCTAAAAGATTATCTCAAAACATCGCTCAAGCCTGTTAATCCACCCATGACAAGATTTATCTATTCGAACTTAGCCTACACACTCGTTGCCTATTTAGTCGAAGAATTGTCCGGAGTGCCTTATAGAGAATACATGCAAAAAAACATTTTTGATCCTATTGGATTGATAGACACGGCCTTCGAACCGCGGCCGGATATGGAGGAGAGGCTGGCAATCCCATACAGATTTAGTGAAAAAATAGAATCCCAAATCCCTGTAATAAAGCAGAAGGCGGATGTATGGCCCGCAGGGATCGTGTATGGAACGATATTGGATCAAGCGAAGTGGCTGATTGTCAATCTTAATGCGGGCGCCCTCAATGGGCATCGTTTGATAGGTGAGGAAACTTTTGAAGAGATGATGACACGCCAGTATGAAAAATTTACAGGGCCAATCAGTGCAGGCTGGTTGAATGAAACCACAGGCCTTGGGTTGACTTGGTGGATGTCAGAAAGGAATAGCGACACTCTTTTTGCACACAGCGGAAGTGTAACCGGGTACACAGCATTCCTTGTCGGTAACTTGGATAAAAAAATCGGATTTGCTGTTTTGACCAATGGGACTCGAGCCCATTCTTTTCTCTTCGAGCTGGCCGTGAAGGCGCTAGATATTCTTGAAAGCCTTCTTTAGCCAAAATCGAAAATTATTCATGTTTTGCAGGCCAGGCCCCATGAACATTAATATTTAGTCTTTTTAATCCATAATTAATGCAAAATCAGTTATAATGTTAAGTTCTAATACGTTTTGCACAATAAGGAAAATTGAATGAACAGATCGAAAATCTTCACTGAGGAAATTTTGTTTTGCATGTTTTGCAGGCCAGGCCCCAATAAAGCTAAATTTTTTCATTTTTAAAATGGATAACCAAGACATCAAAAAAATTGTCAGAGAGGGCTATGCGAAAACGGCCAAACAGGAATCGTCATGCTGTCCATCGGCGAATTCATGCTGTGGAACACCGAGTTCGTCAGATACCATCAGCAAAAAGATTGGATATTCTGATTCAGAACTCCAGTCTGTCCCGGAAGGCGCCAATCTTGGGCTCGGCTGTGGAAATCCTGTGGCGCTGGCATCCGTCAAAGAAGGGGAAACCGTGCTGGATTTGGGTGCAGGAGCTGGATTCGACTGTTTTTTAGCCGCCCAGAGAGTGGGAGAAAAGGGACGGGTTATCGGTGTCGATATGACACCTGAAATGGTCGAAAAAGCTCAAGCGAATGCCGAGAAGGGATCGTACAGCAATGTAGAATTCAGACTTGGCGACATCGAAAAACTTCCTGTGGACAGCCAAACTGTTGATGTCATCATTTCAAACTGTGTCATCAACTTATCGCCGGATAAGGAACAGGTTTTTGCTGAGGCTTTTAGAGTCCTCAAACCTGGCGGAAGGCTTATGATTTCTGATATTGTCCTATTGAATGAGCTCCCGGACTTCATCAAAAATAATGCCCAAGCCTATATTGGTTGTGTATCTGGCGCTATCTTAAAAGATACCTATTTAGGCTTAATAAAAAAAGTCGGCTTTAAAGATGTTCAAATTCTGGATGAAGTTTCTTTTCCGCTTGACAGTCTCGCCAGTGACCCTACTATAGAAGCTTTTTTCGGACAAATGAAAGATAAAGATATCTCTATTGAATCGATTTTAAAAAGTGTGTCCTCGGTAAAAAGCATCAAGGTTCAAGCTTTAAAATAGGAAACATCTTCATTCCCTCGCTTTCAAATTAAATGAGAATTTGTCTATAATGGATGAGTTGTTCGAGGGCTATGTTTGCAGTCAAAAAAAATACAGTTGTCTCTCTTTTCCTCATCCTTCTTTCTCTCAACTTGTCCGCTCAGTTTGCTGAGGTCGGATTAAACGAACCTCCAGGGCTTCACTGGAAAAAAATCGAAACTTTACACTTTACGATTTTATTTCCAGAAAACCTTACAGAAGAAGCCCAAAAGATGGCTCATAGAGCGGAAAATACTTACCGCACTCTTATAAAAACTTCCCCGGGAACTCCAAAGCGGTTGACCTTGGTCCTCTCCAATCAGGGCGTGATCGACAATGGGTATTTTAGACTGGCGCCACGAATGTCCGAATGGTATCACCGTCCCCCATTCCTGCACACAACAGGAGTCCTGGATTGGTATGATCTGCTGGCTGTTCATGAGGGCCGACATATCGTTCAGTTTGATGAAATGAATGAGGGATTTACAAAAGTAGCCGGGATTCTGTTCGGAGATTTGGGTCGTTTGGCTGCTTCTCTGCGCGCTGTGCCTATGTGGCTTATTGAAGGAGATGCGGTTGTTACAGAAACAGAAATGACGTCAGGCGGCCGGGGTAGAAGTCCAGCATTTGACATGGAGATTCGTGCCCTTCTTCTCTCTGGAATTCAGTACACATATCAAAAAGCTTATCTTGGTTCTTATGCAGATCGGTTCCCCAATTATTATCATCTTGGCTATCTTTTAGCGGCCTATGCCAAAGACAAGTTTGGACCTGATACTATCCAGAATATCTTCCGGGGGACGGTCAGGAGGGCTAACCTGTTTTTTCCCTTTGACGAGGCAGTTATTGAAGAAATAGGAACTTCTGTAACAGAGTATTACGATAATGTCATGGATGAACTGAAGGCCTTTTGGACACTTCAGCAGAAGGACCTTATTCCGACAAAATTCCGCAGGATAAACTCGGAAACGCGGAAACTGTGGACCAGTTACATGTCTCCCCATTATGATGAGGACGGATTGATTTATGTGCAAAAAACTGGAATGGAACATCCGCCATCTCTTGTACGAATCTTTCCTGATGGAGAGGAAGAATTTCTTGCCCAAATATCTCCTCTTTTCGGAATTTCCACCCGGCTTTCTGTTAACAAAAATCGGGTGTGTTGGAGTGAATTGGTTCCTGATATTCGTTGGGGAAAGCGAGAATACTCAGAGATCGTCATTTTCAACTTAAAAAGTGGAGACAAGAAGAGAATCACTAACAAGAGCAAACTTTTTGATCCTATGCTGTCTCCCAATGGCCAAAAGGTCGTCGCCGTCGAATTCACTCCAATGCGGAAATGTTCCCTCGTAATATTGGATGCCAATTCGGGTAGAGAAATTTTCCGTTTATCAAATCCTGAGAACGATTTCTATTTAAATCCCTCATGGTCAGAGGACGGATCAAAGCTTGTGGTTATGCGCCAGAATGATGTGGGGAGAGCCCTGTCGATAATCTATCCAAAATCAGAAGAAAAAGTAGATATTATTGCCCCCTCTTTGGAAAATATCACCCATCCTGTCTTTTATAGAGATTATATTCTTTTTAATTCTCCCTATTCCGGTATCGATAATATCCATGCTATCGATACTTTCAGTAGGCGCCGATACCAAATTACATCCAGCCGGTTTGGGGCTTTTTTCCCGGATGTGTCTCCTGATAGCCAAAATCTTCTCTACAACGATTATTCAATAGATGGCTATGATGTAGCCGAGATCCCATTGGATCCCCAGGAGTGGACAAATATCGAGGCTATCGAAAAGCAAAGACTTCCTTTTTTTGATCCCTTGGACTATTCCGCATCAGAGAAAAACAGTTTGGAAAACAACTCTTTCCCCACAGAAGACTATGAGATCCAGAATTACCAGCCAATGGCTCATATGCTGAATGTGCACAGCTGGACATATCAGCCATTCCCCCCGAACCTTGGATTTTATCTATTTTCAAACGATACACTCAACATGGCTTCCCTTATAGGTCGACTGACATACAATGTTAATGAAAAAAAGTTTGGATTTGGAATTTCCGGCCTCTATTCCGGACTGTTCCCCTTGTTGGATTTTGGTTTTAATTATGGGGGGAGATCTGCTGTCTATGAAAAAATAAATGGCGAAAAAGAAACATCTAGCTGGCAGGAAACCTCTGCGAACTTAGGATTCCAGATCCCTCTTAACCTTTCAAGAGGAAATTTCCAAATGTCTTTATCCCTGGGATCAAGCTTGTCTTTGACCTCAGTGGCCGGAAAGACACTTTACTATCCTTTTGAAAATAAAAACGGCCTTCTTTTTCCTCTTAGTCATGAAGTACATTTCATACGGTCGAAAAAATCTTCATTCCGTGATTTTCAGCCCTTGTGGGGTCAGACTTTTTCCTTTTTTTACCACCACACTCCATGGAAGGGCGACTTTACCGGAAGTTTAGCCGCTGCAAAAATCGGATTGTATTTTCCCGGCCTGTACCGACATCACAGCCTTTATTTCCAATGGGGATATGAAAAACAAAATCCTATAAACTATCAGTTTTCAAGCGAAATACTCTTTCCAAGAGGCTATAACTATGTTTTTTTTGACTCTTTCTCTAAAATATCGCTCAATTATGCATGCCCCCTGGCTTATCCTGATTGGGCTTTAGATGGCCTATTTTATCTGAAACGTCTCAGAACTAATCTATTTTATGATTACGGAATTGGACATATCGGCCTAAAGACAAAAGAATTTCGATCTCTTGGTATTGAGCTGAAAATGGATTTTCATATACTGGATATACCTGTCGAGCTGGAAATGGGGCTGCGCTTGTCCTATCGTCTGCTGGACAGGAAAGTCCATGCTGATATTATCCTGTTCGATTTGGCTTTCGATTATTGATGTTAAGGAAGACTTCAGTCGATTTTTTTTGCTTCCAATCTAAAATCCCTTTGCCTCAAAACCAGCCCTGTAACTGTTCCTCCGACATCCCTGACAAAACGAATCCTGATATAGGGATCTGTTGAAAAAAAGGTGGTGGGATTTTCTACAAAGAAGCGTGTCGCTTTTTGGCCTGTTGGTTGGATGATGAGATAGTAATCTTCAAAAGAGACCTTGAGTTGGTAGTCGGGATTGACTTCATACAATCCTTCATAAAGTTGGTATATTGAGGGATCCAGTCTGAAATATTTTTTGAATTCAGGGAGAAAATGGGGCCAATCGTAGGCTTCGGAAACGGCCCGAAGAATTTCATCGATCAGGTATTCTCCGTTTTCGCTGTTGGCCATAATCACAACTCCCTGTCCTTTAACTGGGTATCCTACGAGGCAGCTAGAAAAACCCTTATTTTTTCCGCGGATGAAAAAATGGAGATTGTCCCCTTCATCCTCGATAAAAAATCCTAAACCTTGGTTGCCGACATGAATAGAAAGCATATTGCGTGCGAGCTGTGAGTCAAAGATGTTTTGAGAATGCCCCAATGCAGACGTCATGAGTTCAATTACAAAAATCGCAAGATCAGAAGGGGTTGTCCAGAGCCCATTGGCCGCTGTGACCGGATAGATATAGCCTTTGCCTGTAAATGGGAATCCTTCTCTATTGTGGCCAAAAGTTGCATCGATAAATAAATGCTCAGGCAAAGAATCCCCAAATGAACTGTGTTCCATTTTGAGCGGTGTGAGAATGGCTTGGGCCATAAAATCCGCGAACTGCTGTCCACTTTTTTGCTCTATGAGTTTTTGAAGGATGGCAAAATTGGCTTCCGAATACTCCAGTACTGTACCTGGAGTGGAAGAGACATAGACGGGAGGATTTTTTGTTTTTTCCCCAGTAAGTATCTGTAAAAGAGAAGGCTTATCTTCTACGGACTCGAGACCTTCATATTCTAGAGGTAAAAGACCTGAGATTCGGCTCAGCAGTCTGCGGAGCGTGACCTTTTCTTTTAACGTAAACTGATTATCTGGAATCGTCCAGGATTGAAGATAGTCATTGATGTTGACATCCAATCCGATTCCCTCTCGGGTGGAAAGAATCAGGATTCCTGCTGCGGAGACAGCTTGGCTGATAGCCGTGGCCTGAAAAATTGAAAAATCCAAAACTGGATCTTGGCTGTTGATTTGTGTGACTCCGTAACCTTTGGCCCATTCAATCTGAAAATTGTCGATTGCAGCAATACTGACTCCGGGGACTTTGTAATAGTCCATACGTTCGGCGAGTTTCATTCTCTCGGGTTTTTCCCCTTCGAACACGATGGATTTAAGCAGACCATTTTCAGTTGTATTTATTCTTTCTTTTGTGAGAGTTTTTGAAGCATCACATCCAGAAAGCAAAAGAACCAAAAGGATAAAAAATCCAGCACCCGATAGATGTATTTTTTTCGAGGAGATCTCTCGCAATAAAATCACATTTATTTCTCCCGTTTATAGCTCTCTATTTTTACTCTAACTAAACACAATTCGCGGCAGGCTAAAGCTTTTTGGAATATTTTATATAAATCTATAGAAGAATTTTTTGGATCAAAGGAATAGAAATGTTTTACGCCGCAAGCACGAGCGATCTGTTCAATGTCCAAAAATGGAGCTTTGCGGCCCATTGCATCTCTTCCCACACCTGGATGAGGTTGGAATCCTGATGCAGCAGTTGCGGCATTGTCTAAAACAACCATCAAAATCTGACTGCGGTTGTGAACCACGTTACAGATGGCAGGAAGACTGGAGTGAAAAAATGATGAATCTCCAAAGAGTGCGATGACTTTTTTATCGACCCCTGCTTTATATAGACCATCTGCAACACCTATGGCGGATCCAATCGCATATTTGGCATCCAGCCTATCAGCTACGGTGACGAGACATCCAGGATCTCCGACCAAAACAGTTTTTTGCCCTAAACTTTCGGCCGCCGCTTCCAATCGATCAAGGATTTCACTATAGCCGCAATATGCACAGAAATTTTTCTTTTCCGGTTGTTCGTCTTTTTCGTTGTCTCTTGAGTAGTTCCTCTTGAGTTCGATCTCAGGGAAAAAATTAAGCAGTGCCTCATAGATCTGCCATCTGTATAATTCCCCTTCGCGGTGAATAAACTTGTCCAATTTGCCGCTAATTTTTGTGACACATCCACTGTCGTGAGCTATTGCCTTCATTTGAATCTCTATATAGGGTTCATTCTCTTCGACAATGAGGACCTTCTGGCATTCCTGAAGAAAGTTTGAGATGATTGTCTTAGGAAGAGGGTAGAGGACTCCGAGTTTGAGAAGTCTGAGCTCTTTTGGCGGGCTGCTTCCTAAAACATCCTGGAGTTTTTGAAAGGCAAATCCAGTTCCGATAATTCCTTTTTTGCCAAATCCATAGCTCCGATTATATGAACAACTCTCGGACCATTTGCCGAATTTTTCGAGTCTTTTATGCAGATCCCTGTGCTTTTCAACCGCATTTTTTGGTACAGGTACAAAACGAAAGGATTCTTTAATGAATCCATGGTTGATATCTTGATAATCCTCTTCAGAGATTTGGACAGGATCTTTTTGTTTAGTGAAGCTCCGCGTGTGCCGAATAATGATAGGTGTCTTGTAGAGTTCTGAGATTTTGAAGGCCTCCCTCATCATCGCATAACCTTCCAAGGGGCTTGACGGTTCCAGCATCGGTATTTCCAAGAAGGAAGCCAGAGGGCGTGAATCCTGATCATTCTGTGAACCATAGCCACCTGGATCATCTCCCAAGAGAATAACAAGACCACCATGAACGGGAGTCAGGTTTAAAGCCATAAGCGGATCGATCATGGCATTGAGGCCGACACTTTTTGTGCAGACTAATGCGCGGCGGCCGGCAATAGAGGCTCCAATCCCCATTTCCATCGCCACTTTTTCATTGCATGACCACTCCACATAAAGGTCTTGTTGTTTTATCTGTTCGAGCAGAGACTCAACCGTTCCAGAGCTGGGAGAGCCTGGATAACTTGTGACCAGTTTAACACGGCTGTCCAATGCACCAAAGGCTAAAGCTTGATCTCCATTCAAATTGTGTTGTTCCATAGATATTGTTGTACAGATTGACTGGAATAATAGCCGTTTAATAAAGCTGAAATTCTATGATTATTCTATCTTTTCTTGGCTACAACCTGGCCATGTTGGCACTCGGCAACATTTCTTGGATGGAAAACGGTTCCCTCGCACTGACCGTCCGACGTCATCCATAGTTTAATTTCAGTTTTTATTTCATCTGCAATCTTAAACTCTAGATTCTGATCACTCAAGGTATCGATCTTTGTTTTTTGTCCAGACTGGACAACCACGGCATAACCTTTTCCCTGGCGTGAGACTTCAAACCACCAGGCCAATGTGGATGCTGCAGGACAGTTTGAATAGGAAGAGACCACTTCCCAACGACCTAGCCAGATTTCCCATGGGGCGGAATCTGATAGATTTTGTTGTTGTGGAGATGGTTGAGATTGAACTGTGGACACGGCAGTGGCTCGGCCGTTTCGATCGACCAAGGAATTGGGTGGAGTATTGGGTTCGGTGTCCCAAATATCGATGACTCCGTCTCCATCTGAATCATTGAGCTGTGTCTGTCCCTTGCGGCCATTACGATCGACATAGGAATTGGGTGGAGTATTGGGTTCGGTGTCCCACTGGTCGATTACGCCATCTTTGTCTGCGTCATTGATTTGTGTCTGTCCCTGCCGCCCGTTCTTATCCACATAGGAGTTGGGAGGGGTGTTGGGTTCGACATCCCATTGGTCAATGACGCCATCTTTGTCTGTATCAATCGTTTGACTCTGTCCGGGACAACCCGTACTGTCCACATAAGAATTTGAAGGAGTGTTTGGACATTTATCCCATTGATCAGGGACTCCATCCTTATCGCTATCACTGAGAGTGGAGGGGAGTGTTTGTTGATCTACATTGATAATCTGAAACCTTAGGATGACCTGTGCATCCCTGCCTCCAGTCACCTGAAGAGTATAAGTTCCAGAAGAAAGGGAAAGGACATCAAATAGGCCGAGAGGTTGAAGTGGCGGATTATCCTGATATTGAAACCATTTATAGATCTCTGTTCCGTTCTGGCTTTGGATAGTAAATCCTTTTTCATCCACAGGTCTTCCGAGTGTGCAGTCGGTTCCGCCATTAAACGATACCATGCTGAATTGAACAGCCAAAAAACCTTGGCCAACGGAAAATTGTGTTATCCTGGGATTACAGTTGGCATCAACTGTGGCAATGATAGATCCAGGCCCTGCCTTGCTGAATTCTTGTGCCAATCCTATGTTCAGCACGGAAACTAAAAAAAGAATGGATAATAGGAATGATCGTAGTTTTTTCATTTTAAGCTCCTAAAATAAACATACCATATGCGGAAAATAAAGGTCAATTGTTCTCTCAATCTCAATTCAATGTTCTTGTTGGTATTTTAGGGATATGGTATAATCGTCCACCTCTCGCCGGAGTGGCGAAATTGGCAGACGCGCTGGACTCAAAATCCAGTTCTCCTTTGGAGAGTGTGGGTTCGACTCCCTCCTCCGGCACCAGTTTTCCCCTGTAACTATCTCGTTTTCTACAGGTTTTGCAATTTTACTTCTTATACCGTTTAACCAAGGCTTTAAATTTTAACGTTTTTTTGGATTAAAAACTTACCAATTTTCTCCCAGTAGTTCGAAATGGGCCTGCGGATGATCGCAGGCAGGGCACCTTTCAGGGGCTGTATTGCCTTCGTGCAAATATCCGCAGTTGCGGCATCTCCAGGTGACGCTTTCATCCCGCCTGAAAACCCTGTTTGCCTCGATGTTGGCTGCCAGATCGTTGTATCGTTTTTCATGCTGCTTTTCGGCAACGGCAATCGCTTCGAATATCGCCGCTTCATCTTCGAAACCTTCTTCCCGTGCTGTTTTAGAAAATTCAGGGTACATGATTGTATGTTCATAGTTTTCTCCGCTGGCAGCCTCCTTGAGGTTCTCTAACGTCGTGCCGATGACACCGGCCGGAAAGGCGCCTGTAATTTCGACCTCTCCACCCTCAAGAAGTTTGAAAAGCCTTTTAGCATGTTCCTTTTCCTGATTTGCAGTTTCTTCAAAAAAAGAAGAAATCTGTACATAACCCTCTTTTTTTGCTTGACTGGCAAAATAAGTGTAACGGTTTCTGGCCTGTGATTCTCCTGCAAATGCAGTTAAAATGTTTTTTTCTGTTTTAGTTCCTTTCAATGATGACATATTTCCTCCATAAATATTTTAGTTGCCAGTTTTGTTGAATGATCCATTCCAGTTTATGCAACGATCAGGCGAGGTCGAAGCGGTCAAGGTTCATGACCTTGTTCCACACCGCTACAAAGTCGTGCAGGAACTTCTCCTGCGAGTCCATACATCCGTAGACTTCCGCCAAGGCCCGGAGTTGAGAATTCGAACCGAATATGAGGTCGACACGGGTGCCGGTCCATTTGGTTTCGCCTGTTGTCCTATCATGAGCTTCGAACAGGTCTTCGTCTTCCGAGGTTGCCTTCCACTCTGTTCTCATGTCGAGCAAATTCACGAAGAAGTCATTGGTCAGTGTCTCTGGTTGTTTAGTGAAGACGCCGTGCGGAGAGTTTCCAAAGTTGGCATTCAAGACGCGCATACCGCCAAGGAGAACAGTCATTTCAGGAGCAGTCAGTGTCAGCTGTTGCGCCCGATCAACCAGCATTTCCTCTGCCGAGACAGAGTATTTTTTCTTCTGGTAGTTACGGAATCCGTCTGCAGCCGGCTCAAGCACTGCGAAGGACTCCACATCGGTTTGCTCCTGCGATGCATCCGTGCGTCCCGGTGTAAAGGGTACGGTCACATCGTGGCCGGCATTCTTTGCAGCTTGCTCAACACCTGCACAACCACCCAGCACGATCAAGTCGGCAAGTGAGACCTTCTTATCGCCAGACTGCGCGTTGTTGAATTCCTTTTGGATTCCTTCAAGGATGTCCAGCACTTTCACCAGTTGATCAGGCTGGTTGACCTCCCAATCTTTCTGCGGAACGAGACGGATGCGTGCCCCATTTGCACCTCCGCGTTTGTCGGAGCCACGGAACGTGGATGCCGACGCCCAGGCGGTCGATATGAGCTCTGAGACAGACAGTCCCGAGGCAAGGATCGTTCCCCTGAGGTTGGAGATATCATTCTCGTCGATGAGCTTATGATCGACTGTAGGCACCGGATCCTGCCAAATGAGTTCTTCTTCAGGCACTTCCGGGCCGAGATAACGTGAGCGGGGGCCCATGTCGCGGTGGGTCAGTTTGAACCATGCCCGGGCGAAGGCGTCCTTGAATTCTTCGGGATTCTTCAGGTAGCGCCGCGCGATGGGCTCGTAGATCGGGTCGAAGCGAAGTGAGAGGTCTGCCGTGGTCATCATCGGCCGGTGTTTTTTCGTTGGATCATGCGCATCAACGATCATGTCGTTATCGTCAACGTCCTTGGCCAGCCACTGGTGTGCCCCGGCCGGACTCTTAACAAGCTCCCACTCGTATTTGAACAATACCCTCAGATAACCCAGATCAAATCTGGTCGGATTCGGTTTCCAGGCGCCCTCGATACCGCTGCTTATGGTATCGCCGCCCTTGCCGCTGCCGAAGTTGCTCTTCCAGCCGAGGCCCTGTTCCTCGATGGAAGCGGCCTCGGGTTCTGGACCCACGTGCGATGCATCACCCGCGCCGTGGCACTTGCCAAAGGTGTGTCCGCCGGCGACCAGCGCGACGGTCTCTTCATCGTTCATAGCCATGCGCGCGAAGGTTTCGCGGACATCCCGCCCGGAGGCGACCGGATCCGGGTTGCCGTCCGGGCCTTCAGGATTCACGTAGATCAGGCCCATCTGGACGGCCGCCAGGGGATTTTCGAGATCACGGTCACCGCTGTAACGGCTCTTGGGCTTGTCGCTCGTCGCCAACCATTCCTCTTCAGCGCCCCAGTAGACGTCCTCTTCCGGATCCCAGATATCCTCGCGTCCTCCGACGAAGCCGAAGGTTTTGAATCCCATCGACTCAAGGGCACAGTTGCCGGCGAGGATCATAAGGTCGGCCCACGAGATCTTTCTGCCGTACTTCTGCTTGATTGGCAAAAGCAGACGGCGCGCCTTATCAAGGTTCACGTTATCCGGCCAGCTGTTCAGGGGTGCCAGGCGCTGATTGCCGGACCCAGCCCCACCGCGGCCGTCGCCCATGCGGTAAGTGCCTGCGCTGTGCCACGCCATCCGGATGAAGAGCCCCCCATAGTGACCGTAATCGGCCGGCCACCAGTCCTGCGAGTCGGTCATCAGCGCATAGAGGTCCTTTTTTACAGCCTGCAGGTCGAGCTTCTTGAATTCCTCGGTGTAGTTGAAATCCTCGTCCATTGGATTGGACTTGGAAGAATGCTGGTGCAGAATGTTAAGATTCAACTGATTCGGCCACCAGTCCCTATTTGATGTGCCGCCGCCGGCAATCGGGTTTTTAGTTCTTCCGGTTAGAGGATGCTTGCTTTTGTCATTCATAATGTTACCTTCCTTTTTATTTTTTCACACCTTGTTTATCTTCTGTGGCGCATTTTAAGCAGAGCCCTATGGCTTCTACCTGGATTTTTTCGGCGTGCCCAATGGATAGTAGGGAAACCGGTAGCTTTAAACTGCCGAATTTTTCGCTAAAAAAATCCCGTGTCAGTCCACACCGGGTACACACAAAATGATGATGGCGGTTGAGATTCGCATCGAACCGGGCTCGCTCTCGTGGAGGTCCAAGTATTGTGATCAGATCCAAGTCTTTGAGCCACCAGAGCGTTCGGTAGACCGTATCCATCGATACCATCGGCATTCGCGTGCACACACCCTGATAGACTTTTTCTGCATCGGGGTGGTCGTCAGTTTGCGCAACTTCCCGGAAAATCTCCATACGCTGAATGGTTAGTTTTGAACCCGAATTTCTACATGCTTTCTCGAAACGCGCCATTCGCTGTTCGATATCCTTTTTCGATGTTTTCACGATTAAATCCTAAATTGGAATACAATCTTAAGTAAGAAACTTATATTAAAACGATGCCCTTGTCAACAATTTTCTCCCTTCTTGAGTAGTCGATCAAACATTTTTTTTCGCATGACAATGGTTTCCCCTAATTTCATCCGATCGTATGTCCTATGTCTTGTAACATAATTCCAATGCTGATAACAGTTTTTTGTCACGCGTTGGAACTCATGGAGAAGTTTGTCATGGCTTAATGATGAGATGATACGCGATGGAAGAGTCAAAAAAATCTTGACTAAAATCAATTATTTTAAAATTTGTTTATGTTAATGTATATAAATAACATAAGATAATGTTTTTGGCGGTATCATATGAAAGAGATAAAAAAAGACGTCTACTGGATTGGGAAAGTGGACTGGGAGCTTAGAAAATTCCATGGCGACGAATATTCGACTCATAGGGGGACTACATATAACTCTTATCTAGTTAAAGACAAGAAAACAGCATTGATAGATACTGTATGGAGTCCATTTGGATCTGAATTCGTTGAGAATTTGGACAAACACGTTTCTTTAAAAAAAATCGACTACGTTATTGCGAATCATGCCGAGATTGATCACAGCGGAGGACTGGCGGAACTGATGGAAATTATTCCCGATACCCCAATTTACTGCACGAACAACGGAGTCAAATCATTGAAGGGGCATTTCCACAAGGATTGGAATTTTATTCCCGTACGAACGGGAGAAAGACTCAGTCTGGGCAAAAAGGAACTGACGTTCATAGAGGCACCAATGCTTCACTGGCCGGACAGCATGTTCAGCTACCTGTCAGGTGAAAACATCCTCTTCAGCAACGACGCTTTCGGTCAGCATCTGGCCAGCGAATTTTTATATAACGATCTGGTCGATCAGGCCGAACTGTTCCAAGAGTGCATAAAATATTACGCTAACATCTTAACCCCTTTCAGTTCTCTGGCTGAGAAAAAAATAAACGAATTCAAAGGCTTGAAGGTCCCTGTGGACATGATCTGCCCAAGTCATGGAGTAATCTGGCAGGATAAACCGTTGCAGATAGTGGGAAAGTATCTTGATTGGGCCAAGAATTACAAGGAAAACCAGGTAACGATCGTGTACGACACGATGTGGAACGGGACAAGGAAAATGGCGGAAGCGATCGCGAGTGGGATAAAGTCTGCCGATGATGAGGTTGCAGTCAAGTTGTTTAGCATTTCCCGATCGGACAAGAATGACGTTGTGACCCAAGTTTTCAAATCCAAAGCCCTGCTGTTGGGATCACCCACGATAAACAGGGGTATCCTGTCCGCCGTGGCTGGATTCATAGAGGAGATAAGGGGCTTGAAATTCAAGGAAAAGAAGGCCGCAGCTTTTGGAACTTACGGCTGGAGTGGGGAATCCATTGACATGATCGGCAAGGGGCTCGAAAGTGCTGGATTTGAGGTGCTGGATAGCGGAATAAAATCAATGTGGAATCCGGATGAGAATTCTTTAAAAGAGTGTGTAGAGTTCGGAAAGAAAATCGCGAAGAATACAAAAATATAGTCCATTATTACGATATCCAATACGAATTTTCCATTGATTCTTTCGAAGTGTGCATTTCACATCTGGCAATATAAATCCAGCGCTGAAACTTAAAGGAATGTCATGTGGTCAAAACATTGGGTGTGTTTCAATTCAATATGTATCTTTTTTTTCTATCGGAAGAGCGGAATATTATTTATCTGCATATCAGGAAGAACCGATTCGTAAAACCATGCTGTACGGAATTTTTCAGTTCTTGAAGAAAGAATGCAGATGTCTTTGGGATTAAATTTTCTCCTGCTCTATATTCATTTAATAAAATTTCCGATAAAATAGAAAAGAACTCGGGTGGATTGAAAACGTACTGCAAGGAGGAAGTACAATGACCAGTTTATATTTTTTGGCTCCGACACTTATTGCCATTTTTATTTCTTTTTTGGTGATTAGAGCGGCAGGCGTGGCGCTGATGATGACGGGAATGGAGTGGAAGAAGGCGCGGTTTCAGGCTCTCTCTGCCTTTTCAGGGACCGGATTTACGACAAAAGAAGCCGAATCGGTCATCAATCATCCCACCCGGAGAAAGATTGTCACCTGGCTCATGATATTAGGGAATGCAGGGATCGTCACGGTCATCGTTACAGCCACGAGTTCCTTGGCCACCAGTCATGGCTTTGAGCTGCCCATTAACATCATCGTTCTTATCGCCGGTATTTTTGTCATCTATAAAATTGCTTCGTATAAAAAATTCACAAAAAAATGGGAGCGGTTTATTGAGAAGAAACTCATTAAATCCCCGGTTATCGAAGAGGCCACTATTGAGGACCAGCTCCACTTCCTTGAAGGATATGGGATAGTAAAGAAAATTGTGGGTCAGGATTCCCCGTTGATTGGAAGTTCTCTTGCAGAATGGAAGCTCAATGAAAAAGGTGTGCTCGTTCTGGGGATCGAGAGGGGCAAGAATTGGGTGCCGATACCAAAAGCAACCGTGATTATCGAGGAAGAGGACAGGCTTATTGTCTACGGCCCTCATAAAAAACTCAAAGAGCTTCTCAAAACACCTACCTCGCTGACCGATTCCGATAAAAACCCTATCGAAGACTAAGTCGGGATGAGACAATCCCGTCCTTTTTGAAAAAGATGTACATAATTCTTTGATGCCTCAAAATCCGATGGTTTCCTCAAGGTCAGCGGCTGGTATGATCTCCGAACCAAAGAACACTCAGGCCAATTTTCTGCAAATTCTCTGAGGATAGGCGGATGGCAACCGCCAGGAGGTTTCACAGAATTCAAGATGGTTCTTGATTTATCAGGAGAAAGTCAAGGGAAGTTGTCTGCGCCGCAACTTTGGGTTGAAGGGGGAAAATCGAATTTTAGCGCCAGGGCTGACGTGGACCTGGCCTTGTTGTCGGATCTCTTTCAAGAGATTTCTGCCGACGGCTCTTTACAGATCAATTCTTTTCTTCAGGGAGGGCCTATATGGGATTCAAGCTTCAATGCCGGCCTGACTCTTTCTGGGGGTAGAATCGAGTTTGTCAATTTCCCAGAAGTTTTTGATGACATAGGGATTCATCTGGAAGTCAAAGACAATCAATTTGATATTCAATCGTGTGTCTTCGAGCTTGGAAGCACAGGTTTTTCACTCGAAGGAATACTTCCTTTTCAATCCTTACCTGTTTCAGTCCCTTTCCTGCCAAGCTCCCAAGAGGAAAAACAGCTGGATCTTCGAGCAGGCTTTAAGAACTTGAATTCTTCTCTTTTGAAAGTTTTTCTGGGAGGGAACACTGTTGAGCAGATAGAAGGGACACTGGATGCAGACATTTTGGTCAAGGGAAAAAAACTTCAACGGCCTCAGCTCTCCACGCTTTTTCCTTGAGAATTTTAGCGGGTCTATTCAATTCGAAGACAACCGCATAAACCTTCAGGATTTTGGAGGACAACTTAACGGAGGGAAGGTGGAAATAGGCGTGGAGAGGAATTATCTTATCTTTTTATCGATCCACGTGTGGTTATCCGCAGGTTGAGGGATTTTTATGTCCGGAGTGGTTCTCTCCAAGTCCGCATAGATGAAACCCGGATCAATTTTTTGACGGAGGAAAAGACATTAACAGTGACTTTTCCTATCCAGGAAGGCCCAAGATTTAAAATAGACAATCTGGCTTTTGAAGGGAATGTTTTTTTTGGAGCCACAGAGTTAGAGAATATTATAAATATCCGAAAGGAAAATATTTATAGAAAGGATGTTGTCGAAAAGGCCGTGATTGCTCTGGAAGAAGCCTATGCGAGAAAGGGATTCAACCAGGTTGAGATTGATGTGCTCATCCAGGAGGATGAAAAAGAAGAGATTGTCGATCTGGTCTTTAGAATTCAAGAGAAGTTGCAGGGGAGTGTGGGGGAGATCCGCATCATCGGTAATTCAATAACGTCCGAAAAAGTCATCAACCGTGAGATGGAACTTCAAGTCGGAGATCTGATCGATTTTCGCCTCCTCAATAGGGCTAGAAAACGGCTGTATGATTTGGGTGTTTTTAAACGGATTCAAATCGAGACCGTCCCTCTTGAGTCAGCATCCCAGTCAATTCGTCCCTATAGGATAGATGTCGAAGTTGAAGAGCTAAAACCTTATCGTCTCCGTTACGGTCTGCAGTATGATACGGAGACTTCTCTTGGGCTGTCCCTTGAACTGATCAACAGGAATGTATTCGGCCGTTCCTTGCTGGCAGGCGCGAGCTTCCGCTTGAATAGGGATGAAAAAGATTTTAAAGGTTTTGTTAGAAGTCCATATTTTTTGTCCAAGAAAATCAGTACAGAATTTTTTTTATTTTACAACTCAAGCGATAAACCTTCTTTCAGATTGGGCCGGGGCGGTTTGACAATCCAGCAGCAGATAAAGCTGGGGCGATTCACAATCCTTTCCTACGGGTATTCTTTTGAGCAGGTGAGGACTTATCTCAGCGAAACATCGGTGGTTCCTTTTGCCGCTGATCCCGTCCATAATGAAGGGGTCCTGGATCTGACGTTTTCTCATGACACCAGGGACAGCATCATGAATGCCAGCCGGGGCCTGTTTTTATCACAATCTTTTGGCTATGCGGCTGGATGGCTCGGCTCCCAAGTGAACTTCATCCGCTATTTTGGTGAACTATCCACCTATCAAAAAATTTCCGATTCCTTCATCTATGCTTTTGCTTTTCGGTTGGGCCTCGGTCAAGGTTTGGGCAGTGAACTCAGTCTCAGCCAAAGATTCTTTGCCGGAGGAGGAACCACAATCAGAGGATTCAAGAAAAATGAAGTGGGTCCCAAGGAATTGACGTCAGGATTGGACAGGTTTTTTAAAACCTCATCTAGGTCGAACAGTTGAAGCATTCAAAGAACAGCGCGAAAAAGGCCGAAGGTGAGTGAGTTGAATGCGGCCGACTCATGTGGTATAAGTTTTTTCATATAAAGCAAATGAAGTCTAAACTGGAAGGGATATTAATGTCGGGGAAGCTTTAACATGTCCCTGCGCAAGATAGAAGTGACCATCTCTGAAAAATACAGGGATGACTTAATGCGCATCCTTGAAGGATATGACTATCTGGATCTCTGGCAAGGAAAAATTGACAACGGGAGAGTTCACACGACATCTGTCCTTCCGACTGAAAAGACAGAAGAGATTTTAGATATTATTGAGAAGCGTTTTTCGAATACGGAGGGATTCCGGATCATCCTTGTTTCGGTTGAAGCGTCCATCCCAAGACTTGAAGTTAAGGAGAAGAAAGAACCCGAAGATCAAAAAAATACTACTGAAAAAAAAATCATCTCCAAGACCATATTTATTCCACTGACCTTCATTGCCGGAGTTTACGGGATGAATTTTAAGTTCATGCCTGAATTGGGTTGGAAATGGCTGTAGCCACCGTGTCCTCTTGTAAGGGAAATTGTGCATAGGGAGTCAATATGAAACCTAAAATAATAATTATCTTGATCCTAATGGTCTTGTTTTTCATTGTTGTTCTTCAGAATACCCAGGTCGTGGAGTTTCAGTTCTTGTTTTGGACATTCGGGATGTCCCGTATTGTCGTGATCTCTTTTATGATGCTTGTCGGATTTGTGACCGGTTATCTTGTTGCACGAATGGAAAAGGATAAAAAAACAAAACCATAAACAGCTTGGCGGGATTATAACCTGCCCTCGAAATATTAAAGGGCACATTTCCGCAACGGGATTTACCCGGAAGATTTTTCTGAAAGCCAATCGATGAGAGCTGTCAATTCTTCTCTCAATATCTGTGAAAGGACAACGGGAAGGTAAACGATATCCATTCCGGGCATTTTTTCCATCCTGTCAAACTCATGAGAATAGACAATCTCCTGAGTCTTAAAGTCCACAATTTCTATCTCCATGGACAGGCGGGCAAACCAGGCTTCTTGACGGTCTTCTTCTTCAATAGATCGTATCCTGGCTCTTAATGAAAAATCAGGTTCTCCTGAAGATAGATCTATGATTGTTTTGGAGAATATCCTGTTTTTCTTAAAATACTCGTAGATCGAATTTCTGATGAGAGAGCCTGGTTTTTCAGCCCAAAAATGATAGGAGTAGTAGTTGAGTTGATAGGGCGAGTCCCTGTAGACAATCTCAAAATTATCATAGAAGGATTGTGTGGGAATCCGGTCGATATAAATCGTCTTATCGATTTGGGCCGAAGAAACTTCCTGGTTGGTCGGCAGAAAGATTTGATAATACTTTTTCACTGGACTGGTCAAACACGCAAATCCTAAAACAATCACGATTAAAAGGATGCCGATCTTTTTCATTTTCCTTTCCCCTTTCTTCTTCTTAATAATACAGTGGGGTCTTCAACAAGATCCCTCGATAAAGAAGACATATTTTCGATCACCATTCTGAGGTCATCGAAGGTCTGACCCATTTCCTCCTGCTGCAGGACAATGAGGTTCTGTATTTTTTGAACGCTGTCCGTCACTGCTTCAATGAATAATTCCAAATTTTTGATGACCTGTCCCATTTCTTCACCTGAGAATCTATCGGAAATATTGGCGAATGTCTGTTCCGTGTCTTTTTCGATTCTTCCACTAATCACAGTCAGATTCTGAAGAACAGTAAAAAGATTTTCTGTGACCTCTCCGAACTGCTGGGATGCTTCCTGAATATTGATGATCGAATTTTCAAGGTCGTCCTTTCTTTTTTCGAGAACGCTGGTTATGATCTCAGATCCTCTTTGTGTATTATCGAGGAACTGATTGATTTTTTCCAAGTTGCCGGGACTGAGGAGATCGTTAACACTCTGGAGAGTGGCGTCAATATTGGCCACGATATCTTCAGCTTTTTCTCCTAATCCCCTCCTAGGGGGGATCTCTCCAAGGGGAGCGAGGTCCTCGGCTTCATTGCTTCCTCCCGATAAGTGGACAAACCTTTGTCCTGTGATCCCCGCATACATCATGGCTGCCCCCATATCCACTTTGATAGGAAAATCTCTCCGGATTTTCATCTGGATTTGTATGGAGTTAAGGTTCGAGGGATCGACCTTGATTTGATTGACTTTGCCAATTTCGACTCCCTGGTACTTAACCGGAGATCCGACATAAAGGCCGTTGACTGAAGTGTCCTTAAAACTGGTGTAGTAAATCTCGCCTTCCTCTTTAAGTTTAGGCACTATCAATACCGTGAGAATGCCGAAAAACATTATTGATGCGACAAAGAGAAAGACTCCCAATCGAATTTTTTGTTCTTTAGTCATCTTTATTTCCTTCTTTTAGAAAAAAGGTAGAGATAAATGGATCTTCTGTGGAGAACATATCCTGAAATGGGCCAGAAAAATAGAGACTTCCCTCATTGAGAACAATGACATCATCCGCAATCTTTTCGATGGAACGAAGTTCGTGGGTCACCACGACAAGGGTCATGCCAAAGTTTTGTTTCAAATTCAGCATCATCTCATCGAGGCCTCTGGATGTGATGGGATCCAATCCCGCAGAGGGTTCATCACAGAAGATAATATCGGGATCAAGGATCATCGCTCGAGCCAGAGATGCTCGTTTTCGCATGCCTCCTGAAAGTTCTGAGGGATATTTGGCCCAGCTCTTCTCAAGGCCAACCTTAGAGAGAGCCGTCATGACCAGTTCCCGCTCAATTTCTAGCTGAAATCCGGGATGGTTCATCCGGATGGGCAGAGATATGTTATCGTATAGATTGAGCGAATTGAGGAGTGCTCCGTTCTGGTAAAGCACTCCAATTCTTCTGTAGAGAGACTGAAGGGATTTTTCTGAAAAAAAATCGACCTTATTTCCTGAAAAATAGATATCTCCTGAAATTGGAGGGATCAGTCCCACAAGGGTTTTGAGCAGCGTCGACTTGCCGCAGCCGCTTTTTCCCAAAACAACGGTTATCCTGTCTTTAAGGATGGATAAATTTATGCCTGAAATCACACTTGTCAAATTAAATCCAACTGACAGATTATTGGTTTTTATAAGTTCCATTTTATCAATAAAAAACAAGTGCAAAGACACAGCCCAGAAGAATGATGAGGGTAATAGAAAGCACCACAGATTCTGTTGTGGCCCGCCCCACCTCTTCCGAACCGTATTTGACAGAAAGACCCTTAAATCCACTGCAGACCACGATCGTCCAACCGAATGTCATTGTTTTGAATAATCCAATTAAAAAATCTTCTATATGTACAATCTCGAACATCTCTCTAAAAAAGGCACTGACAGGCGTACCAAGGAAAAAACGGGCGACGAGAACACCTCCGAAAATACCCACAAAATCAGCCATACCGACCAAAAGCGGGATGGCCAGTGTCATGGCTATAATCCGGGGAACCAGAAGAAATTTTTCTGGAATAACACCCATGGTTTTTAAGGCATCGATTTCCTCTAGGACCTTCATAGAGGAAATTTCGGCTGTCATAGCTGCTCCGACCTTCCCGGCAAGAATGATTCCCGTCATCAGAGGGACCAATTCCCGGACCATTGCAAATCCGATGAAATAAGCCAGATATATATCCGCACCAAAAAGCTTGAGTTGAGCGGCCGATGTCAGAGAAATAGTCACTCCGACAAGAAAAGTGATTAAAGCGACGATAGGAAAAGACTTGTATCCAATAGCATAGAGCTGGTGTCCGATCTCTCCCGGATACAGTCCTCTCCGTTTACGGAGATACTGGAACGTATGGTACACTTCATCAGCCAGAAGTGAAACAAATTGCTTCACATTACGTGCAAAAGTCAAGAAACTTTCGGATATAGATTCGAGTCTCTGGGTTAGACTTCTTTTGCTATGCACTGGGACTTCATCTCCCTCTTTCAACGACAAATCGGAGAGCATGCTTTCAAATTTTTCCTGGATATTAGTAAAGGTGATTTCTGGCTGGTTTTTCCTTATAAAATTAAGAAATATAAATCCCGATTGGTCACATTCCTGCAGGTCAGAACAATCAAGAATAAGATCCTGAGAGTCCCCTTCACTTTTGATCTCAGAAAAAAGGTCTGAGATGTTCTTTAAAAATAGATTTTTTGGAAGGCGGATTGTTTTTTTGTCGGTCGATCCCATCCTGAATCAACATTATCATGAAGAGACAAAAATGGTCAATGGTTTGTCTCTTCTATGGGTAGAGATAATTTTGAATGATGGGCAATTTAAATAATTGTTTTCCTATCGATCCTTAATCGTCCTCAAGCTTTTGAATAAAAATCCGAACCCGCTTGATACTTTTTTCATCTGCTTCGACTATGACCATTTTCAGAGTATCTGTTTCTACGATTTCTTCTTGGAGAGGGATTCTATCGAGTAAAGAGATGAGGTAGCCGGCAATAGTCTTGTAATCTCCGGAAGGAATTCCCATATTAAATCTGTGATTCAGTTGTTGGACTTCGGCCTTACCATCACATTCGATAGTACTTTCGTTGATTTGATTGATAAAGTCGTTTTCTTTTCTGTCTTTTTCGTCCCAGATGTCTCCGAGAACCTCCTCAATCAAATCTTCTATAGTGACCAATCCGACGATACCCCCAAACTCATCGACGACAAAGGCCATAGTGGGACCACCCTGCCCCATCTCTCTCAGGAGGGAATAAACCCGCTTTGTTTCGGGTTCGTGTCTGATGTCTTTTCTTATAAATGTTGTTATGTCTGGCAGAACACTCTTGGAATAGAGTACATCCAGCACATTGACTAATCCAACCAGGTTATCCACTCTATCCTTAAATATGGGAATTCGCGAAAAGCCCGTTTCCGCTACAGTTTTGTAAAAATCTTCCAGACTTGCAGTGGTGGGCAGGCAGACAATCTCAACGAGCGGAGTCATGACTTTTTCAACTGTCATGGTTTCCAATTCAAGGACATTAAAGATCATATGGAGCAGGTCTTTCCTGAGAGCTCCTTCTTTTTCTCCCATTTTCGCGAGAAGTTTGAGTTCCTCCCTTCTCACACGTAGACTTTCTTTGTCCTCTCCCCTTGAAGTCTTCCCGACAAATAAATTTGTAATCCTGGAGATCGCAGAAACTACAGGGCGGAGAAGGATTCCTGAAAACCAGAGCCCTTGTGCGCTTCGCAGTGCAAGGGAATCAGCCTTGGCCCTGAAGATTGTCTTAGGGAGAATTTCGCAGAAAATGAGGATGATAAGGGTCATAACAAGTGTATTGATTGTTTCCTGAAGCCCCCCTCTTTCAGGCAAAGCAGCACTGACCAAACGGAGTCCAGCAACACCAGCAGCCGTGGCCATCAAATTGGTCCCGACCAAAACGATACTCAATAATTTGTCTGGTTCCTGCCAGAGTTTATTGAGGATGATGGCTTTTTTATTTTTCTGCTGTGCCAAAACTTTGATTCGGGCCTTGGATGCAGAAACGACGGCCGTTTCTGATCCTTCATAGAAAGCAAGAAGAAAAATAGAGACAACAAGAAGACAAGTGAAGGCTAAAATCGACGACAGCGAGTTCGGCAGGCTGTTCGCCTGCCCTGCAGCTCCCATAAAAAAGATGCACATGATGGAGAGGAAAAAAAGAAATGAACTTTTTGTTGTTTTTCTTTTTGGTTTTTCCTTCTTAAGCTTTGCTCGAACCATATCGATCCTAGTTCCATCCATCTTTTTTATTTCAAAATTAATGCCGCAGGACTCATCTGTAATGATATCGCCTTCCGAGGGGATGGAGCCGCGGAGATTGGTGATATAACCGCTGACCGTATCTGCCTTGGAAAGATCGAGATCCAACCTAAAACGTTTATTTATGCCCCTAAGGCCGACATATCCGGGGATCAGCAAACAGGAGGAATCCTCTGGATCAGGTGTGATGGATAATTCGGTAGCCTTATCGTATTCATCAAAAATCTCGCCCACAACTTCTTCAACGATATCTTCAACCGTCACCAATCCATCCACTCCGCCATATTCATCAAGCAGGATGGCCATCTGCTGTTTGTCTCTGGTCATGTCTAGAATAAGAGAGCCGATCTTTTTGGTGCTGATGGAATAATAGGGTGGCCGGACTAGTGTGTCCATCTGGCTGGGATTCAAATCCTGAAGTATCTCTTTATGTGACAGGAACTCTTCTATACTGAGCTCCTCCACTAGTCTGCCTCCAAGGCTTTCGATAGTGAGGCCTTTCCAGCGTGGCCAGTCCTTTACATAGAAAATTCCGCAGATGTCATCGATGTTTTTTTTGATTACTGGGAGTCGGGAATGTCCGGATTTCTTGGTTAGAGCAAGCGCTTTAAAAATAGGTGTTGTGGAAGGGATGCGGATTATTCTTGTCCTCGGAACCATGATTTCCCTGGCATCAATATCCTTCAATTGGAATATGTTGTGTATCATTTCCCCTTCGATTTTATGAAGCGCTCCGGAGCTCTCGCTTGATGTGACTATAGATTTTATCTCATCACTTGTCAGAAGATTCTGCTCGTGCATGGTTTTAATGCCAAATAGAGGAAGAAGAAGATCTGTCAAGAGGCGAAGAGTTCTCCTGAAAGGGAAGATAATAATAGAAAAAAACCAGAGAGGAGATGCAATAGTTCGTGCCATCTTTTCCGAATGATGGAGGGCATAGGTTTTGGGCGTAATTTCAGCAAACAAGAGAAGAAGTAGGGTTTCAAGAAATATTGCCGTTATATAAGCTAAGACAGGATTTCTGCCGTGAAATATTTCATTATAGATCAGCGAGCCGGATATACTGATGAACGCCATGTTGACGAGCGTATTGCCAAACAGGACAGTGATAAACAGCCTCCGGGGCTCATCGAGAAAATTTGTTATGGCCCGGCTGCTATTTTTTTTTTCCTGCTTGAGCCTCTGGACCTGTGGAAAAGTGAGAGCAGATAAGGCCGTCTCTGATCCGGAAAAAAATGAGGAGCAGAGCAACAAAAAAAACAGCCCGAGTATATAAAGGAATAGAGTAGAAATAGACATATGTTATTGAGTCTTAAATTTATATAGCATAGGAAACACTTGATTTCAACTCACTCATTCCCGTAAGCGGTAGATTTGTATCCCCCTCTGGTTATCAGCCAACAACATGAAATTGGGGTGGTCGGATAGAATGGTCAGCACCTCCTTGATCCTTTCCTCCGGGTAATTGTTGAGGTGAAGAACAACATGGGTTACTCCCAACCGTTCGAGTTCGTCGACGGCGTGCTCTGAAGGAAAATCCTGCAACACTGTAGCCCGCCGTTCATAAGATTTGGGCGTGAATCCGCTGTACCCGTTGAGAAGAGGTTTCCAGTGAACCGTGGAGGCAAGCATATAAGTTGCATTTCTGGGGATTAATCCTGGCGGAGGAAAAGGTAATTCGACCACCACAGTGGATTCGGGCTTTTTTGCCAAGGTTTTATAGATCTCTGGGATGCCTTTATAAGAGGTGTATCCCATAGGAGCGCGGAGGACTTCCAGGTTGGCCACCATTATCAGCCCGGCTACTACGACAGTTGCCCAGCGTTTCCCTTTCCAGCGCTGGCGAAGTTGGGAAAGACCGTAGCCAGCGAGGGCCGCGACAGCAAGGAGCACCAAATACCCAAAACGGAAAGCGGCACGCAAGCCCTGTAGAGGGGGGAAAATCCGGTAAAGCCATGTATAGACCGGTGTTGCAGGCCCTAAGGACAGCAAAAAGCCTCCAGCTCCGATAATCAGGAACATGCGCAGACGCCTTCTTGTTTGTAAATTGGGTCTGCCAAAAAAAGCTACAAAGCACAGAATCACTGCGGTTATTCCAGGAAAGAGAGAGGCCGAGTTAAACTGATAGAAATTCTGGCTCCACAACGAGTAATGGATGCGGCCAGCTGATGCCAGATAAGCCGAGGGAGAAGCGGATAAGGAAGATACCATCTCTATAGGGCGGATGACTTTGTGGGAGTCGAAGACGCCTAGGTATGGCGAGAGCACCAAAAGAACAATCCCACAGGCGAGCACAGCAACAACGCCGATTTTAAGAATAAACGATACAGGACGATAGCCCCACCAATCAGGAGCTCTGGAAAAAAAAACAATCCCCATGGCTACAGCGGCGATTATGGCCAGGTAGATCGACGTAAGCGCGGACAGAGTCAAGAAGAGTGCAAGCAAAAACGCATCGCTTGTGCGCCGCTTCTGGATCAGATTATCAAAGGCAAGTATAGCCAGAGGCAGCCAGAGGGCGTATTGGGCTTGAAGATGAGGCAAGCTCGTTAGAGTGTGCGAATTAAACGCGAAAAGAGATCCTCCCATAATCCCCGCCAGAGGATCACCCGTAAACTGCTTTATGAGGGCATATCCCCCGGCCGCCGTCAAAGTGAATCCTAAAAGGAGCAGCAGATTATAGGTGAGGACGGGCGAGGCTCCAAGCCAGCGCAGCGGGATGCCGAAAACACCGGGGGGGATAAGGGGTTCAGAAAAGGCCAGTGTAGATCGTTCGGGATAGAAGATGTTGGCGTCGAAGAGATGAAGAGGATCGCGGGGCATTTGATGGGCTATCCAGGAGACAATCCACTCGTTGAGTTGGGTGTCGGCATTATCGTTCCGAGAAAGCCGTGATGGGTTTGTGGCCAAGGGCCACGTATGAACAATCGAAAGAACGATAAAAACCAGGAAAACACAGACAACAAGGGTTTTCTTTTTGAATTGGAGTTTCCTTTGCTCCAAATTGTTCACCATTCTCCACTATTTCTGCCTTCTAACAACTTTTAATAAGAGTATCACATCCAAAAAGACAAAATCAAAGACTCATATAAACCCTTCATTAGCGTCTTTATTTAAAACATCATAAACAAAAGCCAGGTTTCAAATGTCAGGCTAATCACCATATTTAGAATTGCAAGGATTCTCACAATGCCACCAAAACAGTATTTGAATGGGGCAGCCCCAGCACTTTTTATCAATCAAATCCCTTTTTTTATTTTTTCAGATGGAGCGCAGAGGGTGCGATAGCGAGACCGCCAAGGGACGTACAGCGTAGTTCAGGGGGCAGCATCTTTCCTGAGGAAATAACAGCGTCGATTGTTTCATCCAACGGTATGGAATTTGTATAGCCCCCTAGGACAAGGTCCGCACAGACAAACGCACTGGAGGCGGCAACAGCATTTCGTGTATGACAGGGAATTTCACAAATGCCCTGCACCAAATCACAGACAGAACCCATTGTATTCTGAAAAGAGATGGCCGCAGCATCAAGAGCAAAATCGGTTTGTGCGCCTACAGCATCGATCACAGCCGCTGCTCCCATGGCTCCGGCAGCCCCGATTTCTACCTGACACCCGGCGATCTCTGCAGCAAAAGTGCCCCGTATGGCCAAGATGAGGCCAATGGCTCCGGCGGCGAAAAGAGCCAGAGCGGCTTGAGTTTCGTTCAGCTTTTTTTCTTCGATGAGGATCGATATAACTCCAGGAAGGACACCGGCAGATCCACCAGTTGGGGCCGCACATACGATCCCCATACTGTTGGCTGTGTGCATCACGGCCATGGCTCTGGCTGCCGCTTCGGCATGAGGGCCTCCAATCGCCACGGCTTTTCTTTTTATAGCCTTATTTATCAAATGTGCACTCGGTTCAAGAAGCTGCATATTCACCTTTTGATCTAGAAGACCGGTCTTGATGGAGTCCAACATAACCTTCAACCTTTTTTTCATTTCTTGCAGGCAGTCTTCTTCGGAAAGTCCAAGCAAAACCGCTTCATATTTCAGGGCGATTTTCCCCAATGTCAAATCCTTTTCTTTGCTGATACGGTAAATGTCTTTAGCCGAGGAGAACATCGGCTCACCGTATTTAGAGAAGATAAATGGAGAGGCCTCCCAAAAGTCCTTTGAAGAAGACACGGATTGGATCTTTGATCGTATATCTGGTTTCAGTGGGGATTTCAGTGTGACACTTAGAAGCCTTTGATGATTATTCTTCTGGATGGCAATTATTGCAGAGAGTGGCTTGAATAAGGCTTGAAGGTCCGGAAGTTCTGATTCTGTACAAGGAACAAAAATCACAAAATTTTTCCCATCCAGATCGATGTTCCAGTTATTCAATCTGACGATTCTGACAGATCCACCACCAGTAGATTTGGCCACAACTGTCAATTTTTTACCCTCTTGCGATTGGAGCGCTATCTTTACGCTGTTGGGGTGGTCGGCCTCGGGAAAAGGAGACAGGACAAAATGAATGTGAAGATTTATTTCTTTAGCCATTTCAAGAGCGTTGTTAAATCGTACGTCTGTGATCGACCAACCCATAAGGCCTGCTGCAAATCCCAAATCCGATCCCTGTGCCTGGAAAACGCGGGCATATGATCCGTCAGGAGCAAAGGTGAACACGGCTTCATTAGGAGTTCCCCCAAAGAGCTCTCGGACGAGTTTTCCGATATAATAAGATCCCGCCGTGTGCGAGCTCGACTGCCCTCTCATTACTGGGCCAAGAACGTCGTTAAAGATACTGATGAATGGTCGGTCTGAGTATTTCATAAAAGATGCTTATCATAAATCCAAACTATGATCAATATGATTCGATTCCAGGACATACCCCAAAAATTTATGGATTGAATAAGCTGAGCTGTTTATTTTCTTC
>CAZWHQ010000023.1:0-64952 GCA_964633715.1 uncultured Eubacteriales bacterium
ATTTAGGTTTAGCTCATTTGGCCCATTTTTTTCTATTTGAAAGTGCGGCCAGTGGTTTATTGATATTTCTTTTCTTTCAAAGCCGACTGTATTCTCGTAACGATTATTCCAGCGTACCCCGTCTCCTCTCCAAAAGTTTTGTTTCGCTGTTTATATTTTTGGTGGTTCTCTTTATAAAAATTCTGGTATGACCAATCCTTCCGGTCCCCCACCAATCAATCGAAGAAGTTTTTTGAAATGGAGTGCGTTTATGGGGGGAGTTGCGCTTTCTCCGGTTCCGCTCGTCCGCTATGCCGAAACATCTCGATCCCTCCTTGCCTCAGATCCGTCTAAAGTTCGGATGATCCGTACGGGATGCCCCGCCCACAACTGCGGCGGCCGCTGTCTTCTGCGTGTGTACGTCAAGGATGGAGTGATTGTTCGCATCGATGGAGATGACAGGACTCCCGATATTCCCGCTGATCCTCAATTGCGACCCTGTTTAAGAGGCCGTGCCTACCGGCGCCGGCAGTATCATCCAAACCGTCTGAAGTACCCTATGCGGAGAACAGGAAAACGGGGTGAGGGGCAGTTTGAACGGATTTCCTGGGAAAGGGCTCTGGATCTTATGGCTTCGGAAATGCTGCGTATTAAGGAAAAATACGGAAATTCAGCGTTTTATGTTCCCTATGGAACTGGAAGTTATAACCAGACAAACGGGCGGCAGACTGCCCAGCGGTTGATGAACTTCTTTGGAGGATCTCTTGGGTTTTACAACAGCTACAGCTGGGCCTGCATCAGCCAGGCGACTCCTTACGTGTACGGGACTGGTGTGACTGGAAACCAGCGTCAGGACTGGCTGAATTCAAAATATATCATCATGTGGAGCTGGAATCCTGCCGAAATGCGTGATGGGACAAACAGTGATTATTTTCTCAAGAAAGCGAGGGAAAACGGGGCCCGTGTCGTGTGTATCGATCCCCGGATGACAAAAAGTGCCGTTTCTCTTGCAGACGAATGGGTCCCGATCCGTCCTGGCACCGATGTGGCCATGATGAGTGCGATGGCCTACGTGATGATTGAAGAAGATCTCTATGACCTTGAGTTTGTAAAAAGGAGCTGTGTCGGATTTGATCGAACACAGATGCCGGAGGGAATGGAGGACATTGAGTCTTATAGAGATTATATCTTTGGAACAAAGGATGGAATTCCCAAGACACCCGGTTGGGCGGAGGCCATTACCGGGGTTTCAAAAGAGACAATCGTCCGGATTGCCAGAGAGTACGCCACGGTTAAGCCCGGAGTCCTTTATCAGGGATATGGCATGCAGCGCCGGGCCTATGGTGAACAGGCTGTAAGGGCCGGGTGTGTGCTGGCCGCTTTAACAGGCAATGTGGGGATCCCCGGGGGTTGGGCCAGCGGCATGGGCCTACAGGCGCCCGACGGCGGCCCATTCTGGAATGTTTTTCCCTCCGGCAGAAATCCTGTAAAAGCGAGTATCCCTTCCTTTTTGTGGACTGAAGCTGTTTTGCGCGGGACAGAGATGACGGCTGAAGATGGGGTGAGGGGAGTTAAAAAACTGGAAAGCAACATCAAGATGATCTATGCCGTAGCCTGCAATGCCCTCATCAATCAGCACGCCAATATCAACCGTACGGCGAAAATTCTGGCGGATGAAAGCCTGGTCGAATTTCTGGTTGTTCAGGATAATTTTTTGACACCTACAGGCCGTTTTGCCGATCTCCTGCTGCCGGCCTGTACACAGTTTGAGACCTATGGATTGGAGGATGGCTGGAAGTATGGCGATGAAGTGATCCTGGCCCCCCAGATCGTAGAGCCGCCCTTTGAGACTAAAAGCGACTACAAAATCTGCTCGGAGATTGCACGAAAATTAGGATTTGAACGGGCTTATACTGAAGGACGGACGGAAAGAGGCTGGATTGAATGGGGGCTTGGACAGTACCGCAGGACTAGATTTCCAAATCTGCCGGATCTTAACAAGTTTGAATCGTCGAATATCGGAGCCTATTCTCTTCCAGTGACAGAGCCGGCCGTGGCATTTTCGGATTTCCGTTTGGACCCAGAGAAATTTCCCCTCTCCACACCCTCGGGGCAAATCGAGATTTTTTCCAAACGTCTGTTTGATATGAATAGACCCGAAGACATCCCGGCTGTCCCAAAATACATCCAGGAATGGGAAAGCCCCTTTGGACCTGAAGCAAAAAAGTTTCCCCTTCAGGCTGTGGGGCATCACTACATGCCGCGCGTGCATTCGACACACGACAATGTGGACTGGCTCAGGGAAGCTTTCCCGCAGAGAGTTTTTATCAATCCTATTGATGCCGAAGAAAGGGGCATTAGAGACGGAGAGTTTGTCAAAGTTTTCAATGATAGGGGAACAGTGGTGATTCCCTGCCGGTTGACAAAACGGATTTTACCGGGTGTCGTGGCCATTCCGCAGGGAGGGTGGTGGAGCCCGGACAAGGATGGAGTAGACCGGAGAGGTTCGGTTAATGTCTTGACCTCAGAACGCTGGACACCCCTGGCCTTTGGCAATGCCCAGCACACAATTATGGTTCAAGTCGAAAGGAGTGGGAGATAGTCCTATGGTGAAGCAGTATGCCTTCACCTTTGATTCGAGTGTTTGTTCGGGCTGCAAGGCCTGTCAAATGGCGTGCAAGGACAAACACGATCTCGAGGTGGGCCCTCTGTGGCGCCGTGTGTATGAGATTTCTGGGGGGGAATGGGAGAAAAAAGATAACGTGTGGAGTCCTGGAGTTTTTGCTTATCATCTATCGATTGCGTGCAACCACTGTGAAGATCCCATATGCAAAAAATCCTGCCCCACAAAAGCGATTTCCAAACGCGAAGATGGCATCGTTGTTTTCGACCAAAAAAAGTGTATTGGTTGCCGGTATTGTGAATGGGGGTGCCCCTATGGTGCGCCCCAATATGACAAGAGGTCAGGCACCATGTCTAAATGCCATTTTTGTTTTGATCTTATAGATCAGGGGGAAGCTCCGGTTTGTGTTTCGGCCTGCCCGATGCGGGCTCTTGATTTTGGCGATTTGACTGAACTGCGTCAAAAATATGAAGGATCAAACCAAGTTTATCCTCTGCCCGATCCTTCCTTTACTGGACCGTCAATTCTTATCAAACCCCATAGAGATTCTACAAGAGCAGAGAAGAAAAGAGGACAGATCTCCAACATTGAGGAAGTCGGACGATGAGTTTAAATCCCTGGCCTCTTATCTGCTTTACTCTTTTTATCCAGATGAGCGTGGGTTGTTTTATAATTTCTGAGTTTGCCTGTTTGGCCCTGTCTCGAAGGTTCAATGTTGAAGGACTCCGTTTTCTGCGCCTTTTAATCAGGTCTTTGGTTTTAGTGATATCCTTTTTGGCTGTGGCCCTTTCCTTTTTTCACATAGGTAATCCCTGGCGTGCTCTTAACATTTTAAATAATCTGGGTTCATCTGGGCTCAGCCAGGAGATTACGTTTCTGCTGATATTTATTCTTCTTGTGGCTGTTAGCCTAATTTTGGAGTGGCGTAAAGTAATGGGACAAAATATTCAACGGATTTTCTTCCTTTTAGGAGGACTGTCAGGTCTCTTTGTTGTGGTGGCCATGTTCCGTCTGTACATGCTTCCCACTGTTCCTGCTTGGAATCATTTTTCCACACCAGTGGTTTTTATTCTTGTGTGTTTTCTTTTGGGAAGCCAGTTGATGGCTGTGACTTGGACATTCTTTCTAAAAAAATCAAAGGATCCTTTTTTGCAGGAGATCTGCTCAAACTGGAACGAGGCCACTCTCAGTAAAGTCAGAAGGTTTTCTTTTGTGATGGCGGTTTTGCTCCTTGCTGTTGTCATTTTTCTATTTTTCCAATCCGGCCCGTTCTCTCGATTGGACGATCCGGCACAGCGTCCGCAGTTCCATAAGGATTCCGTATTGTGGATTTTGAGAATTTTGTTGTTATTATGGGGAGTTTTTTGGATTGGCCGAAAAGGACTTCCACTTAGGCCATTCTCTGTAAAAAAATCAACGGACCACAGACGTTTCTATTTTATTTTTATTTTGTTTTTTTTAGCGGAGATTCTAGGCCGCTATCTGTTTTTTATGGCCTATTTTCGACTGGGACTTTGAACACATTTCCCCTCATGGCAGATAAAACTGACTTTAGAAAGAATTCCATGTTCCCGGCCCTTGTGTTTGAGACTTTTAGCCTGTGTTTTCGTTTTTTAAGTCAGGTCTTTCTCGAGATTCCCTCTAGAAAATTAATTGAGGAGATGATCGAAAATAAGATTTTTTTTGAGTGGCCGGTTGATAAAAATCAAAAATCTATATCAAAAGGTTTAGAAATCCTGCAGGAATTTTGCGAAAAATTTCAGCAAAAAAACATAAAATCTTTAAAACAAGATTTCACACGGCTTTTTATCGGGCTGGAGAAAATGCTGGCTCCTCCGTATGCTTCGGTTTATTTGAGTGAAGATTGTCTTTTATATGAATCCCCATTTTTTGATGTGAGGCGGTTTTATCGAAAAATAGGTCTTTCTGTCAATCCCAGAAAAAATGAACCCGATGATCACATCGGTTTTGAATTGTTCTGTTTGTCTTTCCTGTGCGAACAAGTGGCTTTGGCTGCCAGGAAAAACGATCAAAAAAAAATAAAAATAAATCAGAAAATCCTGAAAGAGTTCCATTCCGGTTTTCTGAACACTTGGCTCGATTCCTTTCTTTTGCGAGTCAAAGATGAAGCGCAGACATCTTTCTACCGCGGTGTAGCTTTATTGACATCAGGACTTGTGGAAAGTCTGTCCGGCTATCTCGACTTCAATTTGACAGAAGAATAAAGCTGTCTTCTTAAAGCTGTCGGAGGAAAGTCTCGTAGTCCTTTTTTGTATTCAGATTTTTTAGCAGGGAATCGATGTCCAATATGACATAATCTGTTTTGCACAGATCAAAGAGGGGAAGGAGGGAATGAATGTTGTTTTTGATAAGCCTTTCCATCTGAGGGAGGATGGATTTTGAATAGACCCCAAAAAGCGGCTCAACTTGTCTACAGGAAGAAACTGGAACAACGATGTCAGAACTTTGTCCTCGATCGAGAATTTTATGCAATAGTGTTAAAGGTATCTTCGGGATGTCACAGGCAATCACAAAATTTTTTTCGTGCCTTGAGACAGTCAAAGCGCTTTTTATTCCCATCATCGGACCGTACCCCGGCTTCTCGTCCACAACAAGTTTTTGATTCAAGAATTCAAACTTTTCGGATGTTGACACACTGACGAGTGTTTCTTCAAAGAGGCTCTCCAGCTGCTTGAGGACATATTCAATAAGGGTGCCTTTGCCTACAGGGAGCAGGGCTTTATCCTGATTCATCCTCCGGCTGTCTCCGCCGGCTAGAATGACCAGAGAATAGGGGAGTGTCTGATGATTTTTTTGATCCAGCATGCCTTTCTCATCATAAATCCCGAATATCTAAAAAACAAGTCGAAGTATCTCTGTTTAAAAGGAACGAATATGGCTCAGAGGGATTACGCCATGCAATTCTTTAAAAACTCTCGTCCCCCAAAAAATAAAAAATCTATCGGGTGTTGCTGTCTTGACTTCTTTTTTCAGCTATTGATAATTGAATTGTTGATAACGAATAGAAAATGGAAGGCTATAGACGTTTAAAAGAGCTAATTGAGCCAATTTATCCCGGGCTTTTAGACGCCATTCAAGATAAAATCGCGAGGGATGAAAAAGACTATGAAAAGGGAAAGGAGAGAGAACAAGACAGCTTTCTCTGGGAACATTCCCTATTTGTGGGCGTGCTGGCTTTGAAAATTTGTCGCCTGGAAAACAGAGATCCCCTCCTTCCTGTGGTGGCCGGGCTTGTCCATGATATCGGCAAGTTTGAAGGGGGCCAATATCATAAAAACAGCACTCCTGAAGAAACAACGACCGCGGGGATTGCCAAGGAAATCTTGACCTCTTTTGATTTAAACAAGCCAGAGGTCGATTTAATCGTTTCCGGTCTTTTAGCCCTATATGATGAAGACAAACAGAACAATTTTATTGCCGACATCGTTCACGATGCCGATTTTTTGTCCAAAACCGGTTATTTGGGCGTGGCTAATTTTTTTATAAAGTCAGCCAAAAGAGGACTGAATCTTTATGCCTCCCTCTCCCGGAATTTGAGCAAAGAATTGACCTATGCCTCTGTCCTGCCAAAAAATATGAGGACCTCGGGGGGAAAAAAGCTGGCTGAGAAAAAATCTCAGGATTTGCGGCTTTTTTTTAACGGGCTTCTGCAAGAACTGCGGGAATCAGATATCGCAAAATTTGAGGTGAGGGAAGAAATCCTGCCCTGTCCACAAGGAACAGGTGAGGATATAAAATTCATCCTGGTTCTTCCAGAGTCTTGCCCCACCTGCTCAGAGGAAATGAATCCTGAATATTCTTTTGTACAAGGAATTAAATGTACGGAACTGGCGGTTCTACTCTCCTGCGTGAACTGTCCAACGACAATCCCGATGTCGTTCTGCCTCCCTGAAATAATTGGCTAGATTTTTCTATATCTCGATCGTGATTATTTTTGGATCACTTCTCTGCTTTCGAGGTTGGCTTCGATGTCGGCTCTTTTTTTCCAGACCGGACGGAGTTTCTTTTGGGAAAACAGCTCCAGCTGGTCAAAGCGGTGCGGCGAATTGGGCTGAGAGGCGTTTCCGTAACTCAATAGAGCGTTGGCCCGTACAGGATTAGAGAATTCTATGGCGGCCACGTAAGAATCTCCCCCAACAGCACGAAAACGGTTATTTAAATCAGGCGTGTACCCGACCACCCTAAAAATGCCCAGCGAACCGGGGCCTCCGTTTCCAGGTAAATCGATGTCACCAAACCGCAGCCGGAAAACATCTCCCCATGGTACATCGAGAGATCCATACAGAGAAAGGACCTCTTTTGCGGCCGTTTCCAGAGCTTCAACAGCAGCCTTTGGATCGGCCAGCCCATCCGGTGTGGAGAGGGGATTGTTGGGATCCCAGGTTTTCGCAAACATGTTGAATCCAAGTTTTTGAAACCACGTGGAAAACAGGAGAGCTCCCTGGCTGTCTGCATTGGCTTCCCGGTCCCACTCCTCCAGGACATGAACAGCCTGCTGGATCAGCTCGTTCCCCTTGTCCTTGGCTAAGGGAATCAGATCATCGAGGATACGGTCGGCCAGTTCCATGCGGGTTGAATGTTTGTAGGCGATGAGTTCTTCATAGGTGATTTGTTCATCCTCCTGAAGCATCCGGATCGAACGCTGAGGCCGGAGGGGCAGCATTTGAGGGGACATGTATGGAGGAAAGTCTTTGGGATTGAGCTCCTTTGGGAGAGTTGATGTCCATGGGGGATCATTGGCATTCTGTACCCAACCGTTGGGTGGATCGACAACTCGGGGAAGATCTTCATAAGGGTGAGTTTCTGTCCAGAGGGTTTCAGATGTGTCACCCGGGATGACTCCACGCCAGTAGGACCAATCACCTTTGTTTCTCTTTGGAACACGTCCGTTGAAGAGATAGAGAATATGTCCGTCTCGATCGGCATAAATCACATTAAAATAAGGCATTTGAAGGGGCTCGAGGGCCTTTTCGAATTCTGATAGATTGGTGGCGTGCATCATATTCCAGTATTGCTCAAACAGTTGAGGCTGATCTAAACCAACCACCCGAAAGGCCAATGCTTTTCCGTCTTTTTGAGCCAGGACGGGTCCGTGGACTGAATGCCTGACGGTCAGCCGTTCCTCACGGAGTGTTCCGTCCGGCTGTTTGACTTTAAAAAGCGTATCAGATGTTTCGAAAGATCTCTCTTGTCCGTCAAACATATAACCGTTGTCTGTCAGTGTCAGTTCATAAAGATCGGCCCCATCGTAGGTGTTGTTGGTGTGTGTCCAGCCGAGAAAATCGTTGAAGGCAATCCCTAAAAAGGGGGTTCCCACAAGAGTTGCTCCATAGGCGTCGAGTTCTTTTGTGACCAAATGGGCTTCAAACCACGTGAAGAAACCCGACCAGGACAGATGGGGATTGGCCAGGAGCATGGCATTGTTGCTGGCACTCCGTGAAGGAGCAACGGCCCAAGCATTAGAGCCCATTTGTGCCCATCTCTGTGCCGTGGACAGTTCAGAGCCTCCGACAAAGGTATGATGGATCACCCGCAGGCCATGACCCAGCGGATCCGTTCCGGTGACCGGGAGAACCATTTTGGCCTCACTGGAAATCTTATCGGGAAAAGCTTGGGCATAGGCATTCATTCCATCCACAAAGGCGTCGATGTACAAATTGAAGGGTTTGTGCTGAGCCCGGTACCACTGATCCGCGAATTTGGGAATGCTGAGTGTATGGATGAGTCTATCAGAGCCTAAAAAATCCTCACCCCAGTACTCTGCGGCACGGCCCCGGGCTTCGCCATAGAGCTTGAGGATCAAATTCCCATGGTTTTTCATCTGAGCCCAGCCAAAGGCGTAAAACAGACTTGCGGCATCTTTTGCAAAAATATGGGGGATGCCCCACGTATCCCAGAGGATTTCAGTCAAACCTGAATCTTTTTGAGTGCAGGATCCCAGAATAAGGAAAAAAGAAAACAGAACAATAATCCCGGACTTTCCTTTTGTTTTAAACATGTTTTCTCCTTTGGCAGAAGCTCTTAAATTCAGATCAATATATATCAAAGTCGAATTCCGGGTGCAACAGTCACTAAAAAAGAGTATAAAATTTGACATTTGGGCGGGTTGAAAATATTATACACATATATGAAAGACCTGCCGGGGGCATCCATGAAACAACGCAAACGTATCTCGATCTTAAGTTTTATCTGTGCAGCCTGTTTTTTATGTTTTTTTGCATGCAAAAAAAATCCATCAGATGAAGGCAACATAGATATCTCTGCATACGAATGGAAAACAATTGATGAATTTTATATTCCAGATGACTATGTCGAAGAATTTATCAAAAATGATTCTGCTGAAAAAGGGCTCCTTCCTGTCCAGATCAAAAATTATGGAAACAACACAGAAGTACTTCGTAAGTTCAAAGGAAAAAATTTTGCCGGCCCCACGGAGGCCCAGGTCAAGATGATGTACAACGGTCTGGGAGAGTGGAAGATTGTTGATCTAAAATATAAAAACAAAGAGAAGAAGGATATCCAGCGTACGATTCTTTACGTGTATGTCAATGGAGACTGGATAGTTGGCGACAGCGGGACACTGACAAAATAACTTTGCTCTTTTTATCTTCTTGAATTTTTCTTTCCTCATTTTTTTGAAATCACACACTTTGGCATAGAATTTGCTCTATTATCTGTTTGGTCGTTTGATTAGGTGAAGAATGCCTGAATATTTTACACAATTCGTTAAGTCTGAAGAGAGCGCTCGTTTTTGTAGGGTTTGTGTTGCCCTGAAACTGGATTAAATATGTCCAATTCCAGAAAGAGTAAAAAAATAAGACAGAAAAGCCAACTTTCAACCGGCCTTTTACGTCTATATATATGAGAAAGACAATGAAAAGATACACACTGTGGCTCGTCCTTATTGCCGCTGCTCTATTGTGCCGTCCAGGTATGGCACAATTCACTCCTGATGAAATTGCGCAGAGAGAATATTGGGAAGACTATCTCAGCACGGCTAAGATTTTAACCAGCCGGCAGATGAGCCGGAAGAGGGGCATCACTCAACCTTATGTGCTGCTTCTTGAGAAAGACGGCATCAAACATAAGGCGATCTGGAAACCTATAGAAGGACTTCATAAAGGGTTTGCAGAAAACTGGCGATGGGAGATAGCCGCCTACCGGATGGATAAATATCTGGGACTCAACATGATTCCTCCAACTGTCGAAAGAAAGCATTTGCAGAAAAAAGGATCCCTTCAGCTGTGGATTCAAGCCAAAACCGGCTTGGATAAAAAACAAACAATAAATTATGACTGGCTGCAAAATGAGCCCTCAGCCTGGAATCGTTTGATGTTCTTGCAGAGGGCTTTTGATAACCTGATTGCAAATGAAGACCGCCACCTAGGCAATTATCTTGTCACTAAAGACGGAAGAATTTTGCTGATCGATCACTCCCGGTCCTTTCGAACATCGAAAGAATACACCTCAGATCTCATCTTTTCTGAAAATCACCGAGATGGAAACTTGATGATGAGGCAGCTTCCGGTCTCTTTTATTGAAAAGATAAAGGCTCTTGATGTTGAATTGATAAAGGAGATATCAGGTTATTATTTGACCGACAAAGAAATAGAAGCGGTTTTATTGCGAAGAGACCTCGTAATCGATAAGATCAATCGGATTATTGGAGAATTTGGTCCATCAGATGTCCTTTACTAAAGGACAGGGGGCGTTCCTGATTTATCCCTCCTGAGAGATGTCACTTCCAGGTTCGTCCCCTCTGGTGGATTTTTTATATGAAGGGGCTTTTTGAGAATTTTATTTTTGTAAATATGTCCTTGTTGATTTCTTTGACCGGAGTGCTGCTGTCTACGACAAATATCTCAAGCGTGGATTTGACTGCCTGGGGTGGCTCGCAGGTCGAATCGTTGCAGGCTTGATAATACAATTCTACAGGGATTTGGTGTTTGCCCAGTTCTAAATCCTCTGGCACATCTATGATAACTCCAATAAAAAATTCACCTTCAAAAACTGAGGCCAATTCATCCGAAAAAGACATGTCTAATAAAAGCGGATCCGGAAACTTGATTGTTGTGATTTCAAATTTTCTGTCGGATAAAAGATCAAAAGAAGTGGGGATGAGGAATTCGTCATTAGGTGCATCGGAGTTGATGTGCCAGCCGCTTTCAATTTTGACCTTCACGGCGATTTTGAGCTGGCTGTTGAGAGGCAGTTTATCCAGATTCTGATACAGTTTGATGGTTACACGGTTTGGGTCTTCATCAGATTGAGCGAAATTTAATGAGCTCAAAAGCAGAAGCGCCAGGAAAATGCGGAAAACCTTTTTTGTATTTAAGTTTTTCATGAGTTTTTTCATCCCATAATTTTTGTAAAAGCAAAGCTGTATTATAGACTTTTTTCCGGACTTTGTCTCTATAAAAAACCGGGTCCGCTGGTTCTTTGAAAAACTCGACAAAACTCGAAAAGACATATTGTATAGAAGGAAGGGATGAAGGCAAAGTATTGCGGGAAAAGACTCTCTTTTCTTCTATTTGTTTTTAAAATACCGAATTTTTCTAATTTTTCTTGTCTTTTTTCTTTTTAAATCAGGATTTCCTCAAGATTTTCCCATCCGCAGCGTACGTGTCAAAATTGTCGCTGATGAAGAATTCAGGATGGAAGAGTCCTGCATTGTCCTCGGTTTGACTTCGCCGTTCTATCTTAAGAATGACCTGTTGGGTGTGGCATCCTATCTGAATGGTTTTGTACTTTTGAGGAAAATCGATTCAAAAGCTATCTTTACCTCATTACGGGCAGGAATGAAGAGGCGGTAAAAGAGGCCTGGCCTCAGAAAAAAATGGGGACAGTCCCCACTTTTAATATCCCTAATTAAAAGTGGGGACTGTCCCCATTTTTTTCTTTTATGGAAATGAGATTGTCGTTGGGATTTTTATCTATAAGAAAATAGGTGGGATCAATTCCTGCCTGAGCTGGAATCCCCTCTACGACAAATGTAAGTTCAGACGTGCCGGAATGGATTTTGTGTTTTTTGAGATAAAGCTCCTCTCCATCCGTTCCAAAAACTCCAAATGTGATGAAATCATTCATGCTGATGGACTTTTCCGCTCCTTTTTCATCCGCTAGGATTTTATCGGCAGAGAATTGAAACTTTACGGAATATTTCCCGTTTCCAAGTTTTTCAACCGTTGCCCTTTCTGCCCTATTGTTGGACAGGGTGATCGTTTCGAACCAGTCTGTAATGATATATTTTAGGTCTTCAGGGGTGGCGTCTTTTAAGTAATCAAGAAATTCAGAGGAGGTCGTAAACGGAGGATTCTGAAAGGCCACTTTCTGAATGTATTTTTGTAAAGCCGCATTGAGGTTTTTTTCTCCGATATAATCCTGCGGTGCATTCATCACAACGATACCCTTATCGTAATTGACATAGGGCACTTCGCGGTTGCTGAGGAGAATCGGAACTTCCTCTTTTGTTTCCCTGGCTCGGCCCCGGAGGTATTCGTCGATTTTCATTTTCATATAATCGTTTACAATCTGTTGGTTATATTCATTTTTTGTCACCATAAGTGCCGAATATTGGGCCAGGCTTTCCATCAAAAAATAAATGCCCTCCACATTTGCTCCCATGACCTGGTGTCCCCACCACTGATGGGCCACCTCATGGGCTGTGGCCCGGAACACATAGGCCACCTTTGTCCCATCGAATTTTGCGATGAAGCCGTAACCTTCAGAGAAAGGGATAATGGTTGGAAATCCTTCAGCCATTATTCTGTATTTAGGAAATTCAACGATGCGGATTTCCTTAAATTGGAAGGGGCTAAAATTTGAGGTGTAGTAGTCGAGTGACTTTTTTATGGATTTGATCATCATATCGATATTGTAATCGTGCCCGGGATGATAGTAGATTTCGATATCCACATCCTCCCATCGGTCTTTTTTCACTTCATATCTGGCGGAAAGAAAGGGGAAGTATTTTAGGATTTTGTGTTCGGCTTTGTAAGAAAAATAGCTTCGGCCTCCCTCCACCCATGTGCTCAAAAGTTCCCCAACTGTGAGGGCAATTTGATCTGAACTTGTGCTCACCACCGCCTCATAATTAATCCAATCCCCATCCCTGCCCATAGGAGTGAACCTTTTCATTTTGTCCTCACTTTGAGGAGCGATTATCGGTTTTGGTTTTAATCCGTATTTTTTCCGCTGTTTATTATTTGAAAGTTCCATGCTGAAAAAAGGGTCATAACACAAGGATGGGAGTGTATCCCACTGATAAATGAAAGTCCCATTCTTGAGCAGTCCGGTTCTGATTGAGGGGAAAACTCCAAATCCTCCATCGGAATGATTTTGAAATCCTCTTACAGATGTGTCCAGGTCAAAATCCAGAGTTATAATGTCTCCGGGAAATAAAGGTTGTTCAAGCCTGTAAATAAAAACTCCATATTCCCGGTGAATCTCCTGGACTGAAAAAGGAGTATTAAAAATAAGTTGATTGAGATCGGCTTCTCTTGACACCTGAACAAAGATATCCTGGACCGTTGATTCAGTTTTGTTTGTCAAGGTCATCTTTCCTTTAGATGTCACTTTTTTCTTTTCGGGAAAAATGTCCACGTTCATTTTTATATCTGTAATGCTGGGCAGAGGAGCCGTTTCAAATTTTTTGAATTTTTTTTCATAGTTGGCGCGAAACTGTGAAATACGCCTTGAGGACTCGTAATGGTTAAGAATGTTTGTATTATAGAGAATAAAACTTCCAATGAGACAACAACATAAAATTCCCACTCCAAAAGCCCATTTTTTTGTCCGGGTCATTCGGGTTTTTGCGGTTGAAAATCTGTTTTTCAGTTTCGTATCAAATCCCCGGACCCAGAAGACAAGAGACAGGATAATCATCAGGAATGCCACGGCACTGTAGTACAGGTTAAAAAAGAAAAGCCGGCTCGCGTATGGGCCGTAGCCGCTCATCTCCGAATAGGTAGACGTCAATATGTCGGCAAATCCCCAAAGATGATGCTCCAGTCCGATCATATGGACGGCATCTTGAAGGATGAGGAAGATGGCAAATAAGAAATATCCAAGCAGTTTGTTGTTGACCACAATTTGAAGGAAAAGGGCAAGGACAGCCATGAGGATAAACGTAATGAGACGTTTCCCGAACAACTCCTGAATGTATATCCCCAGCTCAAATCGAAAATATCCATGCATCACCTGGATAATAATTCCCGCAAAAAAAAGGGTTAACATTAAAATAAGTTGAATGAGAATAAGAGCTCCAAGTTTTCCCAAAACCGGTACCCAAGCCGGTACAGGGAGGGTGTCATAAATTTCGTTTGTTCTTTTATTCCTTTCCCGCCAGACCAGCTCTCCTGCGCAGAATGCGATAAGAATAAAGAGGAAAAACATGAACAGGTTTCCGAGAGAATCAATGACCTGGTATGTTGTGGGATAAGTCTGTGTTCCCCGTATGAGACCGACATTTTTAAATCCGACCACAAGCATAAAAAGAATTCCCAGGACAAGTAAAACTAAAAAATAGATGTTTTTCACCAGAGCTTTAAAATCACGAAAAGCGATAAAATAAATCTGTTTTATAGAACCGAGGAACGAAAAAGTCTTTGTGACACGCAATTTGAAGAAAGAAAATTTGATGTTATCCCTTTGAGTGTTTGATTTTAATGGTTCAGATTGTTTCCGTTTCTGTCTTTGAGACTCGATGAGATGAGAAAACTGAAATTTTCTATAAGTCCAGATCAGAATAAAAACAGCGATTGCCAACCAGATAATTCTATTAAGGAGAAAATGTCCTGTAAAAGGAATCAGAAGGGTGTTTTTTTGTGCGATAGCCCAGTAGTCGTACAGATTTCGGACAGAAAGTTGACCAAAAGGATCGATGAGGGAGGCCAGAAAACGGTTTTGACTCCGCAGTAAACTGAGTCCCAAAATATATCCCATAAAAAGACCAAGACTTCCCAGATAGACAGAAAAAATTTTCCGTGTCAGCAGGGCGATCGAAAAAAAAAGCGTTCCTGTGAACAGCAGGTTAGGAATGACGCCCACGAGATAGGGGTGGATGTAGGCGAGGGGTTGGATGGGTCCGAGTTTTTCAGGAGAAACGAAGGGCAGAAGATTTGCAGCAAAGGCGCCGATCCCGGCTCCTGAAAAAATAAACAACGCCGAAACAAAGGCAGCCAAAAATCGGCCGGCCAGATACTCAATTTTTTTGACGGGATAAGAAAAATAAAGCTCATGGGTGTTGTCTTTGAAATCCCGGTACGCTGCACTGCCGAAATACGCCGCCGTGATTAAAATTCCGATGAGGGACATCATGGTGATCAGATAAAAAATGACAAAAGGGGCATTGGCATGAATACTCCCTACACCCGCGTTGAGATAGTTTTTCAGCGGTCCTCCACCGAGAAGGGCAGTAAAGATCGCAAAATATCCAATAAGCAGAAAAAGTACGAAATAGATGATGGTTGAGATTTTTTTGAACCTTTGCTTGAGTTCGAACAAAAAGATATTTAAAAACTTCATGGGAGTCTCCTTTATGACTCTTTGGATGGAGCCGTGCTTCCATTTTTAATAATGGAAAAATAGACATCTTCAAGGTCCGGTTTATCCGGTTCAAAAGAATCATCCGGACGGTCTTGGCTCCTGACATGGATTTTAAGATTTCCGCCAAAAAGGTTTGAGCGTATGATGTTGAATTTATTGTCATATTCAGAGATGTTCTGTTTGTCGATAATCTTTGTCCAGATTTTTCCTTCCAATTTTTTTACGGCCGTTTCCGGTCGGCCGGAGAGAAGGATCCGCCCATCGTGGATGATGGCCATGTTGTTGCACAGCACTTGAATATCGTCAACGATGTGTGTGGACAGAATCACAATCCTGTTTTCACTGATTTCACTCAAGATATTGTGGAACCGGTTTCTTTCTTCCGGATCCAGTCCGGCCGTTGGCTCGTCAACGATCAGGAGCTTTGGATTTCCCACCAATGCTTGTGCAATTCCGAAACGCTGTTTCATCCCTCCGGAAAATCCTCCAAGTTTTCTTTTCCGGACATCATACAGGTTTGTCTGCTGGAGTATATAGAGAACAGATTCTTTCCGTTCTTTCGTATCTGTGACACCCTTCAGCAGGGCAATATGATTCAGCATGAGTTCGGTTGTCACCTCCGGATAGACGCCAAAATCCTGGGGAAGGTAGCCCAGGATTTGCCTGACTTTGTCTTTTTCCTCGAGGACATCACAGCCGTCGAGGTCAATCTTGCCCTCATCGGCTTTCTGAAGGGTGGCGATGGTTCGCATCAGGGTCGATTTCCCCGCTCCATTTGGACCCAACAAACCAAACATGCCCGAAGAGATCTCTAGATTGACGGTTTTTAAAGCGGCAACACCATTGGGATATGTTTTTGACAAGTTTTCAATTTTAAGTTTCATATTTGTCTCCTTGCGTTGCACAATATGAGAGTTTTTTCCATGGAAAACAATGGGAAGGCCTTCTCAATTATAAAAAATAGGAAAGGTTTCCTATCCAATCACTGAGTCAGACAGGAACCCTCACGGGTGTTCTGCCTCCACCGCATTAAGAATGCGAGTAGAGACAGAGACACGACATCCATCTGACTCTGTTAATGAGACATCATAAGGATGGGGGTTGAATTAGGGGAGGGAATATTCTATTTTGGAACTATCTGAAGAAGAATTCGTATAAATAGACAATGGAACATCTTGGGCTTCTGGGCATTCTTGTTACTCTGATTGTAGCGACATGGGTTGTGATCTATGTCTATCAAATTCAGAAAACCTATGACTACTTCTTTCTAAAACCGCTTCTTCACTACTGTGTATTCTATGACATTGCCGTTTTCAGTTTCTTGATAACGATTTATTTCACCATAAATTTCCCCAAAAACTATCTTCAGGAAAATTTTCCAATTTCTATAGAATTGAGCTATCTCTTTGTCGCTCTGTTTGAGATCGGGCTTGTCTATTCCATGTTTCGAGTTTACCTTGGCTTAAGGGATCGGGACCTCTCGAAAAGGATTAAAACATGGATTTTTGTGGGAGTTTTCCTCCTTATTTTGAGTTTTGGTGCGAGAATGACCATTCTGCCGAAAGGTTCTTTATTCAATTTTTTAAGATCGATACAGCTCAACATCTATGACAATTTTTTGATTTTTGAGCTCTTCATTCTTGTCGCTTTTTTGATCAAAGGGAAAAAAGATACAGATACAAGGAAAGTTAAACTCCGGCGGTCTTTGGGTTGGTTTTATTTATCCCGGTATTTTATCCTGATTGGACTCGGATTGTTTGTCGTTATTTTCAATTTTCGAGGAGAAGAAGTGAGCCCAAAATCTGTTCGTTATACCCTTATGCTTTTGCTATCTATTTTTTTCAGTGTGATCCCCTATATATGGATTAAGTTCTTTTTTTTGAAGTATGCCCAGAGTATGCTGGAGATAGTCGAGGATAGGGAGGTCCTAGATTCTATATATGATAAGTACAACGTATCAAAACGAGAGCAGGATATCCTGAAGCTGATTCTGGACGGGAAAAGCAACAAAGATATTGAAGCCGCACTTTTTATATCTTACCACACTGTAAAAAATCATGTGTATAACCTCTATCAGAAACTCGGTGTAAAAAACCGATACGAGCTAGTGCACTTTATCACTAAATATCAGAAAAGATAGGTCCCAGTGCCTGTTGAAAAACTAGACAGACCTTATAATAATTTAATTTTTAACGGTGGGTGCGGAAGGGGGCAGCCGGGAGCCCTTCCTTATTGCCAAGATTGGGTGCGGCCAACTCATGCCATCCGAAGCGCACAGTTTTGGGATGATAGATTCTGTCGTTCCAAACCAGAACTGTATGCCCCTCGATCTCTGCTTTGGCTTTGTAATAGACTTTGTCTTCTCCAGCAACTTCAAACCAGGTGAGGGGATGGTTGTCGAGTGAAATGAGGCCGCCTCCTGTGTAATCGAATGAAATTCTGATTTTATTGCTCTTAATGGACATAGATTTGTACAAGGGGCCTGAGAAGACAATTCCTGTTTTTCCATAGGTTTTTGCCAATGCCCAGAGGGCAAGTCGATATCCCACCTCTTTTTTATTTCTGGGATGGATATCATAAAGATTGGCGATATCGGAGACAACAGCCATGCCGGTGTTGGGAATTTTTAGGGCGTTTTGCTGAGCTTCCCATATTACGGGAAGGCGGTAAAAATCAAGTGTATCGATCTCATCATTCATTGCCGTGTAGGGATAATTAAATGGAGCCAGCTGCACATAATAAAAGGGAAAATCTCCAACCTGCCAGGCCGATCTCCATCCATAAATCAAGGCTTCCATTTTATCTGTGTATGCGAGACCATCGTTCCGATTGGCTTCTCCCTGGTACCAAATGGCTCCACGGATAGAAAATCGTATCAAGGGATGGATCATGGCGTTGTAGAGGACAGTGGGTGTCCTGTTATTTTGGTGTGGATGAATGGGAAGAGGAGGTGAAGGATGAATGTATGTATCGTTTTTAAGAGCCTGGCCTGCTTTTTTGATCCAATCTTCGATTTTGGGGAGTGCATCCTTTAAACTGCTTCTGTAATCTTCCTCAATCGCCTCTTTCTTTAAACCTGGTGTCCAGGGCTCGATCCTTGTACCGCCCCAGTTGGAATTGATCAATCCTACAGGTACATCCATTTCCCTATGGATTTCTCTCCCAAAGTAATAGCCTACGGCGGAAAAAGGTCCGTTAGTCTCTGGAGTACAGATTTCCCATTCGGCATCGACATCATTTTGAGGTTTTGTTGAGGTCTTTCGAGGGACATAGAACAGGCGGATCCCTGGGTAATTTGCCCTTTGAATTTCTGGAACCGGGCTGTGTGTCTGGCTCATCGACCACTGCATATTGGATTGGCCTGAACAAACCCAAACTTCGCCCACAAGAATGTTCTCGAGCAAAATCTGTTGGCTTTTTGTTCCTGAAATCGTCATTTGAAGGGATTGCCCCTTTGCTTCTCGAGGATTTAGGGTGACATCCCAAAGACCGTTCTCATCCGCAGAGACACTGGCCATTTCTCCATCCAATTGAACTGTTATTTGTTCTTCAGGCTCGGCCTGGCCCCAGATGTTTATGGGCTGGTCTTTCTGAATGACCATATTGTTTCCCAGAATCGAGGGCAGCTTTATTTCTGCTCCAAGTGAGATTGAGATTAGAACTACTGCCAAACACAAATAACAGAGTGTCCGCAAGCCTTTTTGACGTATAAGACATTTCATTTTGTGTCCTCCTTTCTCGTCATAATTTTGTGAGCAGATTTTATCACATATGGGGCGGCTTTTAAGAATTTATTGCAAAAAGAACATAAATGGTGTGAGATATGAATCATGGATCAAAGAGAGATTGAAACAGTATTTCAAAATAAAATCAAGGTTATTGATCTCAAGCTCAAGGGCTTGAAAAAAATTGAATGGATTTTGTCTTTTATGAAGTTGCTGTTTGTAGTCGGTGCTGTCTTTTTTCTTTTTAAAGTTGTTCTGAGTTATACTCCGTTTTTTCTCTATGTTTTCCTCTTTTTTCTTCTTATTATTGTTCTATTAGCTTTGATTCACGAGCGATACATCAAACAAAGAAAATTTTTGGAGACTCTCAAAACCATCAATCGAGAAGAGACAGAGGCTGTCCAGGGCGCTTTTTTAGATTATGGGGATGGGAGCGAATTTGAGGATTCAGACCATGCCTATACAGGAGACCTGAACATATTCGGAAACAGGAGCCTGTTTCATTTCATCAACCGCACAACTACAAGTTTAGGGAAAAAGGTCCTCAGTGACTGGCTGAAAAGATTTCCAAACAGATCACAGATAAAAAATGTCGTAGATCGGCAGGATGCTGTTCAAGAACTTTCAGAGAAAATCGATTTCAGGCAGAACATACAGGCTTTTGGAAAAAATATTCATGACTCTTTCAAAAGATTTGAATCCGTCCAATTGTTGCTAAAGGAGCCCTATACTGTATTGGGAAAAACAATTCTAATCTTCTTTATCCATGTTTATCCAGTGCTGACATTGAGCGCGATTCTTTTAGTTTTTTTTAATTTCTCCTGGCTAATTCCTGTTGGTTTTGTTCTTGTTCAAGGGGTGGTCAACAGGATATTCCGAAATAAAGTGATCCGGCTGTACAAACTGACAGCACAAAATTTTAAAATCCTCGATGTGTATTCGAAGATTATTGGAGAGATCGAGAAAGAAGTTTTTAAAAGTCCCACACTTCTTGAACTCCAAAATTTTTATTTTATAAAAAATCGACCGGCGTCCCTCTATATCAAAAAGCTCTCTTCACGATTTCAGTTTTTTGAAGCACGGGCGAGCAAGGAGATCCATTTTTTAATGAATAATATCTTTTTTTGGGATCTGCACTGTGTGTACAGAATCGAAAAATGGAAAAATGATGTCAAGCTGGACATCGACAAATGGTTTGACGCTATCGGTCAATTTGAAGCGCTTTCCAGCCTGGGAAACATTTTTTATATTCATCCAACCTGGACAATCCCCGAGTTGAAAAAATCTGGATTTTTCCTGAACGCCATCTCTGTAGGCCATCCTTTAATTCCCTCTTCAGAAAGAGTCAGCAACTCTATTCGATTGGATGGAGAGTGTAATATCGCCATCATTACCGGGCCTAATATGGCTGGGAAAACAACACTCCTCAAAACAATCGGGGTCAACATTGTTCTTGCCTTTGCGGGAGCCCCCGTGTGCGCAGACGTATTTCATGTTTCACCTGTGTACGTGTATACAAGCATGAAGGTGAGTGATTCCTTGGACAAGGGATTGTCCCTGTTTTATGCCGAACTCCAAAGGCTCAAGATGGTGCTGCAAGCGATTCTTGAGGAAGAACCTGTGTTTTTCCTGATCGATGAAATGTTGAAAGGGACAAACGAGCTGGATCGTCACCGTGGAGCCAATGCCCTGATACGCCAGCTGATCGAACATAAAGCGGACGGGATGGTGGCGACACACGACCTCGAACTTACCAAACTCGAAAAGGATTACCCCGGAAAAATATGGAATTATTATTTTGACGGATATATTGAAGAGGATAAACTTCTTTTCGATTATAGGCTCAAAAAAGGGATCTGTTCGAGTTCAAACGCCCTTGAATTGATGAAAAAAATCGGAATAAAAATTCCATAACTTTCTTGTATTGACCCGTTGGGCAATTTTCTATAGTATCGTCCCATTATGTTTTCCGTAATTACCTCTAATTAAATAAATTGGATAGAATAAAATGACTGTACTAGTGACTGGGGCCGCCGGACACGTGGGGGCCAATCTTGTCCGGGCACTGATTAAAAACGGACGAGATGTGTCTGCCCTTGTTAGGACTGACTGCAGAGGCGTTGAAGGATTAAACCTCGAAATTGTCAGAGGCGATTTACTCGAATACCGGAGTTTGCGTCAAGCGGTAAAGGGATGTGAAGTTGTCTATCATCTTGCAGCGTCCATATCTATTGTGGGAGATCGATTGGGTCAGGTCAGATTGACAAATGTGGAAGGGACACAGAATATCGTAAATGCTTGTTTGGAAGAAGGAGTCAAACGCCTGATTCACATGAGTTCTATCCATGCTTATACGCCTTTTCCGCTGGACCAGCCTGTAGATGAGAGCCGCCCTCCTGCCGATGCCCGGTCTCCTGTGTACGACCGGACAAAAGCAGAGGGAAACAGAATTATTCTCGATGGAGTGAAAAAAGGACTGGACGCTGTCATCGTTGCTCCCACCGGAATTATCGGGCCGAATGATTTTAAACTGTCCAGAATGGGCGCTGTACTGATCAAACTCTATACAAGGAAACTTTTCGCCCTGATCCAAGGGGGGTACAATTGGGTGGATGTGAGGGACGTTGTCCATGGAGCGCAACTCGCGGAAAAAAAAGCGCGCAGCGGCTCGCAGTACATCCTCTCTGGAGAATGGTGCTCCATCCCTAAGCTGGCCGATTTTGTTCAAGATATTTTTGGAGTCCAACCACCTCGATTTGTCTCTCCCATGTGGCTGGCGAAATTGGGTGCACCCTTTGCCGAATGGTATTCAAAGGTGAAAAATAAGGATCCTCACTTTACGCCTGAAGCACTTGTGTCTCTCCGCAGCCACAGGATAATTTGCCGAAAAAAAGCAGAGGAGGAATTAGGATACAGGCCCCGTCCTCTCAAACAGTCAATTGAAGATACTTTACTGTGGTATAAAAAAATGGGAATGCTGCAGTGAATGAAGCGGTCTTTTTTAATTGGTTTCTTATCGGCTGGACAGCACTTGCCGTTATCATTTTTGCCAGCCTGTTTTTTGTCAGTGCTCCCTATGGCCGCCACGCAAGAAAGGGTTGGGGACAGGGCATCAACGCGAAATGGGGCTGGTTTTTCATGGAGTTTCCTGCTCTTGCGGCTCCCTTTTTTTTCTTTTTTTTCAGTCACCGGAATCAGAATTTTGTGGCTATCCTTTTCTTGATAATCTGGGAAATTCACTACGTCCAGCGCTCTCTTATCTATCCGGTTGTGAAGAAGAGAAGCCCCTACAAAATGCCTCTTCTCATAATGTTTTTCGGATTGTTTTTTAATACCTGTAATGCCTATCTGAACAGCCGATTTTTATTTTCGCTGTCTTCACCTTATCCAAATTCCTGGTTGTGGAGACCGAAATTTATTGTGGGAGCCTCATTATTCGTGAGCGGATTTATTATCAATATCCATTCTGACAGCATCCTTAGAAGTCTTCGGACAAAAGGGGAGACAGAATACAAATTACCCAGAGGAGGATTGTTTAAGTATGTCTCCTCTCCCAATTATCTAGGTGAAATTTTGGAGTGGATAGGTTGGGCTCTGGCAACATGGGCTCTGCCGGGCGCCGCATTTGCGCTCTGGACAATGGCCAACCTCTCGCCGCGGGCGTTTTCCAACCACAGCTGGTACCTCAAGACATTTCCGGATTATCCCAAAAAAAGAAAAGCCCTGATTCCCTTTATCCTGTAAAATCCTTTTTCTTTTTTCTCTTAAAATAGTAGTAGATAGGCAGCGAGATAAAGATGAGGATGAGGCCTGCCCAGGCATGGAGAGGTTTGGCGATCAGGGCGTTGAGCACAAAAAGAAAAGTGATGCAGATAAAGATCAAAGGTACAACAGGGTAACCGAACGTTTTGTAGGGACGGGCTAAATCTTGACGTTTATAACGGAGGACAAGGACTCCCGCAGCTGTCAGGCCGAAAAATATCCAGTCGGTAAAAACGACATAGGTGATCAAGTCTTCAAATGTTCCCCAGAAGAGGAGAAGAACAACCGCCCAGGTCGATTGAACCAGAATTGCATAAACAGGTGTGCGGAATTTGGGATGAACCCAGGCCAGTTTTTTAAAAAATAATGCATCTTTGGACATGGCGTAATATATTCGAGGTGCGGAAAGCGTATATATTCCCAGAGTGCCAAAAGTAGAAATTGCAATAAGTACGGCAATAAGGGCCCCCCCAAAGGGAAGAAGTGTGGAGACAGCGTCGGCGGCAATACTCTGAGAGGTGGCGATTTGATCGATGGGTAGAAGGAAGAGATAGGCCAGATTTGTGAGAAGATACACAACCGCAACAACAATGGATCCGAGAATCATGGCCCGTGGAATATTCCGGCGGGCATCGCGGGCTTCTCCGGCAACAAAGGAGGCGTGCTGCCACCCCCCATAGGACCACAACACACCGATGAGTGCCAATCCAAAAGCTGCCGTGAGACTCCCCGTTTCTGTTCTTGCGGCCGATTCGAAGGGATTAAATTTTACTTTTCCAAAAAAGAGCCCGATCCCGATCACAGCTGCGATCCCCACGAGTTTAAATCCGGTAAAAACGTTGGTGAAGACTTCGGCTGCCCGAACACGGAGAATGTTGACAAAAGTTACAACAACAAGAGCAAGGATGGCCGCAATTTTAATGCCGGTCTCATTTAAAGGTATTAAAAAAGAAAGGTAGTATGCACATGCAATGCTCAAGGCCGCATTGGCACCCGATGTGATGACAACGAGATATACCCATCCATACAGAAATCCGAATAGATCTCCATAGGCCTCCTTAAGGTAGACATAAACTCCGCCTGCCTGAGGGAACATGGCCCCGAGTTCCGCAAATGTCAAGGCCCCGGTGAGTGTGATGACACCTCCTAAACCCCAAACCAGCAGAATGAGAAGGGGGGCCGGGAGGTGGCCGGCAATCTGTGATGGGGTTAAAAAAATCCCTGATCCTATACAGGATCCGATCGCCACCATAATCAAACCGTACAGCCTGAGATCTTTTTTCAGTTCAGCCATGATCGCTGACATTATCCAATTTTTTTGTGTGAGAGTACAGAAGAAACCTTCAGTTGAGTTCATACGTATAGTGTAGTGTTGGATGAATTTATATTGGAGGGAAAAAATCCATGAACACTTTTAGGAAAATAATCGGTCTTCTTATTATTCTCTTTTTAGGACTGCCCTTGCTTTTTGGAATCATCTGGGCTGTCGGCATAACGAAAGCGGCTGTTTCACCCGAGTTCATCACTGAATTTCCACAGGAAATCATTGCAGAAATTCCCCGTATGATCGATGAGGTATTCGAAGAGGGGCAGAAAAAAAGCGTGATTTCCGATCCCAACACCAGGGCATGGTTCGAGGCGGCGGCCCAGGTCGAGATATCACCAAGAGAATTGATGCAGCGAATCGGGCTTGAAGACTGGATGAATTTTGAACTGTCCAAACTCCTCAAAGATCTTAATGGTATTCTTAGGGGGAAGCGAAGAATGAGAACACTTGTTTTTGATCTTCGTCCATTAAAAGATGCGCTGGTTCATGAGGAGTTCTTTCTCTATATTGAGGAGGTTTTAGACAAACTTCCCCTATGTGATGAAATGGGGCAGAGGCGGTGGGAGCGCTTCAGAGGAGATGATCTCGATTGGTTTTCCCGGAAAGCCTGCCGTCCAGATAGAGAGACGATCCAGTCGATATTTGCAGATATGCGAGATTCTATCGAGTACGATATTCCTGACGACATCACTTTATTTGAAGATGTTCGTTTTTTTCCATTTGGGGTATCCCGGATAGTCACGTGGCTGTCCTATTTTCTGTTTTTATTTCCTGCAACCTTCATATTTTTGGCGGCATTGATTGCGGCGACTTCTCCGGCGAGTTTTTTCAGATGGTCGGGGATTTCCATACTGGTCGGCGGCTTATTCCCTCTAATCTCTTCCCTCTTTTTCAAACATATTGCGCATTGGGCCCTCTACATCCGGCCCTATTCACACGCCTGGTCAACGGAGCTTCAGAATCTGATTATCGATAAGACGGAGTGGATTCATTTGTCCTTGATCGATTTTCTATTCTCTCCTGTTGTTCAGGTCGCTGGAGTCGTCTGTGCCGTGGGCATTATTCTTTTTGCTATTTCACTCATTGTAAGCAGCCGGGGCCATACTCCACATAAAACACCGATTGTTCAGCCTGAACAGAAGCAGGTTCCAAAGACCAAATCTGAACCTGAAGACAAAAAAATTCAAAAATTAGAATCCTCATCGTTTGAGAAAAAAAGGGAAGAAAAGCCCGAATAGTATAGAACTTCGAGCAGGTGAATTAGATTTTATTTGGATCTAAAGATTCCAACCGTTGGCGGGCCTCTTTTGCCAGAGGATCGTCCCAATCCTGTTTTGATGTGATGTCTAAATATTTCTGGTAGGATTCGGCTGCAGCCTGGCTTCTTAAACCTTCCTGTGCCCTTCCAATATAATAATAGATTTGTGGAAAGTTATGGAACGTGGGCGTGTCGTCAAAAAAGACCGAGGTGGCTTCACCTCTTCGGTTCAAACACAAATCCAGCTCAAAATTAGCCTCTGTCCAAGCTTCGATTTCAAGATAAGCTTTTCCCAGAGACAGCCTTCCGATCCACGTATCTAAAATTTCGAGGGAAGCTACATAGAGATCGATAGCCTCATGGACTTCGTCCTTATACTCGGCGATTTTTCCCTCGATGAGTTTTGCGTAGGCTTTTGGCTCGGATCCCAGGCGTTTTCGAAAGTCTTCTGCAAGAGATTCTGCTTGAACTTCATCCTCGGTTTCAATGGCGATTATAGCCCTTCTGTACAGAGTTCCGATTTGTCTGCTTGCAGCAACAGCTTGGTCTGCCGCTCTGATTGCTGCGGTTGTCTCCCCCTTTCTGAGCAGTGCATTAGAAAGCATGATCCATTTGTATGTAGCAAAATCTGTACGGCCTTCACTTTGGTCTTGGTTGAGTCGTGTTTCGAGGATATCTATGGCATCAGAAACGCGGCCTTCATAGAGAGCGATGTCGGCCAATCCAAGGGTAGCCAAGGATTCTCCTTCCGGGGAAAGTGTGTTTAGAGTGGTGTAGATAGCGGCTGCTTCTTGTGGTAGTTCTTGAGCGAGTTTTGAGAGGGCTGTGATGACATACACTTCGTCATAATCGGGATTAATATCGACGACATTTTGTGCTTCCCGTTCGGCGATCTCAAAATCGCCATCTGCCAGGGCATACCAGCTGAGATTAAATCTTGGTGTAATAAAATTGGGATAGAGCTCTATGGCCTTTTGCCCGACGTCTTTGGCCTCAGAATAATTGTGTGCATAAAATTGAGCAAGGGCAAGGTTTGTTAAACCTGTTAAATCTGCAGGATATTGATTGACAAGTTCTGTTAGATCTTCAATAGCTCTCTTATAATCACGCTGCATCAAATAGTACACACTGCGTGTGCGGTACTTTTCTCTCTCGGACATTCTGTCAATCCGGGAGAGTGCCTGTTGGAAGTACTCCTCTGCCTTTTCCATATCTCCATGATTCGCATAGACAACAGCAAGACCAGTATAGGCCCTTCCAAAATTTGGATCAGCGTCTATCGCTTTTTCATATTCGGCTATGGCTTCATCTGTTTTTTCAATTCGATTGAGTTCCTGTGCAGAGGTATAAGCATTCATGGCCTCTAAAGAACCAGTCGTAAAGGTCTCTCCAGACATAGCAGCCCTTGCGTCCGCAGAGATATCACCGAGCTTTTTTCTGAGCTTGTTAGCCAGCCAAGCAGCGGCATTAAGGACTTCGGCTTTATCTGAGACAGCTTTAGAGTATTCGATGACATTATCTGGATTCGTTGGATCTTTGGCCCAGATTTGAACGGTGAATCCATCGCCTTTGGTCTCTATCAGTCCATCGATAAAAATGTTAATGCCTTCTCTTGTGCAGATCAGCTGTGAAGTTACTGAATCCAATACTCCGTCAAAATCTGAAATTAGATCTCTAGCAAGTGATCTTGCGTCAGGCCGTTTGTAAGTTGTAATAAATGAAGCACCTTCCAATCCGAAATTCATTGCTTCTTCAAGAGCCCCATCAAACAGGGCATCACCCGTCCGGTTCTGGAAGTCGGCCACCAGAACCGATACCGGATCCGGAACGATCTGGCTGGCAAGTGCGGCTTTTCGAGCGTACCTCCAGACGCCAAAAACGATAACTCCTACAATTGCCACAAGAGACACAATAGCCTGCCATCTGAGATAGAATAGAGGAGATCCCAGGTGTGTGACCTTCTGCATCTTCTCGATGGCCTTGACAAACTCCTCAATAGACTGAAACCTTTTCTCGACATCCTTAGCCAATGCCTTATTTAGGATAGGAGAGAGGGCAGAGGACACGCGCTTCTGTTTCATCTTAAGCGGTGGATGTTGGGCTCCAATAACGGACTTTAGAGTATCTATGGGAGTATTTTTAAGAAAGGGATGTTTTTTTGTGGCTAATTCGTAAAGGATGACACCCAACGAGAAAATGTCGCTCCGGCCGTCGACTTCCTCTCCTCGCCCCTGTTCCGGAGACATGTAGGCCACTGTTCCCACAATCATACCCTGCTGCGTCAATTCAGCACTCTGTGGGGCATCCATCACCATGGTCACATCTTGAGAAAGATCTTCCTCTGCATGTTGTGCGGATGCAGAGCTCTGAGGGGACTCTACCACCAAAGTCATATCTTGCGAGAGGTCTCCCTCCACTGGCTGTTTGAGATCCCTGCTCTGAGGGGACTCTACCACCAAAGTCATATCTTGCGAGAGGTCTTCATCTGCTGGATGTGTGAGTTCCTCGCTCTTTTGGGCCTCCATCGCCATCGTCACATCTTGAGAGAGGTCATCTTCTATTGGCTGTGTAAGTTTCTCACTCTGCGGGGCTTCCTTCGCCTCTTGAAGGGCATCTTCTGAAGGGGTGGGCATGGTGCTGGTGATGTCTTGATCGTCTACATCAGTGACACGCTTAGCCAGACCGAAGTCCATTATTTTTACCCTATTGTCGGGAGTGAGCATGATGTTGGCTGGTTTAAGATCGCGGTGGACGATGCCGTTGGCATGTGCTTTGGCTAGAGCTTCGGAAATCTCGAGTATGATCCGCAGGATTTCCTTCGTAGGCAGGGGATCGCCTTTCATCCGTTCCTTGAGATCTTCCCCTTCGATATATTCCATGACGATATAGGCTTTGCCGTTAACTTCACCGGTTTCATATATTTTGCAGATAAAAGGATGATCGAGGGCGGCGGCGGCCAGCGCTTCTCTAAGGAACCGCTCGCGGGATGTGATGTCGTCCTGAAGATTGGGAGGGAGGAATTTAATAGCGACTTTTCGTTTGAGGATAGTGTCTTCGCCAAGCCAGACTTCTCCCATGCCGCCTTTGCCCAGCGGATGAAGGACCTTAAATTGTTTTATCGTCTGGCCTTGTACGCTCATGTTCTTATTTGCTGGAGAGTGATGTTAAGTGTTCCAAATTCATTGAAATAACTGTGAAAAATGTATATCACATGCATTTTATGTTGTCAATTTTATGAGGAAGGAATTAGTGTAAAGGGATATCTTGCCTGAACAAAAAAAATGGAAAATGTCACTTATGTATAAAAGAAAGGTCTTGACACCCGAAATTATTTTTGATATTTATCCTTTCGTGGAAAAGGAAGTCGGGAAAAGTAGAGTTGTCAACAACTTATAGCATTTCCACTATGTGTGTCCTTTAAGGGGAAAGCACACAGAAAGTGGAAATTATTGACAGCTTACTTTTGTTCGTACAATTTTATGGTTATTTTAATACTAGAAAATACATAGGAGAAGGGGTGTATCATGTCTAAAAAAACTCTAGGCGTAATAATTTTAGTTGTTTTTTCATTTATTGCAATGGCACAGGTTCCTGCAGAAATCCAAAAAAAGAAAGACAAAGACGAAAAAGCAAACATTATTGCCGGACGAAATGTGAACATGGTGGCAGGTCAGGAGCTCTTCACAGGAGATCCCTATCTTCAGAGACAGAACGAACCGTCTCTAGCAGTTTCGACTCGAAATCCTATGCATCTACTGGCTGGGGCCAATGATTACCGAACAGTGGACTTCCCTGAAACTGAGGGTGAACTCCCCGGAAAACAGAATGAAGCCATCGCTGCAGGTGATGCGTGGCTTGGAGTTTTCAAATCTTTTGACGGCGGTCAGTCCTGGATCAGCACCATGCTTCCCGGATATCCTCAAGATGTCTCAGGAGAGGAAGTTGGATTTTCCCTCAAACCCTATCAAGTCGCGGCCGATCCTGTAGTCCGTGCCGGTGCCAACGGGCTTTTCTTTTACAACGGCATCGCCTTTCAGCGTGGAGAAGGTGGATTAAGTACTGTCTTTGTCGCGCGATATATCGATAATAACAATAAAGAGGGTGGAGACACGATTGAATACGTCGATACTACTATGATCGATCTGGGTGACGGACTCAATTTTATCGATAAACCTTGGATTGCAGTCGATGTGCCGCGGACAGATGACCTAGTTACTCTTCCAAATGGACAGGAGGTTTCACGGTTTAATGTCTATATTGTCTACAGCGTCTTCACGGGAGATAAAAGCGAGATCCGCTATTCGAAATCAGAAGACAGCGGACAGTCCTGGAGTGATCCCGAACCTTTAGCCGAGGCTGAGGGGCAAGGATATTTTAATATCGCCAAAAAAAAGGAAGAAGGTGTTTTTCAAGGAGCCACACTTGCTTTTAGTCCCAAAGATGGCCGTGTTTATGTTGCGTGGAGGAAGTTTGACACGGATAGTAAAAAAAGCGAAGGAGCCATCTATTTTACAAGAACAGATAAAAAGGGTAAGAAATTCGAGAAAATTGAAGAAGTCGAAAAGAAGATTGAACCCTTTGACCAGGGTTCTTCAACGGCAACTTTCCGGACAAACAGCTACCCCACAATGGCTGTCGATGAAGACGGGACCGTTTATCTGGCCTGGGCGGAAAGAGAAAAGGGTAAAAATGGGCAGGCTCAAATAGTTATCACCTCATCTAAAGACGGAAAAAAGTGGGAAAAACCTAAAGAAGTAGAAAAGAATAAAGATAGCGGCCATCAGTTTATGCCCTCCCTGACATACGCAGGGGGAAAACTGATGCTGGCCTGGTATGATCAGCGTGAAGACATCTCCGGACGATTCACGGAATATATCGACGACATTTCCGGACAAACCCGTCACACAATCGATGTCCGCGCGGCCTATGCAAAACCAGAGAAAAAACCGGATTTTGAAGATTCTATCCAGGTTTCCCGCTACCTTTTTGTTTATGATGAGTCATCTGATACTTATTTTCAGGCACAGTTCAATCCCCCGAATTACCCGCTTTTTAAGGGTGGAATGTGGCCGTTTCATGGGGACTATCTCGATATCGCTCCATCGCCTATGTTCATACAGGATGAATCCGGAGACTGGCATTTTAATACCGAAGAGACTGACACATCGGTTTTTCATGTGGCCTGGACAGATAACAGAGATGTCAGCCCTCCTGCAGATGGTGTCTGGATAAACTATTCACCACCCGGAGCAGGCTGTTTTGGTAATGCCTCTCCAGGAATGAGGAATCAAAATATTTATACATCGCGCATTTCCTATGGAATTGAAGTCGGTTCCCCTGGAAATGCAAAACCCATGCAGATCGATCGGGCGTTTGTGATCAATGTCAAAAACACCACGGAGGAAACAAAGAATTTTCGTCTGTTCGTGGCGGATCAAACACAGGCGTCTTTTCTTGAACACAATGATCTGTTTGAACTGGATGTGACAATCGCCCCCTTTTCATCCATCAGCCGGCCTGTGTTTGTCAATCCCACTGTAGGCCAGGATTCTATCCGTATCGATATTTTTGAAATCGATGTTCCAGGTGGAAGTGAGATTCCAGGTGGGTTGAGCAGCTTTGTGATTTTAAATCAAGACAACACAAACCCGGATCTTGAAGATCCAGATGTTGGACCCGGAGGTGTTGGAAATAAGGAAATTCATAATCCCAACATTGCCAACCCTAACATTGCCAACTGGACAGTACTCAATCCCAATATTGCCAATCCCAACATCGCCAATCCCAACATCGCCAATCCTAATATTGCCAATCCCAATATTGCTAATCCCAACATTGCCAACCCCAACATCGCGAATCCGAATATCGCCAATCCGAATATCGCCAATCCCAACATCGCCAACCCCAACATTGCCAATCCGAATATCGCCAACGCGAGTTTGGATGGATCTCAAATAACCGATGTCGAATGGACAGTGACAAATGAGGGAAATACAACATCGTCTTACACGTTTAAATCGTTTGCAAACCAAGCTCCCCCAGAGGGCCTTTTCCTCCAGCTCTTGATCTACAAGGTCCATTACACACCGGGAACCGATTTTTTTGCAACAGACAGTTGCGCTTTAAAAAAGGTGCCTCATCATGAGCTTCTCGCAAACATCACCAATCCCAACATTGCCAATCCAAACATAGCTAATCCCAACATTGCCAATCCCAACATTGCCAATCCCAATATTGCTAATGCGTCTTTTTCTGTGGCCCCGGGTGAGGAAGTTATAGTTAATTTGAGACTTATAGATCCGCCAGATGCATCAGGCATGGCCTCGATCTCTGCCAGGACCATGGCTGTTGAGAATTTTGTTGATTCTTTAGGTGGAGGAGTGACTTCCCATTCTGCCAATTCAGGAGATGAAATCCCTCCAGCTGCGGCATCAAAATTGATCATCGGAACATCATCTCTTCCCCCAGGAGTCGTTGGAGAATTATATCCGGATCCAAATCCTCCAGAATATGCAGTCCTGAAAGCTTTTGGCGGGACAGGAACTCTAAATTGGAGCGTTATTGGGAGCCTACCTCCAGGTTTATCTCTCATAAATTCCGACTGGGATGGAGATGGGATCATAGATGGTGTTATAACGGGTACACCCGCAGATACTTCACTTGGATTGACTTACCCTTTTACAGTTCAGGTTACAGATTCAGATACTCCCCAACAATCAGATACTCAGCTCTTCAGTATAACCGTAAGTGCACCGAGTGCACCTCTTTCCATTACTTCAGCATCACCTCTCCCCAGTGCATTCGAGGGACAGCTCTATGGGACTCTCCTTGAAGCCAGTGGAGGCAGTTGGCCTTATACATGGAGTCTTGCTGCTGGAGCCCTGCCGCCCGGATTGAGGATTGACGGAGAGTGGCTTACGGGGACGGCTGGTGCCGAAGGAGAATATCATTTTGATCTAAGAGTCACAGACGACAGTGGGACTTCAGTTACAAAAGCCTTCATGCTGGAAATTCTTCCCCCAGGTGCTCAAAACCAGGAGCCGGGATTCATTGAAAATGATCCACAATTTGTGACGATGGACGAGGATGGATCTCCTACAGCTTTCAGTTTGACACTCAATGCAGGAGATGGAGATGGTGATCCGATAAGTTGGAGTATATCCACTCCTGCATCCAATGGAACGGCTAGTGTGAGTGGAATTGGGCCTTCAAAAGCGATCAGCTATACACCCAATCCCAACTGGAACGGAAGTGACAGTTTTGGAGTGGGGATCTCGGATGGAAAGGGAGGAACTGATAATCTTACTGTTAATGTTACAGTAAACCCGAGGAACGATCCTCCGAATAACACAGCACTTCCCAGCATTCTGGGGACACCGAGTGTGGGGCAAACTCTAACTGCGAATATCGGCACATGGGATGATAGTACAGATCAGATACCCGGAGCCATAACTCACACCTACCAGTGGGAGAGGGCGGATGATGCCTCCGGCACAAATCTGACAACCATTACCGGAGCCACAGCCAGTGCGTATGTGCTGACCGCAGCTGACATTAATAAATTCCTAAGAGTTCAAGTGACAGGAACGGATAATGGAGAAGGACTCCCAGCCACTCAAAGTCTCCAAGTAGCAACCGCTTATGTGCAGGTCGTTAACCAGGCACCGATGTTTACTGAAAGCGATCCACAGCCGGTAACCATGGATGAGGATAGTTCTCCAACTGACTTCAGTTTAACACTCAATGCGACCGATGGAGAGAACGATCCCATTACCTGGAGTATATCCACACCTGCATCCAATGGAACGGCTAGTGTGAGTGGAATTGGGCCTTCAAAAGCGATCAGCTATACACCCAATCCCAACTGGAACGGAAGTGACAGTTTTGGAGTGGGGATCTCGGATGGAAACGGAGGAACTGACAATCTTACTGTCAATGTTACGATACAACCGAGGAACGATCCTCCAAATAATACAGTTCCGCCATCAATAGTCGGGACACCAATTGTGGGACAAACTCTGACAGCAAATCCCGGAACATGGGATGACAGTACGGATTTGACACCTGGAACCGTAGCTCCCACCTATCAGTGGCAAAGGGCAGATGATGCCGGAGGTTCGGGTTTGACGGATATTTCAGGGGCCACGGCGAGTACGTATGTGCTGACGGCTGCTGATCTCAATAAATTTGTAAGGGTTCAAGTGACCGGAACCGATAATGGAGAAGGACAACCACCAGCCCAGAGTACAGTTGCAGTTTCAACGTATGTTCTGGTCACTATTCCGACATATTCTATATCTGGAACGGTTTATTACTCGACAGGAGGATTGTCAGGCGTGACGGTTAAACTTATCAACGGGGCTGAAGATCCAGGAACTGGAATACCCCTGGATACAGACACAACCGATGGTAGCGGTGCATATTCATTCACATCGGTTTCAGATGGTTCTTATTGGGTAAGAATCGATGCGCCTCCTGAATCTTTGTTTATCGATTGGACGGCTTCATCCGTGACTATTGCAGGAGACAACGTTGTAAAGGATATGGACTTGCCTCAAAAACTGATCTTGTCTACTCCAACAAGCGGCTCGACTATTCACGATACAACTCCAGAGCTGACCTGGGTATCTAATAGTGAAGCAACCAATTATGATATTCAACTGAATGAAACAAGTAGCTGGGATCTCATTGAGACAGGGGACAGCACTACAAACAACTATACCGTAGTGACCTCTTTAGATATTGGAATGGACTACTCATGGCAAGTTGATGCCTATGATGCTGTCGGCCATCACGTTGGGACAAGCGAATCAGCGTTCACGTTTGACATTGACTATCCGCTCTGGATGACTCTGCTGACACCACCAAGCGGTTCGACGGTGAACACTTTAAATCCCACCCTGACCTGGGACGAGATTCCCCAAGCTACATATACAGTCTATGTGTACTCAGGTGAAACAATGGTTGAAACTCAAGCAAATATCCTAACAACCAGCTATACTGTGGTAACACCTCTGGTTGGCGGGCAAAGCTATTCCTGGGAAGTAGATGCCCATTTAGGCAGCCAACACGTCGGTACAACCGAAACGCCATTCACCTTTACTACAGCGATTTCGGCAGATGGTATCCAGACGACCGATCTAACGGTCTTGACTCCAGGCGATCTTGTCTCTGAGCTTTTGGGAACTCCGACAAACTTTTCAGTATCCAATATCCTTTATACTGGAAGCGCCACGGCTGCTGGAGAATTTTCTGGTGGAACCGGTATTGTCGGCTTTGAGAGCGGTATCATCTTGAGTTCTGGAAGGATAGACAGTATTCCAGGTCCAAACTCAAGCGACAGCACAGGAACTGGTTTTGGTTTGGCCGGTGATTCCGAACTAGACAGTTTAGTTTCACCCCTCCTCACTGAGGATGCGGCCATATTGGAATTTGATTTTACGCCAAATGTTGATGGTGAACTGACATTGAGGTATCTCTTCACATCGGAAGAGTACAATGAATACGCTAATACGGACTATAATGATGTTTTGGGAATCTTTATTGATGGAGTCAATGAAGCGAAACTTCCAGACGGTATAACCCTAGTTTCAGTCAACAGTGTCAATGGAGGAAATCCGCTTGGTACTAATGCAGTAAATCCCCAGTGGTTTATTAACAATGATCCAAGCGATGGTACACCACAAATAAATATCGAGGGAGATGGGCTCACATTCATCTTTGAAGTGAAATATAGTTACGTCGATATTGGCTTATCCGATCCTGTTCCTCACCATATCAAGCTGGCTATTGCAGATGTGGATGACGCCGTCTATGATACATGGGTGTTTGTAGAAGGCAGTTTCGTTCCAGCTACTGAGAGTCCAACAACTTCACAATCAATCATGCAGGGGGAAAAGACTGGAATCTTTCTTGAGACAGACAACCATATTGAAAAAGAAAGATTAATGTTTGCAGAAATTCCTGATAAGATTGTTAATATAATTAAGCTCACAGAAAGTCGTAAACAGAAGTAAGACAACAAGAAGAACTGACTAGCTCTAGTTTATAAGATTTGAGGGCTTCCATAAAAAGCCCTTTCTGATGCCTCTCTTTTCTCATATTCAAAATTTGATGTCCATATAGTGAAAAAAATAGGTTAGAAGTAAATATTTTTGTGGGATTGAAGATCGAAATGATATTTGTCTTATCTTCCTTCCTATGATATAAAAAGCCCAATATTAAGGGAGGTGAAGGAAATGATAGAAGGATTTAATCTCGTTATTCTGACTCTTATGAACTGGATCCATTTGTTTGCCACTGTGACCTGGTTCGGGGCGATCTCTACGATGTTTTTTATCTTAGTTCCCTCGGCAAGAGGCGCACTGGAACCTCCGGTGATGGGGAGATTCATGGGTGTTGTCACCAAAAGGATGAAGGTTGTGGTTTATATCAGCGCAGCGTTGTTGATTGTGACGGGGATCGTACTTCTCATAATGAATCCACCTGAGGCTGGCTACAGTCTCAAGGAACGCTGGGGCATGGTCCTTTTCGTCAAGCACATTCTGGTTGTGGTTATGCTTTGTATCGGTTTGTATGTAACTGAGGGTATTAATCCGAAGATCGACAAACTTATCGCCGCAGGACCATCTCCGGAATTGGGAAAATTGCAGAAAAAACAGTTGGGTCTAGGCGCATTCAACTTTATACTCAGTCTGATTATACTCCTGCTCTCCGGTTATATGTTTTTTCTGCCTAGATAGTCGTTTATTTTGGGAAACAACAGCCCTGTCCGGTTTTTATAGTCTGTGTATTCCTGCTTAAAAGTCTCCAGCATCATCTGTTCCTCGTGGGGGATTCGAACCATATACAAAGGGAGGCTTGTTATAAGAAAGGAAGGCTCAACAATCCAATTTTGAAGCAATAAGAGCTGGGCTGCCGACCAAGCGAGATGGGCGGTGTACATCGGATAGTGCATTGAACCGAAGATACCTCTTGTGATGAACTCGGCCCCTGCTTTAAGCTCAAGAATACGCCTTTCCCTCAGTACACAGCAAGTGCAAACAGTTCTCCTGAAAAAGAAAATTTATGCCAAAAATGGTTCAGAATGAAGTAAGATCTATACGTAAGACTGAAGAACATGTCCGGATGGGGACATGCGAAGTTTTTTAAGGGCTTTCATCTCGATCTGCCGGATTCTTTCTCGTGTTACATTAAACAAACGTCCAATTTCATCGAGGGTGTGCTCTCGTTCACTGTTTAATCCGAATCTCATTCTCAGGATTTTGTTCTCCCGCTCTGAAAGATCTTCAAGAGCTTTTTCAATGTGCTCTTTGAGGTTGATGTACATGACAGCATCAGGAGGTGAAACGAGATCCTTCTCTTCGATAAAATCTCCGAGTTCGGCTTCGCCGGCTGTGCCCACAGGGGTTTGTATCGAAACCGGTTCCTGGGTAAGCTTAAGTGTATCTCGAATTTTATTTAGAGGTAAGTTCGTCCGTTTGGCGAGTTCCTCATAGGTCGGTTCTCTCCCTTCCTGCTGAACAAGAGAGAGGGAGACACGTGTGATTTTGGTAAGAGTTTCATTGAGATGAACAGGAATTCTGATTGTCCTGGACTGGTCGGCTATAGCTCTTGTTATGGCCTGCTTGATCCACCAGTAGGCGTATGTTGAAAACTTGTATCCTCTTCTGTATTCAAATTTTTCGACGGCTCTCATCAATCCAATGTTCCCTTCCTGAATAAGGTCGAGGAGATGAAGACCTTGGGAGTGGAATTTTTTTGCGATAGAAAATACGAGTCTCAGATTGGCTGAAACCATTTGTTTCTTGGCTAAATCCCTCATTGTTTGACCTTTGTGGATAGAAGCGAGGATGTTTTCGGCCATTTTTTTTTGCTGCAGTGATTTTGTCTTCTGACTAAACGAAACAAGTTTGTCTTGAATATTTGAGTTAATTCTCTCCATTTCTTTATCATGGATATTTAGATCTTGGAGAAGCTTTCTCAACTGAATAAATTTTCGACATCGTGGCAGGACATTCTTTTTTGTAAGGGATGTGCTTTTTAGGGAGGAATAAATCTTTTCAATTTTTTCAATTTTTTTGAGTAGGAGCAAACTTTGTCCTTGTGGGCTGGATTCTTCTCCATTGAGTTCAATTGTATCGAATAGTCTGTGTATTTGATGGGGATAAACCCTTATCGTTTCTTTCAGTTTTTGGAGTTCCTCCAACATGAATGGTGTTTGGATAAGAGAATTTCTAATGATCTTATTGCCTCTTTCTATCTTTTTCGAAAGAGAGATTTCTTCTTCCCTTGAGAGGAGGAGAATATTGCCCATGTCTTTCATGTAGGATTGGACTGGAGATATGAGGATTTTATCTTTAGCACCAGAGGGGGGATGTAAAACGTCGTTCTTTTCGGACATACTTGTTTTTGCCAATGTCAACTCCCAAAAAAAGCCTTTACACTACTATAACTATAGTTATTATACAATCGTTTCAAAAAGATTTAAATAATTATTATTTTTTTTTAAGTCTTTCCTTTTATTCATACCTCAAGGAATCTGCTGGATTGGCCAAGGCGGCTCGAATAGCCTGGAAACTGACTGTGATCAATGCGATGGTTAAGGCAACAGCCATGGCTGCCAAAAAGACAATTCCATTGAGAGTTGTTCTGTAGGCATATCCCCGGAGCCAGTTTTGCATAAGAAAATAAGCCGCGGGGATGGCCACGACATTCGATAAAAAGACAAGAATAAAAAATTCTTTGCAGAGCATCAAAGTGATATTTGGTGCGCTGGCTCCCAAGATTTTACGGATGCCAATTTCTTTCGTGCGCTGTTCGGCCGTAAAAGAGGCCAGTCCGAAAAGACCAAGACAGGCAATGAGGACAGCGAGGATAGCAAAATACTTGAGGAGAGCCCCGATTCTTTCTTCGGTTCTGTACATCTGGTCTACACGTTCATCCAGGAATGTGAATTCAAGAGGATAATTTGGGACGATCCGTTTCCAAGTGTCCTCGAGATACTTTGTAGAAGCGGCTAAATTTCCAGGGGCAAACCGGATGAGCAAAACTTGAAAGTTTTCTGGGGAAATAGCGATGGCCAACGGCTCGATTGTGCTGCGGACAGATTGAAAGTGGAAATTCTTCATGACACCGACAATCGTGCCGTCTCTTCCTTGAAAGCTGAATCGTTCCCCCACGACGGATTCTTTGTCCATTATTTTTGCCACTTCCTCATTGACAATAAAGGATGTGGTCAAATCAGCGGGGAATTCCTTGGAAAAACTCCGTCCTTCTGCCATCTCGATCTTGAGCGTTTCGATATAGTCAAAGTCGACGGAGCTGGTGCTGATGAGTACATTGAGTTCTGGATCTCTTCCATCCCAATCAGCTCCGCCCGAGTTGCTGCCAATATTGGTGGGAATATGGCTGGATGCAGAAACACCCAGGATCCGGGAGTCTTTGGTCAACTCTGTCTTTAAAGCTTCATAGGACTCCCCTATGTTTCCTCTGAGGATCACATAGAGAAGCTGTTCTTTGTCCCATCCTAAGCTTTTCTGTTTCATATAGCTGAGTTGTTTATACACGATTGTTGTCCCTATAATGAGAAGGATAGAGAGTGAAAATTGAACAACAACCAGTATTCTTCGAAAAGTGGAACTGGCAGCGCCGGATTTTAGACCGCCCCTGAGGACTTTCACTGGCTGAAATGTGGATAGAAATAGAGCAGGATAACTTCCTGCTAAAACTCCGCTCAAAATCGTTAAAACAATCAATCCTAGCAGCATTGGTCCAATTCCCGCCACACTCCAGGTCAATTCCTTGCCTGCAAGTCTGCTGAAAACAGGTAGCAGGATTGATACAAGAATTATGGCGAAGACTAAAGCGATAAAGGCATATACGACCGATTCTCCGTAGAACTGTCGGATGAGGTGGTGTTTTTGTGCGCCCACCACTTTGCGCAGGCCCACTTCTTTGGCACGGTTGGCTGAGCGGGCCGTAGAGAGATTCATAAAATTGATGCAGGCAATGAGGAGTACAAACATCGCAATAATAGAAAAAATATAGACGTATTGGATGGCTCCGGGATCCCTGTCCCAGCCAAAATAGGCGTGCAGGTGTATCCTTGTAAAAGGCATCAATAAAAGAGTTGTGCTGCTCTGGGGATTCCGCGCTTTAATGAATTCTCTGATTTTATCGTTAACCTGAAATTCCGTGGCGTTGTCCTGGATGCGAACAAAAGTCAGGATAGAATTGGCTCCAAAACTTGGATTGGTGGCTTTGGTTACGGTGAGAAATTCATAAGGGATTAAAAAATCGAACTGAAGTATAGAATTATGAGGGAGCGTTTCCAGTACACCTGTTACCGTAAACTCATATTGATTATTGACCGTGATCGTCTGACCGAGGGGATCATCGGCTCCAAAATATTTCTTTTTCATCTCTTGGGAAATCACTAGGGAATAGGGGGAGTCCAGAGCTGTCTCCATTGTTCCGTGTGATAAAGGGAAGGCAAACATTTTGAGAAAAGAGGGATCGACCGACCTGATATTATTCTCAAAAAAGGCCATATCCTTATATCTCAGGAGTTTCCCGCCGGCCCATACGTAACGTGTGGCCTCCTCGATCTCGGGGATTTCGTCTTTGAGTGCTGGGGCCAAGGGATAGGGAGTTACATTCACATGATACTCACGGCCGGAGTAATCCTGGTTTTCTTCCACTCTATAAAGATTCTCTGCGTTTTGATGAAACCGGTCATAACTCAACTCATCGAGAACCCAGATTGTGATCAAAAGGCAGCAGGCCATCCCAATGGCGAGTCCGGTGATATTGATAAATGAATAACCTTTATGTTTTTTGATATTCCTCAGTGCGATTTTAATGAAATTCTTGATCATGGCTCCTCCTTATAACAGACAGTTGTAAACTCTCGATCGATCATTTTTGTCTGACTATAAGACACGGAATTGAGGCAAAGGGTTGACGAGAAATAAAAAGTTTTACGCACCATTCTTTTGGGAAGTGGCTGTCCTACATAGGGTTATACGTAATTCATCACTTAAGTGTTTCGGAGTGTTTAAAATAGAAAAAAAGATAATCCAGGACACACAAATCCACGTCCATAAAAAAGGATGTCTTGGAACAGAAATAAATTAGGTGAATGGAATGAATTATGCGTCGACTTTTTGTTTGACTTTATAGAGCACGGTTCCGAGATAACCACCTTCGTTGATTTCAGCGATATACATGCCTGGCTGAAAATACGCCGTCCTTTTCAACATCGGTTCTGACAATGTCTCTAAAAGCGCTTCAGCTTCCCAGTCTTTGTTGCTGTCACTCAAGAGGATAGGTGCATTCCCTTGAACTAGTTTTTCTAAGATATCTCTTAAACTCATATTGGCTTCTCCTAAGGTGTCACTTAATATATACGCAATTGAACGACTTTTGGTTGCTATTTATTGTAATAATATTTTTTTTATTTTGGATTAAATCCATACGAAGATTTAAGAGCAAATATTGTGCCAATAAGAGGAACCAGGGGAAAAGATTGGTTTTTCAACTCGGATATGTCTTGATATGTCCGAAGGTGTACATGTTCTGTTCGGATTCGAACATTGGAAACATGGGCGGACAAACCCAATCCTGTCCCCAACCATGCTTCTTTGTCAGCGTCTGGGCTGTCTTGTTCTTATACTATCTGAGCATCGGATCTGCGCGTACTGTCAGTGGTTTGACGATTGTTTTTCCATCCACGGTAAGTGTCACCTTGTAAACTCCGGCTTGTGCACGGGGACTGTTGAGCTCATTGGTTCTTCTGTTTACGCCCGCAAATCTTTGGCCGCGGGCTTCTAGAGAGCTGGCCAGTTTTTCCCCTATGTCTTGGCGTTCCTCCCTTTCAGTGGCTTTAAGATATAATTCGAGAAGTTTCTTTTCAGCATCGTTGAGTTCAGGGGGATTGAAGGAATAATTCCAGACGTAACGATTGAGGCCTGGATTTTCCTCAAGTTTGACGGTGAGTTTCATCTCACCACTCATGTCTGTGATTTCAAGTGCGGCGTCCTTGACATCAGCGCCCAATTTGTAGTGGATGAAAGCTCCATTTGGAGGATTCTCTCCTTGATACACAAACTGGCCTCTTGATCCTCCGCGGCTGAAGGACATCCACTGTGTGGCTACTCGGGAGTCAAAAAGAATAGCAGGAGAGGCTGATGTGGACATATTTGCTTGCTGAAGTGCGGATATGTCGTCGCAGATCCAGATTCCGCGTCCATGTGTGCCGATGATCACATCGTTATAGAGAGGATGGATGATGAGGTCATGGACAGCAACAGTGGGCAGGTTGTTCATAAAGCGTTCCCACGTGGCTCCACCATTAAGAGAGACGAATAAACCGAATTCGGTTCCGACAAAGAGGAGGTTCCTGTTAATTCCATCTTCGCGTATAACATAGGCCACCTGCCCTTCTGGAAGATTATTGGAGATATTTGTCCATGTTTTTCCAAAATCCGTGGTTTTAAAAACCCAGGGTACAAAGTTGTCGCTCCTGTGGCCGTCAAATGTAACGTAACACATGCCCTCATGAAAATGAGAGGCTTCTACGCGGCTGACCCAGATCCCTTCTGGGACACCCTGGAAATTATCACGGACATTTGTCCATGTCGTTCCGCCATCTTGTGTGACCTGGACATTGCCGTCATCCGTCCCGGCCCATAAAAGCTCTGGAGCCAGTGGTGATTCGGATATAGTCACAATAGAGCAGTGATTTTCAGCGCCAGTCATGTCTAATGTTAAACCTCCGGTCTGTCTGTCTATTTTTTTGGGATCACTTGTAGTGAGATCGGGACTGATGATTTCCCAGGTATCACCCTTGTTCATGGTTTTGAACATAAAGTTTCCCCCAAAATAGACTGTTCCGGGGTGATGACTTGAAGCAATAATCGGAGAATTCCAGTTGAAACGGAAGGGATTGTTATCTCCCCAACCAGCCTCTTTTTGAAGATCGAGAATTTCTTGAGTGACATAGTTGTCATAATTGACAACATTATTTTGACGGGGCCGTATGGATTGGCCTCTGCGTGTTTCGATGTTGACGCGGCTGATGCTGCCCTGCTGGCTTTCCGCATAAACAGTGCGCCAGTCATTGGGATCCGGAACAGCGTAAAATCCATCTCCTCCACCGATCCTGAACCAGTGATCTGTGAGAATGCCCATGCTGTCACGGCTGTTGGAGGGCCCTCCCCAGGTTCCGTTGTCCTGCAGCCCCCCATAGACAAAGTAGGGGTTTCGGTTGTCTGCCCCAACAGCATAGAATTGACTCAGAGGAAGGTTGTCGAAAAAAATGTAGTTTTTTCCGTGATCATGGGTCAGGGCTGAACCTCCATCATTTCCAATATAGTAGCGATTCTTATTGGTGGGATCAGACCAAAAGGCATGGTAGTCGCCGTGAATTCCGGTATTCTGCCGTTCTAGGGTTTTTCCGCCGTCATAGGAGATGAGATAACCTCCTGTGACAACATATACGATTTTATCGTCAATAGGGTTAAGATATATGTGGTTGTAGTAAAAGGGCCGGTTGAAGTAGCGGTTCACGTACTGCCAGGATTCACCACTGTCTTCACTCCGATAAATACCGGAACCCAACTTGGTCATATCTTTGTATTCGGGATTTTCTGATCCATCTGGGAGATTTTCACGGGGCTGGAAACCGTGTTCGACAAACGCCATCACGACATTGGGTTTGGTTTTGCAGATAGCGAGACCTATTTTTCCGGTGTCTCCTTCGGGAAGACCGTTGGTCAATTTTTTCCATGACCGGCCGCCGTTTGTGGATTTAAAAATTCCACCGTTTGGCCCACCGCTGTCAAAACGGTAAGGTCTCCGGATTCTTTGCCAAAAACCGACATAGAGAATGTCCGGATTCGATGGATCCATGATAAGATCGATGGCACCGGTTTTTCCATCATCGGGCAGCCCGCCTTTGACTTTGTTCCAGGTTTTCCCACCATTGGTTGTTTTAAAAAGTCCTCGTGTTCCGGAATATCCCCAGAGATGACCTCCGGCTGCCGCAAAAACTGTATTCGGATCGTCAGGATGAGTTATGATTTTGGATATGGAATGGGTTTCTTTGAGACCCATGTGTGTGAAGGTCTTTCCTCCGTCCGTAGATTTGTAGATGCCGTCTCCCCAGGCAATGCTGTTCCTGGGGTTTTTCTCTCCCGTCCCGACCCATATGATGTTTGGATCCTTCTGATAGAGAGCAACATCTCCGATGGAGGCCGAGTTATAGGTGTCAAAGATGGGTTCCCAGGTCGTGCCCGCATTTGTTGACTTCCATACACCAGCGGAGGCGGATCCGATGAGGACATACGTGAAGTCATTGTCCAGGGCTTCAATGTCGGAGATCCTTCCCGACATATTGGCCGGTCCGATGTTCCTCCATGGGAACGCCTGGGCGATTCCCTTCGCCTCCATTTGAGCATAAGCTGAACCAGTCGCAAGAATTGCGAGTGCTAAAAAGAAAATGCTCAGTACGGTCATTGAGTTTTTTCCCCTAAAATCCATCTCTTCCTCCTCTAAAATTTTAATAAAGTTTGTGTAAGATGTCCGAAAGACTATTCGGATCTGTCATCGTGCAAAGAATAATATAATAGAAATTAATTTTTATCAAATGCAAAAAGTAAATTCTCATTGACCCAGGGAAGGAAATCCTGTAAACAAAAAGACAATGGAAAGAGGGACTGAATCTCTTCGTTTTTTTCCCGATCTGATAGAAAGGCTGAAGGAACCACTGCCGGGTTTGACCGCCCAGTTAAATATGGTTCCCGATCCTCGGCCCGGAAATCAGGTGTATACCGAAGTGTTGGATTCATGTAAAAGAGCAGGAGTCCTTGTACTTCTTTATCTTAAAGGAACGCGTGTATTTGTCGTTCTCACCCGTCGTACAGACATGGTCGATCATCATCAGTCCCAAATATCTTTCCCTGGAGGACGGCAGGAAGAGGGAGAAAGCCTTGAACAAACCTCATTAAGAGAAACAAAAGAAGAACTTGGGGTCAAGTCGTCTGTGATACAGATTCTCGGCAAACTGACCCCGCTTTATATCCCTCCCACCAATTACTGTATCTATCCAGTTGTGGCCCAGATGAAAGGATTGCCTCATTTTAAACCTTCTCCGGATGAAGTGGCAGAAGTGCTTGAAATTCCTCTTGATTCTCTTTTCGATCCGCAAACTCAGAAGAGGGAAAGATGGACCTTGCACAGCAAAAAGGTCGAGGTTCCTTTTTTTTCCTTCAAGGGTCATAAAATTTGGGGAGCCACGGCAATGGTTCTGGCCGAGTTTGTCGAGATAACCAAAAACCTTAAAGGATGGGTGAAACATGAAAATATATAACCGCAGGGAATTCCTGAAAAATGTCGGTGTGGGTTTGGCTTCAGTGGCTGTATCAAGCTGCAGAACTCGTTCTGAATCTAAAGCAATCAGAGCCACGATCAAACAGCCCAATGTTTTATTTATCTCTGTCGATGACCTCAATGACTGGATTGAACCACTAAAGGGTCATCCTCAAGCAAAAACTCCTCATCTAAACCGCCTGGCAGAGCAGGCGGTAAATTTTACACATAATTACTGTGCTTCTCCTTCCTGTAATCCCTCTCGAACGTCTTTGTTGACCGGAATTCACTGCTACAACTCAGGGATGTACTCGAATTATCAAGTGTGGAGGGAAGTCCTCCCCGAAACTTTAACTCTTCCCCGGTATTTTTCCGTCAATGGATATTGGGCTGGTGGTGCAGGCAAAATATTTCACAACAATATGCCTGATCCTCAATCCTGGGATGACTACTTCCCGTCAAAAGAGAGGCACATGCCTCGATATTTTTATCCCAAGCCTGGCGAAACCGTGAATATGCCCCGCTTTGAAGACATGTATGGTGATTTTGATTGGTCTCCCATTGAAATTCCGGATGAGCAGACCGGGGACTACAAATCTGTTGATTGGGTCATACAACAGCTGCAGAAAGATCAAAGCCATCCGTTTTTTCTAGCCTGTGGTATCTATCGCCCTCATGTCCCATGGTATGTGCCTCAAAAATATTTTGATATGTTCCCATTGGAATCTGTCCAGCTTCCCAAAGTTTTGGACAACGACCTCGATGACGTGGGAGAAAGGGCGAGAGAGCTGGCTTATCGGGCTGGCAACTATCACTCTCATGTCGTAGAGGCAGGGGAGTGGAGAAAAGCTGTCCAAGGCTATCTTGCTTCTATTGCCTACGCCGATGCGATGGTGGGCAGGCTTCTCGATGCACTTGAGTCAAGCGCCTATGCCCAAAATACAATTGTTGTTCTCTGGTCGGATCATGGATGGCAGCTGGGGGAGAAAGAGCACTGGAGAAAATTTGCACTTTGGGAAAATGTTCTTAAAACCGTCCTTATGATCAAAGTGCCCGAGGGATGTGTTGGCCTTCCCGGTGGATCGAAGACTGGCAGCCGATGTGACCGTATCACGTCATTGATGGATATCTATCCAACTTTAATAGAGTTGTGCGGCCTACCGCAAAAAGAGGGATTGGACGGCCGCAGCTTGGTCCCTCTTCTGCGAAATCCAAAGATCAAATGGGATTATCCGGCCATTTCGACCTATGATTTTTCTGAGTTTTCAGTCCGTACGGAAAGATGGCGGTATACCCGGTATATAGATGAGAGCGAAGAACTCTATGACCACAACAAGGATCCGGAAGAGTGGACAAATTTAGCTCAAAATCCCGAATATCAAAAAATAATTGAGGGAATGTCCGAATTTATCCCCAAAAATCCTGCCCCTGTTAAAGATACTTCCTACAAGCTTATGCCTCATCATATCCCGCCCTTGAAAAGCAAGGAAGAATATTTTTTAAAGAGAAAGCAAAAAAAATGAGGAGTGAACTCAAATGAAATTCCGATTGATTATGAGCTGTACCGTCTTGCTTTTTGTTGCTCACCCTATCCTTTCTGCTCAGGAGTATGAATCTACGTGGAATTCTCTGGATAAAAGGCCGATTCCGGAATGGTTTCTGGATGCAAAGTTCGGAATCTTTATCCATTGGGGTGTATATTCTGTGCCCGCATGGCGGAAAGTGACCGAGGGGCGTTATGCGTCCTATGCTGAATGGTATTATGCGCGTGTTATGTTTGATAAAGAAGGGGGAGGGGAAGACTTCCACATCCAAAACTACGGTAAAGATTTTGAATACCGGGATTTTGCTCCTTTGTTTAAAGCAGAGCTTTTTAAGCCGGATGACTGGGCAGAATTGTTTTTACGATCTGGAGCTAAATATGTTGTTCTCACATCCAAACATCACGACGGTTACTGCTTATGGCCGACAAAAAGCCCATATAAAAAAGGGTGGAACAGCATGGATGTGGGGCCCAAACGTGATTTGCTTGGAGAACTCACCTCGGCTGTCCGGAAGAAAGGCCTGAGAATGGGTTTGTATTATTCTATTATTGAGTGGGAATCCACCTGGACCCATCGAACAGAGAGCGGGTATTTTATTCCTAAATATCTGGTGGACAAATACAAAATTCCAGAAAACAAATATATCGACGATTTTATGATACCTCAGTTAAAGGAACTGGTTAAAACCTATCAACCTGCGGTGATTTTTAGTGATGCAGGCGAGTGGGATAGGACGGCGGAGGAGTGGAAAGCTCTGGATTTTTTGGCTTGGCTGTACAATAGCGCTCCAAACAAAAATGAGGTTGTCGTCAATGACAGGTTCGGAAAAGATATGCCTGGGAAACACGGGGATTACTTTTCGAGCGAATATAAGGATGCCGAAGGTGTTGGCCGTGATCATCCCTGGGAAGAAAGCCGGGGAATTGGGGGCTCGTACGGATTTAATCGAGATGAAAATATCGATGATTACAAAACGTCGGAAGAGCTTGTGCATGAACTCATCGACATCGTTAGCAGAGGAGGGAATCTTCTTTTAAATGTCGGGCCCACGGCCGATGGCCGCATTCCTGTTATCATGCAGCAGCGTCTAGTCGATATAGGCACTTGGCTGAGCATCAACGGTGAGGGTATTTATGGAACACGGACTTGGACAAACGCTGCAGCCCATCAAATAAAAGATCCATCCTTGTTTTTTACAAAGAAGGGAACGACTCTATATCTGATCTGCACGAAATGGCCAACAAAAAGTGTATCCATAGAAGGCATCGAAAAAACAGCTGAAACTCGAATCTCTTTGCTGGGTTTTAAGGAAAATGTCGATTGGGAATCCAAATCAGAAACAATCGTTATCTATCCTCCGGCCTTAACACCGGCTGATATCCCCTGCCTTTATGCGTGGACATTCAAGATAGAACATATTAACGAACTGAAACCATAATTTAAATTGTTTAAATTTGATTGAAAATAATTATTCTAAACAAGGATAATTCCGTAGACGTATAATCCTAAGACAAATCGGTGAGAAGGATTCTGTGAGTATTATCGCCGATCCAAAAACAGGCCGGCTTAGTGCTGTGGGCAGGGACCTTTTTGCCTATCTGTTTATAAAGGATATCAAATAACCTGATCTATTCAGGATAATTATTAAGACGTTATTTTCGGATTTTCAGTTTTTTATAATAATCCTGGTGGTAATCCTCAGCTTGGTAGAAGACATCGACGGGAGTGATTTTTGTGGCGATGGATTTGCGAAAATGTTTGGAACTTTCTAATTCCTTGATGAATGCTTCGGCCTCTTCTTTTTGAGAAGGGGAATGATAGAAAATAACCGATCTGTACTGTGTGCCGACATCAGGTCCTTGGCGGTTAATTTGAGTAGGATCGTGCAGGCTGAAGAATTGCTTTAAAAGCTCTTTGTAGCTGACCACCGAAGGATCAAAAGTGATTTCAATGGATTCGGCATGCCCTGTTTTTCCGGTGCAAACTAATTGATATGTGGGATTTTTTATGTCTCCCCCCGTATAACCGACACGGGTTGATAAAACTCCCTTGATCTGGCTGAATTCATGTTCTACACCCCAGAAACATCCGGCGGCAAATGTGGCGATGGCCTCTTGGATTGGTTTGTTTGCTTCAGCCGGTTTAAAATCCATTGCGACCGAGTTTATGCAGTAGCGTTCTCCTGTTGGAGCAGGTCCGTCATCAAAAACATGTCCCAGGTGGGATCCGCAAGTGGCACACCTGACTTCAATACGGTTCATGCCCAGAGAGTTATCCTCATGGAGATCCACACTTCCGCTATCAATGGCGGCAGAGAAACTGGGCCATCCGCATCCATGATCGAATTTTTCTTTTGAATTAAACAAGGGGGTTCCACATGCCGCACATAAGTAGGTTCCCTCTTCAAAAAACATGTTGTACTTTCCCGTAAAGGGACGTTCTGTGCCGCTTTTGCGCAGCACCTTATACTGTTCGGGAGTAAGGATTTTTTTCCACTCTTTGTTTGTTTTTTTTATCTGAGTTTTCACTTTAACATCTCCATTGGTCTTGTTCTCTTGCAGATAACTTGCGTTCAGGAATACCATTCCAACAAAGGCCACAATTATCGTTATAAGGAGGAAAATTCGGGTTTTCATTTTGACTCCTTTATGCATTTAAATATACTATTATTATAGGGTATATGTATTTGTTTGTAAATAGGTGAACCAAAAAAAGGCACTTCTTGTTAGAGGTTGTCTAATTTGATGAAACCCCGTCTTATGAGTTGATTTTTCATCTCTTGTTGTGTTGGCGAGGGGACATTGTTATGCAGTGCATGGGGCAGACGTCAACACAGAGGCCGCATCCATAACATTGTTCCCTGTGGTCAACGAGTTCCCCATCCCTAATTTCGCGGGCTTTAAAATAACAGACATCAACACAAGTGCCGCAGGCAATGCAGGCATTAATGTCGGTCTCTTCGATAAAATTTCCTTTTTCGCTAATTTTATTCGGATTTTCGAAAAAGGAGCGGCAGATACAAACACCCTGGATCTGTTGAGAGCCAGCCTTACCATAAAAGAGCGTGGAGACGAGATGTTTTGATTTGGTTTCTTCCAATATGTCGCAGACAAAATCTTTGTCGACCTCTCGGACGTTTGAATCTGTTCCTATAGAATCCGGAGTGAAGACTATACACACATCTGGCCGGGAGTTTTCAATGCTCTCCATGTTTTCTCGGCACCAGCAGCTGGATATCCAAAATTGAGCGTGTTTGTCAATAAGTGTTTTTGCTTCCCTAAGAGTGCACACAAAATGAGAAGAGATGTCCATGTCCCTCATGAAGGTATTATTACCCATCAAAAACAGTTGTCAAGATGGCAATTTTGCCTTAGACCTATTTTTCAATTATTTGAAATACTGACAACCTTTGTTCCATTATTCTCGTCTTAACAATTAGGATGGAACAAAGAAATAATTTTTGCTTCAGGGTTAAAATGAAAAAAACCGCAATTTTTGCACTGGCGATAATTTTCTTATTCACGGCAACTCTTTTAGCGAATTCCAATCCAATATTAAAAAGGTCTTATACCGTGTATTCCATTCAAATGGCTCCTCAGATTATAGATGGTAAGCAGTACATCGCTAAAAGAACAAATCCTCTCCAACCTGTCATCGATGGAAAATTGGATGATCCAGTATGGAAAGAAGGTGAATGGGAGAGTGGATTTATCCAGAGTGAGCCTTATGAGGGACAGGCCCCTTCCCATCAAACAGCATTTAAGATTCTCTTCGATGGGAAAAACATCTATGTCGCGATTCGAGCCTATGATAAAGAACCGGCTAAAATCGAACGACGATTGGCAAGACGTGACAACTTGGAAGGGGATCGTGTGTCGATCCTTTTGGACAGCTACTATGATCACCGCACGGCATTTTCCTTTGCCGTCAATGCAGCCGGTGTGAAGGGAGATGAGATCATTTCCGACAACGGACAGGGGAGAGATCAAAATTGGGATCCGATCTGGTATGTCAAGACGGCCGTGAGTGAAGAGGGGTGGACGGCAGAGATGAGGATTCCTCTCTCGCAGCTGCGCTTTGGGAAAAAACAAGAACACGTTTGGGGACTTCAAGTCAACCGGTTTTATTTTCGTAAAGAAGAGGTCTCTAACTGGCAGCTGATTCCAAAGGATGTTTCAGGTTTTGTCGATCAGTTCGGTGAACTTTACGGGATAAATGGAATCGAATCTTCTCGGAAGATCGAACTTTATCCTTATGCAGTGGGCATGTTGGAGAGCTATGAGGAGCAGCCGGGAAATCCCTTTGCTTCAGGCCGGTCAAATAATCTTTTCGGTGGCTTGGATGGAAAAATTGGAATCTCCAGCGATCTGACATTTGACTTTACCATCAATCCCGATTTTGGTCAGGTCGAGGCCGATCCATCAGAAGTTAATCTCACAGCATTTGAAACTTATTTTGAAGAAAAAAGACCTTTTTTTATCGAGGGACGAAACATTATGTCATTCCAGATCATGATCGGTGATGGAGATCTTTCCAGCGACAACCTCTTTTATTCCCGCCGAATCGGGCGCAGACCGAATCGAAGCATCTATTCCGGAGAAGGTCATTTTGTGGACATGCCTCAGTACACGTCCATTCTTGGGGCGTTTAAACTGACGGGTAAGACAAAGAATGGTCTTTCCATAGGCATTATTGATGGGATAACGGCTCAAGAGAATGCTCAGGTTTTCTCTCTCGGTTTGTATAGAGATGAACCTGTCGAACCGCTTACAAACTACTTTGGTGCCAGACTGCAAAAAGATTACAATCAGGGAAACACGGTTATAGGTGGCATGCTGACATCTGTAAACCGGAGTATCTCAAATCCGAATCTGAATTTTCTCCATAATTCTGCTTATACAGGCGGCATCGATCTCTATCATACGTGGAAGGATAAGACTTATTTTATATCTTTTAATGCTGTTTTTAGTCGTGTTTTAGGTTCATCAGAAGCCATCCTCAGAACACAGACCTCTCCTCTTAGGTATTTCCAGCGTCCGGATGCGGACCATTTGACTTTAGATCCCTCCCGGACATCACTGTCCGGACATGGAGGGACTCTGATTGGAGGAAAACTTGGCAGCGGCCATCTTCAATATATCACTGGAGTGACTTGGCGGTCTCCGGGACTGGAAATAAATGACATGGGATACCTTCGGAATGCAGACAATATATTGGAATTTATCTGGGCCAATTACAGGATTTGGGAACCTTTTAGTATATTTCGAGAATTGAGTTTTAATGTTAACCAGTGGAGAGGGTGGAATTTTGGAGGTGAACGGGCATTTGCAGGTGGAAACATAGGTATTAATGGACAGTTCAAGAACTATTGGACACTCTCTACGGGAATCAATCACAATGCCGCCAGCCTTTCAGATAGTGCTCTGCGAGGAGGGCCTTCCCTTGTGTATCCGGGAGCGTGGGGAACCCATATCAATGTGACAACCGATAGCAGAAAGAAAATCCGTATGAATGGATTCTGGTCTATAAATGTGAGAAATAATGGCGATTCATCGTCAAACAGTTTTGGATTTGGGCTCAATTTTAATCCAAGTAAAGCGATTTCCGTGATGATTCAGCCCGTTTTGAGTTTAAATGAAAATGACCTGCAGTATGTCAGCCAGCGCGATTTTGGGTTGGACAAAAGGTATCTTTTCGCCAGGATCGACCAGAAAACATTCGGAGTAACCCTTCGATTTAATCTCAGCCTGTCTCCGGACTTGTCTATTCAGTTCTATGGGCAGCCCTTTGTTTCATCAGGTTTGTACACAAATTTTAAACGTATCACGTCACCTCGAGCTGATGCCTACAGCGACCGCTTTTCCGTATTCACAGAAAATGAATTAAAAATGGACACAAGAGATGGGTATTACAACGTCGATGAAAACCAGGATGGAATAATGGATTACAGTATCCCCAATCCGAATTTCAATTTCCTTCAGTTTCGTTCAAATTTGGTCATTCGGTGGGAATATAAACCTGGTTCATCTCTCTATCTTGTCTGGTCGCAGGGACGTACAGGATCTATACCCTACGGAGATTACACTTTTATGGAGAACATGCAGGAGCTGTTTGATGTGTTTCCCCATAATGTGTTTCTGATAAAATTTTCGTACGGTTTCAATTTATAACATCCAGTCCCTGGACTGGGGATTTTATGGGCCTGATGCATGGACATCAGGCCCTGTGTTTTTTGCCAATAAAATAGATGAATTTTGTATTGACAATTATTGCCTCTGCATTCATAAATGATTGAGGAAGCATGAGTCCTTTTTGCCGTAGAGCTTTTTTTAAAAAATCAGGATTGGCCTTCGCCGGTCTGGCTGTGAAGGGAAAATCTAAACTTTTTCACGATCTTTTCGAAACCCATTCTGTAGGGCTGGAAGAAAAGTTAGGGCAGATGCTTTTGATTGGTTTCCGCGGCCTTGAGGTCGATAGGACTCATCCTATTGTCCAGGATATTCTGAAAAGACATATCGGGAGTGTCGTTCTTTTTGACTATGATGTTCCCAAAAAATCTTCAGTGCGAAATGTTGCTTCTCCTACCCAGTTAAAAAATCTTGTTTCCGACCTCCAGTCTTTCGCCAGGACTCCACTCCTTGTATCCATAGATTATGAAGGCGGGCGTGTTTCACGACTGAAAGAAAAATTTGATTTTCCTTCCACATATTCAGCGCAGTATTTTGGTTTAAAAAACAATTTAGATTTGACGTTCAGCCATGCAGAACAGATGGCCAAGCTGCTCCATTCGCTTGGAATAAACATGAATCTGGCTCCTGTGGTCGATCTCAACACAAATCCAAATAATCCCATAATTGGAAAGCTTGAAAGAAGTTATTCAGACGATCCAAAAATTGTGGCCGCTCATGCAGAAAAATTTGTTCAGGCCTTTCACAAACACAAAGTGCTGTGCACGCTCAAACATTTTCCGGGTCATGGAAGTTCAACAGACGATTCCCATCTCGGGATGGTCGATGTCAGCCGGACTTGGAAAAATGCCGAACTTTTTCCCTACTCTTTGCTTATAGACAAAGAATTGGTAGACGCAATTATGACCGCACATGTATACAATGAACACTTAGATCCAACGTATCCTGCCACTCTGTCAAAGCGGATTATAACGGACCTGCTTAGAAAAAAACTCGGTTATGATGGTGTGGTGATCTCCGACGACATGCAGATGGGAGCCATCGCAAAGGAATACGGATTGGAATCTGCGATTTTTAGAGCTGTTGAGGCAGGTGTAGATATTCTCGCTTTTGCCAACAACTCGACATTTGACGTTTCCATTGCACAAAAAGCTGTTGAAATTTTAAAAAAACTTATTAAAACTAAAAAGATCAGTTATAAAAGGATAGACGAATCCTACAATCGTATAATGAATCTAAAGAATGGGGTGAATTATGACAGATAAACTTAGTGAACTTTGGGCAGCAAAAGTCCGCGTTTAACTTGTGTTCGAGGAAAAAACATAGAGGCCAAAATGATCAAGAACTATTTAAAAATTGCCTACAGGAATCTGATCAAATACAAATCCTATTCTCTGATCAATCTTTTTGGATTGTCAATCGGGATAGCTTGTTGTTTATTGATCCTGGCCTATATTGGATTTGAATTCTCCTACGATAACTACCATGTCCATGCAGATAATATTTATCGGATTGTATCTAAGACAACAGCAGCAGGCCAAACAAGAGAGTCTGCCTATTCTCCGGCCCCAATGGGATTGACTTTGGCTTCGGATTATCCAGAGGTTCTGGATGCTGTGAGATTTATGCCGACGGTCAAACGTATTTTTATCTATGAAAATACAACTTTTTTTCAAGAAGATGTTTTTTATGCCGACAAATCTGTATTTAATATCTTTTCCTTCGATCTTATAGAAGGCGATCCTCAAACAGCACTCGAGGTCCCCTTCACCATGGTGATCACTGAGACAACGGCACGCAAATACTTCGGATCTGATAATCCCGTAGGAAAGATCATTAACTGGGACAATAAATTCGACTACAGAATCACAGGTGTTGTTAAGGACCCTCCACCTAATTCACATTTTACTTTTCAAGTCTTGGCATCCTTTTCTACCTTGATCAAATATGATGCACGACTGGGGGGGTGGACTGCGAGCTACACGACGTATCTCCTTCTGAAGGAAAAAACCGACTTTAAAGCATTTGAACAAAAAATCGAAGGTTTTAATGACAAGTACCTAACTTCGACTTTAGAATCTCAGGGAATCAATATGGAGTTTTCGCTCCAACCCATAAAAAAGATCCATCTGTTTTCGCGCCTTGAATCTGAAATAGGCGTCAACAGCAATATCAAGAATATATATATATTTTCGGCCGTCTCTCTTGTGATACTGTTGATCGCTTGTATCAATTTTATGAACTTGGCAACCGCACGTTCCGAGAGACGATCCAAAGAAGTCGGAATGAGAAAAGTTCTTGGAGCTAATCGGAAAAAACTCATCTCTCAATTCCTGAGCGAATCCTTTCTATTTGTCTTTTTATCTCTAATAATGGCAGTTTTGATAGCAAGGTTATTTCTTCCACATTTTAGGGTGCTTATTGATCGGGATATATCACTTAACTTTTTCGAAATGCCTTATTTTTATGTGGGATTAGCCGGAATTCTCCTCCTCGTCAGTTTTGTTGCCGGGAGTTATCCAGCTTTTTTTCTGTCTGCTTTTAATCCCATTTTGGTTCTTAAAGGTTCACTCCAAAAAAGTTCAAGGCGGTCCTTCTTCCGGTCTATTTTGGTTGTCTTCCAATTTTCCATATCTACTATCCTGATTATCTTTACAATTGTTATTTTTTTTCAACAAAAATATATGCGAAACAAGGATCTTGGTTTCAACAAAAAAAACCTTCTAGCCATCGTTCTTCACAATGAAGACGTGCGGCTCGGCCTCGAATCCTTTAAGAACGAAATGCTGAAAATCAAAGGAGTCAAAAGCGCAGGCGCCTCATCAATGGTTCCAGGGGAGATGTATCTGTTTACCAGCAGCACTATTCCGGAAGGATTTTCGAGGGATCAGACATTTCAAATGGACAATTTATTGGCCGATTACGGTTTTTTAGATACCTTTGAAATTGCCGTCGTTCAGGGAGGCGGTTTTACCAAAGAACTCACTGGGGATAGAGAAGAAGCCATCCTGATCAACCAAACAGCAGCCACACAGTTGGGGTGGGACAATCCCATTGGAAAAACCATTGATATCAACTGGCGTTATACGTCGGGATCGAACAAAAAAAGGGTTATAGGAGTTTTTGAGGATATCCATCAGAGATCCCTCTACTCCCGTGTGGCTCCAACTTTTATTCAGTACATCAGCGACAAGGGCGCTATTGAAAACAGGGCCAGGAGGTTGAGTCTTCGGCTCGAGGAAGAGAATCTTGATGTGACTCTGAGTCTTATCGAGCAGAAATGGAAAGAAACCTATCCTCATGTCCCCTTTTATTCATTTTTTATTGACGATTTTTATGATGCCCAGCATTCTGCTGAAACAAAACTAGGGGAGATATTCCGTTCTTTTACATTTTTGGCGATCCTAATCGCTTGTATCGGTTTGTTTGGGCTGGCCTCCTTTATGACAGAAAAGCGCACAAAAGAGATTGGCATCAGAAAAGTGGTCGGCTCTTCTGTGAGTTCGATTGTTGTCCTGCTCTGCCGTGAATTTTTAATCTTGATTGCCATTGCGAATGCCCTCGCCTGGCCAATTGCGTATTATGTTGTTAAAAAATGGCTGCAAAGTTTTCCTTATGCTGTGAAGCCCAATGTCTTAATTTTTATTTTGACTGCGTTTATAATTTTAATATGTTCTTCCTTGACTGTCGGATATAAATCAGTCAAAGCGGCTCGTGCAAATCCAATTGATTCGTTAAGATATGAGTAAATAGGTCAAGCACAATGATTCAGATATGCCCGAAATGTCATTCGGATAATCCCCCAAATTCCAGAGTCTGCACGACATGCGGGCTTCAACTCGATATTGTCGACAACATGTCTCTTCCTGATACAGGAACCCAAGATGCTCCAAAAAAGGAGCTGAAGCGAGGCACTACGTTTGCAGACCGGTATGAAGTGATTGAAGAGCTTGGCAGGGGTGGAATGGGAAAAGTTTATAGGGTTGAAGATACAAAAATTAAAGAAGAACTAGCCCTTAAATTGATCAATCCGGAAGTTGCTTCCGAAAAAAAGACGATCGAGCGTTTTATCAATGAACTGAAGGGCGCACACAAAATTTCCCACAGAAATGTGTGCCGGATGTACCATCTCGGTGAAGATAAGGGGACCTACTACATAACGATGGAGTATGTGCCGGGAGAAGACTTGAAGAGTATGATTCGCATGACCCGGCATTTATCCATAGGAACAGCCGTATCGATAGTCAAACAGGTCTGTTTAGGATTGGCGGAGGCCCACAGATTGGGCGTTGTTCATCGGGATTTAAAACCCAGCAATATCATGATTGATAGAGACGGAAATGCCCGTATCATGGATTTTGGAATTGCCCGGTTGTACAGTGAAAAAGGGATTACAGAAGCGGGCATCATGATAGGGACTCCCGAATATATGTCACCTGAGCAGGTTGAGGCTTTGGACACTGACTCGCGCTCCGATATCTACTCTTTAGGTGTCATCCTCTATGAAATGGTCACAGGGAGACTGCCTTTTGTTGGGGAAACCTCTCTGATGACCGCAGTAAAACATAAAACCGAGATCCCTCCAGATCCGCGGAAGTTAAATGCTCAAATCCCTATCGAACTCAGCCAAATCATTCTGAAATGTTTAGAAAAAAATAAAGACAAGCGGTATCAAAGTGCGGAGGACATGCTTGCAGATTTAAACACGATTGAAAAAGACATGACCACCTCTGAAAAGGCTCTGCCAAAACGAAAAAGGATTTTATATAAAGAGAAAAAAGACCGGCCAATGAAGATTTGGAGGATAGCTGCCGCACTAGTTGCGGCTGCTTTAATCATCGGATTGGGAATTGTTCTTTTAACGAGACAAAAAACTCAAGTTCCCTTAGAGAGAAAGATGCTGGAAGAAGCGGTCGAGATCGACCCCGGCTTTGCTTTGGCTTATGTCCGGATGTCCTATATCCATTCCAGGATGTATTTCTTTGGCATCGATCGTACGGATGAGAGGAAAACATTGTCCAGAATTGCTATCAACACGGCTCTTGAACTTCAGCCTGAGCTGCCGGAAGCGCAACTGACATTGGGCTTTTATTTTCATATAGATTTGGCTTATGCCATGGTTTATTATGCAATCCAAAATGGGACGCTTTTGAACTCTTTTGCCGAATCTGCTCGAATCGTTCTGGAAAATAAGGTGAGAAATCAACCAGATGATCCAAGGTACCAGGCATCACTCGGATTGGTTTATGCTTATTTGGAACAAAAGGAAAAAACCATTGAGGAAGGGGAGCTCGCCTCTGCGCTACATCCTGTATCCAAAGATGCCGGCCAGGGACCGATTTACCTTATAAATCTTGCCAAAATTTATGTGATGGTTGGTGAATTCGATAAGGCTTTAGATCAGCTGGAATATCTCCTGCCTATCCCACAAGCCGAATTTCTCTGGCAGCTCATTTCTGTCCCTCAGCTTCGGTTGGATCCACAGTGGGATAAGCTTCGGGAGAATCCACGGTTTATACAATTACTTGAAATAAACAAATAAAAATTATAGTATTTTCTAAGCTCAAAATATTTTAATCGCTCGACCTATCAAGGAGGTTTTGTAATGGATGCTCTTTTAAAAAAAATATTTCAGGGATTTCTTATTTTAACTCTCGTTTTGGGAGCCGTGAATCTTTTCTATGCGCGGGATATGGAGACATCCCTCATCAAGAACCTGAAATGGCGGAATGTGGGCCCGGCCAATATGATTGGCCGGATATCCGACTTTGAAGCATTGGAGACTGACTTTACGCAAGTTCTTGTAGCCGGTGCTTCTGGAGGTGTCTGGAAATCGGTCAATGCCGGGACGACTTGGGAGCCGATCTTTGATAACTACGGTTCTGCGTCCATTGGAGATGTGGCATTTTTTCAGAAAGATCCCAATATCATATGGGTGGGGACAGGAGAAGATTGTCCACGGAACAGCATTGCCTGGGGTGATGGGATTTATAAATCTGTCGATGGCGGCAAGACTTTTAAAAACATGGGGCTTGAATCTACCCATGCCATAGGCAAGGTCATTACCCATCCGACCGATCCCGACATCGTTTTTGTGGCGGCGGCGGGGCACACCTGGGGATATTCCGGCGACCGGGGTCTCTTTAAAACAGAAGATGGAGGTCAGACATGGGTAAAACTCACCAATGGGCTGCCCGATGATGGAAAAACCGGAGCGATCGACCTCGTTATACATCCGACGAATCCCGAAATCCTCTATGTCGGTTTTTGGCAGCGGATACGCCGTCCCTGGCGTTTTGATTCAGGCGGCCCCAACAGCGGGATTTACAAAACTGCAGATGGCGGTTCGAGCTGGATTAAATTGACGAATGGATTGCCAAGTGGTGATTTGGGGCGTATTGGATTGGCCATATCTCGCAGCAATCCGAATGTCCTCATGGCTTGTGTGGAACACAGCGTCCAAATCCCCGCCTTCATCCAAGAAGGTCAAACGCGGACACCCAATCCTGAATTTAACGACATGACCAAACTTGGGACAGGACTCTATAGATCAGAAGACAGCGGAAATTCTTGGACGTATATGAACAGGACAAACACGCGCCCGTTCTATTACAGCCATATCTATATCAATCCTTTTGACGATAAACTCGTGTACTATTTGACATCTACGATGTATTCTTCAGATGACGGAGGAAAAACACTCGAACAGATTCAGGGTCTGCACCCGGATTTTCATACCATGTGGCTCGATCCCACCAACAAAGACCGGTTTTATGTCGGGCAAGACGGAGGGGCTTCTCTCACTTTTGATGGTGGAAAAACATGGATACTATTCGACAATCTCTGTATGTCACAGTTTTACGTGGTTTCTGCAGATATGCGTGATCCCTATTATGTCTATGGAGGATTGCAGGACAACGGCACATGGACCGGGCCGAGCATGAGCCGCGAAGGCATGATCCTCACGGATTTCTGGTACAATATTGGCGGCGGTGATGGATTTTATACGCAGAATGATCCCACGGACTGGAGAATCGCCTACTGTGAAAGTCAAGGTGGATCAATCCAACGGGTGAATGTGGAAACCCGTGAGACCTTCCGGATCAGACCTTCCGCTCAAAACACATATAACTGGAATGACTTTGTTCCCCAATCGGCCAAACAAAAACCTGCTGCAAAACAACAGCAACAGGCCGGGGGATTCAGCCGTCAGAGATCCCCGTTTCGTTTTAACTGGAGTTCTCCCATCCTGATCTCTCCCCATAATCCCCGGACAATTTTATTTGGCGGGGATCATCTGTTTAAATCGGTGGATAGAGGCGACCACTGGAGAATTATCAGCCCTGACCTGTCAACCAACGATCCCGATAAACACAGTAAACCTACAGGGGGGATCACTCTCGATCAGACTGGGGCAGAAACCCACTGCACAATCACCACGATTTCTGAATCTCCGATCACACCGGGTATTATCTGGGTTGGTACGGATGACGGCAATGTTCAGGTGACAAAAAATGATGGAGAAGAATGGACAAATGTTAGGGGCAATGTTCCTGATGTGCCTGAGGAAATCTGGGTGAGCCGAGTGGAAGCCTCGAGGTTCAAGGATGGCACATGTTATGTGACTTTTGATGGACATCGGAGCGACTTGTTTAAACCTTTTGTCTTCAAGACCACGGATTACGGTGAGACCTGGACGAATATTTCTGCCAATCTGCCAGACGGCGGTCCTGTCTATGTCATCCGAGAAGACCTCAAGAACAAGAATCTTCTGTTTGTCGGGACGGAATTTAAGGTGTTCTTCTCGATTGATGGAGGCGCAAAATGGACGGATCTCGGTTTGAATATGCCCACTGTTGCGTTTCATGACCTTTATATCCACCCTCGGGACAATGATCTGATCGCAGGTACTCACGGCCGCGGCATCTGGATCCTCGATGACATCTCCCCTTTGCAGCAGGCTTCAGAGGAACTCCTTGAGTCAGAGGCCTTTCTATTTGAAAATGGTAAGGTTGGAACCCAATGGCTGAGACTGGACAGAGGGGGATATGGACGTGGAAATTTGTTCTTCCAGGGAGAAAATCCTCCAAATGGTGCTACCATCAGTTATTATCTCAAAGACAAACCTGCTGACCCGGTCACGCTCGAAATCTCCGACGCGACGGGGACACTCAATACGACCTACACATTTAAAGATGCAGAAGCAGGCATCAACCGTTTGATGTGGGATATGCGCTTTGATCCCTCCCCGGATCAGATGAAACAGAGCATCACACAGATGCAGACTATAATGAACAGGATTCTGGAGAGACCTGAGGTAGAGGAGGCACAAAAGGCCACTGTCGAAAAGGCGCTTGAACGGATCAAACAGCCCGGTATCGGCTACAGAGAAGCGCAGGCCATTCAGAGTGAGGCCTTTGAAACAATCGGTTTTGGTGGTGGCAGAGGATTTAGAGGATTTGGACGAGGAGGCGGAGCAGTTACAGCAGAACCGGGAACCTTTGGTGTTAAACTGACAGTTAATGGAAAAGTCTATTCCGGAAAAGTCTTTGTGCGCAAGGATCCTATGCTGGAGGGGAAGGGAAACTAGATAGCCCTAAACGTCAGGTTCATACTGTTTTTCTGAAGGCGTCGAGGTGATCCAGGGGATTCTTTGTGTACACGTGAAGTCTTTGAGCTGCAGTTAAATTTTGTGAATTATTTTTTTTCTTTCGCTTCTTCTTCTTTTTTGTCCTCTTTGCGCTCCCATGGAGTCCATTCGATGTCCAAGACATATTTTTGCATCCATTTGATTTCTTCGATATCTCGGGTCCTTTGATGTCTTGCCTCTCGAAATCCATGTGGTTCACGGGGTGCTCTGAGATAGCGCACGGGAACTTTGCCGATGTCTTTGAGTGCCGCAAAAAGTGACATGCTCTGGGACTCGGTATCCGTGGTGTCGTTCATCCCATGGATGAGGAGAGTGGGCGTTGTGATATTCTTGACATATGTCAGGGCGGACTGTTTTCTGTATCCTTCGGGATTGTCCCATGGAGTTCCACCGATATGCCATAACCGGACATCATAGTTGAAGCCAGGCCCGTATTCTGATGTCCAGTCATAGACGCCTGCTCCAATTGAGGCCGCCTTAAACCGATCGGTTTGAGTGATGGTCCATCCCCCCAGGATTCCCCCGTAGCTCCATCCACGCACGCCCAGTTTGTCGGCATCGACAAAACCTTCCTTGATGACATAATCCACTCCGTTCATAACATCCCAATAGTCTCCCATCCCAATTCCATCCCCTTTCTGCACGGTGTTTCCTTCACGGAGTTTGTCCGTATAACCTGAGCTGCCGCGGACGTTGGGAGACAGAGAGGCATATCCCAATCCGGCATAGACATGATAACTGGCACGGAAGCTGTTGGTGAAACTCCCCGCAGGGCCGCCGTGGATGTTTACGATGAGCGGCAGTTTTGTTCCCTCCTTGTAGCCTGCAGGAAGATGAAGGAGGCCTTCGATTTCGAATCCATTCTTACTCGACCACTGGAAAACTTTCATATCAGCCAAAAGTATATCTGTTTCGATCCAGGGATTGGCTTTTGTGAGACGCTTCGGTTCGAATGTATCGATAGAGGAGATATATATGTCGGATGGTGTTTTGTAGTCGGAAAAGGAATACAGGACCTTTGTTTTGTCCTTTGAAATGGAATTCACCCTCAGAGATCCAAAGACATTCGAGATGTTTTCATATTCTCCGGTGTTGATGTCCATTTTGTAGAGATTTGAGTTTGATCCCTGCTGTCCGGCTATGAGGAGCGTCTTGGAATCTTCGGTCCATGTGATTACACGAGGGCTGCCTTCAAATTTCCCGGAGACTAGCCTGTATTCTTTAGTGTCTGGATTCATGACATAGATTTTTGAATTTCTGTTGAGCCACTCCTTATCGTCAGCCGCCGTAAATATAAAGCTTTTGCCGTCGGGAGCCCACATCAATCCTCCTTCAGGAGAATTGTTATCTGTGAGCTGGATTTTTTCCTTTTCTCCGATATTCATCAAGTAAATCTCGCTCTTATACCGGTCATTCCTCCTGTTGGAATACTGCGCGGTAAAGATAACTTTTTTTCCATCGGGAGAGACACCGAAACTGCCAAAAAGAAATTTTTCATCGGTTAATTTTGTTTCTTTTTTTGTCTCTAGATCGAACATCCAGAGATTTCTCCAACTGCCTTCGCGCTGTCCATTGGGACCTTCATCAACAAAAATGATGTCATAACCATCCTGATGTTCCTTTTCGTCTTCTTTGCTGCGGGATTCGGATGCGATGAAATAGATTGTCGAGGAATCCAATGACCACTTATAAGAACCCACGGAGTTTTTGTGTTTGGTCAGTTGAACGGCTTCTCCTCCTGAAGTGCGCATGAGAAAGATCTGGCTGAATTTTTCGACAGTTCTCTTAAACGTGAAATATTTCCCATCGGGTGAGAATTGGAAGGAATTCCCTCCGGCTTCTCCGATATACTGGAAGGGCTCTCCTCCTTCCGAAGATATCATGTAGTACTTTGTTTTTCTGTTGTTTTTGGCCCAGTCCAATTCTGATTTGGAGTAGAAAACCCATTGGCCATCTGGGGATAATAGCGCATTGCCCACACTGGCCATGTTGAGCGCATCGTCAGTTGTCATGGGACGGTGTTCCTTTTCTTGTGCCTGAAAAGGGCAAACAATAAATAAAGAAAAAAGTACGATTGTCACAAATTTTTTCATGTTTCCCTCCGTTTTATCCATCCGATAAAAATCCGTTTGGAGACCTGTGTATCTGTCGAAAACCATCTTATTATTTTCAATCTAATTTTTGCAAGACTTTGATCGAATGAAGACTAGGGATTGAAAAGATAAAGGGGAATACGATAAGATGAAGATTCATTTTACTGGAGGGAGCGATGGAAGATGCACAGCAGAATATAAAAAGTCGAGAAACCGAAGTGCTCATCATTGGAGCCGGACCAGCCGGATTAACAGCGGGCATATATGCGGCGCGGGCTGGAAAACAAACAATTATTTTGGAGGGACGATCGGCATCCCGGTTGGATTTAGGATATGATATTGAAAATTACCCTGGTTTTATTTCTATCGACAGCCGGGATCTCCGCAATATGTTTAAAAAACATGCCGAGTTTTGTGGGGCGGAGATAATCCTGGGAGACGTTATTGATTTTAATTTGGCTTTCAATCCGAAAATGGTTACAACTCGGGATCTGTTCATCCAAGCTAAAACTGTTATTTTGGCAACTGGAAAGCCCATGTCCAAGGGGAAACTGATTCCTGGCGAAGAAAAACTCATTGGCTTAGGTGTGAGCTACTGCTCCACCTGTGATGGGCCTTTATACAGAGACCGGCAAGTTATCGCTTTAGGGAATACAGAAGAGATCCTCGAAGATGTCCTGGCCCTTAGTCAAATGGACTGCAAAATCCTTTGGATAAGCGGTGACAATAAGGAATTCAGCATTTCAGAAAAAAGTCAGCAGGAATTAAGGGATAAAAATATTGAACTTCGCCCCAAAACTGTCCTGAAAGGAATTGTCGGTGAACAGAAAGTAGAAAAAGCTGTGCTGATGCAAAACAATATAGAAGAAGACGTTAAGGTGGATGGAATATTTATCTTTCGAGATATCCCCTCTGTTCCTCTACTCACTAAAGCCGGGATTACTCTTGACCACAGGCAGTGTGTCAAAACCGATCATGTTCAAGGGACAAACATCGATGGTATTTTTGCTGCAGGAGATCTAACATGTGGAGGAATGCAGGTTGTTACCGCGGCGGGTGAAGGGTGTCGGGCGGCTTTGCAGGCCATAAAATATATAAGGTCCGCCAAGTAAAATACTGACTTAAGGAGAAAAGATATTGACGACAAAACACATAAATAAAATTTTTGCGGTTGTGCTTTCTATTGTCCTTCTTTTGCCAATTTCCTGTAAAAAAGAAATGGAAGTTGTCGGTCGGAACGGAATGGTTGTCTCAGTTGACCAGTTTGCTTCTCAGGTAGGGATAGATATCTTGAAAAAAGGGGGAAATGCAGTGGATGCCGCTGTGGCTGTGGGATTTGCCCTGGCTGTGACCTATCCGGCCGCTGGAAATATCGGAGGTGGGGGATTTATGATCATCCGGCATCCAGAAACAGGAGAATCTGTGGCCGTCGATTTTCGGGAGATGGCTCCCGGACTGGCCACTTCAACCATGTATTTGGACGAAGAAGGAAAAATTGTACGGTCGAGGAGTATTGTCGGACATCTGGCTGTCGGAATTCCTGGCACAGTCAAAGGTTTTGATCTTGCACTCAGAACATACGGACGTCTCTCATGGAAAGAGGTGATCGAACCCGCTATTCGTCTGGCGAATGAAGGATTTGTTCTGACAGAAGGCCGTGCCTCTTCATTCAATGGTTTGAAAAGGAGAACCAACTCGAACAGAGGAGCAGAAGAAATTCAGGCGAATGCAGAGTTTGCTAAAGTGTTTTCCAAACCTGATGGAACGGATTTTGAAGAGGGCGATATCTTTGTTCAGAAGGATTTGGCCAAAACTCTTATTAAAATTGCTGAGGAAGGACCCGACGCATTCTATTTAGGAACAAT
>CAZWHQ010000024.1:0-64714 GCA_964633715.1 uncultured Eubacteriales bacterium
TTACGTAAGTAGTTTTGCACTTTTTTTTTCGAAGAAAGAAGAGTTAGAGCCGGAGTAGATAGGAAATAATTAGGCGCGCATAGACCGGGTGTACCCCTTTCTCTTCTCTTTTCAACCCCTAATAGTATAGTAAAAGTATATATGGAATAATTTTTTTGGTCGTTTGTGCCAGCGTAGCTCAGTCGGTAGAGCAGCTGATTTGTAATCAGCGGGTCGGGGGTTCGATTCCTCTCGCTGGCTGTGAAATAGATGAAGATGTTAAATACACGGGTAGGTACCAAAGTGGCCAAATGGGGCGGGCTGTAAACCCGCTGGGGTGACCCTTCGGAGGTTCGAATCCTCCCCTGCCCATTTAAGCGGGAATAGCTCAGTTGGTAGAGCATCGGCCTTCCAAGCCGTTTGTCGCGGGTTCGAGTCCCGTTTCCCGCTTTGCGGAAGGCTGCCCACGTAGCTCAGTCGGTAGAGCACGTCCTTGGTAAGGACGGGGTCATCAGTTCAAATCTGATCGTGGGCTTTGATAGAATAAAAGGTATGGACTAAAAAAAGCTTTGATATAGGAGGCAAGGAAAAATGGCGAAAGAAAAGTTTGACAGGTCGAAGCCGCATTTAAACATAGGGACGGTGGGTCATGTTGATCATGGCAAGACGACCTTAACGGCGGCGATAACAAAGATATTAAGCAAGAAGACAAACACGGTCAGTTTTATTGATTACGATCAGATTGACAATGCGCCTGAGGAGAAGGAAAGAGGTCTAACGATTCAGATTGCGCACATTGAGTACCAGACAGATAATCGTCATTACGCCCATATAGATTGTCCCGGTCATGCCGACTACATCAAGAACATGGTTACCGGGGCGGCCCAGATGGATGGGGCGATCTTGGTGGTGGCGGCCGATGATGGGCCGATGCCGCAGACGCGAGAGCACATTTTGTTAGCGCGTCAGGTTAATGTTCCTGCGATAGTGGTGTTTATGAACAAGACAGACTTGGTGGATGATCCTGAGATTTTGGATTTGGTTGAGTTGGAGGTACGGGAGTTGTTGACCAAGTACGAATTTCCTGGTGATGACATACCGATAATTCGCGGGAGTGCTCTTAAGTCGTTGGAGAGTGATGGGGATCCGGAGGCAGAAGTTAACAAACCGATAATAGAGTTGATGGATGCGGTTGACTCGTTTATACCTGAGCCGGTGCGGTTGGTGGATCAGCCATTTTTGATGCCGATAGAGGATATTTTTTCGATCAGTGGACGTGGGACAGTTGTCACAGGCCGGATTGAGAGAGGGAAGATTAAGGTAGGAGAGGATATAGAGATAGTCGGATTTGGGGAGACGCAGAAGAAAGTGGTGACAGGAGTTGAGATGTTTCGCAAGATACTCGATGACGGGATGGCGGGTGACAACGTTGGTATTTTGTTGAGAGGGACGGACAAGGATGAAGTTGAACGCGGGCAGGTGTTGGCTAAACCTGGCTCTATCACTCCGCATACGAAGTGCAAGGCGCAGATATACGCATTGACAAAAGAAGAAGGCGGGCGGCACACGCCGTTTTTTTCAGGGTATAGGCCGCAGTTTTATTTTCAGACGACCGATGTGACAGGGACGGTCAAGCTGCCCAGCGGGGTGGAGATGGTGATGCCCGGCGACAGTGTGACTGTGGAAATCAACTTGATCACAAATGTGGCGATGGAAAAAGGACAGCGGTTTGCGATTCGAGAGGGAGGCCGCACGGTCGGAGCCGGAACGGTCACCGAAATTATCGAATAGTAAAATTTTATAAAAAAGAAAAAAGCAAAATAAGATGAGAGAAATAGTTACACTTCAATGCACTGTATGCAAACGACGGAATTACACGACGACCCGGAATAAAAAGCAGCAAACAAATAAATATGAACTGAAAAAATACTGTAGATTTTGCCGAAAACACACCCTTCATAAGGAGGTGAAGTAGATACCAGGGCTGGCACCGTGAAGCCGGCTGCTGATCTGAATGAAATAAATTGAACGCAGGTGAGTAGCTCAACTGGCTAGAGCATCGGTCTCCAAAACCGGAGGTTGCGGGTTCGAGTCCTGCCTCACCTGCCACTAGATAAAATTAATTCGATATCTGGTAAAGCTTCAGTAAATAACAATAACATGATGGAGAATCAAAAAAGATAAATCACTCAAATTTAGATTACTATTATTATCTGAAGGGTAGAATATGAGTAAAAAGATCAAATGGTACAAACGTTTTATCGTTTTTTTACGAGATGTAAAGGCAGAGGTAAAAAAGGTGACCTGGCCCTCGAAAAATGAAGTGTACAGCACAACAATCGTTGTTATCATTGCCACAATATTCTTCGGCGTCTATCTCTATATGTTGGATATAGTATTTTCTTGGTTGATTTCTCAGATTAAAACAATTTTTTAATGGACTAGGTTGTAAAATGGCTAAAAATTGGTATGTCGTACATACGTACTCAGGTTTCGAGAAGTTTGTCTCTGAATCCATTCGACAGAGAGCTATAGAGATGAACATAGAAGATCAGATTGGGCAAATTATCATCCCGACAGAAGGAGTGGTTGAAATTAAAGGAGGCCGCAAAGTCGTCTCCACAAAAAGATCTTATCCTGGATACATCCTTATCGAAATGGAGATGAGTGATGAAAACTGGCTGATCATCCGGGAGACTCCCAAAGTCACCGGTTTTGTTGGTTCCGGCAAACAGCCTTCCCCACTTAATAAAGATGAGGTCAGCCAGATTGTCGAACATATGGAAACAACTTCTGAAAAGCCCAAACCCAAACATTCTTTTGAGAAGGGAGAGGCGGTTCGTATTATAGATGGCCCATTTTTCAATTTTAACGGGATTGTTGAGGAAGTGAACCATGAGAGAAGTACTCTTAAAGTCCTGGTAACGATTTTTGGACGGTCTACCCCCGTGGAACTTGAGTTTTTACAGGTAGAAAAAATATAGGAGGAACAATGGCACAAGAAGTTTTAGCGGTTCTCAAACTTCAGATTGAAGCCGGGCAAGCCAGTCCTGCCCCTCCGGTCGGACCTGCTCTTGGTCAGCATAACGTACCGATCATGGATTTTGTCCGTCAGTTTAATGACAAGACGAGTAAAATGGAACCCGGGACTGTCGTGCCGGTTTTGATCTCGGTATTTAAAGGTGGAAGATTCACTTTTGAAATGAAATCTCCTCCGGCTTCATATCTTTTAAAAAAAGCAGCCGGTATTGCTAAAGGCTCGGGTGAACCAAATAAAGAAAAAGTCGGAAAGGTTACAAGAAAACAGCTGGAAGAGATTGCAAAGATCAAAATGACTGATCTTAATGCTTATGATGTGGAAAATGCGGCCCGGATCATTGAAGGGACTGCCAAAAACATGGGATTGGAGATTATCAGTGACTAAACGAGGAAAACAATACAAAAAAGCCAAAGAGTTATGTGAAAAAGAGGAGTATTCCCTCGACGAAACAGTTAGCCTTCTCAAGAAAATAGGTTATGCAAAGTTTGATGAGTCCGTTGATCTTTCTCTCCGTTTAGGAGTGGATCCAAAGTACTCTGACCAGATGGTGAGAGGGATTGTTGTCCTTCCTCATGGAACTGGAAAAACAAAAAAAGTGTGTGTGATCGCTTCTGGAGAGAAAATTTCTGAAGCCGAAAAGGCAGGTGCGGATATAACGGGGGGAGAAGAGCTTATTGAAAAAATTTCTAAAGGTTGGGCGGAATTCGATGTGCTTATAGCCACTCCGGATATGATGAAGGGCGTCGGCAAGCTTGGCAGAGTTCTCGGCCCAAAAGGTTTAATGCCCAATCCTAAATCCGGGACCGTTACTTTTGATTTAAAAAAGGCCGTCGATGAAATCAAGGCCGGCCGGGTGGAATTTCGAGTCGACAAAACTGCTATCGTTCATTCGTCTGTAGGAAAAGTGTCTTTTTCTGAGGATAAGCTTAAAGACAACATCCTCTCTTTTGTTCAGGCGATTTTACATGCAAAACCTCCCGCAGCTAAGGGGAAATACATCAGAAACATCCATGTGTCGACAACAATGGGGCCTTCGATCAAATTGATTGAAGACTTTTTGGACAAATAGGAGAGATGAAAGTGAATCTGAATAGGGCGAAAAAAGAACAGCAGGTTAATGAGATTAATGAATCTTTTTCCAATTTTGATTCTTTTTATCTCCTGGATTTTATGAAGCTGCCGGTTTCACTGGCTGTTGAATTTAGAAAACAAATGAGGGAAAACTCATATTCATTTATGGTGATCAAAAATCGGCTGGCATTGAGAGCTCTTAAAGAGGACTTTCCTGAGGAATTAAAAGCCCAATTTCGAGGGCCCACCGGCATCGCTTTTGCTCAAGAAAATCCTATAGGTTTGGCTCGATTGATCAAAGACTTTTCTCTGCAGCACAAAGTGCTGAGCGTAAAGTGTGGAATCATCGAAGGGCAGTTTCTTGAAGAAAAAAGGTTTGCTGAAGTTGCTAAATTGACGTCAAAAGATGATTTATTGGCCAAATTGGGTTATCTCATGGCCTATCCGTTGACAACATTCTTAAAAACCTGGCAGGCCCCGCTCAACAGTGTGGGCAGTATGCTGGATCAATTAAAATCAAAAAAATAGGGTTGGAGGAAAAAATGTCCAAAGCACAGACAAATGAAGCTACGGAAACGACAAAGGAAAAAGAAAAAAAGGAAACAACCAAAAGTAAAAAGGAGAAAACTTCTACAATGACTAAAGAACAATTTTTTGAACATCTAGACAATCTGACGGTTCTTGAACTGGCGGATTACATTAAAGTATTTGAGGAAAGATACGGCGTGAGTGCTGCTGCTATGGCTGCTCCTATGGCTGCTGCTCCTGGTGTGCAGGCGGAAGCCCAAGCTGAAGAGGAAAAGACCGAATTTAATGTTGTATTAAAAGTTGTCGGTGAAAAAAAGATCAATGTCATCAAGACAGTGAGAGAGGTGACGAGTCTTGGATTAAAAGAAGCCAAAGATTTGGTTGACTCGGCTCCAAAGCCCATCAAAGAAAATGTGTCTAAGGAAGAGGCTGAAGAGATCAAGAAAAAATTTAAAGAGGTTGGGGCAACTGTTGAGGTGGAATAGATGGAGCTTCCTAATTTAATGACTTCGAAAAATTTAAAATCCTTCTGAGAGAGCAAAAATGCTTAATGAATCGGAAAACATTTATCGAAAAAGAGTCGATTTTTCAAAAATTGAAGGGACCTTTCCCATGCCGGATATGCTGGCTATCCAGAAAGAGTCCTATGTAGATTTCCTTCAGATGGAATATCTGCCCGATGAGAGAAAGGAAGTCGGTTTGCAGGCTGCCTTTAAGGATATTTTTCCTGTCTCTGACTTCAAAGAAACGACTCAACTTGATTTTATCAGTTATACAATCGGCAATTGGGAATGCAAATGCGGCCGGTTAAAGGGTGTCGAAAACTCAAGAAACCGCTGCACCGGATGCGGTACACTTCTTCCTCCAGATGTAGAGCTTACAGAGAACGAAATCTGTCCTTATTGCAGTGCTGCAAAAAAGATTGAAGTTCCTATCTGCGAACAGTGTGGTGACAATGTCAAACTGAAGATGAAATACAGCCCTACGGAGTGCCTCCAGAAAGGATACACATTCTCTACTCCCCTGAGGATTAAAGTGCGATTGATTTCTTGGGAAAAGAATCCCACGACCAAAACAAAAAGACTCAAACACATCAAAGAACAAGAAGTCTATTTTGGGGATATCCCTCTTATGACGTACAAGGGCACGTTTATTTTTAACGGAATCGAACGGGTTGTTGTCAGTCAACTTCAAAGATCTCCGGGTGTCTTTTTTAGGCCTGGTGTTGGAAAGGGTTTTTACATTGGAAAGATTATTCCGTACCGTGGTGCCTGGGTGGAATTTGAATATGACAGCAAGGGTATTCTGTTTGTGCGGTTGGACCGGAAAAAGAAATTTCTGGCCAGCGTATTTTTAAGAGCGCTGGGATTTAGCTCTGATGAAGAGATCATTCGTTTGTTTTACAAAACCTACACGATTTCTCCCAAAAATGGACATCATTACTGGGAAATTTCTGAGGATCTTGTTGGTAAAGTTGTGGCGGAAAATGTCCTTGACTCCTCAAAAAAAATTCTTGTTCCAGCCAAGAAAAAGTTGAACAAGGAGCATTTAAAAGTTCTTAAAGAAAAGAAGATAAAAAAGATCCGGCTGGCAGATAAAGAGCTTGAGAATGCCCATTCTGTTCTTAATGTCGAAGAGATCATTAAATACAACGATCCGATTACGGATAAAGAACTTGATGAACTTAGCAAAAACGGGAAGCCCTTTGAAGTGTATTTTCCTTTGTCCGACAGAATTGGTGAAATCATATTCAACACTTTGAAAAAGGATGCCACAACAGATTCGAATCAGGCTTTAGGAGAAATCTACAAGAAGCTCCGGCCGGGGGAACCTCATACACTGGAGAGCACACACAATCTATTTAAAAACTTGTTTTTTAATCCCCAAAAATACAATTTCTCCAGAATCGGCCGTCTTAAAATGAACATCAAGCTTGGACTTGAGACATCGCTGGATGAAAAAACTCTCACACCTAATGACTTTGTAGAAGTCATGAAATATTTGCTCTATCTCCGTGCTTCTCAAGGGACTGTGGATGATATCGATCATTTAGGGAACCGCCGTGTCCGGTCAGTAGGGGAACTTGTTGAAAATGCCTTCCGTATCGGGCTGACACGTATGGAGCGGACAATCAAAGAAAAAATGACTATTGCTCAAGATCTAGCCTCGGCTATGCCTCAGGATCTGATCAACTCCAAACCTGTGATTGCCGCATTAAAGGAGTTCTTTGGAAGCTCTCAGCTCTCCCAGTTTATGGATCAGATCAATACTCTTGCTGAAACGACGCATAAAAGACGATTGAGCGCGCTTGGGCCTGGTGGTCTGAGTCGGGAAAGGGCTGGTTTTGAGGTGAGAGATATCCAGTCTTCTCATTACGGCCGGATCTGCCCCATCGAAACTCCAGAGGGTCCAAATATCGGCTTGATTTCTTCGCTGAGTAGCTTTGCCAGAGTTAATGAATTCGGATTTGTAGAAACTCCTTATAGAAAAGTCAGAAATGGAAGGGTGATTGATTATGTAAAAATTCTTCACCCCGGTGATAGCGAATTTAAGGTCGGGGATGTCATCGAGAAAGATAATTTTGAAAAAGAAGTCACAAAGGTAAAGAAGCAGAATAAAAAACATCTTCCTGTTGAGGAGCCCTATTGTTTCTATCTCACGGCTTGGGAGGAAGAAAAGCACAATATCGCACAGGCAAATGCGCCTGTGAATAAAAAAGGATATTTCCAGAGAGATTTAATAAGTGCGCGGCAAATGGGGGATTTTAAACTCCTGCCAAAAGACCAGATTGATTATATCGATGTATCTCCAAAGCAGTTAGTCTCTCTTTCGACATCTCTGATTCCCTTCCTCGAACATGACGATGCCAACAGGGCCCTAATGGGATCAAACATGCAGCGGCAGGCTGTGCCTTTGCTCAAACCGGAAGCCCCTCTTGTTGGAACTGGAATTGAGCATTTTGTTGCAAAGGGATCGGGGGATGTCCTTATTTGCGAAAGATCTGGAGTCGTCGAGTTTGTCGATGCAGAAAGAATACTTGTGCGCGTGGATGAACGCAAGAATACAAAAGAATACGATCTGGGAGCGGATCTCTATCTTTTGACAAAATTTCTGCGTACCAACCAGAATACGAGTTTATCCCATCGTCCCATTGTGAGGAAAGGGGATAGAGTCGAAAAAGGACAAATACTTGCGGATAGTTCATGTACAGATATGGGCGAGTTATCTTTAGGTCGTAATGTTCTGTGTGCGTTCATGCCATGGAGAGGTTATAACTTTGAAGATGCCATTATTGTCAGTGAAAAACTCATCAAGGACGACATTTTCACCTCGCTTCATATTATAGAAGAATCAATAGAAGCCCGAGACACAAAACTTGGGCCGGAAGAAATAACCATAGACATTCCCAATGTCCCCGAGAACGTTCTGCGTAACCTGGATGAAAGTGGAATTGTCCGCATCGGCGCACAGGTTAAATCAGGCGATATCCTTGTCGGGAAAGTGGCTCCGAAAGGAGAGACTCAGCTGTCTCCTGAGGAAAAGCTTCTCAAGGCCATATTTGGAGAGAAGGCCCTGGATGTCAAGGATGCGTCTCTCTATTGTTCCCCTGGAGTAGAAGGAACGGTCATTGATGTGAGAATCTTTTCTCGCAGAGGAATTGAAAAAGGGCCGAGAGCCAAAAAAATCGAGAAAGATGAAATCAACAAGATGAAACGAAATTTGGATGATGAAATCACCATTCTCGATAAAGAAAAATGGCGCCGCATGAAAAACTTACTTTCCGGAGAGACCGTCAAAAAAGAAATTAAAATCACAGATGGGGTTCTTAAAAAAGGCACACGCCTGACAGAAAAAATCCTACAGAAAATTGAACCAAAAGATCTGAAAAACCTCAAATTGAATGCAGATGCCAAGCGGGATGAAAAAATTGAGGATATTGAAAGGAAAGTCAAACGACAGATCGAAGCCCTAAAAGCGATGCATAAAGAGAAAACGGATACGCTGAAAAAAGGAGATGAACTGTCACCTGGAGTGATTCAAGTCATAAAAGTTTACATTGCGATGAGGAGAAAACTTTCTGTGGGAGACAAGGTCTCCGGCCGCCATGGAAACAAAGGGATCGTCGCCAGAATCGTTCCTGAAGAAGATATGCCCCGCTTGCCGGATGGCACGCCGGTAGAAGTCGTTCTTAATCCACTTGGTGTCCCTTCAAGGATGAATGTCGGCCAGATCTTAGAAACCCATTTGGGATGGGCCGCAAAGAAGCTGGGGATGTGGGTCGCCACTCCGGTATTTGATGGGATTTCAGAAAATGAGATAAAAGGCCTTCTCAGCGAAGCCGATCTTCCCCCTTCCGGGAAAATCCAACTTTATGATGGGATTACCGGAGAACCACTGGATCATAAAGTAACCGTTGGATACATCTATATTATGAAACTCTACCATCTGGTCGATGACAAAATACACGCAAGGTCAACAGGGCCCTATTCCTTGATTACTCAGCAGCCACTCGGTGGAAAAGCCCAATTCGGAGGTCAACGTTTTGGTGAAATGGAAGTCTGGGCATTGGAAGCTTACGGAGCAGCCTATACTCTCCAAGAGCTGCTGACTGCTAAGTCAGATGACGTCGAAGGCCGTGCTCAAATCTACAAGGCTATTGTTAAGGGAGATTTGGATTTTTCTCCAGGCCTGCCTGAATCTGTGAATGTTCTTATACGAGAGCTCCAGAGTTTATGTTTGAATGTCGAACTAGAAAAAGCGCATAAAGAAGACATGCTGCCATGGGGAATTGACGTCCCTCAAATTTTAGAAGGAGACAAATGATGGATATCAGGCAATCAATGGGAGGCCGACCAAAACTTGATTTTGACCAGGTTCGTATCAGTATCGCTTCACCAGAAAAAATTCGAAGCTGGTCCTGGGGCGAAGTCACAAAGCCTGAAACCATAAATTATAGGACCTTTAAACCCGAAAAGGACGGCCTTTTTTGCGCTAAAATATTCGGCCCCATCAATGATTTTGAATGCCTTTGTGGAAAGTATAAGCGGATGAAGTACAGAGGTATCATCTGTGAGCGCTGTGGTGTAGAAGTGACACGCTCGAAAGTCCGTCGAGAGCGTATGGGTCATATCGAATTGGCATCGCCTGTAGCACATATCTGGTTTTTTAAGGGAACCCCAAGCCGCATAGGGCTAGTATTGGACCTGTCTATAAAAGACTTGGAGAAGGTGCTTTATTTTGAGTCTTACATTGTCATCAATCCGGAAGACACGGACCTCAAAGAAAGACAACTTTTAACCGAGGATGAATACAAGGAAGCTCAAGAGACATTCGGAGATAAATTCGAGGCAATGATTGGTGCTGAAGCCATAAAGAAACTTCTCCTGAAGATAGATATAAACTCGGAAGCGGAGCGTCTTCGTGAACTTATGAAAACAGAGACATCCCAGCAGCGAAAACTTCGCCATGCCAAAAGGCTGAGAGTCTTCAAAGCTCTCAAAGAATCAGGAAACCGCCCGGGATGGATGATTCTAGATGTCATTCCCGTTATCCCTCCAGACTTGAGGCCTTTGGTCCGATTAGATGGAGGGCGTTTCGCCACTTCGGATCTGAATGATTTGTACAGGCGGGTGATAAATCGGAATAACCGACTGGAGAAACTTATTGAACTGAAAGCTCCTGAACTCATCATACGTAATGAGAAGAGAATGCTTCAAGAGGCGGTTGATGCCCTTTTTGACAATGGGAAACGGGGGCGTGTCCATCTGGGAGCCAATAGAAGGCCTTTGAAATCTTTGAGTGAGGCACTCAGAGGAAAACAGGGGCGGTTCCGCCAGAATCTCCTTGGAAAGAGGGTGGACTATTCCGGCCGGTCCGTGATTGTTGTTGGGCCTGAGCTTAAACTGAATCAATGCGGTCTGCCCAAAAAAATGGCACTGGAACTGTTTAAGCCTTTTATATTTCATGAACTGGAAAAGGAAGGACTGGTTCCCAGTGTGAAGGTTGCCAGAGAATGGCACGAACAGGAAAGACCAGAAGTTTGGGATTTCTTAGAAGAAGTCGTCAAAGAACATCCTGTTCTTCTTAACCGTGCTCCCACATTGCACCGTCTGGGCATCCAGGCTTTTGAACCCATTCTTATCGAGGGCAAAGCCATCCAGATTCATCCTCTTGTCTGTGCGGCCTTTAATGCTGATTTCGACGGAGATCAGATGGCTGTGCATGTTCCCCTCTCAGTTGAAGCTCAGATTGAATCGAAAACTTTGATGTTGGCCACTCAGAACATACTTTCGCCCGCCAATGGGAGGCCCCTAGCCATTCCAAGTCAAGACATGGTTTTAGGATGTTACTACATCATGCTGGAAAAAGCAGGATTAAAAGGAGAAGGCCGGATCTTTTCAACATTCGATGAAGTTCTCCTGGCCTATGAGAATAAGGACATTGATCTTCAAGCGAGAGTGAAAGTGAGATTCAGCGGATCTTTCATGAATTTGTCGACATATTATGATAATCAGGCCGTTTTGACCTGCCCTGTTAAAGAGTTAGACAAGAAACTCATTGAAACAACTCCTGGGCGGATTATTTTTAACAACATACTTCCATCTAAAGTTCCCTTTATCAACGGAAAGTTGAAAAAGAAAGGTTTAGAAAGGCTCGTTTACTATGTCTACTTGAAAGAGGGGCTTGAAACAACTATCGATGTCCTGGATATGATGAAGCAGATTGGATTCAATTATGCGACCAAAGCTGGATTTTCTCTTGGAATAGATGATTTTATTATTCCAGAAGAAAAGGCCGCTCTTGTGGACAAGGCACAGAAAGATGTTCAAAAAATTGAAAATCTTTACAAAGGTCAAACACTTTCTGCAGGAGAAAGGTTCAACCAAATCATCACTATCTGGGGTAACCTTACTGAAAATGTCGCCGCTGCCATGTTTGAGGGAATGCGAAAAGTCAGTTTTGAGAGAACACAATTGAATCCGCTTTATGTGATGGCTGATTCCGGTTCTCGCGGAAATAAGCAGCAAATTCGACAGCTCGCAGGAATGAGGGGTTTGATGAGCAAACCTTCAGGGGAAATCATTGAAATGCCTATCATATCCAACTTGCGCGAAGGCCTCAATGTGGTGCAGTATTTTATCTCTACTCATGGTGCCCGAAAAGGTTTAGCTGATACGGCATTAAAGACTGCTGGTTCCGGATATTTGACACGTAAACTGGTCGATGTCTCCCAGGAAGTCATTGTTGATGAAGAGGATTGTGGAACTCTCAAGGGAGTTAATGTCTCGGCCATTGTGGAAAACGGAGAGCTTATAGAACCCTTTGTCGACAGAATAATTGGGCGAACAGCGTTGGAAAGGGTAGTTCATCCTGATACAAACGAGGTTGTTGTTGATATGAACGAGGAGATTACCGAGTCGATGGCTCAGACACTGGAAAATCTGGGAATCGAAAGGATAAAAATCCGATCTTTACTGACATGTGAATCGAAGAGAGGCATTTGTTTGATGTGCTACGGCAGAGATATGTCTACCGGAAATCCAGTACAACTTGGTCAGGCCGTTGGTGTTATTGCAGCGCAGTCCATTGGAGAACCGGGGACACAGTTGACCATGAGAACCTTCCATATTGGAGGGATAGCCATGGGTGGGGCAGAAAAGTCCAAGTTGGAAGCCAAGAATGATGGCGTTATTAGGTTCAATAATCTGGTTTCGGTCAGCAATAAGGAAGGAACCTTGATTGTCGTCAACAGAAATGCCAACATCGCAATTGTCGATCATAGAAGTCGGGAAGTCGAGCACTATCAAGTTCCCTACGGAGCAAAACTCCTGGTGCAGGATGGCTCTGAAATAAAAGCAAGAAGCACTTTTGCCGAATGGGATCCTTTTAATACATTCATTTTAACGGAAGAATCCGGTGTTGTGAGTTTTCATGATGTTGTATTGGGCATCACCATGGAGGAGACTTTGGATGAGGGGACGGGCAAGATTGCTCCTGTTATCATCGATCCAAAAGATGAAAAGATGCAGCCTCATATGGTGATCAAAGATAAAAACAATAATGTTCTTAAGAAATACTATCTTCCCTCAGGGGCAAATCTGGAGGTTAAAGATAAAGATAAAGTCTTTGCGGGTGACGTTTTAGCCAAGATCCCTCGAGAAGCTGCACGTACAAAAGACATTACGGGAGGTTTGCCGCGGGCCGAAGAACTCTTTGAAGCCAGGAAGCCCAAGGTCCCGGCGGTTATCTCTGAAATAGATGGAGTGGTCAAGTACGGAGGATTGGTCCGAGGCCACAGAAAACTGACCGTTCATAACGAGCGTGGAGGAGAGAAAGAGTATTTTATTCCCAAAGGAGCTCATTTAAGTGTAGGGGAGACAGAGAGAGTCAAAGCCGGAACGCCCCTGATGGACGGCTCCGTAAATCCTCATGATATTCTCCGAGTTCTAGGTGAAAAAGAACTTGCTGAGTATCTCCTGAGGGAAGTCCAGGAAGTCTACAGGCTCCAGGGTGTGGCGATCAATGATAAACATGTGGAAATCATCATTCGTCAGATGCTCCGCTGGGTAAAAGTCGAAGAAGTCGGTGATACGGACTTTTTGGTCGATGAACAGCTTGACAAGTTTGTCTTTCAGGCAGAAAACGAGAAAATTATTAAAGGAGGAGGAAAGCCTGCCAAGGCCCGTCCTCTCCTTCTTGGGATTACAAAAAGTGCTTTAAGTACGGAAAGCTTTATTGCTGCGGCCTCCTTCCAGGAGACAACACGGGTCCTGACTGAGGCCAGCCTCTACGGTAAAGTGGATTATTTAAGAAGACTCAAGGAAAACATAATAATGGGAAGGTTAATACCTGCAGGAACGGGCTACAAATTCTATCGTGATGTGGATTTAAAAGAAGATGTGATTGAAGAAACAAGCGAAGAATTAGACCTTCAAATTAGCAGTTAGATTTAGCTCTAACTATATTGAAATCCTTGACATAGAAAGTGAGTTTTGCTATTATCCGGACATTCGTCCATTGGATTTTAGCAAAATGGGATGAATGAAATTTTAAAGTAAGGAGACGAGTGTTGCCAACTGTTAATCAGCTAGTTCGAAAAGGGAGAGTGGAGAGGAAGGATAAGAGCAAATCTCCTGCTCTAGAAAAATGCCCGCAGAAGCGCGGTGTGTGTACTCGAGTCTTTACGACAACGCCAAAAAAACCTAATTCAGCCATGCGAAAAGTGGCCAGAATTCGGTTAACAAACAATATCGAAGTGACTGGCTATATTCCTGGGATTGGCCATAATCTTCAAGAACATTCGATTGTTCTCATCCGAGGTGGAAGGGTTAAAGATTTGCCTGGAGTTCGCTACCATGTCATTCGAGGAACCCTGGATTGTGAAGGCACTCAGGAGAGGAACAAAGGACGATCCAAGTACGGGACCAAAAAGCCCAAGGAGAAAAGGTAGAAACAGCAGGAGTTAGAAATGCCCAGAAGAGGAATTATAAAAAAGAGAAAGCTGAAACCGGACCATCTCTATAACAGCACGCTTATTTCAAGATTTGTACGAGCAATCATGGGAGATGGCAAAAAAACCACCGCTGAAAAAATTGTGTACGGTTCTATGGAGAGGGTCAAGGAGATGTCGAAAGGAGATCCTCTAAAGATGTTTGAAAAAGCCATAGAGAATGTCCGCCCATATTTAGAGACCAAATCCAGAAGAGTCGGCGGGGCGACATACCAGGTGCCAATTGAGGTTTCTGCGAACCGTTCCAATTCCCTGGCCGTGCGATGGATTATCAAGTATTCCAGAGATAGAGCCGGTAAAAGCATGATTGAAAAGCTCTCTGCCGAAATTATGGATGCTGTGAACAATCGTGGTGGTGCAGTCAAGAAAAGAGAGGATACCCATAAAATGGCAGACGCCAACAGAGCGTTTGCCCACTACCGGTGGTAAAACCCTGAGTGGTGGTCTAACGATAAAAGGTTTATCCAAAGACAAAATGGAGAGAAGAGTTGTCACGAAGAAGCACGATCGAACGAGTCAGAAACATCGGCATTATGGCTCATATCGATGCGGGGAAGACGACCACAACGGAACGTATTCTGTTCTATACAGGTATCACCTACAAGATGGGAGAAGTGGATGAAGGCACGGCAGTTATGGACTGGATGGAGCAGGAACAGGAACGCGGAATTACGATAACCTCTGCAGCGACAACCTGCTACTGGAACGACCACCAAATTAACATAATCGACACTCCCGGTCATGTTGATTTTACGGTAGAAGTCGAGCGCTCATTAAGAGTCCTCGATGGCGCCGTCATTATTCTCTGCGGAGTAGGAGGTGTCGAAGCTCAGACAGAAACTGTCTGGAGACAGGCTGACAGGTACAATGTTCCCCGGATTGTCTATGTCAATAAGATGGACCGTTTAGGTGTCGATCCGGACAAAGCCGTCTCTGCTATGAAGGAGCGGTTGGCAGCCAATCCTTTGGTCATTCAGATGCCGCTCGGGAGAGAAGATACGTTTAAAGGCGTAATTGACCTTATAGAGATGAAAGAAATCGTTTGGAGCAACGAAGCATTAGGAACGAAGTACACGGTTAGAGATATTTCTGAAGAATATATAGAGGAAGCAAAAAAAAAGAGACACGAGATGTTGGAACAAGTGAGTGACACAGATGACGATGTGATGCGTTTGTATCTGGATGAAGCCACGATACGTCCAGAGCATATACGCCGCGCCGTCAGGAATGGAACAATATCCCTCCAGTTTGTTCCTGTTTTATTTGGAGCCTCTGTCAGGAACAAAGGTGTTCATCCCCTTCTTGATGCCGTGTTGAACTACCTCCCTTCTCCAATGGATGTTCCACCAGTTATTGGGCATCACCCCCGAACACAAATGGAGGAATCAAGGGCGCCATCTGATTCTGAGCCTTTTTCTGCTTTGGTCTACAAAATCATGAGTGATCCCTATGTCGGTTCTTTATCTTTTTTTCGTGTATATTCTGGGAAAGCCAGAGTTGGCTCGATGGTCTACAACTCGTCCAAAGGCAAAGAGGAACGAGTGCCGAGACTTTTAGAAATGAATTCGAACAAAAGAAAGGATATCAAGGAAGTTTATGCCGGAGATATTGCTGCATTTTGTGGAATGAAAACCCTCTCGACTGGCGACACATTATGCGTGCGGAATCGTCCTATAGTTTTGGAATCCATCACGTTTCCTAAACCTGTATTGTCCGCTCATATCGAACCAAAATCCCGCACAGAGCATGAAAAGCTGGCAAATGCATTATCCAAGCTAACAAAAGAGGATCCTACCTTCAAGGTGGTTCAGGATCCTATGACAGGGCAGATGCTTGTTCAAGGTATGGGAGAACTCCATCTTGAAATTCTTATGGATCGCATGAAAAAAGAATTTGGTGTACAGGCTAACCTAGGCAAACCTCAAGTGACATACAAGGAGACGATCACAGCGGAAGCACAGGGAGAGAGCGAATATGTGCGGCAGACTGCAGGAAAAGGGGAATATGCCCGCTGTGTCCTTATGGTCGAACCTTTGGACTTAGATCAGGGATTTGAATTTGAAAATCGAAGCCAGACAGAACTTCCCAAAGAATTTATCTCTTATATTGAAACCGGCGTCCGTGAAGCCATGGAAGTGGGACTGCTGGCCGGATATCCCATGACAGATATCAAGGCCACTCTCTTGGATGGTTCTTTTAAGGAAGAAGACAGCACGCCTTTAGCTTTTAAAATAGCCAGTTCTATGGCGTTTAAAGATGCTGCACAAAAAGCCAATCCGATTTTATTGGAACCTGTTATGAATCTGGTGGTTGTAGCCCCAGATGAATATCTTGGTGATATCGCTGGAGATATCAATGCAAGGCGTGGAAAAATAATGCATATGGATATGAGGGGAGGATCTCGGGTTGTTAAGATTCTCGTGCCTCTTGCAGAAATGTTTGGATACGCTTCATCTCTAAGGACACTCACTCAGGGGAGAGGTGTTTTTTCAATGGAATTTTTTCAGTTTCAACCGACATCACTTCCAATAATGGAAGGGATTATTGCTCGAGTTGAAGGGAGAATCCCTGCACATTGAGGGAAGGAAAAAAGCTTTGATATAGGAGGCAAGGAAAAATGGCGAAAGAAAAGTTTGACAGGTCGAAGCCGCATTTAAACATAGGGACGGTGGGTCATGTTGATCATGGCAAGACGACCTTAACGGCGGCGATAACAAAGATATTAAGCAAGAAGACAAACACGGTCAGTTTTATTGATTACGATCAGATTGACAATGCGCCTGAGGAGAAGGAAAGAGGTCTAACGATTCAGATTGCGCACATTGAGTACCAGACAGATAATCGTCATTACGCCCATATAGATTGTCCCGGTCATGCCGACTACATCAAGAACATGGTTACCGGGGCGGCCCAGATGGATGGGGCGATCTTGGTGGTGGCGGCCGATGATGGGCCGATGCCGCAGACGCGAGAGCACATTTTGTTAGCGCGTCAGGTTAATGTTCCTGCGATAGTGGTGTTTATGAACAAGACAGACTTGGTGGATGATCCTGAGATTTTGGATTTGGTTGAGTTGGAGGTACGGGAGTTGTTGACCAAGTACGAATTTCCTGGTGATGACATACCGATAATTCGCGGGAGTGCTCTTAAGTCGTTGGAGAGTGATGGGGATCCGGAGGCAGAAGTTAACAAACCGATAATAGAGTTGATGGATGCGGTTGACTCGTTTATACCTGAGCCGGTGCGGTTGGTGGATCAGCCATTTTTGATGCCGATAGAGGATATTTTTTCGATCAGTGGACGTGGGACAGTTGTCACAGGCCGGATTGAGAGAGGGAAGATTAAGGTAGGAGAGGATATAGAGATAGTCGGATTTGGGGAGACGCAGAAGAAAGTGGTGACAGGAGTTGAGATGTTTCGCAAGATACTCGATGACGGGATGGCGGGTGACAACGTTGGTATTTTGTTGAGAGGGACGGACAAGGATGAAGTTGAACGCGGGCAGGTGTTGGCTAAACCTGGCTCTATCACTCCGCATACGAAGTGCAAGGCGCAGATATACGCATTGACAAAAGAAGAAGGCGGGCGGCACACGCCGTTTTTTTCAGGGTATAGGCCGCAGTTTTATTTTCAGACGACCGATGTGACAGGGACGGTCAAGCTGCCCAGCGGGGTGGAGATGGTGATGCCCGGCGACAGTGTGACTGTGGAAATCAACTTGATCACAAATGTGGCGATGGAAAAAGGACAGCGGTTTGCGATTCGAGAGGGAGGCCGCACGGTCGGAGCCGGAACGGTCACCGAAATTATCGAATAGAGAGGAAAAAACACAAAAACTGTTAAAGAAAGGAAGAGGAACAGAAAATGGAGAAAATAAGAATAAGACTTCAGTCGTTTGATCATCGACTGCTTGATCAATCAGTGAAGGATATTGTCATCAAAGCAAAGAGGACGGGCGCAAGTATTTCCGGCCCAATTCCTCTTCCTACAAGGATTCACAGATTTTGTGTTCTTCGTTCGCCGCATGTTGATAAAAAATCAAGAGAGCATTTTGAAATGCGGATTCATAAGAGGCTCATCGATATTGGTGAATACAATAATGAAACGATAGAAGAGCTTCAGAAATTGGATCTTCCTGCCGGAATAGATGTAGAAATCCAGGCATTCGGTGCTGCAGGAGAATAATCATGCTAGAGGGCATTATAGGGAAAAAAGTCGGGATGACTCAGACATTTGGTGACAAAGGGAATGTTTTCCCCGTTACGATTATTACAGCCGGCCCCTGTACGATCATCCAAAGGAAGACAAAAGAGAAAGATGGTTATGTGGCCGTTCAAATTGGGCTACAAGATGAAAAAGAGATCAAACAAGTGAACAAACCCCTGGAAGGGCATTTCAACAAAGCCGGCGTTCCCCCCTTTAAATTCATTCGCGAATTTCCTTTAGATGAGAAAAGTGAAGTGAAAGAAGGCGATTTGATTTTTGTAGACATATTTTCCGTCGGGGACAAGGTCGATGTGATCGGAACGAGCAAGGGAAAAGGTTTTGCCGGCGTCATAAAGAGATGGGGATTTAAAGGCGGAAAGGCCACCCATGGATCCATGTTTCACCGCAGGCCAGGTTCTATTGGAGCCTCTGCTTACCCATCGCGGGTCATGAAAGGAAAGAAACTTCCCGGCCAAATGGGGAACAGGAGAGTCAGCATTAAAAACCTGACCGTAATCGAGGCAGATAAAGAAAAAAACCTTCTTGTTGTTAAAGGATCTGTTCCCGGAGCAGCTGGAGGATATCTTTTGATTAAAAAATCAAAACAGAAAATGGATTCTCCCACCAAGGGAAAAGAAGAGTAACAAATGCCAACCGTACAAGTTATCGACACAAAGGGAAAAAAGATCAAGGAAGTAAAAGCTCCAGATGAAGTTTTTTCTGTTCCTTTAAAAGAACATCTTCTTTATGAAGCCGTCATCAATTACCGAGCCAACCAAAGGCAGGGAACCGCATCGACAAAGACAAGAGGCCGCGTGCGGGGTGGTGGCCGCAAACCCTGGAGGCAGAAAGGAACAGGACGGGCAAGAGCTGGAAGCAATCGGTCACCTATCTGGAAGGGAGGCGGGACGACCTTTGGACCCCAACCTAGAGATTACAGCTACAGCATTCCGAAGAAAGCCAAAAGGACCGCTCTGAAATCTGCCCTGTCTATGAAGCTGGCAGAGAAACAGCTGCTGATTGTGGATGCCCTCGAACTAAAAGAACCAAGAACAAAAGATGCCGTTGCTCTGATAAAGGGCTTAAATGTGGATTCTGTTCTAATTGTCGATAATTTTGATAATAAGAATTTGTTTCTTTCTACACGGAATATCCCCAAAACAAAAGTGATCGATGTCAATCAAGTCAATGTCTATGATGTGCTGAATTTTAATTGGCTTGTGCTGACGAAAAGAGCATTTGATTCTTTGACGGAGAAGTTAAAGTGATAAAGGATCCTTATAAAATTATTTTAAGGCCGGTTATTACCGAAAAGACCACCTTGATGAAAGAGCAGAATAGGGAAATATGCTTAGAAGTCGATCCACGTGCGAATAAGATCGAAATCAAACAGGCGGCTGAACAGCTCTTTAATGTAAAGATCGAGAGCGTTCGAGTAATGAAGCAGCATGGAAAAATGCGGCGAGTTGGAAAGAATCAAGGCAGAACAAAGGATTGGAAAAAGGCCTATCTTAAGATCAAAGAAGGCGAAAAAATGATTGAATATTTTGAGGCAGTATAAAATGGGAATAAAAGTCTACAAACCGACGACATCGAGTATGAGGCATAGGACAGGCCTGAGATACGAAGAGTTGACGGTCCGCCAACCGTATAAACCCTTGACTCAACCGCTAAAAAAGACTGGGGGCCGCAATTCTTCGGGACAGATTTCCATGCGTTTTCGAGGGGGGGGGCATAAGAAACTCTACCGTATTATAGATTTCAAACGAAACAAGTTCGAAATTCCGGGAGAAGTCGAAACAATCGAATACGATCCCAATCGGTCAGCATTTATCTCTTTGATTAAGTATAAGGACGGGGAAAGGCGCTATATTATTGCTCCTGCGAATTTAGCGATTTCCCAGACGATCATATCCTCCAATAAACAAGTTGATATTCTGCCAGGTAATTCAATGCCGCTCAGGTTTATACCTCTTGGATCAATCATCCACAATATTGAACTGAGAAATGGCAAGGGAGGACAGATCGTGAGATCTGCCGGGTCAAGCGCACAGGTTCTGGCCAAAGAGGGAAATTATGCACAAATTCGTATGCCTTCTTCTGAAATCAGGAGAATTCATCTAGACTGCCGCGCAACAATTGGCCAAGTGAGTAATGGAGATCATAAGAATGTGTCCATAGGGAAAGCTGGCCGGAACCGCTGGAAAGGAAAACGGCCTCATGTTCGGGGAACAGCCATGAACCCTATAGATCATCCTCATGGTGGAGGAGAAGGAAAGGCCAAGGGTGGAAGGCACCCCGTTTCTCCGAACGGTATTCCTACTAAGGGCTACAAAACACGTCGAAACAAGAGAACCCAGCAGTTTGTCATAAGAAGAAGGAGTAAGTAATCATGGCAAGATCTACAAAAAAAGGGCCCTTTATTGACGAAAAGCTTTTAAAAAAGGTGGAACTCTTGGATTCCCAAAGAGAAAAGAGACAGGTGATCAAAACTTGGTCTCGACGGTCTACAATTATTCCTGATATGGTGGGATTGACTATCGCTGTTCATAATGGAAGAAAATTTATTCCTGTTTTCATCTCAGAAAACATGGTTGGACATAAACTGGGAGAATTTTCTCCGACAAGAACTTTTAAAGGGCACACATCAAAGTCAATGCGCACAATCAAGGTAAGAAAGTAAAATGGACAAGACAAATATTATATCCCAGGCAGTTGCCAAACATGTGAGAATTTCACCTCAAAAGTGCCGTCTGGTTGCGGATTTGATCAGGGATAGGTATGTCGGAGAGGCTCTCACTATACTTCATTTTTCTAAAAAAAGGAAAGCAAGCGAGATTGTTGGGAAGGTCCTGCATTCAGCTATTGCCAATGCTCAGCAGAAAACTCCCGACATTGATGTGGATAACCTGTATATATCTGAAATTATTGTCAATCAGGGTGCTCAATGGAAGAGATTCAGGGCTGCTCCAATGGGACGGGGTGCCCGGATTTTAAAACGGACAAGTCACGTCCATGTTTCGTTAGAAGAAAAAAAAGGGAGATAAACAGTGGGTCAGAAGACACATCCTTTTGGTTTTAGGTTAGGCTTCAACAAGCAGTGGAGTTCTCGATGGTTCGCTAAGGGGACAAATTATAGTCGCCTGATTCATGAAGACCTAAAGATGAAAAAAATAGTAAAAAAGAGATATGCTCACGCTGGAATCTCAGAAGTTGATGTCGAGCGTGTCGGACCAAAAATTCGGGTCATCATACAAACGGCGCGTCCAGGAATTGTTATTGGAAGAGGTGGAAAAGAAATAGAAAGCCTTAAAGTATTTTTGCAGGATATTGCCAAAAAAGACGTTTATATAGATATTCAAGAGGTCGATAAACCTGAATTGACGGCCATCCTCGTTGCTCAGGGAATTGCCATTCAGTTGGAAAAAAGAATCGCCTACAGAAGGGCTATGCGCAGAGCGGTGGAAATGTCGATGAAAATGGGAGCCAAAGGGATTAAAGTGATGTGTTCCGGCAGATTGGGTGGAGTGGAGATTGCAAGATCGGAATGGTATTTGAGAGGGCAGCTTCCCTTACAAACACTCAGAGCGGATATCGACTACGGTTTCACGGAAGCATTCACGACATACGGTCAAATCGGCATTAAAGTCTGGATATACACAGGTGATGTTAACAAGCCCAAGATGACATCCCAGATGGTTGAGGAATTAGAGGAGATTTAGTCATGCTTATGCCAAAGAAAGTCAAACACCGCAAACAGCACAGGGGCAGGATGAGAGGTCAGGCCCAACGGGGTTCCAGTTTGACCTTCGGTGAATTTGGACTTCAGGCTCTTGAGCCGTGTTGGATAACCGCCCGGCAAATCGAGGCCGGCCGGATAGCCATAACACGCCATGCCAAGAGGAAAGGAAAACTTTGGATTCGAACCTTTCCGTGGAAACCTGTCACCAAAAAACCAACCGAAGTCCGAATGGGCAAGGGCAAAGGAGATCCTGAATTTTGGGTTGATGTTATACGTCCCGGGAAAATCATCTATGAAGTGGAGGGTATCTCAGAGGACCAGGCAAAAGAGGCCATGAGATTGGCAGCCCAAAAACTTCCTATCAGGACACGCTTCGTTTCAAGAGAGAATAAGGAACTACGATGAAACCGACAGAGATAAGAGAATTATCTGACGAGGAACTTAAAAATAAAGAGCAGGAACTCAAGGACCAGCTTTTTAAGCTGAGGTTCCAGCATACCCTGGGACAGCTTGAGAATGCCATAAAGATGAAGCATGTAAAAAGAGACATCGCAAGAATAAAGACAATTTTGAACGAACAAAGTAAAGGAAAAGGGACGGAATAAAGAATGCAAAAGACAGCCGGACAAAAATCAACCAAAATAGGTGTGGTCAGCGGAAAAAACATGAAAAAAACCGTCTCCGTTATCGTTGAAAGACAGATACGTCACCCGTTGTACAAAAAAATTGTACGAGAGAAAAAGAAATTCCTTGCCCATGATGAATATGAGAAGTGTAAAATCGGAGACATGGTTAAGATTGTACAGTCTAGACCTTTAAGCAAATTAAAAAGATGGCGAGTCCAGGAAATCGTGAGTTTAACACCCAGTGAGACAGCTAAGGACCAGAAGGCATGATTCAGCAAGAAACAAGGCTAAAAGTGGCGGACAATTCCGGTGCGAGACAGATTCTCTGCATCACACCTTTAGGCGGAGGTGTCGGCAAAACTGCGTCCATAGGAGACATCATTTCCGCAACTGTCAAGGAAGCGGATCCTGAAAGCAAAATACCTAAAGGCAGAGTTATCAGGGCTGTTGTTGTCCGTACCAAGAAAGAGGTGCGTCGAAGAGATGGTTCATACATTCGTTTTGACGATAATGCCGCGGTGATCATCAATTTGCAGGGAGAGCCTATCGGCACTCGTGTGTTTGGCCCTGTTGGGCGAGAGCTCCGAGAGAGAAAGTTCATGAAGATTGTATCCCTGGCTCCGGAGGTTCTATGAAAAACAACATGGTGCTGAAAAAAAACGACGAGGTCATCGTGATTTGCGGGAAAGACAAAGGCAAAAAAGGGAAAATATTAAAAGTTATTCCTGAAAAGAAGAAAGTAATCGTAGAGAAAATAAACTTTGTGAAAGAATTTATTCGGCAAGATCAGAGCAAAAATATCTCGGGAGGAATCATGGAAAAAGAAGCCCCTATCCATGTTTCCAACGTTAAAATTTTCTGTTCGGAATGTGGACAGGGCGTTCGTATTAAAATGCAGAAACTCCAGGATGGGGAAAAAACCCGGATCTGCTACAAATGCGAATCGAGTATCGAGAAGAATTAATAAGGATAAAGAGATGAGTCGACTACTTGAAAGATACAAAAACGAGATCATAGATGAACTCCAGAAGGAACTCTCTCTAGAAAATAAAATGGCTGTTCCCAAGCTGGAAAAAGTGGTTATTAACATCGGATCTGGAGAAGCCATCCAGAACATCAAGATATTGGATTCTGCAAAAAAAGAGTTGAGTCTCATAACAGGACAATGGCCTGCTGTGGGAAGAGCGAAGAAATCAATCTCTACATTTAAGTTGAGACAGGGTAATCCCATTGCCTGTTATGTTAGTCTGCGCGGAAAAAGGATGTACGAGTTCTTAGACAGGTTGTTCAACATCGTACTTCCCCGAGTGAGAGACTTCAGGGGCGTGCCCGCACGATCGTTTGACAGAAGAGGGAATTATACTCTTGGACTGAAAGATCAGCTTGTTTTCCCTGAGATTGACTATACGAAGGTGGAGAAGTCCCGTGGTATGAACATCACTATCGTCACCTCTGCGAGGACCGATGAGATGGCCCGGGCTCTTCTAGAAAAACTTGGGATGCCTTTTAGCGAGGCTTTATAAGGAAGGGTGAAGTGGCAAAAAAATCTAGCGTAGCAAAATATTTGAAGGAAAAAAAGTTTTCTGTACGAAGAAAGAGACGCTGCCGTATTTGCGGCCGTTCTAAGGGATATTTCAGGAAGTTTGATATGTGCCGGCTCTGTTTTCGCGAACTGGCTCTTAAAGGTGAGATTCCTGGTATCACAAAGGCCTCATGGTAACTTAAAAGAGAGGAAAGCATAATGACACAAACTGATCCAATTGCAGATATGCTGACGAGAATTAGAAATGCCGCACTCGTTAAACAGAGAGATGTCAGCATCCCTTTATCACGCATGAAAGTCGAGATTGCCAAAGTTTTGAAAGAAGAGGGTTATATCTCGAATTTTAAAGTGGTCGAGGACAACAAACAAGGAATCTTAAAGATTAACCTAAAATATGGCAATGATAACGAAAGCGTTATTTCTGGGCTTAAAAGAGTCAGCAAACCAGGATGTCGAATATATTGCAGAAAAAACTCTGTTCCAAAGGTTCTGGATGGACTCGGCATAATGATTATCTCAACGTCCTCCGGAATTGCGACTGGGAAAAAATGTGAGGAACTGAATATCGGAGGGGAGGTTTTGTGCCAGATTTGGTAATTTATCCAAAAAAGGAAGCTAGAAAAGGAAAAAGGACATGTCGCGAATAGGAAAACAACCAATAACAATACCTGAAGGTGTCAAAGTCACTATTTTGGCCGATAAAATTGAATTTTTAGGTCCAAAAGGAAAACTGATGTCTCCTTTATTCCCAGAAATTGAAGTGAAGCATGAGGATAACCTTTTGGTCTTTACGCGATCTTCTGATGCCGGCCCACACAGGGCTTTTCACGGATTGTGTCGAGCCTTGGCCTTTAATGCCGCAGTGGGAGTTTCAACGGGATTTTCGAAGAAGATGGAAATTGTAGGCGTGGGTTACAGAGCCAAACTCGACAAGGATAAACTAGAGTTGAATCTGGGATATTCTAAACCGGTCGTATACAAGATTCCTGACGACATTGAAATAGAATTGGAAAAACCTACATTGTTTTCTGTTAATGGGATCGATAAACAGCGAGTTGGACAGGAAGCACACAAAATTCGGAGTTTTAGAAAACCTGATCCATACAAACTCAAAGGTATTCGCTACGTTGGTGAGCATTTGATTAAGAAAGAGCGCAAGGCAGGAGTGAGCGATGTATAAAGACAAAGCCACAATCAATAAGAAAAAACACAGAAGAATACGGATGAGGATCCGGAAAAAACTTCATGGAACTCAAGAGAAACCACGAATATTTGTCAGGAAGAGCAATCGTTATATCTATGCACAGGTTATTGATGACAGCAGCCATACAATTTTGACAGCTGCCTCTACATTAGAAAAGGATTTCAGAACCAAAAATAAAAACACAAACAATGTGGACTCCTCCAAAACACTTGGAAAAATACTGGCGAAAAGACTTAAAGACAAAAAGATAAAAACTATTATATTTGATAGAGGACTGTATCCCTATCATGGCCGCATCAAATCATTTGCTGAAGCCCTCAGGGAAGAAGGGGTAATTTTTTGACATGGAGGATAAAGAGTGGCAAGAGAAAAATTAATGCCGGAACTTGACGAGCTAGAGCCCGAATTAAAAGACCAGGTGATTTCTATCCGGAGGACGACAAAAGTCGTCAAGGGAGGAAAGAATTTGAGTTTTTCTGCACTGGTCGCCGTAGGGAACGAGAATGGGAAAGTTGGGATCGGCAAAGGCAAAGCTCGAGAAGTCCCTCCCGCCATTGCAAAAGCTGTTGAAGATGCAAAAAAGAATATGATTGACATCCCCCTGAGAAAAACAACCATTCCCCATTTTATTAAAGGAGTTCACGGAGGAGGAGCGGTTGTCCTGAGGCCAGCATCCAAAGGAACGGGTGTGATTGCCGGGGGAGCTGTACGGGTCATCATGGAGCTTGCTGGAATCAAAGATATCCTCACGAAATCTATCCGCAGCAATAATCCGTTCAGTGTGGCCCGTGCGACCATGGATGCCCTAGAGAACCTGAAAGATCCAGAAAAAGTATCCCGTGACAGATATAAAGATGAGGAATCGATATGGCAGTAGAAAAGGATAAACATTTAAAAGTTACGCTGGTACGCAGTGTCATAGGACACCCTCAGAAACAAAGGGAAGTCGTCAAAGGGCTGGGCCTGAGGAGGATCAGCTCATCCGTAGTACGAAAAGACTGCCCTGAAATTAGGGGTATGATTCATAAAATTGTTCACCTGGTAAAAGTGGAGGCAATAGATAAAAAATGAAATTGAGCAATCTGCATCCTGCTAAAAATTCCCGCAAAAATAAAAGGAGGGTGGGACGTGGACCTGGTTCCGGCATGGGGAAAACGGCCGGACGTGGGTCAAAAGGCCAAAAGTCCAACTCCGGATACTCGAGAAAACGAGGGTTTGAGGGGGGGCAAATGCCGATTCACCGGCGGCTTCCCAAAAGAGGTTTTACCAATATATTCAAGAAAGAGTACAGCGAGGTGAATCTCGATAGACTGGGGGACATCAAAAAAGCGGTCATCAAGCCTGCCGATTTGGTAGAGGCAGGGATTCTGAAGAAAGAATCAGAGTCAATAAAGATATTAGGCCGAGGTGACATATCCTCTGCGAAGACCATACACGCTCATAAATTTTCTCAGTCCGCTTTGAAAAAAATCGAGGGCGCTGGGGGAAAAGCGATTCTTCTAGGAAGGCCGTGATGCTCGACAGTATAAAAAATATTTTTAGTATTCAGGATTTAAGAAAAAGAGTTATTTTTACTCTGCTTCTTCTGGCTGTTTACCGTATTGGCGCTCAGATCCCGAATCCGGGTATCAGTGAGGCCGCCTTAGCAGAATTTTGGGAACAGCAGAAAGGAACGATCTTCGGTATGCTGGACCTCTTTACAGGAAGAGGGATGTCTCGCATGACTATTTTTGCTTTAGGCATCATGCCTTATATCAGTTCTTCGATTATCCTCCAGTTGCTCCAGGTCGTTTGGCCCTATTTAGAGAGATTATCCAAAGAAGGAGAACTGGGGCGGAAGAAGATCACTCAGTATACGCGATATGGCACTCTGTTTATCTGTGCGATCCAATCTTTTGGAATCAGCCTGTTTCTGGAAAAAACAACCAGTCCGGGAGGATTGCCGATTGTTCCCAATCCAGGTTTGGGATTCAAACTGCTTACAATCTTGACTCTGACTACAGGGACCACGTTTATCATGTGGCTTGGTGAGCAGATCTCTGAACGGGGTATTGGAAACGGAATTTCACTCATTATCTTTGCCGGCATTGTTGTGGATTGGCCTCGGATGGCCCAGACTGTTGTCGGTCAGGTGAGAACCGGTGATGTGACTATCTTGAGTGTTATTCTTTTTGTAGTTGTTATGCTTGCACTAATCGCGGCCATAGTTTTTGTGGAAAGGGGGCAGCGGAGGCTCCCTGTATCTTACGCCAAAAGAGTCGTCGGACGAAAAATATATGGCGGCCAGAGTACACATTTGCCTTTGAGAGTGAACACAGGGGGAGTTATCCCCATTATATTTGCTGCAGCCGTTATCACCATCCCTGCCACTATCGCCCAGATGATCAAGGTCCCTTTAATCCAGAACATAGCCGTTCAATTTAGCCAGGGAATGCCGCTGTACGTTCTTCTCTATGTGGCGTCCATTATTTTCTTCACATATTTTTACGTGTCCATCATTTTTAATCCCACGGATGTCGCAGACAATTTGAGAAAGTACGGAGGATTTATACCGGGAATTCGTCCAGGGAAGAATACGGCTGACTATATCGATAATGTGCTGTCCCGGTTGACTCTAGTGGGAGCTTCCTATTTGGCAGCGATTGCAATCCTGCCGGAATTTTTAATTTCAGGATTTAGGGTTCAAAACCTTCCTTGGATAGGGACATTCCTGGAGGCCAATCTTCCCCAGTGGATGACACAGGGAATGAATATCGAATTTTATTTTGGTGGGACATCCATTTTGATTGTTGTTGGCGTGGCGATGGATACCATGCAGCAGATTGAAGCCCAGCTTGTTATGCGTCACTACGACGGATTTATGAGACGCGGCCGGTTAAGGGGGCGGAGAGGATGAGAATAATATTGCTCGGTGCTCCCGGGAGTGGGAAAGGCACTCAGGGAGACCTTATCACCGGAAAATATGGATTCCCAAAAATTTCCTCCGGTGATCTGCTGCGCCAGGCCGTTGCGGACAAAACTCCTCTGGGGAGAGAAGCTGAATCTGTAATGAAACGTGGTGATTTAGTGAGTGATGAGGTTGTTATTGCAATGATTAAAAAGCGAATTGGACAAGGAGACTGTCAACAGGGATATATCCTCGATGGTTTTCCCCGGACAATCTCTCAAGCTCTCGCGCTGGATAAAATGAGCCCGGATGAAATCGAGGTTGTTTTCGATATTCATTTGAGCGACCAGGTTGTCATCGATAGAATTTCAGCACGGCGGATTTGTTCAGGCTGCAACGGCATTTTTAATCTTCAGTTAACATCTGCCGATTCGAGCAAAGTCTGTGAGGATTGTGGAGGCACTCTTGTCCAGAGAGCTGATGACAAACCTGAGGTCATCAGAGACCGCCTCAAAGTTTATCATGAACAGAGGGAAAGACTTGTTGCTTTTTACAAGGGAAAAAACGCATATTTTTGTATAGAAGGAGATGCGGCGAGGGAGGATATTTTTACAAATTTATGCAATCTCCTGGATAGAAAAATTGCACAAGAACAAACGAACACCAGGATCCAATGATTGTCTATAAGAACGAAAAAGAAATTCTGGCCATCAAAAAGAGCAACCAGATAGTGGCGAAAATTCTGTCTGATTTGAGTAAAATGGTGAAACCAGGAATTCAGACACAAGAGTTGGATGCCTATGCTTACAGCAAAGCAAAAGATATGGGATCCATCCCCGCTTTCAAAGGTTATCGGAATTTTCCAGCATCTCTGTGCACCTCAATAAACGAAGAAATTGTACACGGCATCCCCTCATCACGTACACTGCAGGAAGGAGACATCGTCAGTCTTGACTTTGGGGTCATTTTTAAAGGCTATTATGGAGATGCAGCCGTAACCCTTCCGGTGGGAGAGGTCAGCTCCACTGCCAGTCAGCTTATCGCTGCTGCGAAACAATCATTTTATGAAGGACTTGAACAGCTGAAAGTGGGAAATAGAATTTCCGATGTGTCCTATGCCATTCAGCAGCATGTTGAGGCTCAAGGTTTTTCCGTTATTAAGACGTTTGTCGGACATGGGATCGGGATGTCTTTACATGAAGAGCCTCAAATTCCAAATTTTGGATCTCCTGGTCATGGCCCAAAAATAAAACCTGGGATGGTGCTGGCCATTGAGCCGATGATTGCGGTTGGAGATTGGAATGTTGAAATTCTAGCCGATAAATGGACGGCCATTACCAGAGACAAGAGTCTTTCCGCACACTATGAACACACTGTTGCTGTCCGGGAAGACAGCGTAGAGATTTTAAGTCTCTTGGACACAAATTTCGAATCATCCTCTATCAAGGAGTCAAAGTATGCCTAAACAGGACGTGTTTGAGGCTGAAGGAACAGTCATCGAGACTCTTCCTAATGCAATGTTTAAGGTGGAATTGGCCAACAAACATGTCATTCTTGCCCATATATCGGGAAGGATGCGCAAGCATTTTATCCGTATCCTCCCTGGAGATAGAGTGCTGCTTGAGCTAACACCATACGATTTGACTAAAGGACGAATTACGTATCGATATAAATAGAAGGAAAAGGCAATGAAAGTCAGAGCATCTGTGAAAAGAATGTGTCGGAATTGTCGGATCATCAAAAGAAAAGGGATTCTCCGAGTTATCTGCACAAACCCAAAACATAAACAAAAACAAGGATAAATGAGGTAAAAATGGCAAGAATAGCTGGAATTACGCTGCCCCCTGAAAAGAGGATTGAAATCGGATTGACCTATATCTTTGGGATTGGGCATTCAAGGTCAATGAAGATTCTCGAAGAAGCCAAAATTGATAAGGATAAAAGAGTTAAATCCTTAACAGAGGATGAAATCAATAGGATTCGTCAGATTATCGAACAGCGGGAAAAAATTGAGGGTGACCTACGAAAAGAAATCACGATGGATATAAAACGGCTGATGGATATCGGCTCGTACAGAGGGATGAGACACAAGAGGAGATTACCTGTCCGTGGGCAAAGAACAAAGACAAATGCCCGAACACGAAAGGGACCTGGAGGGCAGGGAGTCAAAAAACGATAAGGGAGTGATTGATGGCCAAACCAAAAAGGAAAACAAAAAAAAAGAAAATAAGAAAAGACGTCGGATTCGGCATAGCCTATATTCAATCCACGTTTAATAATACAATTATTACTCTTGCCGACCAGCAGGGAAGCACGCTGTGCTGGGCCAGTTCTGGCTCAGCCGGATTTAAAGGAGCTCGAAAGGGCACTCCTTTTGCAGCACAATTGGCCGCAAAAGAAGTTTCGTCCAAGGCCAGAGATTTTGGTGTCAGATACATTGATGTCAGAGTCAAAGGCCCTGGAGCCGGGAGAGAATCGGCAATCAGGGCCCTGCAATCAGAGGGAATGGAAATCAAATCGATTCGAGATATCACACCGATCCCTCATAACGGTTGCCGACAGAGAAAAAGAAGAAGAGTGTAAAGGATGTTCATAAAAGGAGTAGACAATGCCAGGATATAGAGAATCAGTATGTCGCCTTTGTCGAGTTGAGAAAGTTAAGCTGTTCAAAAAAGGAAATAAATGTTTGACGAATAAATGTCCTGTTGAACGCAGGCCCTATCCTCCGGGCGAACATGGTCGAAGCCGGAGGAGAATACTGGGATATGGCATCCAGTTGAGAGAAAAACAGAAACTGAAAAGGTATTACGGAATGTCCGAGAAACAGTTCCGTCTGTTCTTCCAGCGAGCAGAGAGAAAAAAGGGAGTGACGGGCGAATACCTTTTATCCATGCTGGAAAGACGGTTGGATAATGTCATTTATATCTCCGGTTTCTCTCATTCCCGATACCATGCTCGACAGATGATCACACACGGTCATTTTAGGCTTAATGGGCATAGTGCAACTGTCCCGTCCATGTTGATGAATAAGGACGATGTTGTATCCTTTAAGGAAAAATCGAAGAATCATCCAGAGTACGGCCCCCTTGTTGAATCAAACAAGACTAAATCTGTACCAGGATGGCTGAGTGTGGACTGGGATAATAGGGAGATCAGTATTATGTCTTTTCCGAAGCGAGACGATATCACATTTGATGTGAAAGAGCATTTAGTCGTTGAACTTTATTCGAAATAAAGAACGATAAGTTTATAGAAGGATGGTTCTTTGATATGGTAAAAAGGATCTAATCCTTAAACTAGAGAAAGCAATTAGGAGGAGAGATGACACCTATGGGATTTCAAAGACCGCGGTATTTAGAATGCAATTATGAAACATTAACTTTAAAATATGGAAGCTTTTCAGCCCAACCTTTTGAGAGAGGTTATGGTATAACGATAGGAAATTCACTGCGGCGAGTTTTGTTGTCCTCGATACCGGGAGCGGCCATCACGAATATCCGAATCCAGGGAGTTCTTCATGAATTTTCCTCAATTCCTGGAATTGTCGAAGATGTGACAGATATTATTCTCAGCTTGAAAAGTATCCCGTTGAAACTGCTGGTGAATGAACCAAAGACGATGACATTGAAGAAAAAGGGTCCGGCTACTGCCACCTCCGCTGATATTGAGCATGATTCGGACATTGAGATTCTCGACAATGATATTCACATTGCCTCTCTGGATAATGATGGGGAGTTAGATATGGAGATGATTGTCGAGAACAAGCGAGGATATCTGCCGGCCGACCAGAATTATTCAGAGGATCTGAGTGTAGATTATATTCCTATCGATTCGTCTCATTCTCCTGTTCTTAAAGTGAACTACAAAGTTATTCCGGCCCGGGTGGGGAAACGCATCGATTATGAAAGTTTGACTCTTGAAATATGGACAAACGGAGCCATTTCTCCTCAAGATTCACTGGCTAGGGCTTCAAAAATTTTGAGAGACCATCTGGTGATTTTTCTCAATATTGTCGATGAGCCAACCGAAAGAGAACTTGCGGACTCTAAAGCTGAAATTCCCTATTTTTCTCAGATCGATATCCTGTCTAAGTCAATAGATCATTTGGAACTTTCTGTCCGTTCCAACAACTGCCTTAAATCAGCCGGGATCGAAAAGATTAGTGAACTTGTCCAAAAAACAGAAGATGAGCTGTTAAAGACGAAAAATTTCGGACGTAAATCTCTGACAGAAATCAAGGAAACTCTACAAGAAATGGGATTGGGTTTAAATTTGGAACTCCATCCTTCCCTTTTGGAGAAAATTGAGGGGGAAGAGGAGGGCGAACTTGAAGAGGGAGAAGAAGAATGAGGCATCTGGTAGCAAACAAGAAGCTAGGACGAAATTCATCTCAGAGAAAAGCACTGCTGCGGAATCTCGTAACATCTTTTTTGGAGAAAGAACGCATACGGACCACTGTGGCCAAAGCCAAGGCCACACGACCCCTGGCCGAAAAGATGATCACTTTATCAAGGACAAATTCTCTTCATGCCAGACGCCGTGCATTGAGATTTATCTACAAGAAAGACGTCGTAAAAAAACTGTTTGAAGAAATTGGTCCGCGTTTTTCAGAAAGACCGGGCGGATACACCCGGATTGTTAAAGTGGGCCCCAGGATTGGAGATGGAACTGAAATGGCCGTCCTGGAGATGATCGGCTATGAAATGAAGAAAAAAGAAAAGAAAAAATCACTCAAAGAAAAAGCCAAAGAAAAAAGCGAAAAAAAGAAATAGAGTAATTAATTGGGGACAGTCCCCACTTTTTTTAAAAAGTGGGGACTGTCCCCAATTAATGTCCCCAATTAATTACTCTATTTATTGGTTTTAGGGGAGACCCAGAGTTTCTGGCCGGGGTAAATCTTTGAACGCCTACTAAGTCCGTTAATTCGTAAAAATTCATCTAAATCCATTCCGTGCGCTCTGGCGATGTTGACCGGGATATCCCCGCTTTTGACAGTGTACTGAAAAGAATTGCCCGGCCTTCCCGACTGAAGAGTTAATTTTTGTCCAACTCTGAGAATATTGCTCGTCAGGTTGTTGTCTCGCTTCAGTTTGTTCACAGTAGTGCCAAAGGTATTTGCTATGGCCCAGAGAGAATCACTCCTTCTTACGACATAGACAGTTTTTTCTCCTTCCTGAATTAGAGAGCCTGACACTGAAGCTGGGGCCGACCTTCCTGGGACCTTGAGTCTCTGCCCGGGACGGATGAGGTAGTTACTGCGCAGATTGTTCGCTCTTGCTATGGAAGAAACAGATGTCCTGTAGCGTTCTGCAATTCCTGAAACTGTCTCACCTCTTCTGACATAGTGGTTGACATAGGTGGCTTCGGGAGGAACGTATTTGGCCACGGTTGAAATTTTCGACCGTGTCTGTGCCTCGTACCCTTTGGGGACACGGAGGGAGTATTCCCTTTCAGGAGTGGATTTATAACGCAACTCAGGATTTAAATTGGTCAGATCAGCTTCTTGAAGGCCGAGAGCTTTTGCCAGTGAAGATAGGCTGACTGCACGGTTGATGGAGACCGTCTCAAATTGGAGAGGAGGATCAGGGTGAGGAAGCGTAAAACCATATTTACCTGGATCGTTGATGATGAGAAGTGTCGCGATAAACCTGGGGACAAAACGGGCTGTTTCCCGGGGAAGCATGGCATAGAGATCCCAGAAATTATCGAGATAGTTAATCCGCTGACCTTTGATCACACGCTGGACTCGAAATTCTCCACAGTTGTATCCGGCCAAAGCAGTCGTCCAATCCCCGAATAGGGAATGCAGCTCATTAAGGTATTTTGCCGCGGCCTGGGTAGCTTTTATGTAATCCATCCTTTCATCGATCCACTGGTCTCTTTTAAGACCAAACCGCAGGCCTGTTGAAGAAATAAACTGCCACAAACCTAAAGCACGGGCTCTCGAATAGGCATTAACCTTGAACCAGCTCTCGATCATGGGCATCCATGCCAGCTCTTCCGGCACACCTTCTTCTCTCAGTTCTTTTACAATAATTTCTCTGAAACGTCCCGATCGTTGGTATGAGGCTTCGAATTCCTTTCTCTCAACGGTTTGGAAACTTTTGATTTCTGCGAGGACATCTTTGTTTTCTTCGAGTGGGATGGATTTATGGTTGTTGTGGATTGCGGTTCGGCGTGAAACATGGATTTCCTGGATACGTTGAGCGATGAGCAATCGCAAATTATATTTTTCCTCGTTCAGGGGTGAATCAGGAGGAAGCTCGATTTCGAGAATGCGGCGGTAAGCCTGATCCAAAGCTTCTAGTGCCGTATCCATATCTCCCCGCTCCCACGCATATTGAGCATCATCATAGTCATTCAGGGCTTCGTCTAGCTTAGCTGAGGGATTGATCTCCTCGATCTTATTTTCCTGAACGGTTTGTTGGGAGACTTCCCGGGTTACTATGGGTTTTTCAACGGGCGGTGGTTCTTCCTTTACCGGGATTTGAGTTTCGAGTTCGACATGATTGGGCTGTTGCTCGGTTTCTGCCTGAGGTTCCTGAGCCGGGTTTTTTAAAACCGCACAGCTCCCGAGCAGCATCACAGTGAGGGCAGGCAAAATGCAAATATTCAATAAATTTGTGTTTGTTTTTTTTTTCATCACACGTTAAGGTAGCATTTTTAAGGGTGGCGAGTCAATATTTGGAGTGCCAGTTCCAGGCGGTCTGGATGATGGTTTCTATATCTGAATATTCGAGTTTCCAGCCAAGGAGGCGTTCGGCTTTGTCCTTTGATGCAAGCAGAACCGGGGGATCTCCAAGCCGCCGCGGACTTGTTGTGTAATTGACTTTTTTCCCTGTTATTTGTTCGACCTTCGTGATAATTTCGAGAACAGAATATCCTTTATTCGTTCCAAGATTGATGAATTCACTTTCCGATTTTAAAAAAAGTCTTTTTAGGGCAAGGACATGGGCTCTAGCCAGGTCTTTAACATGGATGTAATCTCTTACGGCGCTTCCATCGGGTGTATTAAAATCGTTGCCATAAAGGAAAAAACGATCTCGTTTATTTAAAAGAAAGAGCAGGATGTTTGGGATGAGGTGTGTTTCAGGATTATGAGCCTCTCCCCTCAAACCATCTGGATCTGCTCCAGAAGCATTGAAGTAGCGGAGGGAAATAAATTTTAGACCGTGGGCTCTGCCATAATCCTCGAGAATTTTCTCCACAAAAAATTTGGTCTGTCCATAGGGATTGATGGGTCTGAGAGGGTGATCTTCAGAGATTGGAGACGTTTCAGGACTGCCATAAACAGCGGCGCTCGAAGAAAAAATGAATTTATGAACACCCTTTTTGAGCAAAACATTCAGAAGATTCAAACTGCTTATAAGATTGTGAGTGTAATATTTATTAGGATTGGCATACGATTCTCCTACCTCAATAAGTGATGCAAAGTGGAGGACCGCATCAAAATCGGTTTTGTCGAAAGCATCCTCCACCGATTCCCTGTCCATCAAATCGCCTTCAAAGATACTTCCGCCTGGGATAAAATCTCTTTTGCCTGTCGAAAAATTGTCAAAAACAGTGACGTCATAACCTTCAAGTAAAAGTTCTTGAACGGTCTGGGATCCAATGTACCCAGCCCCGCCGGCGACGAGTATTTTCATTGTTTGTTCTCCGTGATTATTTTTTTTGCGAGGATTAGACCCTTGGACCGGGTTTCGAACTCGTTGTCGAGTTGAAGTTGATATAATTTTTTAAGTATCTTTCCCATCTCAGGACCTGGTGAAATTCCCAAATCGATCAGATCCCGTCCGAAGATTAAAGGCTGAATAGTTTTTTTCGAAACATTCAACTCTTCAAATTTTTTTAAGAGCCATTGGCCCTCTTGATCTATTCCTTGTATAGGCTCCTCATTCCTTCCGGCTCTATCGGCGGCATCCAACAGAGCAACCAGTTCAATCTCTCCGTAGACGTCTGCAGCGAGCCGGTTGAATGCTTTTTTTGTGACCGAGTCTCGATTCTGCCAGAGTTCAGAAGCCCGGTGATGTGTTTTGATGAGGGATAATATTGTTTTTCTTAGATTCAGCCCTCTCCACGAGTGAATCTTCTGTCTATCTAGAACTTCTTTAGTTATGTTTGTACTGGTGATATCATGTCCATAGTTGGTGATGGCCATCCTTCCCCGTTTAAATTCCCACCTGGCTGTGGCGGCTTTTCCCGTGTCATGGAACAGGGAGGCCAACAAAAGGGCGAGCTCCTTTTCTGGATTGAGTTTGAATATTTTGGCTAGTCTTTTAGCCTGGTCCATCGTGATTTTTGTGTGCTGCCACACCGTGTGATGGCCGAAGGAGTCTTTTTCAGGATGAAAAATTGCGTCTTGGATAGATAGGGAGAGCCGGTAGAGTTCAGGAAAAGCCTGGCGCAGAGCGCTCAGCTTAAATAATTCTTCAAGACCTGTGGATGGCCTTTCAGACTCAAGGAGGATTCTGAATAATTCTTCGTTGATTCGCTCAATGCTCAAACCCGATAAGTCAATGTCTTTTGAGGCCACATATATTTCCGGATCCACTGAAAAGCCAAGAACTGAAGCGAAACGGGCGCAGCGAAAAACCCGTAGGGGATCTTCGGGAAAAACGTCCGGATTGGTCAGCCGGATGACTTTAGCTTTTATGTCCTTTTCTCCTTCGAAGGGGTCGTACATTTCATTGTCGAAAAGCCTTAATGAAATGCTGTTGCACCGGAAATCTCGTCTTTCCAGATCCTTTTCAAGGGGAATTTCCGGATCGGCTTTAATGACAAAGTCCTTGTGGCCGCGGATAGTCGTTTTTCTTGGGGAGTCTGTTCTTGGTAGTGCAATATCGTAGGTCCTGTCTTCCAGCACAAATTTGATGATACCGAAGCATTTCCCTACCAGATCAATTTTTCCGGAGGATTGAAGTGTTTCAACGATCTTTTCGATAGAGTGATGTCTGATCAGGATATCGACATTGTCCGCATCTTTTTTTTGGGGATCGAGGAGAAGATCCCGGACAAAACCCCCCACCGCGTAAACATTCTTGCCGAACTTCTGAATGAAAAACTCTTTATGACGAAACGGAGCATTTTTGAGCCTTCTCCTATTTTTTTGCGTGTTCAATGTTATCTTCCGGGATTATCTTCATTGAAGTGTACTCTTTTTCCCCATCTTAAATCAACACACCTGCTCAAAGTTGAAATTTGGGTGGGATAGATGTATCCTAAATGTTCGGCTTTTGGATAAAGCGGCCATGAAAAAGAGTTATGCAAATATTCCAATACTGGTGATACTTCTTGCCGGCTTTTGTTTTGCAGGAGCTCTGGATAAGGATCTTTCCATATCTCTTGAAGTGAAACAGGTTGAAAACCTTTCGGCAAAATCTTTAAATTATGTTTTCTATCTCAACATAAAAAACGTATCCTCAAAATCATATTATTTGACTCGATACAGATACCGTTTTGTCGTGGACGAAAGGGAATACCTTCAGCTCAGCACCTCTCTTTCCGAAGGTGTGGATATCAGGCCTTCAGCGACAACAATGGTGGCTGTCCCAGTGAAAATCACTTATGAGCATCTTTTCCAAACTATCGATGGCATCAGCGGGATGGACTCAGCCTCGTGTTATCTAATGGGAGAACTGTTTTTTAGTGACGGAAGAAAGGAACGAGGCAGCCTTCCCATTGCTTTTAACGGAGAATTTCCAATTTTTAGGGTTCCGGAAGTCGAAATTTTGTCCTTAGACGCAAACACCATATCCATCGCAGGCGCCGATTTGGATTTTCACGTCAAGTTTATAAACAGAAACAGTTTTAATCTTCGTGTCTATAAAATTACCTACAGCTTAAAATTTGACGGATTCCTTGTTGACCAGGGCCAGATTGATGGGGATAAAAATATCGATGCAAGGGGAGAAAAAGTTTTTATGATCCATCTTCTCCTCAATTTTTTTGAAGTGGGGAAGGAACTCTACTCCGTTCTCCAGAAAAGTGATCTGGATGCGGCTTTCTCTGGAGAGATCGAATTCCTGACGCAGTGGGGTCGAATGCAAATTCCATTCTCCCTGAATAAAAAACTCCTCATTTCTAAAAGAATATGAAAAAATGTCCTGAACAATAATTCAAGATGATCAGCATCATCATTCCCAGCTATAACCGAGCTGAATTTTTAAAAGAAGCCATTCAGTCCGTCCTGGACCAGAACTATTTTGCCGCTGGCTCAGAAACCAACCCATTTGAACTTCTGGTTATTGACGATGGTTCCTCGGATTCAACAAAAGCCGTTGTGGAGTCTTTCCCTTCACCCGTTGTCTATTTTTACCAAAACCACAAGGGTGTAAGTGCGGCAAGAAATCTTGGGATCAAATTATCTCAGGGGAGCTATGTGGCTTTTTTGGATTCAGATGATCTGTGGAAACCAGACAAAATCACTGTTCAGATGAGTTTGATGAAATCTTTGCCACAGACCAAAGTCTGTTACACGGAAGAGATCTGGATTCGCAACTCAGTGTTTGTGAATCCCAAAAAAAAACATAAAAAATATTCGGGATGGATTTTTGAAAAAGTCCTTCCTCTCTGTCTTCTCAGCCTTTCGTCTGCCCTTTTTTGCCGATCTGTTTTTCGAGAAGCAGGCACTTTTGATGAAGATCTTCCGGCATGTGAAGATTATGACTTTGGGATACGTGTGGCTTTGAGATATCCTATCCATTTGATCACCAAACCTCTCATAGTCAAAAGAGGGGGTCATCCTGACCAGCTTTCCCATAAATATTGGGGAATGGATTCGTTCCGTGTCAAAGCTCTGGAAAAAATATTCCAAATGGAATTATCCTCTCAGCAGAGGGAGCAGGTGAGAATGGAGATTTTAAAAAAGTGCAATATTTTAGTGGCTGGATTCGGGAAAAGAAACAAGAAGTCAGAAGTTGATTATTATTCCGGCCTCATTGAAAAATATGAAAAAAAACAGGAGGTCTAATGAGTATCATTGATGTGATGCGATCACGGAGAAGTACACGTAAGTATAAACCAGATCCTGTCCCTGAGGAGGTTTTTCTTAGGGTGATGGAAGCGGCACGAATAGCCCCTTCAGGAAAAAATCTTCAGCCTTGGCATTTTGTTATCGTTAAGGCCAAAGACATGAAGGAGAAATTAGCCATATCTTCGGCGCATCAGTATTTTATCGCAGAAGCGCCGATTTTAATCGTTGCCTGTGCCTACCCGGAAAATTCCTATGCCAAGATGGGGCGATACATGAAATCCTGGCCTGTAGATGTGGCCATTGCTCTCGATCATCTTATGCTGAAGGCAGAGGAAGAAGGCTTGGGAACATGCTGGATAGGCTCATTCCGGGAAGAAGAAGTGAAAGCGCATCTGGGAGTACCAGAGGATGTTAAAGTCTTGGCTTTAACACCCTTGGGGTATCCAAATGAAGTCCCTAAAGACAGAGGGAGAAAAAGCCTGGATGAGATTATCTCTCACGAAAAGTTCTAATCTGAGATAAAGGCGATTAAAACCAGTAATTTAGGCCAACACTGATGGTTATTCCACCAAGATCAAAAGGTTCAAATCCGATGAACGCATCTTTGAGTGTGCCTGTCGCCCGGCTGTATCTGACCTCCCCTTCTAAGCTGATCCTGTTTGCGACGGGGAGCATGACACCGCCAAAAACGTGGAATCCAAAGCTGATTTTGTTCTCTTCCCGGGCGTCAACCGGATATATGGGATAGCCGATGACAACTGCGTCCAGGTCCAGATCGATGAATTCTTCACCTGCATTAAAATCGATCATGTCTCCTTGAAGCCGGACCGTCCAGAGGTAAGCACTGAAACCACCTCCGGCAAAAGGAATGATTTTTCCTTTTCTCCCAAGGGGGGTGAATTTAAGAGACGCATGGACGGGCGTTATCGAAACTGAAAACACATGGGAGATGGGGTATCCCTGGCCATAATCGAAGGCATAGCCCTCGCTGTCGATATCCTCTCCTACATAGTCGTTATAAATGCCTGATTTATTCTTTGTGAACCCCTCAACACCCAAAATAAGACTGAATTCACGAGAAACAAAATATTCGTATCCAAATCCGAAATTGGTGTTCTGGAACTCTGATTTCATAAAGCTCATGTTCAGGAACTCCTCTTCCCATAAATCGCTCATAGCTCGTGGAATGAAAAAGCCAACTTTAAATGACACTAAATCGGAAAAAACGAATCCCGGTAGACACAGGATGAGTGCGAATAAAATTATGAAATGTTTCTTCATTGTCTTTCTCCTCTGCAAAACAGATATGCAAATACCATGCCAAGTCTTATAGAATTTTCCACAGGGTAGTGGATCAGCCTGACTGTTTCCAAAAAAGGTCAACTGTCCTTTTCTTAACATGCTAAGACTATGTTTATAAGCTAGATACGCTTTTTAGTCAAGCCTGCTCGACTCAACTTCCTGTATTTGTTCCGATAGAGATAAAGTTGACTTTTATCCCGGTGCTTTTTAGTATGGGGATGACTTTTGGTAAATGTGGCACACATGAAGACAGAAATCGTTAGAGTCGATACAAATAGTTTCGAGCCTGATAAGCTGGACAAAATAAAGGCTGTGCTAAAAAAAGATGGAGTTATAGCCTATCCCACCGACACCTTCTACGGCCTGGGGGTCAACTGTTTCTCAGAGGAAGCCATCCGTAAAGTTTATCTGTTGAAAAGAAGGAATTTGTCCAAGCCGCTTTCTGTGATCATTACGGATAAAAGCCAACTCAGTGAACTCGTCGAGGACATCCCCCCAGTTTTTGAATCTCTCTCAAACGAGTTCTGGCCGGGTCTCCTTACTGTCGTTTTCCATGCTTCGGAGAAATTGCCGGATATTCTTCTAGGACAGTCCAGATCGATCGGTGTGAGATATCCGGATTTTGAATGGCTGAGAGCCCTTGTCCGGCATGCTGGTTTCCCTATCACAGCAACAAGTGCCAATTTTTCGAACAAAAAAGAAACCGGAGATCCAGAAAAAGTCCGAAAAGATTTTTCTGGGGAAATTGACCTGATTGTAGACGGGGGGCGAACTCCGGGCTTGCGGTCCTCTACGGTTATCGATATTTCAACGGGAAGAGTAAAGATTTTACGTGGGGGGGCTCTTTCTGTTTCCCTATTTCAAAAATACCTGGATTGACTCGCTCTTCAAAGAAAAAATTCCATTCCATCTGATGCGATACTGCAGCCTGCTTCAGTGACGGTTTTTCTTTCTTGACTCTCAGGATTGAGCGCAAGATTGGAGTGATTGAGATGGGTGAAAAAGACCTTTTTTCTTTTGGATCGAACTCTAGTTGTATCTTTTAAAACTTCGAGGGATGTGGTGATGAAGGGGTGGCCGATTTTTGTCAGGTCTCGACCTGGAAGTTCTTCGGGACTGAAAAATGTCCCATCTAAAATTGCATGGTCTGTCTGTTCGACCTCTTCCTTGATAGATCGATTCCATCCATCCCAGCTCTGAATATCAGGGATATAGAGAAGACTTTTTTTCGGACCAAAAATCTTAAGCCCAAGAGTGTCTGAATATTCATCACGATGAGGGACGCGAAATGGGATTACAGAAATATTTTCTGAGAGATTCTCTTTCCTTTCGTATTCAAAATATTGAAGGGAAATATTCTTCAGACTGACAAGCTGCCCCCAGGGTCCGTTACTAGAGAGAAAATCCCCCATTCGCTTGGAGCAGTAAACCGGAAGATTTTGGGTGGATAGAGATTCGTATCCGTAAAACATCAATCCTGTATAGTGCCCGATGTGGGCGTGTGTCAGCAGGATTCCATCAGGGACATTTTTTCGGCCGGTTTTTTGTCTTCCCAAACGTTCGTGGATCAGATCGTATTGGAGTCTCAGATCTGGGGTGGTATCGATAATGAATGCCGTTCTGTTCTTCAGGTCCAAGATGCCAAGAGAGGAAATGAGGCGGGCAAAACGCTGGTCCTTTCTTGCCTGAAGGCAGTTTGGGCAAAAACATCCTATTTGAGGGATCCCTCCATCCTGCGCCGTTCCGAGAACTTTAACCAGGATATCTGATCCAATCGTGCTCTGACGTGTGTTTAAGTTAAAGGAAGAACGGCTGCTTCCAGAAGAAAGAGCGGTACGGAGACCTACAAAGCCTCCCAGAAAACCGCCAATAAATGACCTCCGTCTCATAGAATTCTCAGCGGACTTTTGCTCCGGCAGGAATGTCTGGAAGAAAGAAGGGAAGGTATGCTTTTCCTGAAATATCGGCAGCCAGGAGCATGGCGTGTGATTCCACTCCTCTGATTACGGCAGGTTTGAGGTTGACAATGACCACGATTTTTTTGCCGACTAAATCATCCGGAGAATATGTGTCGGCGATTCCGGAGACCATTTGTCTGGTTTCTGTCCCGATATCGACCTCAATTTTTAAGAGTTTGTCTGTGCCTTCGACGTGTTCAACATTCAAAATTTCTCCCACGCGAAAGTCCATTTTCTTGAATTCATCAAAAGTAACTTGTTCCATTTTGTCCTCCTTCTGAGCGGGCAAGGATACGGCCTCTTCTTCCTTGAGAAAGTCTTCGAGTTTGACTCTTGGGAAAAGAGGATCAGGTTTTTTCAAGTGGCCCTTAATATCATAGTCTTTGTAGCTAAACTGAGATAACCTGATCTCAGTGATGGCCCGTTCTTCGCCGAGGAGAGCCCATATTTTTTCCATGGATTCCGGCATCACCGGGAAGAGGAGTGGGCTAACAGCTCTTAGGGAGGCGGCTGCCTGGTAGAGGATTCTTCCCAGTCTGTTTTTTTGTGCGGTGTCCTTGGCTATTTTCCAGGGCTCCTGTTCGGCTAGATATTTATTGATCTTGTTCAGATATCCCCAGATCTCTTCCAGGGCTTTGCTCAGGTTGTAGTTTTCATAGTGCTCTATAACAAGCGGCATCAAGGAATCAAATGCCAATCTCAGTGCTTTATCTTTGTCCTGTTCTTCATCCATGTTGTCGATAGAACCGTCAAAATAATTAAAAATCATAGTCAGGGTTCTTTGGACAAGATTGCCCAGGTCGTTAGCCAGATCTGAGTTGACTCTGTGAAGAAATCCTTCATGGGAAAAATTCCCGTCCAGACCGATGGGGGTCTCTCTGAGAAGGAAATACCGCAGAGGATCAGGGCCAAAGACATCCAGGATCACATGCGGATCGAGGACATTCCCTTTGGATTTGGACATTTTTGTGTCATCTTTAAGCCACCAACCGTGGCCAAAAACGGTTTTTGGAAGTGGGAAATCAGAGGCCATGAGGAAGGCCGGCCAGAAAATGGCATGGAAGCGTAGGATGTCCTTCCCGATGAAGTGGACATCGGCCGGCCAGAATTTTTTATAGAGTTCCTGATTCCAATCATACCCGATGGCTGTCAAATAGTTATTGAGGGCATCGAACCAGACATAGATCGTATGTTCCGGATCATCCGGCACTTGGATGGCCCACTTCACCGTTGTCCTTGTGATGCTGAGATCTTTGAGCCCCTGCTTAACAAAACTGACCACTTCATTCATTCTGGTGTGAGGTCGGACAAAATCGGGATGTTGAGTATAATATTCCAGAAGCCGATCCTGGTAGGCGGAGAGTTTAAAGAAATAACATTCTTCTGAAACAAGGCTGCACTCCTTTCCGCAGTCTGGACACACTTTATGACCGTCCTTTTCTAAGGGAACGTCTTCGGATAAAAAATTCTCATCAGAGATGCAGTAAAACCCTTCATACGTTCCTTTGTAGATATCCCCCTTGTCCTTTAATTTCTGGAAAATTTTCTGGACACCTTTTTCGTGGATGGGCTGAGTGGTTCGGATAAAGTAGTCGTATGAAATATTGAGGGCTTTCCAGAGGTCCTTGAAATGGACCACCATTTTGTCGGCCAGTTGGATGGGGGTCAATCCTTTTTCCTGGGATGATTTTTCTACTTTTTGGCCATGTTCATCTGTTCCTGTAAGAAAAAAGACATCATACCCGGCCAGTTTTTTGAAGCGAGCGATGGCGTCTGTGATGATCGTTGTGTAGGCATTTCCGATGTGAGGAACGTCATTCACATAATAGATGGGGGTTGTGATATAAAAGGTATTCTTAGATCTCTTTTCCACTGCCAACTCCTCCCCTGATTAAGGTCATAGCTTCTGCACGTGTGGCATTTGACGATCTGAATGAACCTCGAACAGCGGATGTGATTGTCAAAGCCTTGGGTTTGTTTGCGCCCCTCATGGACATGCACATGTGTTCGGCTTCGATAACAACCAAAACTCCTAAAGGTTTTAGTTGGCTTTCAATAAGGTCGGCAATCTGTTTGGTGAGACGTTCCTGCACCTGAAGCCTTCGGGAATATATGTCCACAACTTTGGCGATCTTGCTTAATCCGACGATTCGTCCGCCTTTAGGAATATAAGCGACATGCGCTACGCCCGCAAATGGAAGCATGTGGTGTTCGCACATTGAATAGAGGGGAATATTTTTAATCAAGACCATTTCATCATGGTTCTCTCCATCAATGGTGCGCAGTTCTTGGGCGGGGTCCTCATCCTTCCCCCCAAAAATTTGAGAAAACATGGCGGCCACTCTTTTTGGGGTTCCCTGCAGGCCGGCTCTTTGAGGGTCTTCTCCCACTCCTCTCAGTATGAGTGCTATTCCCTCCTCTATTTTTTTTAAATCCACTGTATTATCTCCTCATTTTCTTTTTTCCTCGAGCTATTTCTCTCTGAGCCATCTCATAGACTTTTTTAACTGGTATGTTGTTTTTTCTGGCCACTTTTTTACAGTCCTCATATTCGGGTAAAACATTGACTTCTGTGCCCTCGAGGCAGGCGGTCTTGACGGTAATATCTTCATCCAGTACTGTAATTTTTGCATAATGGCGCTCGAGAACCCGTCTTTCAACAGGATAGAATCTGACACCTATCGAGCTCGTTTCCTCAAAAATAGAACGGATGAGGGAGTCCCGTTTACCTGCTTCGACCAGAAGAGTCAGCTTTGTGGCCAGCCTGTTTTTTTTCATGACAATGGGGGTGAGAGACACGTCTAATGCCCCTAATTTAAATGCCTTTTCGAAGTATCCGGCTAATATTTGAGGTGTGCTGTCATCGATGTTGGCCTCGATAGTATATATCTTTTTAGAGGCTTCAAACTGTTCAGTTTTTCCGAGGAAGACACGAAGAATGTTTGGGATTTCCGGGAAGTCTTTACCTCCGGCGCCATATCCAATTTTTTCATAATTCATTTCTGGAAACGACATAAATGTATTAACAAGAGTCGCCGCAATGGCCGCCCCTGTAGGGGTGACCAGTTCATCTTTGGCCCATGCCGAATAGACGGGGATGCCCTTGAGGATTTCTGCGACAGCAGGCGGTGGAACGGGCAGCCGTCCATGTGCTGTTTTGACCCATCCTTGTCCGACATTTAATGGTGAAGAGTAAAATGTGTCGACATGAAGATAGTCGACAAGAAAGCAGCAGCCAACAATATCAACGATGGCATCATCTGCTCCGGCTTCGTGCAGGTGAATCAAGTTGAAGGAGTGGCCGTGAACGCGTGCCTCAGCCTGGAAGAGCTTCTTAAAGATTGATAGAGACTTATTTTTTATGTTTTTTGAAAAAGAACTCGAATTGAGGAGGTCCTCCACATCTGTCCATCTACGTTTGGTGTCTTTTGTTTTTTTTCTGACGGAAACATCAACTTTAAGTCCTCGAAGCGAGGACCTTTTTGTCCCCTTTATTTTGATGTCTACAGGCAGGTTCAGTTTGGCCATTTGTTCTAAAAACAATGTTTTGGGTACGCCTAAATCCAGAAGAGCGCCTAAAATCATGTCTCCGCTGAGACCAGAGGTGGCATCAAAATAGAGAAACTTGTTTTGTTCTTTTTTCTTCAAAGCCATTCTTTTGACCTTTGGAGAATAGAATAGCGAAAATGCCCACAAAACGCAAAAAGTCCTTCAGATTAGAAGCATCCCTTATTGTATAAATTTTCCATGCTCAAACATACTCAGTGGCCGACCTTGTCGGCTTCCCTCGACGAACAAAACTCGGTAAGGCTAAATCCTCCCGTGTGTCGCTTTTTCCATCCTCTTCAGATTTTATCCTTCTAGATTTCTCCATCATGCCTTCCTAGATCCCGGAACTCTGAAAAAATCACAAAAATAGGTGCACTTGCCTTAGACGGAGAATTGGCTTAGTGAAGAATGGCGTTGAAGAGGAGTTTGAAGTTTCTGTAGGATTGAGCCCGATTGTGAACGCTAAATCCAAAGAGAATAATTGTACCTTTATTATAGGACACTTCCAGAATGGCTGATTTTCCCCGTAAAAGTTCTTCACCGAGAATCCAACCGCTGAGCAGCAGGCTTTCATCAGGGTATTGTGCAATGCTTCGAATGGATATGTTGTTATTCATTTCCTTTTTTTCTTCGTCAGAATCTGCTATCAGCTCAAACGCTTTCCCTCTGGAAAAATACCCCACGCCATTTTCCTCCATTCCATAGGCCAATGGGTGTTCTGTCTTATAAGTCACTTTTAAAATCGAACCAGGGCAGTTAAAGGTGTCAGATTTGGCTTCATCGAGAACGTTTTTAATGGGGAGCCTAAACTCGCTAATCGCGAATCCGGCTGAGCTCTTATGGCACACGAGAGTGCCGCCTCTGTCCACAAATGCCATAATATTCTCCACTCCTTCTTTTGTGATACCGCCGACGTAATTCTGAGGCATTGTCCCCTTTTGGTGACCATTAATAATTGATGAAGGATTTTGATCCGGTAGAACAATGACATCGAATCGATTTTGGAGATTGCCGGCTTTTATCTCAGCATCGGTCAGGGCATGGAAGGGGATTTGATATGTGTCGAATATATATGATATCCAGCCCGCATCCGTATTTGCAATCCAGGATTTGTAGAGCGCTATCCTGGGAATTTGCAGGGTTCTACGTTCCGCCGTAACTTTTCCCCCAAAAAATATCATCCCGGTTTCAGAGGCAATGGCAGCAAGAGAGTTTCTGGACAAACTCCCGGCATCAACGATGAAAGATCCTTTGGGGCACGTGATCCCGTCGACAGTGACTTCAGAAAGGGCCCGAAATACTTTTCCTCCTGCTTTGAGAATACGCATTGCAGCTGTGACACCTGTATTGGTGGAGGAGGATAGAACATAATGAGGGCCGCTTCCTTTTATATCCCCGGGAATTAAAATTTTTTCATTAATAAGAGTTTTTTTAACATCAAGTGGTGTACTCATCTCAGAGACGTCAATTCCCATTTGGAGGTGGAGGGTCCAACCCACGCCGTCGTAAGGTGCGAGTGGGGCGCCGTCCCAACGAACTGTTCGTGACAATCCCTGCCAGAGGTGGCCGTATTTTCTCAAATCGGGATATTCTTGGCTCTCCAGGATATTTTTAACATAGGCTCCGAAGGCTTGGCTTGTGGGGATGATGAAGGACCCCTCACGGTAAGGAATGCCTTCATGAGTAAAGGACGTATCAGACGAATAAACTTCAATTCCATATCCGATAAATCGATTCAGCATCAATTGGCATGTGGGAAGGTCCCTTTGATTTGAAGATATAATCCAGCCAAAAGGGGATTCTTTGCTGAACTTTTTTATGATGTCCCGTCCCATTTTGTATTTATAGTAGAGAAATTCATAGCCATACTTTGCGGCCACATCCAGAACGGATTTAGAGGCCGTCAGGTCATATGTGATCGCATCGCTCAAGTGCCACCATCCTCCTTTCCAGGGGCTCGGATAAAATGTGCCTGCAGTCAGATCACGATAGGGCTCGGGGAAGTCGTTTACCCGATAATATTGAGGAGTGGCGTATCCAAAGTTGGCTGTTTCGGTCAGAATGGACGGAATATTATGCGTTTCAACGGCTGGGCCATCTGCATAACCTGGATACCAGAGGTCAAATGCTGTACGGGAGAGAGCTCCGGGCAAATCAGCCGCGTCGAATCCCTGGCCCATGGCTGATCCCACCAGATTTTTCCAGCGCGTCACAATCGGATGGATGTTGGGATTGACAGGTTCCGGATTTGGCGGTATCCAAATACGTGCTGGAAATGGTGCTGATTCATGTTGAACGTACATGAGTTCGGGGAACCATTCTCTGCCAACAACTTTGTTCATATTCTGAGTCTCTTGAAGATTGGCCATAAACGAGTCACGGTTATTATCGTGTCCGGCATATTTGTGGTACAGAAACGGGAGACGGCTCATTTCAAAAGGAGTCCCGACATTGTTGTTGTACCAGTCCGCAACCAGTGTCATGCCGTCTGGGTTGGCCTGGACGAGCAGCAGGATGACATGGTCCAATATGGATCGTGTCGATTCGTCATTTCCAGTGATCAGGTCATAGACGAGTTGAAATTGATGCATGGGCGGAGAGGTTTCTGAAGCATGTATTCCTGAATCTATCCAAACAATTACTTTTCCCTCTTTTGCCAGATTTTTAGCCTCCTCTTCTGAAAGATCTCGGGCCAGACTTAGTTTTTTGGAAATGTTTTGGTATTTTTCGAGATTGGCCATATTATCTTCAGAAGAAATTATGGCATATTTCATGTCTCTTCCCATTGAAGTTGAGCCCATATCAAATATCTGTATACGGTTGGACTCGCCTGCGATGAGTTCAAAATAACCAATCAACTGCTCATAAGTTGCAAGATGAAAATCTTCGCCGGGTTTATACCCTAAATAAGCTTCGGGAGTCGTAATCTGACTGAAACACAGGGTTCCAGACAATAATAAGACATGAAAACTTAAAACTATTTTTGTCATTTTAAGAGTTTTTTTTAACATGTGAACTCCTCAAAGCAATGTCCATTTTAATAGCTAGTATCACACTCTCACAAAGATATCAACAGATAGGTTTGACTTGGATTGCCATAAATTGTATACAAATAGTCTTGTTAAAGGAGTGACCATGGAACCTGAATTAAGATTAGGATTGCCGCAGGTTGACCTAGGAATTCTTGGGGGAACAGGTCTTTATGAAATTGATGGAATAAATATTATTGAGGAAATCAGCCTAAACACTCCTTTCGGCAAGCCTTCAGATTCTTTTATCATTGGGGATTTGGTGGGGAAAAAAATTGCCTTCCTCAGCCGTCATGGGCGGGGCCACAGAATCCTTCCTCATGAGATAAATTACAGAGCGAACATCTACGGTTTTAAAATGCTGGGGGTTGACAGGATTGTCTCTGTCAGTGCTGTGGGTTCATTAAGACAGGAATTAAGGCCGAAAGATATTGTGGTGCCAGATCAATTTTTTGACCGCACCCACAGAAAAAACACTTTTTTTGGCGGGGGGATCGCCGTTCATGTCAGTCTCGAACCACCCGTATGCCCTGATTTTGCTGGATTTCTATATAATGTCGGGAAAGAATTGAACTTGTCTATCCACCAGGGAGGGACATACATTTGTATAGAAGGCCCTGCTTTTTCAACCAAGGCGGAATCAAAAATTTACCGACAGTGGGGTTGTGATATCATTGGGATGACAAGTGCTACCGAAGCCAAACTGTGTCGGGATGCCGAAATTTGTTATGCCACGTTAAGCTTGGTCACCGATTATGATGTCTGGCACGAAAGTGAGGAAAAGGTTACAGCGGAACTTATTTTCGAGAACCTGGAGCAGAACATCAAAAATGCCAAAATTTTACTCAAACAGGCTGTCCGAACTCTTCCGGATTTTCCGTTTGAAGGCTGTGAATGTCTGCGGTCCCTTGAAAACAGCATAGTAACCCAGGCCGACCTTATCCCTAATGAGATCAGAAATAATCTCAAATATATTTTAGGGGAATATCTCCAAGGGGAAGAATAAAGTGAGTTTAGTCATCGTTGGATCTTTAGCATTCGATACGATTGAAACACCGGAAACGCGAAAAGAAAAAATTGTCGGCGGTTCCTGTGCTTACTCGGTTCTTGCTGCCAGTTATTTTACCGGTCCAAAAATAGTGGCTGTGGTGGGATCGGATTTTCCGACTGAAATTATAGATCTTTTTCAAAACCGGGGTGTTGATACCCGCGGACTGACAATTGAAAAAGGAAAAACATTTCACTGGGAAGGGCGGTATGGACATGATCCCAACCAGAGAACGACCATTAAGACAGAGCTAAATGTCTTCCAAGATTTCAAACCTGTGCTTCCTCCTGATTACCAAAAAGCAGACATTGTTTTTCTTGGCAACATCGATCCGGATATTCAAGAAGATATTCGTCTTCAGTTGGTTAACCCTAAATTGACGGCCATGGATACAATCAATCTATGGATCAATACCAAGCGTGAAGCCCTCCTAAAGGTTTTAGAAGATGTGGATATGTTTTTTGCCAACGATGAAGAAGTCAAAATGTTGGCAGGGGAAAACAACCTTATCAAGGCAGGGAAAAAGCTGCTAGAGTTAGGGCCCTCTTCCATGATTATCAAAAAAGGCGAACATGGAGCTCTCCTTCTTCGTAAGGATTTCATTTTTGGAACCCTGGCTTTTCCCTGTGAAAACGTTGTGGATCCGACTGGAGCCGGAGACAGCTTTGGTGGAGGTTTCCTTGGATACCTGGATAAGGTCCAGTCCTTTGAAAAAAAGCACCTGCGGCGGGCCACCGTTTATGGGAGTGTGATGGCTTCATTCACTATAGAAAAATTCGGGATTGAAGGCCTAAAATCTTTAACCCGTGAACAGATAGAACAGAGATTTTCAGAATTTAATAAACTTGTATCGTTTTGAATCCCTGTTTTTTCCAGGAGGAAATAATGACGCATCCGAAAATTCCAGTTGAACCCTACAGAATTAAAATGGTCGAACCTCTTCAAATGACAACTCGGGAGGAAAGAGAATCTGTCCTCCAGAATGCTGGCTTTAATATCTTCAACATTCCAGCAGACAAAGTGTTTATCGATCTTTTGACAGACAGTGGAACGTCCGCTATGAGTGACCGGCAGTGGGCAGGAATAATGCGAGGAGATGAATCATATGCCGGTGCCCGGAGTTTTTTCCATTTTGAAAAAACCATAAAAAATATATTTGGATTTAAGCACGTCATTCCTACACATCAAGGCAGAGCTGCTGAGCGGATCCTTTTTCAAACGATGGTGAAAAAAGGTGATCGTGTGCCCAACAATATCCATTTTGATACAACCAGAGCCAATATTTCGGTACTCAAAGCCCACCCTCTCAATCTTGTTGTGGATTCTGCCTTTGATGCTGCCAGTGACGGGCCCTTTAAAGGAAATATGGATCTTGAGAGATTGAGAGACCTCATCGATGAAATTGGTGTTGAGAATATTCCACTTGTTATGATGACGATCACAAACAACAGTGCAGCCGGACAGCCCGTATCGATGGATAATGTCAAACAAGTCAGTGCCCTCTGCCGTGAAAACAATCTTCCATTTTTTCTCGATGCCTGCCGGTTTGCGGAGAATTCGTTTTTTATTAAAAAAAGAGAAGAGGGATATTCGAGAAAAACACTTCTAGAGATTGCGCAGGAAATGTTTGCGCACGCGGATGGGGCCACGATGAGTGCCAAAAAAGACGCTCTTGTCAATATCGGGGGATTCATCACGCTCAACGATGATTCTTTGGCTCGCAGGCTCAAGAATAATTTGATCGTGGGAGAAGGATTCCCGACCTACGGGGGATTGGCCGGCCGCGATCTTGAGGCTGTCTCTGTAGGTTTAGAAGAAGTTCTGGAAGAAAACTATATGGAACACCGCATTGCACAGATCCAATATTTTGGGGAACTTTTGGATGACTTCGGGATTCCAAGGTACAAACCTGTGGGCGGACATGCTGTCTATATCCTGGCCGACAAGTTTTTATCTCATATCCCGAGGGAGCACTTCCCCGGGTGGGCTCTAACGGTCGCGCTGTACCGGGAAGCAGGAGTCCGGGGCGTGGAGATCGGCGGAGTGATGTTTGCAAAAAAGGATAAAAAATCGGGGAAGGAAAATTTCCCTAAACTGGAAATGGTCCGCCTGTCTATGCCAAGGAGAGTTTATACTCTCTCCCATATCAGATATGTAGCGGACGCTCTGTATGAGCTCTCTCAGAAAAAGGATAAAATTCGAGGACTCAAGATTGTCGAACAGGAACCCCCTCTAAGACATTTTACGGCCAGGTTTGAAGAAACCTGAATTTATCTTTCTCTTTTTTTGATATCCTTTTTTTTCGTCTCCTCTTCCATCCATTTTTGCATGACGGCTGGATTGTCCAGCACGGGGGATTCTTCAATGGCATCCCAATTGAAGTTTTCGTCAAAAGGGCTCAATGCTTTCTCCGGGCGGAATATGCGGGGATCCACATCCAAGGCTTTGTACGGTTCAAAGTTGGCTTGTTCTGTAAACATATCGGCCAGATCTGTAGCGCCTGCATCATACTGATTTAAATAGGGAATGCCGAGGATGTGCCAAAATGTCTTCATAATGCTGCCGAAGCTGGTGTGGACATGGCTGACATAGTTCCTTTTGGCATAGGGAGAAATCACCATCAGCAAGCTGCGGTGGGCATCGACATGGTCCACTCCTCCCTGGGGATCGTCCTCCGTTACAAAGATGGCCATATTTTTCCAGTAAGGAGAAAAAGAGAGAATTTCGATCACTCGACCTAAGGCAAGGTCGTTATCGGCCATGTAGCTTTCTCGAAAAGGATACCCATTCTCAGGAAATTCTCCGGCTCCATGGTCATTCGGGAGATAGATAACGAGAAAGGGGGGAAGTGGTTCCCCCTTGGATAGCCACCTCTCGTCAAACTCTTTTTTGAACATCTTGACTCGAAATTGATCAGGAATCCCCATATTATATGTGGCAAAAACCTTGGATGTTTTTTCGAAAAGGGGTGCCGTCATGGGGTAGTTGATCACAAAACGAAGGCCTGTATACTTGAATTCTGGTTTTTCAATATTGGGCGCAAAGTCGAATCCGAGACCAAAGTTAAAAAAATCGATTCCGTTTCGGTCAAGGTGGTCCCAGATTGTCCCGGCTTCGGTGTAATCCTCTGGGATGGGAACACCGGACGCACCCGTAAATCCCAACATGCCGGGAGCTTTAGAGTTGATGTTTTGCTGTCTTCTTCCTCCATAACTTGCTGCCACATTTGTTTCTGTCCATTCGTTAGGATACACTCCCACCAGCCAGCGATGCCCATCTGCCGAGACGTCGGAATCACAATTGAAATTGTCAGAGATGGCAAACTTATTTGCCAAATCCAGGTGATTGACCATGACCGTGGCATCTTCGACAGTTTGAGTTTCTCTTCTGTTGCTGAAACTGACTCCGGCTCCGTAACGAGCCAAAGATGGTTCCCCGAGGACCCCTTGGATTCCCCCAAAGACCTCGTCAAAGGTGCGGTTTTCCTTAACGATGAAAATAATATGTTTGATAGGAGATTCCTTTTCGCCGGAATAAAGAGGAATAGGATTTTTTTCATGGTCCTTGAACCGAGAAGAGGAGGCTTTCGTAAACCGGAAGTTGTTGTCCAAAACTATGCGGGTTTCATCCCTTAATTTTTTTCTGTTAGGGATGTCTACAATGGACACAACGCCGTTCATCAGGTTTCCGATATACTGTCCTTCGGGACCGGGTTTAAATGCAGGTCCTCCATTTGGCCCACTCCCAAATCCTTTTGCATTGGCGACAATGAGTTTTTTTCCATCAGTTGAAACGGCCAGTTTTGAAGGGAACCAGGCTGTGGGAATATGCCCAAGAACGGAGTGGGTTGAGACATCTATGACTGCAACGGCATTGATGCCCGCTTCCGCCACATACAGCCTTTTTCCATCCGGGGAAAGAGCCAGACCAAACGGGATGGCTCCTCGGAGATTGCCCAGACGCGAATCAATTGTAAGTTCTATGGTGTCGATGACTTCGTCTGTTTGAGTATTTATGACTGAAATGCTGTCATTATTTCCGTTGCTGACAAAAACTCGGTTGTGTGTGGCTACCACAGAATTCGGACTGGCTCCTCCAACAGCAGGAAAATCTTCGACAACCTGTCCGACAAGAATACCGGTTTTTACTTTGGCTGTAACCTTGGCGTTTTCGAGATCCTCTATATCGACTTCCCACACCGAGAAGGATTCAGGAACATTTGGATCCCCTAAACCCGGAACTTCCCATCCGTCTATTTTAGCGCCCTCTTCTGCTTCTTTTGACAGATAGGCAAATGGAGGAAAAGCCAGGCCAATTTGTCCTTGCTCCGGATCCTTCTCATCGATATTTTTGATCCGGCTGTATTCAAACATGCCGACATTAGCCACATAGGCCCGGCTGTTATCGGGTGACAGCGTGATCCCGAATGGGTATCTTCCTACAGGAATGCTGGACACAATAATTTCTTCCTGTGTGTCTATGGCGAAAATACGAAAATTTGTCTGATCTACAGCGAATAAGGTTTTCCCGTTCTTGCTGAGCACCAGATCGCCGATATAGCTGTCCGTGTATTCTTCTTTGTTGAATGGTGTATCACAGTTAAGTTCCCCCAGTTTGTCGCCTTTTGAAAGGTTAAAGACAAAAACCTTCCCCTCTTGGCCTCCACCAACGTATAATTTCTGATTGTCTGGGGAGATGGCAAGTCCCATAAAAACAGCAGCCAGTATACCTCTATCATTTTGCGCTCCCGGTGGAACTTGTTGAACAGATGGATTTTCCCCTAGCACATCACGAATAATGGAGATCGAAAAAGGCTCAACTCCAGAATTGGCCGTGACCGCTATGGTCCCGTCTGGACTCAGGGTGAGTCCGAAGGGATGAGGGGCAACTTCTCTTTGCAGGCCAAGAGGAGAAATCAGTCTGCCGTTAGGGATGACGGAAATCCCATTGCGGTCTATGGATGTATATTGTCTATCTGCAGGGGCACATAAAATCCAGATGTCCTTATCCTGTTTCCCACAGTTCACAAGGAGAAGGATCGAGATAAAGAAACACAATAGAAGGTTTCGCATGCGCATAAGGCGCCTCCTTACAGAAAAATATAATTTAAAATTAAGAGAATTATTTGATGCGGTAAAACCACATGAGAGGGAGCCAGAGTTGATGCCCATAAGGAAGTTTTTTGTGATTCACAAGAACCTCAGTTTTTTCCCACTCATGGACAAGATTGAAGAGAGTGAATAATTCTTCTGCGTCGTTGGGGGTAAAGGTTGCCGAGTGACGGATCCATTCTCCTTCTCCTTCCTCACTGTACGTGGGTGTTCTTCTGGCAAGATCGACGGCTTTTTCATAGTTGGGAGAGGTTTTATATCCAAATTCAATGGTGATTTTAAATTCTTTGGCTTTAGTACTTGGGTGAAGAATAGAACCCAGCTTTTCTTCCTTGACTTCTTCTTTCCCGATATTTTTCCACTCTGACATTATTTTTCTCCCCCACATTCTATACAAAAAAGAGTTGCTTCTCAATAAGAAGAATGGGGCCTGGCTTCGAAAACTTGAAAAACTTTTTTTAATAAAATTAATTTCGATAAAGTTTTTCAAGTTTTCGAAGCCAGGCCCCATTATAGGATGAGCATGCAGTCGCCGTAGCTGAAGAATCTGTATTTTTGTTCGACAGCCTTTTTGTAAGCTTCTTTGATAAAATCAAGCCCGGCGAATGCTGAAACCATCATCAGCAGCGTCGATTTCGGAAGATGAAAATTCGTCAGGAGCCTGTCTGTGATACGAAAGGAGAATCCAGGATAAATAAACAGATCCGTATCAAAAGTGCCTGTCTGAACTCGTCCATTTTTGCATGCACTTTCCAGAGTTCGCACCGAAGTTGTCCCTACAGCGACCACAGGCCTGGATTCATCTTTAGCGGCGTTAATGACTTTTGCGGTTTGGCTGTCGATGGTGTATGTCTCTTTAAGCATCTTATGATTTTCAACACGGTCTTCGCGGACTGGCTGAAAAGTGGCCAACCCAACATCTAATGTGATTTCTGTCACAAGGATGCCTTTAGCTTGAATCGATTGAAGCATGGGTTGAGTAAAATGAAGTCCAGCTGTGGGAGCGGCTATTGAGCCTCTCTTTCTCGCAAATACAGTCTGGTATCGCTCGAGGTCGAGATATTTTTTGTCCAGCTGGTTTGGTTTTCGTTTTATATAAGGAGGAAGAGGTGCAAATCCGATTTTATATAGCTCCTCAAGAACAGATTTAGATGAAAACCGGAGATGCCGCCTTCCCTCTGCTTCCACACCGGTGACTTGGCCAATTAGGTTAGGAGAAAAAATAAATTTTTCTCCCATGCGGACTTTTTTTGCCGGGCGGCACAACACGTCCCAAGTTTTTTTTTCTATCTCTCGGAGAAAGAGAAATTCTAACGTTGCGCTTCCCTTCACTCCCCAAGCGCGAGCGGGAATAACACGTGTGTTGTTCAGGACCAGTGTATCTTGTTTTGAAAGATAGGAAGGGAATTCTTTGAAAAACGAATGGTAAATTTCCCCTGTTTTTCTATGAAGAATCATCAAACGGGACGAATCTCTCTCCAGGATTGGTGCCTGAGCGATGAGCTCGGGAGGGAGAAAAAAATCAAAATCAGAAAGCAGCATGGGATCTTTATATCACTTCTTAAAGAGCTTTCCTTGGGGTAAGGGAGAAGGGGAGAAACCGAGGTGCTCATAGGCTTTTTGTGTTATTTTCCGCCCCCGTGTTGTGCGTTCAAGAAATCCGATCCGCATCAGAAACGGTTCATAAATGGACTCAATCGTGTCCTTTTCTTCATCAATAGCCGCAGCGATCGTACTGATTCCCACAGGGCCGCCGCCAAAATTTTCGATAATCGTCATTAAAATTTTTCTATCCACTTCGTCTAATCCGAGGGAATCCACCTCCATTTTGTCCAGAGCCTTGGTGGCCTCATGATGGGTGATTTTCCCTTCTCCGAGCACATCGGCATAGTCTCGTACTCTCCGCAGCAGCCGGTTAGCCACTCTTGGTGTTCCTCTGGAGCGCAGAGCGATTTGATGGGCTCCCTTCTCGTCCACATCCACTTTTAGAATGGTTGCTGAACGCTTGATGATCTTTTTTAGCTCGGACACGTCATAGTAATCCAGACGGTGGATAATACCGAATCGTCCTCTCAAAGGAGGTGTGATCCGCCCGGCTCTTGTCGTGGCGCCTATGAGAGTGAATTTTTTCAGCTGAAGTTTGTGGCTTCTGGCTCCCGGACCCTGTCCGATAACTATATCTAATTTAAAATCCTCCATGGCTGAATAGAGGATTTCCTCGACAGCGGGGTGCAGTCGGTGAATTTCATCGAGAAAGAGGGCTTCTTTTGCCTGTAAATTAGAGAGAATGGCCGAAAGGTCACCGGTTCTCTCGATGACTGGGCCGGATGTGGGTTTGATACCAACCCCCATCTCCTTTGCAAGGAGAAAGGCCAGACTGGTTTTTCCCAATCCCGGAGGTCCATAAAGGAGAACATGATCGAGTTGTTCGTCCCTTTTACGGGCCGCTTCTATAAAAATCTTGAGATTGGATTTGACTGTGTCCTGCCCCACGAATTCTTCGAAACTCCTCGGCCGCAGGCTGTCTTCAAAGAGAATGTCTTCCTTGGTCCGAACCGGATTGAGTACGGTTCCCATGGTTTTGTTATCTTTCAACGATCTATCCTTTCTAAATTTTTGCCAACCGCTTCAAACTGTCTCTAAGGAGTGTTTCAAAATCCTGGCTGGAAGTTGAGTTTTTCAGCGTCTCTTCTATGGTGAGTTCGATTTCTTTTCTCTTAAATCCGAGGTTCATCAGGGCGGACACTAAATCTTCCTTTTCCTTTAATCCCTGGACAGCAAACACCGCGGATTTTTTCTCGAGTTTTTCCTGAAGCTCCATCGCAATCCGCATGGCTGTTTTTTTGCCGATTCCCGGGACAAGGGAGATACGGGAGACATCACTTTGCCGGATGGCATCCTCAAGATCTGAAACTTCGATTCCAGATAAAATGTTCAGCGCGATTTTTGGTCCTATTCCGGATATGCTGATCAGTTTCTGAAAAAGCGACTTTTCTTCTTCGGAACAAAAACCATAGAGGAGGATGGAGCTGTCCGTCATGTGGGTGTGGATGATAAGTTCAGCCGTATCTCCAGGATCCCCTATCTTAAGATAGGTGGACAGAGGGATGGATGCACAGTATCCCACTCCCCCCACTTCCAGAATGACCTGGTTGGTCTCCTTGTGTTTGATTTTTCCCTTAAGATAAGCAATCATTTTTTATTTTCTCTCAAGTCGACTCTTCGATTTTTAGCTGGAACAGCCTGGAGTTCAAGTGACAGAAAGCCGTTCCGAGAGCATCGGAAGCATCTGTTTCCATATGATCGTCCATGATATTCAATAGAGTTTTAATCATCACATTGACCTGGTTTTTATCGGCTTGTCCATATCCTGTGACCGCTTTTTTAATTTCAAGAGGAGAGTATTCAAACAAAGGCCGATCCTGTGAGGCAATGGCAATGAGTGCGGCTCCTCTGACTTGCCCCAAGGTGAGCGCTGTTTTGATGTTTTGGGCATAAAAGGTGTTTTCGATGGCCACTTCCTCTGGTTTATACTTATCGATGATCTCTTCGATTTTGTTTTTTATCTCGTTGATTTTGTAATGGAAACGTTTGTCTCTGGTTGGTTTAATGGTGCCGTAAGTCAAAACAGTATATTCTTGGTCCACATATTCGATGAGACCATATCCTGTGGATTTAAGGCTGGGATCGATTCCAAGCACCCTCATCAATTACTCTGAATACTGAGCAATTTCTTCTTCATCGATATCGAAGTTGGCCCAGACGTGCTGGACATCGTCGTGGTCCTCCAGCTCTTCCATCAGACGAAGCAGCTGCTGGGCTTGTTTTCCTTCCACTTTGACATAATTTTGTGGAATATATCCAAGATTTGAAGCGGCTGTCTCGATGTTGTTTTTCTGAAGAGCGTTGACGACGGATTCATAGTTGTCCGGTGTTGTGAAAACTTCATAATTGCTGCCATCCTCCTTGAGATCATCGGCTCCGGCCTCAAGAATAGTATCGAGAAGTTCATCTTCGGAAGCCTTCGATTTTTCAACGACAAAATAACCTTTTCGTGTAAACATCCAGGCCACACAGCCTGATTCACCGATGTTCCCCCCATTTTTTGTAAAAATATGCCTGAGTTCTGAAACGGTTCTGTTTTTATTGTCCGTCATTGTCTCTACATAGATGGCCACTCCTCCTGGGCCGTATCCTTCGTAAGATAACTCTTCATAACTGACGCCTTCCAGCTGACCTGTCCCTTTTTGGATTGCTCTTTTTATGTTATCTGCGGGCATATTGACGGCTTTAGCATCGGAGATGGCCTTTCTCAGCCGGGGATTGGCATCGGGCTCTCCTCCGCCCATCCGGGCGGCAATGGCGAGTTCGCGGATAATCTTGGTGAATATTTTACCGCGTTTAGCATCGGTTGCGGCTTTTTTGTGTTTAATGGATGCCCATTTTGAATGCCCAGACATGTTGACTCCTCGATGGTAGCGGTAAAAAAATTCTAACACAAAAAATCCTCAAATAAAAGCAAGCAAAAGTTGGCAATACCGCGCAAGTACGTGCAGAGTATCTTTCCCCACTGGCGGAAACCCGTCTCCCCAGCTGCCTCACCGCCATCACTTCCGTACGCTCCGGGATAAGATACCGCCTTGCCATCCATCCCTATTTCCTATATAAAATTGCAGAGATAAGAATTTATCCTTGCATAAAAAGATTGAATATCTAAATGGTTCAAATTAAAATGAAGTTTCCCTAATTTTGGCCATTGTGAGGTTTGTTTGAACGATCAGAACGGATTGGGTGTATTTGAAAAGTATCTGTCTATATGGGTGCTTCTCTGTATCGCTTTTGGGATGGCGCTTGGAAAGATCGCTCCTGGAATTGCGAAATATCTGGACAGCCTTGCCATAACGGTCAAGGATGCTCCTTTCGTCTCTCTCCCCATCGCCATCTGCCTCTTTTTTATGATGTATCCCATCATGGTCAAGATTGATTTTGCACGGGTTTTGCGTGCCGGAAAATCGCCTAAACCTCTCAGTTTGACACTTTTTGCCAACTGGATTGTCAAACCATTCACCATGTATGTGATCGCTTTTTCTTCCTTGGATTTCTCTTCAAATCCTTCATTGGTGTGGAAGCGATGGATTTTGTGAAGCTTCCCCCAGGGTCAGACTGGGCGGTGGGGACAGTTCGTGGGGCAGGGGAGGTCGTGCTTCATGATGGTGTAAAGATGCTGCAAATTCCCTTATGGAGGAGTTTCCTTGCCGGATGTTTACTTCTTGGAATTGCTCCCTGCACGGCCATGGTTTTGGTCTGGAGTTATCTCGCAAAGGGAAACGATGGGCACACATTGGTGATGGTGGCAGTTAATTCCCTTGTCATGCTTTTTCTCTATGGTCCTCTTGGAGGATTTCTGCTCGGAGTGGGGAGGCTTCCGGTTCCCTGGCAGGCGCTTGTTCTGTCTATAGGAATCTACGTGGCCCTCCCTCTTATTGCTGGGTATTTTTCGCGCCTCCTGATAATCGGATCGAAGGGCGAGGATTGGTTTAAGCAAAAGTTCCTGCACATTCTCACTCCCGTGTCTATCACTGCCTTGTTGGTGACGCTGGTTCTCCTTTTTTCTTTTAAAGGGGATATTATCCTGACAAAACCACTGACGATTTTATGGATTGCTATTCCTCTGTTTATTCAAACAAACTTGATATTTTGGATGACATATGGGTTGGCTCGTCTGTGGAAACTGAGCTATGAAGATGCCGCACCTTCTGCGATGATAGGGGCTAGCAACCATTTCGAAGTGGCCATCGCCACTGCGGCACTCCTATTTGGTCTTTCTTCTGGTGCAGCGCTGGCCACTGTTGTTGGAGTTCTCATTGAAGTGCCGGTCATGCTGATGCTGGTGCGAATTTGTCTGAGAACAAAAGGATGGTTCCATGGATAAAATGAGCAAGAGAACGGAAAAAGATGTAAAGGTATTGTACAGAAAAGGCCTTCTCCTTGAATATTTCACTGTTATATATAATGTTTTAGAAGCGACGGCCGCCATTGTTTTTGGAAAAATCGCTAACAGCATCGCCCTGATCGGTTTTGGACTCGACAGCATCGTGGAATCTCTCTCAGGAATTGTCCTCATCTGGCGCCTGCATAAACATGGGAAAATATCTGAAGAAGAAGAGGAAGAAGTTGAGAGAATGGCCATGAAATTTGTGGCTGTAACCTTTTATATTCTGGGTGCTTACGTGCTTTACCAATCCCTGAATAAATTGATCACTAAAGAAATCCCAGATCCCTCCCTTCCTGGAATAATATTAGCGGTCGTGTCCATTATTATCATGCCTGTCCTCAGTGTCCAAAAAGTAAAGACCGGAAAACAGATCAAAAGCATGGCGCTGGTCGCCGATGCGAAGGAAACGTTTGCCTGTGCGTTGCTGTCTGTTGCCCTTCTTGTTGGATTGAGCCTCAATTATGCTTTGGGTTTATGGCAGGCCGATGCCGTGGCCGGACTTGTTATCGTGATTTTTCTCTTCCGCGAAGGTCGTGAAAGCTGGGTTGAGGCCAGCAATCCCTAACGGTTAAATTTTTATAACTTTTCGAAAATGAAATCCGTAGATGGCCAGGGTGACCGCTATATGAATGAAGCGCGGGCGCTTGATAATTGTCCATGTGATAAGTTTCCAGTACTGCACTCTCTCTTTTCCCCGGATCCCGAGAAACCATATGGATTTGAAAAATGCATTGAGATGAGACAATTTGAAATTGATTTTTTTCCTGATGGGTTCAGGCTTGTACGCTTTTAAAAACGTTATCACCCGCTTATAGTAATTTTTTGGGGAGTAAATTGTGTTTAAGATTTTCTTATAACCGTTTAAAAGGATCTCCGTATTCATCTTAGGGATAAAGTTGAGTGAAAAGTCCGTGTTGCTCCCAGAGATAGACTTGAGCAGTCTATTCTCGTTTTTTAGGCGTTGATAAAGTCTTGTGCCTTTGGGTGCATTCAACAATCCCACCATGGCCGTGACAATGCCGCTCTTCTGGATAAAGTTGATTTGTTTTTCAAAAATCGAAAGGGGATCACTATCAAATCCGACAATAAATCCTCCCTGTACCTGAAGACCGTTTTTCTGAATATTTTTAACACATGCCACCAAGTCTCTATTCTTGTTCAAATATTTATTGCATTCCGCGAGGCTCTCTTCATTGGGAGTTTCGATACCGATGAAGACCTTGTTGAATCCCGCCTTAGTCATCAATTGCATCAGTTCTTGATCGTCAGCCAAATTTATGGATGCTTCGGTAAAAAAATGGAAGGGATATTTTTTCTGTTTCATCCACGCTGTTAATGCCGGGAGGAGCTCCTTCTTGAGTTTTTTTTTATTTCCTATGAAATTATCATCAACAAAAAAAACGGCTCCTCTCCAACCCTGTTTGTAGATCAGTTCCAGCTCGTTGAGGATCTGTTCTTTATTTTTAGTTCTTGGTTTATGGCCGTTGAGGAGGATTATATCGCAAAATTCACAGTTATAAGGGCAGCCCCTTGAGTACTGAATACTCATCGAGGCATATTTCTTCATATTGATGAGATTCCATTGAGGGAGAGGGGTTTTTTCGATGTCCGGCCAATCGGTTGACCTATAGATGTGCTGCGGATGTCCATTCCCTAAGTCTTTCAGAAACAATGAGAGAGTGTTTTCGGCTTCATCGAGAACAAAATGGTCCACGCCATCAAATTCATCATATTCCATCGTGAAAAGTGGGCCGCCGGCAACAACAGGGATTTTTAATCTTCCACATATCTCAATAACGTTTCGGGCAGATTCTTTCTGCACAGCCATGGCACTGATAAAGACATAGTCGGCCCAGAGAATATTTTCATCTGTTAGGGGAGACACATTCAGGTCGACAAGTTTTGTCTCCCAGTTTTTGGGCAGCATGGATGCCACGGTTAGAAGTCCTAGAGGAGGAAAGGAGGCCTTTTTTGAGATGAATCTCAGGGCATGTTTAAAGCTCCAGAATGTGTCCGGGTATTTTGGGTAAATGAGAAGAATTTTCATGGGTATTTAAATCCATCCGAAACGAATAACGGTTTTATTAGCCTTCCAAGAGAAGAGAGCGGCCAGCGCAATGAGTCCTATGGTCAAGGCTGGATGAAAAGTGCCGTAGACTTGGAGCCCCAAAATAATACTCGCGATCACCATAAACAGGCAGAATGTGGCAAGTTGTTTCCGTTTCACACGATATGGTTTTAATTTGGCTCCAAAGCCGTCAGGAATGGGAGCATCCGGTCCGATTTCATCCATATATGATTCAATTTTTGGCTGAAGCTTGAAGTGCACAAACGACAGCAATCCCATGAGAATGAATAGGATCAGTGTCTTAACAAGCACGATCCAGCTTGTCCAAAGGGCCGTGATTCCAAGAGGGCCAAAAATAAGCAGAAATATTCCTGAGGCGAATACAGTCAACTGAAAGATGTAACATCGTCCAGCGCCTCTTTTGATGATGTTTTCCATATAGCGGTCGGCTTGATAGTTAAAGGGGGAGCCAAGAAGAGCACGCTCATTGACCACTATGAGATTAAAAAGCGGAGTCGACATAAACACAAAACCCAGCACATGAATAAATTTCATGACGTTGTACAAAACATCCATATTCTACGCCTTAAGCATTCAAAATAGAAATTAATCTTCAGAGGATACTATAGCGGCTTATGTATTTATTAATCGACTCTTAAAATATAGCCCACGAGGCAATAAGTGTCAAACAGATATTTATTCTTAGAAAAAGACTTGACATACTATAGGAGGCAAGTCAAATTCGAGCTCCAAAAAAGGGCAAACCAACGATTGAAGGTAATTACACCAATTACTTTAGCATTGGTTGCTCTCTTACTTTTCACAATATTTAATTCCTTTCAGGAGGTACTAATAATCCTAATAAACATCCCTTTGGCATTAACGGGGAGGGATAATTGCTCTTAAAATCGCTGGTTTCTATCTTAGTGTTCCTGCTTCTATTGGATTCATTGCCATCTTTGGTAAAAAACCTTGACAAACCATAGGGGGGTATAGTAATATATATTTGAAGCGAGAATTTAGAATGATAATAGATTGTGAAATTAAGAAACGGAGAGAATAAAATGTGGGGAGAACATTGGATGTTTGGAGGCTTTATGTGGCTATTTTGGATTGCAGTGCTTGTGGCTCTGTTTTTTCTTATTAAGTGGATAATTCAACAAAAACCTAGCGATCAAAAAACTGAAGAAAACGCTATGGATGTATTAAAAAAGAGATATGCAAAAGGTGAGATCGATAAAGATGAATTCGAGCAGAAAAAAAAGGATTTATTATCTTGAAGCTATACTTTTTAAACAGAAATCGAATTCCAGAAGAAGCCGAGCTCAGAAAGGTGATTAGATCC
>CAZWHQ010000025.1:0-64415 GCA_964633715.1 uncultured Eubacteriales bacterium
ACAGCTAGCTCAGAATGATATTATCAAAACAAAATCATTTTAGAAATAATTTTTGAGATCCCTTCTTGAAGAAACACCTTAAAATGATGAAGAAATAGTTATTTTTTCTTCTTGTAAATAAATACTTTTTTATTATAGAATTTGGAACAAATTTGAAGGAAGGAGATTTTCCATGAAATTATGCTTTTGTCAGGACAAAAAGTAACCTGAAGAGAAATATTTCTTAAAGTAAATCCCTGTGACTCAGGGATTTAACCATTTAAAGCCCCTTGCTCATGGCATCCAGGAAATTGGCGTTCGTTTTTGTTCGTCCCATTTTTTCCAATAACAACTCCATGCCCTCGACTTCGCTCAGTTGACTGAGTACTTTTCGCAGCACCCATATCCTGTTGAGATCTTTATCTGGAACAAGAAGCTCTTCCTTTCGTGTACCGGAACGTTTGATATCGATTGCAGGAAACATTCTTTTATCGACCAATCTCCTGTCGAGATTGATTTCCATATTCCCGGTTCCCTTAAATTCTTCGAAAATGACATCATCCATGCGGCTTCCTGTATCGATCAAGGCCGTTGCCATGATAGTGAGACTTCCCCCCTCTTCGATTTTCCGGGCTGATCCAAAAAACTTTTTGGGCTTATTCAAGGCATTCGCATCGATTCCACCGGAAAGAACCTTGCCTGAAGGAGGTATGATCGCATTATGAGCCCGTGCCAGCCGAGTGACACTATCTAGCAAGATGGCCACATCTCTTTTTAGTTCTACAAGTCTTTTCGCTTTTTCCAACACAATATTGGCCACTTGAGTATTTCGTATAGGGGGCTCATCAAATGTTGAGGCAACGACTTCACCATTTATACTTCTCTGAAAATCTGTAACTTCTTCAGGCCGTTCCGCAACCAAAAGAACAATCAGGAATGTCTCTGGATGATTTTTCTCAATCGACTTGGCGATGGTTTTTAAAAGTGTTGTTTTCCCTGCGCGCGGCGGAGAGACGATAAGACCTCGTTGGCCTTTTCCAATCGGAGTCAGAAGATCCATTACACGGGCGTTCAAGTTTTTGGGCTGTGAGTCCTCTAGTATTATCTTTTCGTAGGGATAAAGTGGAGTTAAATTGTCAAAAAAAATATTTCTTCTGTTTTTCAAAACAGTATCAGGATGTGCAAAATTGATTGCTTCTATTTTGATTAAAGCAAAATATTTTTCTCCATCTTTTGGAGGCCGCACAATACCAGAAATCGTATCACCCGTTCGAAGCTGAAATTTCCTGATTTGGGAAGGAGAGACATAGATATCATCTTGACTGGGAAGATAACTGAATTCTGGTGCACGCAAAAATCCAAATCCATCATCTAAACACTCCAGAACACCTTCTGAAAATAACTGTCCGCTTTTTTTGGCCTGCGCTTCGAGTATTTTGAAAATAAGATTCTGTTTCTTCGTATCTTGAATGTCATCTTCCGTAAGACCAATCTCGCCAGCAATGCTGACTAAGTCTTTAAACTCTTTTTCTTCTAGATCGACTAGATCGAACTCTTTCATTTTAATACCTCACTTGTGGTTTATTCATGAATTAACTGGCCTCCCAGGAATTTGACTTATGTATCTCAATGCGTAACAGGAGGATTCTGAGGTCCTTCCTCAGGCAGTGATTCTTTATCTTCTTTCAGGACTTCAGATATATCTTTGGTTAAAGCAATCTTAAGCACCTCATCCATGTGTTCGACAAAATGTATCTTCATGTCATCTTTAATATTTTTTGGAAGATCTTTTAGGTCTGGTCTGTTGTCAAGAGGAAGAATGGCTTCCTTGATACCCTCTCGATGTGCAGCAAGAAGTTTTTCTTTAATCCCACCGACTGGAAGCACTTTCCCTTTTAAAGTGATCTCTCCACTCAACGCCACTTTCTTTGAAACAGGGATTCCCGTCAAAAGTGAGATAATGGATGTCGCAAGTGTGATGCCTGCAGATGGTCCTTCCTTTGGGGTTCCTCCTTCTGGAACATGAATATGGATATCGAAATTTTTATGCAGATCTGTAGCGATATTCAACTCAAAGGTCTTTCCTCTTACATAACTGAAGGCGGCTTGTGCAGATTCCTGCATAATTTCACCAAGTTGACCGGTTAAGGTTAAGCTGCCTTTTCCATAGGTTTTCATCACTTCGAACGTCAGGAGTTCACCTCCAAATTCTGTCCAGGCCATCCCGATGGCCACACCTATTTCATCTCTTCTATCAATACCAGATCTCCGGAAACGTGGGATCCCCAGATATTTTTCAATATTTTTAGGAGTGATGGTTTCTTTATAGCTTTTGTCTTTTGTGACAACTTTTTTAACGACTTTGCGACAGACTGATGTGATCTCCCGTTCGATATTCCTCACGCCCGCCTCCCGTGTATACTCACGAATGAGTTTTTTAATCGTCCTATCGGTGAGCTTCATATTGTGTTCTTTCAGACCATGAGCTTTTATCTGCTTGGGCAACAAGAATTTTTTTACGATTTGGAGCTTTTCTTCTTCGGTATAGCCAGGAATTCTAATGATTTCCATCCGATCTATAAGTGGACGCGGTATGGGTTCAAGCATGTTGGCCGTCACAATAAACATCACATTAGAGAGATCAAAATCCGTATCTATAAAGTGGTCTAAAAAGCAGTGGTTCTGCTCAGGATCGAGTACCTCCATCAGAGCCGATGCAGGATCCCCCCTGAAATCGACACTCATTTTGTCCACTTCATCCAAGAGAAACACAGGATTTTTTGTGCCTCCCTTTTTAATCATCTGGATAATCCGGCCGGGATAGGCACCGATATATGTTCGTCTATGTCCTCTGATTTCCGCTTCATCTCGAACTCCGCCAAGCGATAAACGCACAAATTTTCTGTTCGTCGCCCTGGCAATAGAGGCACCCAATGAGGTCTTTCCCACTCCTGGTGGACCGATAAATCCAAGTATGACACCTTTTGGATTTTTCACCAGCTGGCGTATGGATAGATACTCCAAGATTCGCTCTTTGACTTTCTCCAGTCCATGGTGATCTTCATCAAGAATCCTTTCCGCTTCCTCTATATTTCGTTTCTCTCTTGATTTTTTGTTCCAGGGCAATGAAATGAGCCAATCCAAATAATTTCTACAGACAGTTGCTTCCGCTGACATAGGAGGCATAGATTCCAACCTCTCGATTTCTTTCTTGGCTTTTTCTTCTGCATCTTTGGGCATCTTGGCATTTGCCAGCTTTTCTTTTAGCTCAGCAATTTCATTAGGTTGGTCTTCTTTTTTAAAATTGAAACCGGTCGGAAATATTTTCTGTCCAGGCTCTTTGACAGCGGATCTTCGGCGAGGTTTTTTCCCCTCCTTTTTGAGCTTCGTATGAATTTTGAAGATTTCATTTTCCAGGACATATTTTAACCGCTGAATTCTTTCAAGAGTGTTGATGGTTTCTAAAAAATTCTGCTTCTCTTCAAGCGGCAGGTAGAGATGGGATACGATAATATCGGCTATTCTGTTTGGGGTGTTTTCACTCAAAGCAGGAATAATAGAATCAAAATTGGCATGCTGACTGAGCTTAAGATAATCTTCGAAGAGAGAAAGCACAGTTTTCAATAATTCCCTGACTTCTGTGCTGTCATTTTCAATTTCGCTGATCTCCTTCGCCAGAATTTGATAATGAGGATAGGTGCTGAGATATTCTAGAATGCGAGCTCTTTTTTTGCCCTCAACGATAACCTTGATATTTTTGTCATCAATTTTAACCGAGCGGATGATTTTTGCGATCACTCCCATAGAATAGACATCCTTGGGATGAGGATTATCGATAGAGGCGTCCATCTGTGCAGAAAGAAAAATCAACTTGTCTTTTTCTAGGGCTATATCCAAAGCTTGGATAGAGGACGACCTTCCTATGATAAACGGAACTAAAGTCGAGGGGAAAATGACCAGATCTCTCAGGGGGATTAGAGAAATATTTTTGATATTTTCTGCTTTATCATTAGATGCCATATTTACTCTCCTACCGCATATTTTAAGTTTTGAAACTTCAATTCAGATTCTTCAACCATCTTTTTTGTGATTTTAAGCGACGAGGCCTTTTTGGATGTGGGCAAATGAAACATAATATCCAGCATAAGATCTTCGATGATACCTCGTAAGCCTCTCGCTCCCAGACTGTTATCCATGGATTTTTTTGCGATTAAACGCAGGGCTTCCCGTGTAAACTCAAGCCGGACACCTTCTGTTTCGAAAAGCTTTTGGTACTGCTTAATAATTGCATTTTTTGGTTTCGTCAATATGTCAACCAGGTCCGTGACATTCAAATCCGAGAATGTGGCCACAACAGGGATTCGCCCGACTAATTCAGGAATTAAACCATATTTGACCAAATCTTGAGATATCGTTTGTTCGTAAACTTGTTCCTTGTCCTCCCCTCCAAGTTTATCCTGAGTCGGTTTGAAGCCGACGGTTGATTTACCTAATCTTTGGAGAATAATATTATCCAGACCTATAAACGCTCCTCCGCAAATGAATAAAATATTGGTTGTATCAATATGAATATATTCCTGTTGAGGATGCTTTCGACCTCCTTGAGGTGGCACGTTGGCAACCGTTCCTTCTATAATTTTCAACAACGCCTGCTGCACACCTTCTCCAGAGACATCTCTTGTTATGGACGGGCTGTCGGTTTTTCTGCTAATCTTATCAATTTCATCGATGTAAATGATGCCTCTCTGAGTTTTTTCGATATTTCCCTGAGCAGATTGAAAGAGTTTTAATACAATATTTTCCACATCCTCACCGACATATCCAGCCTCTGTTAGGGTAGTTGCATCGGCAATGGCAAAGGGAACTGAAAGAGTTTTTGCCAAAGTTTGGGCCATCAGGGTTTTGCCGGTTCCGGTTGGCCCAATGAGAAGGATATTGCTTTTTGTCAATTCAATATCGTCGACTTTGTTGTTCAGGGAGATACGTTTGTAATGGTTATAGACCGCGACAGAAACTTTCTTTTTCGCCTTGTGCTGCCCGATAATGTATAAATCCAGAACTTTTTTGATCTCCAAAGGCCGGGGAAAATCCGCCATGTCTTGAGAATCTTTTTGATTTGTATCTGAAGCAAATATCAGAGAATGAGCCAGTTCGACACAATTATCACAAATATAGACACCTTCAGGGCCGGCAATCATTTTATTGACGAGAGACTGATCGCGCTTACAAAAACTGCAGTTGGCATCCATCTTGTTGTTATCGGTTCTAATAAAATCATTCATGATTATTTTCTACTTATTCAGAAATACCTTAAAGACAATTTCAACTGAATTTCAAGATAAATCACGGTTAGAAATAATTGCATCAATAATTCCGTAGTCTTTGGCTTGATTTGGAGCCATGATGAAATCTCGTTCAATATCAGAACGTATCTTTTCTTCAGATTGCTTCGTGTGCTTAGTGAGAATCCCATTGATGTTTTCCCTCATCCTGAGTATCTCTTTTGCCTGTATCGCAATATCGGAAGCCTGCCCTTTAAATCCGCCAAAGGGTTGATGGATGATGATTCTCGCATTTGGCAAAGAATATCGTTTTCCAGGCGAACCGGCAGCGAGCAAGACAGCCGCCATACTTGCAGCCTGTCCCACACAAATGGTTGTGATATCCGAATGGATGAACTGCATCGTATCGTATATGGCTAATCCGGAAGTGATATTGCCTCCGGGGGAATTGATATACAGAGAGATTTCCTTCCTTTTATTTTCAACATCGAGATAGAGCATTTGGGCAATAACCGAATTTGCAAGACTATCATCAATTTCAGAACCAATGAAGATAATATTGTCTTTTAAGAGCCGTGAATATATATCATAAACACGTTCATTTTTTCCATCTTGTTCAACAATGAAGGGGATAAAAGTCATAAGAAATTAGATCTCCTTTATTATAGCGTTTCCCACCAGGAAGTCAACCGTTTTCCTGAGGAGAAGATTTTCTCTCAGCTCATCTTTTTGGATATTCTCTCGAGCTTTATCCAAAGGAATATTGTTTGCTCTGGCTATATTCATCATCTCCTCTTCGACATCCTTATCTTCCACTTTAAGTTCTTCTTTCTCAGAAATTTTTGTAAGAAGAAGATGATTCTTCAGATTCTGTTTGGCTTTGTCTTTCATTTCCTCTTTGAGCTTCCCGATATTTTCGTTCGTTAAAGCCTTCTGCACGTGTTGCGGCTGGGAAGACAAACTTCTGCGCACAAGCGCTAAGGCTTCTTCTTCCACGAGTATTTCTGGGAGTTCGAACGTTACCTTATCTGAAATTGTTTTGACAACCTCTTCCGCCAATTCTTTCTGTGCGACATTCTCCTTAGAGGTGCGCAGCTCTTTTTTCAGCTGGGATTTAAGCTCTTTTAAGTTCTGAAATTCTCCGAGTTCCTTCGCAAAGTCATCGTCGATTGTTGGCAGTTTTTTTTCTTTAATGGACATAACTTTTATAGAATATGCGATATCTTTTCCCTCCAGTTTTTTGTTTTTATGACCTTTGGGATAACTTATTGTAAAATCTTTATCCTGATTCACTTTCATCCCCAATAAATTGTCGTTGAGGATTTTCTCATTTTCTGGATGACCTGCAAGTATCACAACTTGTTCTTTTGGCGGGGCTTTTTTTGTTCTCAGATCCTGACTTCTTATTTCTGTAACAACATAATCTCCATCAACAACACCCCTCTCCTCTGTGGGAATGTATTGTGCAGATCTTTTCTGAAGATCATCAAGAGTCGTTTTTATATCATTGGCCGTCACTGATATTTTCTTTCTGCTTACCTTGATATTTTTATATTCTGGAAGTTCAAACTCCGGCCATACTTCAAACTGGGCTTTGAATTTCATGGGTTGGTCTTCCTCAAAGGTAAGCTCTTTTACAACTGGAGAGCCAACCGGTTTCACATCAAGGGCTCGAAGTTCTTTTGAGACAGCAGCCGGTATAAGAGTATTGGCAACAGAATCTTTTATATCCTTGTAGTACTTTCTTTTAATTAAATCCACGGGAACTTTTCCGGGTCTGAATCCCTTAATTTTTGCGCTTTGGGAAAAGTGTTGAACAGTATTCTCAAATTCTTTCTTTACTTCAGAAACAGGAATCTCTATATCTATCTCTCTTTTGCACTGACTGAGTTCGCGCATATTGTCTGTGACTTTATCCATTGTGTTTCCTTTTATCCGATTGAGTAAATATAGAATGGGCAGAGCGGGACTCGAACCCGCACTCCCTTATCAGGAACTAGGTCCTAAGCCTAGCGCGTATGCCAATTTCGCCACCTGCCCTAAATATTATGCCAATCCGATTTATTTATAATAAACAATCTCCAGGTCAAATTCATTAATGTATTGGAGGCTGTCTCTAGAATTTGAAGACGATAGTAGATTAATATATTAAGACAAACCAAAGGTTTTGTCAAACTGGAAATGGATTATTTCCTAAGGAGAGTTAAAGGGTGGCGACAGCAGGTGGAAGATCTTTCATTAACTTTAGTCCAGGAGGCGCTTCGATGGCACGGGGAATAATATTGATTGTGACAGCAACAGTTCCGATATCACCGTGAACACCTCCAATAATTTTTTCATGGATATCGGGAATCCCATGGATAAATATTTCGTCATACTCCTCTTCCACACCTGCATAGGCATTAAATTCCAATCTAATCACCTCTCTGTTGTCTCTTTTAGCAAAAGCGATACTCCTTAATCCGATAACATCACCAGGCCTTACGGCTCCCAAGGCCGTATCTATATTTCTATCGGCTATCACGGGTTGAGGTGGAAGTTCCACGGCATCATCCAGCTTCCATTCAAGTCCTTCCGCAATCATATAAATCGATTCCAAAAGACCCACATGTCCCGTAATCACCTTGTCGTTAATTTTTTCTATAAATTCTTCTTGAGTCATACGTGTGCCCACTTTTTTCTGGAACGGTATACGTCTTTTTGCTGAATTCATCATTCGTGTGACTTGTATTGAATCAACTCTAAAGCACGGAGCTGTTAAAACCAGTGGCAGTGTATCCATGAGATAGCCAGGATTAATCCCAGTCCCCACAATTGTGACTCCATGCTTTTTGGCCAGATTATCGATATTTTTTGCAAGAGTTGGATTTCGCTCCCAAGGGTAAGAGAGCTCTTCACATGTCGAGATAACGTTCAGGCCAGCTTTGACACACTGCTCAATCTGAGGAAAGACAGTCTGAAGATGGGATGAGGTTGTGAGAACAACAGCAGCGGCTTTAACCCGAGAAAAAAGATTATTCATATTATTTTCAATAAGAATGCCGGTTTTTTTCGTCGTGTCCAGAATCTCCCCAAGATCCTTGCCAATAAGGCTGGGATTTATATCCAGGGCCCCCACAACATCAAAACTCTTTTTATCAAACAGGACTTCTGCTGTTTTTTTTCCCATAACACCACATCCACAAATAATAATTCTTCTGCTTCCCATCGCCTAAGCTCCTTATTCTTTAAAATTTTTTAAGAAATCCATTTTTTTGCAATACGTTCGACGGCATCCAAAGATTCTTGGATTTCTTCTTCACTGTGCGCTGTTGAAATAGCTCCATACCCATGAAATGTGTTGAATCCTTCATCAAGCATGGCCAATTTAAATATTTTCTCTCTCAATTCTATATCACTTGTTTTTGGGTCCCAAATCTGTTCTGGAAATTTCAGTTCATCAAGCTTCTTTTTGAGAAAATTCACTCCAATGAGAGAACTCTTTAGTCCATGAGGTCCACCTCCCCCGGTGCATTTGACTGGAATGCCATAAAAAGAAAATATCTCTTCTATTCCAGATCTGACTTTCTCTCCAAGTCGGCCAATTTTATTGTAAATATTTTTCTCATTCTGGATGAGATATTCAAGGTATTTTAAACCTGCCAGCATAGAAGCCGGATGTGCAGAAAACGTCCCTCCTTCGAATTTTACCCTATGGCTTGGAGTGGTTTCTGGACTGAAAAGGTCCATAACATCCGCCCTGCCGGCCAAAGCGCTTACTGGCATCCCTCCTCCTATGGCTTTTCCAAAAACCGTCATATCGGGATCGATATTGTACAGGCTTTGAAGAGCTCCGGCATGAAATCGGAATCCCGAGATGACCTCGTCAAAAATGAGAAGAGAACCATAAAAAGATGTCAGTTCTCTGAGTTTATTCAGATATTCTAGCTGACCGAAAAGAAATCCTCCGGCGCCGATGAAGGGCTCTATAATGAAACAGGCAATTTTATCCCCGTATTCAGAAAACGTTTTTTCCAGATGCTCTAGATCGTTAAATTTTGTCAAAACAATAGTTGAATCGAAATCTGTGGAAAGCCCCGCCGATTCAATCTGATTCAATCCATCTTCAAACTCTGTTATGCCCTTGAGGACATAGGGTTGAGCGCCATGCCACCCCCCCCCGACTTTTGCGACGATGTCCCTTTGAGTAAAGGCTTTGGAAAGCAAAATAGCATACATTGATGCCAGAGTTCCGCTTGTTGTAAACCGGATCTTCTCGGCCGAAATTTTATCTAGAATCAGTTTTGCCAGTTTGGTTTGAAATTCACCTGGGAATCCTGTTATCAGGCCCTGGCCAAAAGACATGCATTCTTTGAGAGAATCGAGGACAACCGCTGGATTGTGCCCCAGGATATTAGCAAAATGGCCCTGCCAGAAATCGATATAGGTGTTGCCGTCCATATCTGTAACTTTAGATCCGCTAGATTTGATATCATAAAATGGAAAGGGGGAAAAAAGTCGTAAATTATGGCTTCCTCCTTTGACAAGACTGAGGCTGGCCGATGCATAATATTCAGCGGATTTTTTATGTGTTTTTGTGTATCTTTCGATGAGCTCTGTTAGGATCGACCTTTTATCTCTCATCTCGTTCTTCTTGGCAATAGTAAAATTGATAAGCCCTCATACGGATGGGGTGCAGAGGAAAAGGAGGAACGGGTCGATATTTTATTTAATGTATCCGTAGAGCTTATTCGCCAGGGTTTGATCAATTGTTTTCAATTTTTTCCATATTTCTCGCGCACTGAAATTATCTTTTAAATTCAAATAACATATGCCCAAGTTATAGTACGCACTTCCGTTATCAGGCGTGAGTTCGATAACTTTTTCAAAGGGTTTAACAGCCGGATCCCACTTCCTCTGCTGCATATAGCCAATAGCGATGCCCATCCAGGCATCGGCATTCTCAGGAAGTATTTCTGTCAGCCGAGTATACACATCTACGGCATTCTGATATTGCTTAAGTTGAGTATAGCAGTACCCGAGCTGCAGATAAGCATACTCCATTCCCGGATTGATCTCGATAACCTTTTTAAAGACATCGGCGGCTTCAGCGAACTTATTTTGTTTAATCTGCATGTATCCAAGATTGAATAGGGCCTCGGCATTATTCGGATCAAGCTCTACGAGACGGGCGGCGGCGGCAACCGCCTTGTCAGGCATTTTGGCCTCATCATACATCATAACAATTGTATTGTGATAGGAGGTGAGATCTTTCGGTGAAATTTCGGCCAACATAAGGTAAATTTGTTCGGCCTTATCATACTGCTCTGATTTTTGGTAGGATTGAGCCAGTCTATAATTGAGAGTCAGATCCTCTGGACTGGCCTTAAGGGCTTCCTGAAAAGCCGGAGCGGCCTTGGCAAATTGTTCGCTTTCAAAGAGAGAAATACCCAATTCTCTATAGGCATCAGAAACATCTGGAGGATTCGAATCGACATATTTCTGATAGAACTCTGCAGCTTTGGTAAAATCACGAAGTTCATAGTACGCTTTTCCAATATAAAAATTGGCTTTTTTATTTTCCGCATTGAGATCTATTGCCTTCTGAAGTGGGGCGATAGAGTCCTTCCAATTCAGTGCACTTATACGAATTTCTCCCAATCCAAAATATGCACTCTCACTATTTGGCTCCAACTCGATAATCTTTTCGTAAGACGATTCGGCCGCAGCATAGTTTCTTTGAGTTGTATAAATACTGGCCAGCAGCTCATGCACACCGATTTCCTCGGGTTTGAGTCTGGCAACTTTTTTGAAGAAAGATTCAGCCTTATAGGAATTTCCCTGTGCAAGAAATATTCTTCCTGCCAAATTGGATCCTTCATATGATTCAAAATAATCTTCCGGGGTTGATTCGGACAAAGGAGTGGGTTCGCCGGATTGAGAGAGATTTTTTATCGCATTGATGGGGAGGATAACTTTTGTACGGAGATCAAGAAAGGTAAGCATACCCAGCACCTGCCCACTTTGGTTGAAAACCGGACCGCCACTAAAATTATCAGGAGAATCCACCGTGACATCGAAAAATTTCCCTATCGAAGAAAGCTCAAGAAGGTTTCCCACTGTCCCTTCATCAGCTCTGAGAGCCCCATCAGGACCGCTTCCCATAGCATAGACTTCTTTTCCTGAAGCCAGTTCGTCGGAATTTCCTGAAGCCACAAATTTTGATTTTCCTTTAGTTTTTATAATTGCGATATCTAAGTTTTTATCAACAGCGAGAAGACCCTCAATTTTAATTTTTTTTCCCTTAAAATTAATGCCAGAGGCATCCAGGGCTTGACTGACAAGATGATAGTTTGTGACCACAACACCTTCTCCAATAAAAAAGCCTGTCCCCATAGCAACTGTTTCTTCGTTGTCTCCAAGAAAACTCAATGCAATCACAAAGTCTTGATTGTTTTCTAATATTGACTCGGCATCTCCGGATTGAGGACTTATTTTTCCCACTGAAAACATAAAAAGGAGAAACATACAAATGAGTGCGATTGATTTTATTTTTCTCAAATTAGCCTCCTTAAAAGATAGTTTTTATTCATAATGTAATCACAAATTTACACCTTGAAGAATACTCTGTCAATTCTTTCTCTTTAAGAAGAGGACGAATCTTGTAGAAATAAGATAAATCCCTTAAAATCTTTATATTATGAAGGCATAAATCGATGACAAATCGACAAAAGGTTCTTTTTATCTATGGAATCTCATTGGCCGGCCTTCTTTTATGGATCATGGCCATATTCCTGGCTCCTTTTTTGAAATCTCAGTCCCAAACATGGGGTGATTTTATCTATGCTGTTTTTGCTCCAGTATGTCACCAGATATCTGAAAGAAGCTTTTTCGTTTTTGGATTTCCGCTGGCCGTATGTACACGTTGTCTCGGCATCTACACAGGAAGTTTGCTTGGTATGGGGCTTTACCCAATAGTGCAAGGTTTTACGAACACCGTGACTCCTAAAATCAGACTTTTTGTTCTCGTCACTTCCCCAATAGCTGTCGACACCTTAGGCAACTTCTTTTCAATATGGAAAACAACACATTGGTTGCGATTCACCATAGGATTTATATGGGGAGTGATTCTGCCCTTTTATTTTATTTCAGGCTTGGCCGAAGCATTTCAGGATAAAAAATCTCTTGTAATCCCAGCCAAAAACAAACTAGAATAAAACAGCCTTTCAGACGGAGGTCAAATGATGGAAACACAACGGCCACAGATGTTTATGCCTGCTTTGATCGGAGGGATACTTGCAGGCGTATTGTCAGCCATCCCTTTTGTCAGCTGTCTCTGTTGTTTATGGGTTATTGGAGGTGGGCTTCTCGCTGCATATTTGCTCTCAAAAGATTCCCCAAACAACCTGACAACCGGAGACGGAGCTATCGTGGGCATATTTGCCGGGATAATTGGATCCATAGTGGATACCATTGTCAGTATTCCCTTCGACGCCATGATGCGCAACAGCGAATTCACGCGTGCCATATTGGACAAATTGAGCGAATATGCGCAAGACTTACCCGCTGGATTGGAAGGTTTTCTGGAATCTAGACCTATATCTCTTGCCTGGACACTCCTTGGCCTAGTTCTCAGCATGGTCATTTTTTCAGCTTTTAGTGCTTTGGGTGGAATAATTGGTGTCTCTCTGTTCAAGAAAAAATCAAATCCAAATATTCAGGCCAATAACGATGCTCCTTAAAACACAAGTCATCATCAATCCTGAATCCAATCAAGGACGAACAAAAAAAAGATGGAATCATATCAGGGAGATCTTAAAGTCTTTTATCAAGGAATTTAAGTACGAATTTACTGAGAAACCTCTCCAAGCTTCTGAAATTTCGCGTGCAGCCATTAAAGAAGGAACAGAACTGATTGTAGGTGTTGGTGGTGACGGCACAATGAATGAAATCGCCAACGGTTTTTTTGAAAACCAAAGACCTATCAATCCTGAGACAAGACTCGGTATTGTTCCTTCAGGAACAGGTAGTGATTTCTCTCGGAGCCTGAATATTCCTTTTGGATTGAAAAATGCTATTCAAGTGATCACACAGGCTCCATCCAATAAAATTGATATCGGGAGAGTAAAATTCAGGAATCATTCAGATTCCGACGAAGAACGACTTTTCCTTAATGTTTCAGATTTTGGAATCGGCGGTGAAGTCGTACACCGGATGAATCAAGAGAGAATGGAAAAAAAAGCTTCGTCTTATCTGAGAAGCCTTATCACGACATTTATGCACTACACGCACAAAAGATTGAGGATTAAACTCGACAACGAGGACATTCCCCTGCAAGAATACATGGTCGGCGCCATATCAAATGGACGCATCTTCGGCAAAGGGATGAAGATCGCTCCGGAAGCTTCTCTCAATGACGGATTGTTTGATCTTGTTCTGGTCAAAGGGATGACAAAATTCGAGTTTTTCAGGAATGTCTACAAAATATATACAGGAACACACCTCTCACACCCAAAAATATCGCTTTTAAGAGGAAAAAAAATAGACGTCAATCCTGCAGAGCAAGAGGAAAAAGTGCTCATAGAAGTGGATGGCGAGCAAGTCGGTTCACTCCCGGCCACCTTTGAAGTCATCCCCACATCACTTCTTGTAAAAAGTTATCTTTAATATTTTCACCAGAAGTTTATTAGAAACGTTCATTCACCTGGATAGTTCAGGTTCATTATTTTTTATTTCTTAGATAGTAATTTTGATTATTCGTGATAACGAGTCTTCCATTTTTATCCCGAAAACTGAATATTTTTTTATTTTTGTTTTGGGATTGTTCCGGATTCCAGAAGGATTTGACTTTTTGAATGTATTGAACCGTTTCAGGAAAAGGAGGGATCCCCTTGTGCTTTTTCACAGCTTCAGGGCCCGCATTATAGGCCGCTAAAACCAATTCATCTTTTTGATTGTAATTCCGAAATAGATCTTTAAGAAATTTCACTCCGCCTTCAATATTTTCGATGGGATCATATCTATCTTTTACTCCATATTCTCTTGCCGTATCCGGCATGAGCTGCATCAGTCCAACAGCTCCTTTAGTAGACACGGCCTGACTGTCATAATTTGATTCCGCTCTGATTATCGAGTGGATCAAATTTGGATCTACGTCATATTTTTGGGCTATCTTGAGGATAATCTGATCGTAGGGCCGAACCGAAGTGTTATTCCCCAAGGCCTGAGAAGCTAGAAAAATAAAACAGACAAGCAAAAAAATACTTAGTGAAAAAAATCGTGATGTGGCTGATGTTCTCGAGGAAAGAGATTGAATCATTATTTTCTCACCTCTATAATCATGGATTCACATTTTTTAATCCATCCTCTTTAGGGGTGATTTTATAGATTATTTTTTATTCCTCTTCAACAAATCTTCTATATAAGACGGGCTTTCTTTCAGGACTTTCTCAATCATTTCAGGTTTTGTACCTCCAGCTTGGGCAAAATCGGGCCGCCCTCCTCCCCCTCCACCAACAAGAGGAGCCAATACCTTAATGAGTTCATTTGCCTGTACACGTTTGACAAGATCTTTTGAGACAGCAATGACAAGGAACCCCTTTTTTTCTGATGGAGCTCCCAGAATTACAATCCCAGATCCGATCTTCTGCTTTAAAGAATCCGCCAATTGCCTCAGTTCTGCGTTTTCTAAACCTCTAACAATCTGAGTCAGCAGCGAAATGCCTTGAACGTCTTGGATTTTCTCATTTTCCCTCTTGTATTGAGTAAGAGTCAGCTTCTGCTTGATTTCACGTAGCTCCTTTTCTTTTTCTTTCAGAGCTCCCTTAATTTTTTCTATCTGCACGAGAATGTCTTTTCTGGAAGAATTGAGCACAAATTGAATATCGGCTATATTTCTATCCATATCTTGTATGTATTGAACGGCTTCTGCCCCAGTTATGGCCTCAATACGTCTCATTCCCGCAGCTACACTTGTTTCGGAAACAATCTTAAATAATCCGATATCGCCTGTTCTGTGAACATGGACTCCTCCGCAGAGTTCCTTGCTAAAATCTCCAATCGTGACCATCCTGACTCTTTCTCCGTATTTTTCTTCAAAAATCGCTGTTGCGCCTGCTTCTAATCCCTCTTCCAATGTTTTCGTTTGGGTTTGAACCTGTATATTCTGTTGAATTTTCTCATTGATAAGTGTTTCAATGTGTCTTAACTCAGAGTTTTCGATAGCAGAAAAGTGAGTGAAATCAAACCTAAAACGAGTCGATGAAACAAGCGAACCGGCTTGCTTAATATGATCTCCGAGAATTTGACGCAAAGACGCATGGAGTAAATGAGTAGCCGTATGGTTTTTACTGATTGCCCGACGTTTGACACTATCAATTGACGCTTCAACGACATCTCCGACATGGAGTTTACCAAATATCACGTTAATTTTCTGAGTAATCAACTCAGGAATAGGAAAGTATGTGGTTTCTACAAGTGCCGAAAAGTGAGGATTCTGCAGAACTCCGGAGTCACCGATTTGCCCTCCTGCTTCAGAGTAAAATGGAGTTGTTGATAAAATAACCTCCCCTTCATCCCCTTCACTCAATTCTTGAATGGGTTGTCCGCTTTTCAGTAGAGCTAAAACTTTAGATTCTTCAACCTTCTCCCGTTCGTATCCAACAAAATCTATACATAAATCCTTAAATCTCTCATAGGATTTTAGTTCCTTTTGTTTGGACTCACCTTTCCAAGACAGACGTGCACGCTGGCGCTGTTTTTCTAATTCTTTAAAAAAACCGGAGTCATCTATAGATAAATTTTCATCTGCGGCCAATTCTTTTGACAAATCTAGAGGAAAGCCAAAGGTGTCATAGAGTTTAAATACTTTATCGCCACTGAGTTTCCTTTGCCCAGCTTGTTTCGTTTCCTGGACAAATTGATTAAAGGGTTTGAGTCCTGAGGCCAGTGTGAGAGCAAAGCGCTTCTCCTCGGAGAGACAAACTTTTGAGATGTACTCGGCAGAAGAGAGGAGTTCCGGGTAGGCATCTTTCATCACATCAACCACCTGTCCAACGAGTTTGTAAAGGAACGGCTCCTCAAGTCCTAAGGTATTGCCCTGACGGAATGCTCTCCGTATCAAACGTCTCAAGACATACCCACGTCCATCATTCGCGGGCATGATTCCATCTCCGAGAAGAAATGTCACTGCACGAACATGGTCGGCAATGATTCTTACAGGCACATCTGTCTTCTTATCTGAAATATATTCCACATCACAAATATCGCAAATCGCATTCGTCAGGGGATAGAATAAATCTGTATCAAAATTGTTTGATTTGTTCTGCAGGACTGTGGCCACACGTTCAAGACCCATTCCTGTATCGATAGATGGAGATGGAAGGTCATGGAGCTTCCCCTTTTCATCCTGGAAAAACTGCATGAATACCAAATTCCAAAGTTCAAGAAATCGATCATCTCCTTGCTCAATAAGAAGACACGGATCTCCACCTGCTGTATCGGGTGCAAGATCAATGTGGATCTCAGAGCATGGACCACATGGCCCTGTTTCGCCCATCGACCAATAATTGTCCTTTTTCCCGAATCGAAAAATCCTATCCTGAGGAAGTCCTATTCCTTCTTCCCAGATTTTATAGGCCTCATCATCTTCCTCATAAACTGTAAAATACAGCCTCTCTCTATCCATCTTGAAAACATTCGTTATAAGTTCCCATGCGAATTCTATGGCTTCTTTCTTAAAATAATCACCAAAGGAGAAATTCCCAAGCATTTCAAAAAAAGTATGGTGTTTGTTGGTTGTACCGACAGTTTCCAAGTCGTTGTGTTTTCCACTGACCCGCAAACATTTCTGGACAGAAGTGGCCCTTTTGTATGACCGGCTCTCTAAACCAAGAAAAATGTTTTTAAACTGGTTCATTCCCGCATTAGAAAAAAGGAGGGTTGGATCGTCTTTGGGGTGGAGAGACGAACTTTTAATGATTTTGTGTTTGTTTCGGGCAAAATAATCTACAAATTGCTCCCGGATCTCCTGTGCCTTCATTCTTCGTCCTCTTCCTCGCCTTCATTTTTTCTCTCGACATCTCCCATGGCCTGTTCCATATCTTCCAAAGCAACATCAAGTGTCGACCGGATTCCCATAACTTTAAGTTTGAAATTATCAGGACTGGAAGAATATCTCAATCCCTGTTCATAAGAAATATACCCATCCTTATAAAGCTGAAAAATCGATTGATCGAAGGTCTGCATTCCGTATTGAGAGACTCCTTTGGCAATCGCATCTCTTATCAGCCGAGTTTTATCTCTTTCTTGAATGCACTCTGATATATAAGGTGTGTTGATCATCACCTCCACAGCTGGGACTCTGCCGACACCATCTTTCCTGGGTATAAGCCTCATGGATATAACGGCTTTGAGGATGGATGCCAGCTGAAGACGAAGCTGTCTTTGATGATGTGGAGGAAAAACAGAAATGATCCTGTTGATCGTTTCGGGAGCATCAACTGTATGAAGCGTACTCAAAACAAGATGCCCGGTTTCAGCGGCCAGCAGAGATGTTTCAATTGTATCCATTCCCCTCATTTCTCCTACGAGTATCACGTCAGGATCTTCACGAAGAGATGAAATAAGCCCCCGTGAATAGGACTGGACATCTAATCCAACTTCTCTCTGGCTGACCAAACATTTTTTATCCTGGTGAATATATTCTATGGGATCTTCAATGGTGATGATGTTTTCTCTACGCTGCATATTGATGTGATCAATAATAGAAGCAAGTGTTGTTGTTTTTCCTGAACCTGTCGATCCAGTGACCAGAACAAGTCCTCTTTGTTCTTGAGATATCTTCTCGAGGACTTCTGGGAGCAAGAGTTCTTTAATGGATTTTATTTCCAAGGGGATAATACGCAAGACAATGGCATAACTTCCTTTTTGTTGAAATATACTACCCCTGAATCTTCCGAAACCTTCCAAACTATAGGCAAGATCCAGGTCCAGATCTTGTTCGAGTTTCTCTCTTTGATACTCATTGGCAATCTGGTTGACAAGTTTTTGGCTGAGACTCGGAGTCACTTTTGGAAACTTAGTCAAAGACTCTAAACCTCCATGAACACGGAGAACTGGATAATTACCGACTTTCAAATGGAGATCCGAAGCTTCACTCTCGATTGCAATCTTTAACAAATCATTGATATCCATGATTTTCCCCTTTAGTTGAGTTTAACATGGGTCAACCAATTAAATTTATCCTCTCTTTCTCCCTTTATGTATGAAAAAAATGCATCCTGGAGGATTTTTGCTATAGGACCTCTTTTTCCATTTCCAATAGTAATTTTGTCTATACTGCGGATAGGTGTAATCTCTGCAGCAGAACCAGTAAACAACACTTCATCGGCTATATAAAGCATCTCTCTGGGGATGACCTCCTCAACGACTGATAATCCTTCATCCTGAGCGAGTTTAATCACTGAATCTCGAGTGATTCCCAGGAGAATGGAAGATGATAAGGGAGGTGTATAGATGATGCCATTTTTTACGATAAAAATATTTTCTCCGCTTCCCTCACTTACACTTCCGCTTGTATTGAGGGCGATTCCTTCCACATATCCCTCCATCAACGCTTCCATTTTGATCAACTGGGAATTCATATAATTGGCTCCTGATTTGGATAGGGCGGGCAGTGTATTGGGTGCCATTCTTTGCCAGGTGGAAATTTTCACATCCACACCATTCTCAAGTGCTTCCTCTCCCAAATAAGTCCCCCACTCCCAAACTAGGATGGCACAGTCAACAGGATTAGGGAAAGGATCCACACCTAACGTTCCATAACCACGGTAGACAATTGGCCGTATGTAGCAAGAATCGAGTCCGTTTTCTTTTATGGTCTTTATGATGGCCAAATTAAATTCTTCTTGAGAATACGGGATGGCAATTCGATACATTTTACATGAATTATAGAGTCTTTGTGTATGTGCTCCAAGTCGAAAAATCACAGGACCTTGTGAACCTTTATAAGCACGAAATCCTTCAAATATTGAACTGCCATAGTGGATAACATGCGAAGCAATATGAATAGTGGCGTCTTTCCATGGAACAAGGTCACCGTTCATCCAAATCTTTCCATTTTCATTAAAGGGGCTCATGTCTCTTAAACTCCAAATAGATAAATTTTTGAAAACCTTTGTTTCCCCTAAGGGACTTAGTTAGCTTCCTCACAATAAGGGCAGTACTTTGCTTTATACGGAAGCGGCCTGCGACAATTCCAGCAGGTTGCACTGATTTTTTTTTCTCTTGCTTTTATCCTGGCCATAATATCCTCAATCTCAGATTTGTTTGACTTCTTGCCAGCAGATTTTGTCAGATCTAAAATAATACCAGAGGCTTTTTGGTATCGCTGTTCTAAATCTGCGGCAAGACATTTCATAATAATTTTGTCGATTTCTTTGCTGATAGCGTTATTTTTTAAACGTGGGGGCGTTATTTTTCCATTTTTAGCCTTTTCCAATATTTTGAAAGGATCCGGATCAAATATAGGAGGTCTGCCGATAATCATTTCGTAAAAAATACAGCCAATTGAATAGATATCTGAACGGTAAGAGGCCTTGCCCAAAAACTGTTCCGGAGCCATATATGGGGGAGATCCAATCCGGGTGGAAGCGTAAGGAGCAGAATTCAGCCATGCCGAAGTTCCAAAGTCAGTGATTTTCAGGATTCCTTCTTCGGAAAGAACAATGTTCGAAGGTCTGAGATCTCTGTGGATGATCTTGTTGGAATGTGCATGCTGAACAGCACTGGCAATCTGCAGAATATATTCAATTGCTTGGTGTGTCGTCAATATCTTTTCTCTCTCTAATACAGTTTCGAGAGATTCTCCTTTGACATACTCCATAACCATGAAAAATACTTTCTTTTTTTTCTCAGCAGCTATCATGCGCACGATATTGGGATGATTCAATGCTGCCTGCAATCTGGGTTCTTTGAGATGTTTGATAAGCTCGGTCGACTGTTTATGAGGGACCTTAATAGCCACTTCGATATTCAACCAGGTGTCTTTTGCGAGATAAACAGAGCCAAATCCTCCACTTCCAAGGGAGCGAATGATTTGATACTTTCCAACTTTCTGTCCCTGCAAAAACATTCTATTGATTCCAAAAATGACTAATCATAGCTGTCGCGGCTATTGCAGCTGTTTCCGATCTTAATGTATACATTCCCAGTTTGACAGCTTCAAAATCATGTCTCAATATATCTCTTTCTTCATCTTCTGTCCAGCCACCTTCAGGGCCAATTAGAATAACAACCGAACCCGGTGCTTTTTGAGACTTTTTAAAGGAAATTTGAATCAAGACTTCCTTTAAATTTCGATCTGACTTGTGATTCAAATAGAGCCTTTTCGAATCTCCCAGTTCTTTCAGAAAAGCGCTTAATGTCTTTGGGGATTGAATTTCAGGGAGAACATTTCTTCCACACTGCTTGGATGCTTCAAGTGCTATTCTTTTCCATCGCGTCTGTTTTTTATTGGCGTTATGCTCAATCCGGGTCAATGTTCGACTTGTCTCTACAGGAATAATGGCCGTCACTCCAAGCTCAGTCACTTTTTGAACGATAAGATCCATTTTTCCCGGCTTAATGAACGCCTGAGCAAGAATTATCCTGGAACGAGGTCTATTTTCTTTGACTTTTTCAAGAATAAGCAGTCGAGTTTCGTTTCTTGTGATATCCTCAACTCTGGCAAGGTAACTCATGTCCTCTTCATCAAATAACCAGATTTCCTCTTTAGGCTGGATACGCACCACGTCTTTGAGATGATGATGCTCTTCACCTGACAGGATAGCTCGAGGAAAATTGATCTGGGTCTTACTTATAAAAAATCGGTTCGAAGTCAATACACTCTCTAATGAGTTTTCGTTTTGGATTTTTTAATAAGGTTTCTATCCACCTTGTCTATTTTCACACCTCTGGAATGTGCAAATTGTTTCAGGATATCTTTGTCCTTTTTGCTCAAATTGACAGGTGTTTTGACCTCCAACTTAACAAACAGATCTCCCTTTCGAAAACTGTGAATGCTTTTAATCCCTTTACCCTTGACTTTAAAAACATCTCCAGGTTGAGCTCCGGCTGGAATCTTCAACAGCTCATTGTCTTCAAGGGTTGGAAGCTCGATCCTTGTACCAAGAGCTGCTTGAGCAAATGAAATGGGAATCTGACAGTAAAGATTATTACCGTCTCGATCAAAGAATTTATGTTTTTTGACATAGACAATCACAAAAAGATCCCCACGGGACGCACCTTTATCCCCGGCCTCTCCTTCTTTTTCAATCCTGAGTTTCATTCCATTATCTATGCCTTGAGGAATTTTAATATTCATAACTTTATTAACTCTTGACTTTCCTGTACCTCTGCATTTTTTGCACGGGGAAGCGATAATTTCACCTTCACCTTTGCATGAAGAACAGGTTCTAGAAATGGCAAAGAATCCCTGCTGATAGCGCACTTGGCCCTTTCCTCCACACTGGGAACATACAGATTTATTTGTTCCTGGTTCCATTCTGGACCCTTGACACGTTTCACAATGTTCTGCACGGTGAAGCTTGATTTCTTTTTCCACTCCAAATGCAGCTTCTTCTAACGTGACCTCTATTTCCAGGGCTAAGTCTCTTCCTCTTTGGGGATAAGATTGACGAGTACGTCCTCGTGATCCAAAAATATCCCCAAAGCCAAAGTTAAAAAAATTCCCCAGAATATCTTCAAAATCTTCAAAAATAGAAGAATTAAAATTGGAAAAGCCCCCAAAGCCCTCTCCTCGCAGTCCTTCATGTCCATACTGATCGTACACCCCTCTTTTCTCTGAATCGATGAGGATACTGTAGGCCTCTGCAGCTTGCTTAAATTTTTCTTCAGATTCCTTGTCTCCTGGATTTCTATCAGGGTGATATTTCATGGCCATCTGTCGGTAGGCTTTTTTGATGTCTTCTGCTGCCGCATCTCGCGAAACGCCTAGTGTTTCATAATAATCCTGCTTATTCATCTTTTATTTCCTCAATATCCAAGTCATCGTGACGCGTTTTCTCGACCAGTTTTTTCATTTCCTCTTGGGTTAATCCTGAAGATGGATTAACCTCAACATGCTGTTCTTTGTCAGTCACCACATCTCTGGCTGTCACTTTTGCCATTCCATCAATATCGATTTCAAACATCACATCAATTTGAGGGATACCGGCAGGTGCAGGCCTAATTCCAACTAAATCAAAGACCGCCAAAGAGGTGTTTTCATCCACAATCTCGCTTTCTCCCTGAAGCACATGGATTTTGACTCTTCGCTGGTTATCCTCGACGGTTGTGAATGCCATTGTTTTTGTTGTTGGAATGGTCGTATTTTTTTCAATAATTTTCACAAAAGATTTATTTTCTGTCTCAATTCCTAAAGACAGAGGAGTGACATCAAGAAGCAGCACAAGATCTTTCATCTTCCCGCCCAAAATACCGGATTGAACAGCGGCACCCAAGGCAACACTTTCTTCAGGGTTTATAGTTTCGATGGGTTCCTTTTCAAAATAGCTTGCAAGTTTTTCCTTGATAAGAGGCATCCTTGTTTGGCCTCCGGCAAGAATAATCTTATCGACATCTTTTTTTGTGAGACGGCAGTCATTGAGCGCCTGTTCAACAAGTGGGAAAGACTTTTCTATAAGGTCTTTGGTTAAATCCTCAAATTGATTTCGTGAAATTGATCTCGTGATATGTTTTGATCCAGATCTGTCAGAATATATAAAAGGGAGGTTGATTTCGGTCTCAGTTTTAAATGAGAGCTCACGTTTGGCATTTTCTGCCGCTTCTCGAATTCTTTGAAGCGCGAGTTTATCATGAGAAATTTCTAGGTTGTGTTCCTCTTTAAATCCTCTCAATATTGTGTCAATGAGCCTGTGGCTAAAATCTTCTCCTCCAAGAAAGGTATCTCCGTTTGTTGCGAGAACATTAAATACTCCATCATTGATCTCCAAGACCGTAAAATCAAAAGTTCCTCCACCCATATCATAAACTGCAATGGTTGCATTCTTTTGAGTGTCTAAACCGTATGCAAGGCTGGCGGCTGTCGGTTCATTTATGATCCTTAATACTTTCATCCCTGCAATTTCCATTGCTGCTTTTGTGGCATGTCTCTGATGATCATCGAAATGAGCAGGAACCGTTGCTATCACTTCCTCAACACTCTCCCCAAAATAAGATTCTGCGCACTTTTTCAAATATACGAGAATCATGGACGATACTTCCTGAGGTGTGATCTCCCTAGAACCAACATGGACAACGGTATCTCCGTTGGAGGCTTCGGCTATTTTGTATGGGGTTCTTTCTTTTATTGTCTGAATGGCTGCAGAATCAAATTTTTTCCCTAGAAGTCTCTTAGCTGCATAGATCGTTTTCTCAGGATTTGTCGAAGCCTGCCTCAAAGCAACATTCCCGACTAATTCTTCACCAGAATCCGTAAAAGACACGACCGAGGGAGTCGTAGGGAGTCCTTCTAGATTTGGAATGATCTGAGGACCGGTCGCATCCACATAGGCAATACAGGATTGAGTTGTTCCCAGATCGATTCCAATCACTTGGCCCATTATTCTTTCTCTTTTTTAGGAACGATAACTTTGACCAGAGAGGGACGCAACAGGCGGTCATGAAGCGTATAACCCTTCTGGTATTCTTCACCGACAATTGGTTCTGTGACATCACCCGACTCTTCAGTAGCAAAAGCCTGGTGAAAACGTGGATCGAATTTTGTGTTTTTTATATCTATGGGTTGAACACCTTGTTTATTCAAAACAGAAATAAATATTTTATAGATCATTTCGACACCCTCTCGAAAACTTTGTTCTGTATCCGGAGTATCTGTTTGGAGCGCACGTTCGAAGTTATCTAAAACATTGAGAAACTCTGTCAGAATATCGCCAAGAGCATTCTGGTAATACTCTGATTTTTCTCTCTCGAGCCGTTTCCTGAGATTCTCTTTATCTGCCAGTTGCCGCAAGTATTCAGTTTTCAATTTTTCTTTTTCGATCTTTAAATGTTTTATCTCAGCATCTTTTTTCTTGATTTTGTTTTTTAATCCCTTTTCATCCACAATTTTCTCTTTTTTCTCTTTCGGTTTTGATGTTGATTTGGCGACCTTTTCATCTGGTTTCTGATTTTCTTTTTTAGAGGTATCTGTGTTGATTTCAATTTTTCTTGACATGTGTACTCCTTAGTGATCAGAACTTATGGCCTTACTTAGCTTTTCTGCAACACTCTCAACAAGGGGAATGATCCTTTTGTAAGGAATTCTTTTGGGACCAAGAACTCCCAATGAACCCAAAACCTGACGGTCATATCCATAGTGAGAGAGAATGATTGAACAATCCGATATATTTGGGATGTTCAACTCTGATCCAATAAGAACCTTAACTCTATCCAAACTGATAATATCAGAGAGAAGTTTTGTCAGTTTTGCTTTTTCTTCGAAGCTTTTAAAAAGTGAATGGAGATTTTTTTTCTCAAAAATATCAGGATTCATCAGAAGTTTTGATGTCCCGTCAAGAAATATTTTGCCTTCTGCTTCCTCTTGAGACATGTAGGCTTGAAGAAGAGACACAAGTTTTTGTATAATATCTTCAAATCTCATCTTAAATTTCGGCACTTCTTTTAAAAGGTATTCCTGTGCATTAAAAAGACTTTTCCCCCGAAAATTTTCATTGATATAACGTGAAGAATTGTCCAATTCGACCTGCGTGAAATAGTCTTTAATCTTTACGACCTCTGTTAAGACCAGCTTGGATGTGGTGACAAGAATGATCATCACCTTTTCTTCCGAAATTTTGATAAACCGAAGATGCCGAAAATTCACTTTTGAGATATTTGGAGAAAGCACAAATCCTAAACTATCGGTGTAATCTGACAATGTTTTGGATACACGAGAGAAGAGAGAATTAAAATCTGCTTCCTCAAGGGTAAATTCTTCTGTCAGCAGCTCGATCGGTCTATTAGGAAGCATCTCCTCATCAAACATACTGTTGACATAGAATCTTAAGCCTTTATCCGTAGGAACTCGTCCAGCCGATGTATGGGGTTGCTGTAGAAATCCCATTTTTTCAAGTTTCGCCATGATATTTCTTACCGTAGCCGGAGATATGGAAAATCTGCTTTTCTGAGAAACCTGACTGGAAGAAACAGGTTTTCCGTTTTTTAGATAGATCTCAACAATAGTGTCGAATACATATTTGTCCTTTTCTCTAAATAATGTTTCAGTCACTAAATTCTCTCCAAAGAATTTATAGCATTATCAGGGGAAAATTTCAATCAAGAGGAGAAAGATGGAGACATTTCCATGCTTGGAGAAAAAAATGTTGAAAGGACTATTCTATTAAAACTCCTGCGTAACCGACGACTTCATCATAGTTGCCAGAAATATCACCAGAAGTCTGGTATTTGACAAGAGAAGATGTTTTTGCACCAAGTTCCTTTGCTGCGGTCAAAGCAGAGACTGTTGGTTGGAATCCACACATACTTATATTTTTGGAAACGACAATATCATAGAGTCCTTTGGGATTGAGTTCTTGTATCTTTTGAATGGCCATTAAATCTAGCTCTTGTGCCCTGGATTGTTCGACATAGTGACTCATATCCGTGCTGGCTATAATCAAAGCGCCATAATCGAGTTTTTTTATTCCTTGGGCAATGACTGTGCCTAGCTCCTCGAGTTCTTCATAAGAAATATTATACCCGATACAAATAGGAACAATAGAAAATTGTTTGACAAAATATTGGATAAAGGGCAGCTGGACTTCTATGGAATGTTCACTCTGATGAGCCTTTTCATCATCGACTAAAATGGCCGAAGAACTCAAAATGACGTCAGCCAGTTCTGGATCCACTGGAATATCCCCAAGAGGAGTTGCCCAAATCCCTGTTCTCATTAAAGCAGCCTTAGAGCTGATCTGTCTATGACTTGGACCTAAAAGAACATATTTTTCCGGTAATTGGACTGAGGAAAAGAGAGCTCCTGCGACAGGACCAGAATAGACAAATCCTGCATGAGGGGAGATGACGGCCAACGCTTTTCTCCTCTCCAGCTTCAGGTCGACAAAACTGTTGATCATTGAGGACAGGTCATCAGGATTAGAAGGATAAAACTGGCCGGCAACTGCAGGTTTCCGAATCATAAATATTCCCTACTTAAAAGATAGAGGAGGAGAATCTAATTGTCAACTGAGAAAAGAGAAGCCAGGCCCCAATTCTTCTAAAGAGTGACTTTATTTTCTTTGAACTCGATGCCGGTCTCCTTCAATTCAGCAAGAATGGGCATATAGATTTCTGGGATGACAGGAATATGCACTCCAGTAATATTGATTTTCCCTTCAAGAATGAGGCGAGTGCCAATGGCCGGAGGAAGCCCGACCGTTCTTGACATAGAGGAATCTCCATTTGGAATTCCAAAATCGATCAATGTGGACATAATACGGTCTTTTTTCCCATTTGGATAATCGGCTTCAAAGGTGTGCTGCAAAATAATCATGTCACGCTCTCCCTCTTTATATTGAAGTTTTTCCAACATCCTATCTCCAATTATGTCAATGGGAGCCGCCTGAGTTCGAGAAAGAGGTGTCTTTTCCAGCAGACCTAGCCATTCGAGTCTATCGATAATTTCCGAGTTTTCTTCGATGTTCAGATAGGCAGCGAGCGTTCTTCTTAAATTTTGTTCACTTGGATTGTTTATCAACTCTCGTAGAAAAGAGTCGTATGTAAATCCGGTCCAATCTCTCTCCTCCTGGTCGAGAAGATTTAAATCTACGATCTTTTTCAATGTCGAACACCAACCGAAGTTTCTCAATGTTCCACGTAGAATAGTTTTGGTTGTCTGGATGCCATACAGGTCAATATAGGGGAGAGAATTTCTATTGGGGTATCCCTCGAAATCACCCAATCCTTCGATGTGTACTTTTTCTACGTTTAGGAAGAGGTCCTCAGAAGAAATTGAAATATTCTCTCCATCTTTTCTATATTCTGCTGGATTCTTACCTGCTAGAAGAACCCCAATAGGGCTCCAGGAAAATTTGTAGCCAAAGGGATTGGTATTTGCTTCAGGGGCAGGAAGACCGCCGCAATAGGAAGTGAAATTGGATATCACGCCACCTGCACCCTCAACTTGATGGATAATTCGCATCGCTTCCATGTGATCGATCCCCGGATCCAATCCAATCTCGTTAAGGATAAGAATCCCGGCGTTTTTTGCAGCTTCATCAAGATTTGTCATGGCTTCACTGACATATGATGTTGTCACCATGTTTTTCCTGTACTCAATACAGTATTTAGCCACTGTCGGGTGAAACGTATAGGGAACCATACTGATAACAAGATCTGCTTCATACACTTCCCTTTTTAACGCCTCTTCATCCTTCAAATTAAGTTCTTTGGCCGTTCCATTAGGATGGTTGTCAATAAGGTTGACAGCTTTGCTCACTGTACGGCTGGCCACTACAATTTCATAACCATGGTCAAGCAGATAGCGTACAAGAGGTCTGGCAACCAATCCTGCACCAAGAATTAAAACTTTACTCACGATTGCGCCTCCATTTACTGAACATATTTTTTCATATATTTAAAATCAGGAGTCAATTCTCCCTTAAAAAGTATAACAGCTTTTTTCAACGCAGGAGGGAGGGAACAATGTTCAAAATCTTTGGAATAATCTGCACGGGCTATGGAAGGAATCAAAGACTTGAGCGACTGGCTGAAAAAGATGGACGATTCAAGGGAAATTTCCGCAGGTAGATTATCGATCGCCATCACAGCCACTCCCCTGCCCTCAAATCCATCCGAAATTTTATCTTTGACGGGATCGTACATAAAAACAGGATTATCTGGACTCGTTGCACGAACAGTACATTCAATGGATCCATTGATATCACATGAAATGTCTCCAATGACTTTTAGTCGAGGGACTTGGGAAGAAGTCCAGAGTTTTTTTAGGGTTGGGATCTTTACCAACCTAGGATATCGTGGCGTCCAGTAGATACAGTTGACCAGCACGGATAAATGGGGTAAGTAGGCCTCGAAATTGGATTTATATTTTTCAGGAAAATCATAATAGTCCTGAAGTTCGAACGTATTTTCAGAAGAGAGCGGCACAACCATATGTTTTTCTTCAAAAACCACTTTATACAATTTGTTAGACATAAAAGTTTGGCTTAATAACAGAGAACGAATGTCTTCAGGAGCGATGACTTCATGGGGAAGGAGATCAAACAATTCCTGTGCACCTTTTGAGACACTCCCATAACCAGCAAATCCACAGACGGCTGGAACCAGTGATGGATCCAATCCTTTGTTTTTGATTGTCCAGCCTAGCTTCTGAAAAGATTCTCTTGCTTCAACGAGACTGCCATACTCATAGGCCTGCCTGAGAACCGAAAAAGGATTGTCCAAGCCTTCCTGAGACAACCTGCGGCCAAGAGCCCACAAAGTTTCAATCATACCTGCCTGTCCAGCCTGCCTGCCGAATAAAACCAATCGCCGTCCTTTATCATCAACAATTTTTTCATAATCGATCAAGGTGTTTTGGAGTTCCATCATTTTTTTAAGCAAAGACATATTATCCGGCTGCCCTTTTATTGTATGAGAAAAAAACACATAAATTTTCCCTTCCTGGAGAAAAGATAGAGGAATTTCTTTTACAGCCAATACTATTGGACAGGATGACAGATCCTCCTGTATATTCGCTCCCACTTGAAGGTAATCTTCATCCGAAAAGATGCGGTTCTTGGAAGGTTGTAGATGGATGGACACAGGAAACTCTTCCTGGATTTCTTTGATATGAGAGGGGATTAAGGGGACGCGCCGCTCCCATCTGTTTTTGTCTTCTCTTCTTATGCCGACGCAGGTTGTCATGATTTATTTTGATTGAATCGGACATGAATTATCACATAATATTTTCCTTCAAGCAAGATAAAAGCCCACTTCATTTTCAAGGTTGACTCATTTGATTGATATTATTAATAATAGAGTCATGCTGAAATTTTTTAATACTCTTTCAGGAAAAATTGAATCCTTCCAGTCACTTGAAAAAGGACATGTTAAAATCTACACCTGTGGTCCGACAGTTTATAATTACGCGCATATAGGCAACTCCCGTGCCTATATGTTTGAAGACCTCCTCAAACGATTGCTCCTTTTCCTTGGATTCAAAGTGACCCACGTCATGAATATCACCGATGTGGATGACAAAACAATCGCCGGTGCTCGAGCAGAAAGTGTGCCGATACAAAACTACACGAAAAAATTTATCGATGCTTTTTATAGCGATCTGGACACTCTAAATATCCTCAGAGCGGATTATTATCCACGAGCAACAGACCATATCCCAGAAATGGTTGCGCTCATTCAGCGGCTTCTGGATAAAGGAATCGCCTACAAAAAAAATGGTTCGATTTATTATAGCATTGAGAAATTTCCGGATTACGGTCGTCTATCAAAAATAGAGCTGAGTGAATTGAGACCAGGTGAAAGAGTAGATTCCGATGATTATGAAAAGGAAAGTATCCACGACTTTGTTCTTTGGAAAGAGAAAAAAGCCGACGAACCCTTCTGGGAAACCGAAATTGGAGATGGAAGACCGGGCTGGCATATCGAGTGTTCAGCCATGAGTTCAAAATATCTGGGTGAAACCTTCGATATCCACTGCGGGGGAGTGGACAATATCTTTCCCCATCATGAAAACGAAATCGCACAATCAGAAGCCGCGTTTGGACACCCATTTGTCAATTTCTGGATCCACTGCCATCATCTCATTGTTGATGGTGAAAAAATGGCCAAGTCAAAGGGGAATCAGTTCACGCTTAAATATTTAGAGGATAAAGGATATGATCCTATGGCTTTGAGATTGCTACTGCTGTCCACTCACTACAGAAAAATGCTGAACTTCACTTTTGACGCCTGCGGACAGGCCCAATCCTCTTTGCAGAGAATTAAAGATTTTGTCTATGAACTCACCCACCGGCCATTTAAAGAAGGAGAGAATGGCGAAGTGGATAAGACTATCGATACTATGGTGAAGAGATTTACAACAGGGCTATGTGATGATCTCAATATTTCTGTTGCTCTGACGGCCTTTTTCGATATGATCAAACGTTTCAATGTGATGATGACAAGGGATGAAATTTATACCAGGGATTCTCAGAAAATTTTTGCGGCTGTCAACAAAATAAATACGGTTCTGGGTGTCTTAAAGGAAGAAAAGGAGGATAGTCTGCCCCCTGATATTATGGAAAAGATTAAGGCCAGACAACAGGCCAGGAAAGAAAAAAAATTCAAACTTTCTGATCAGATCCGCGATGAACTTGAGAGTTTAGGCATTATCCTCGAAGACACCAAAGACGGGACTGTCCGCTGGAAAAAGAAATAACCAATTGAAGTTAAGTACAGTTTCTTCTCATAAATTAGGAAAAGCCGGAGAAGAAGCGGCCCTTCAATTTCTAAAGAGAAAAAATTTCAGGATCGTCGAACAGGGCTTCTGCTTTTTAAGGGGAGAAATCGATATCATTGCCTATGACCAAAAAACACTCGTCTTCCTAGAAGTGAAGTCCCGAAGAAGCCATAGATGTGGTTTCCCTGAAGAGGCGCTCACAGCGGCAAAACAAAAACAACTGAGGAAAGTCGCTCTAGGCTACTGTACCCTTCATGATATCCAGGATGTGGAGTGCAGATTTGATGTCATTTCTCTCATGTACAAAAATGAAGGGTATTCTGTGTCGCATATAAAAAATGCCTTCTAGCCTGAATTATTCATAAATTCAGGCTAGGTCAGCCGAAGATATTAGTGTGAAACACAGATTCTAGGAGCCAGTTGATGCCCACAAAAAGGATAGCAGCAGGAACGGCAAACTTCATCCACAGGTAGAGGAATTTTGGGACTGGTTTTGTTTGACCTTTTGACAGCTCTTTCAACATTTCAGCCCTCCGTATACACCAGACTGCAGTGACTACGGCCAAAAGTGATCCTAAAACCTGCATTCCCGAACCAAAGGTAAGATCCCATGGAATGAAAATTTTAAAGTTTATCATTGGCGGAACTGCCAGAAAAAAAACGAAAAGACACACCCCTCCTATCGCATTTCTCCTCGATATCTTTGTGTTATCGGTGATACCGCCCACCATGACTTCGAATGCAGCTATATCGGACAAAAAGGCTGCTCCAAACAAACCAACAAAAAAAAGCGTGCCAAACAACCACCCAGCAGGCATCTGAGAAAATGTCTGCGGCAGTGTTGAAAATATAAGATTTGGACCTGAACTTGGCTTCAAACCAAAGGAAAAAACAGCAGGGAATATCGCAAATCCTGCCAGAATACCAGCCAAGGCTGCGCCCAGGCCAGTAAATATGGCCATCTTTGGAATTCTGGCGTCCTTATTGAGGTAAGATCCATAGATAACCATAAATGTCCCCCCAAGCGACATAGAAAAAAACGCCATTCCCAAAGCAGCCGCCATAACTGATGGAGTGAGCTCGCTAAAACGGAAGCGTCCAATATACCATCTGATTCCTTCTCCAGATCCTGGAAGAGTGATGGACCTTAAAATGATCACAATTAAAATAAAAAAAAGTGCAGGGACGATCACTTTGCTTGTTTTTTCAATCCCCTTCCTCAATCCTTTATTCAGTACAATCGCACAAAAAAAAATAACCATCGCTGTCATGAATAGCTGAAGCATAAAAGATTTGATGTTAAAACCTTCCTGGGGAGGTAGAATGAATTCCGGCTTTAAATTTATCCGGACAACTTTTGCCATCTCTCCAATCGCATGATATCCCACCCATCCAATGGCATTGGAGTAGTATCCGGTGGCGATTAAAACTATGGCAAATAGAAAGGCCCCCACGACCTTTCCTCCCGGAAGTCCCGCTTTGCTATAGGCCCCCAGAGTACCACGTCGCGTGTGTCGGCCCAATGTCCATTCGACCATAAGAGCCGGAATGCCAATAAAGGACACAACCAGCATGTAAAACAAAACAAATGCAGCCCCTCCGAATTTTCCCGCCATGTAGGGAAAACGCCACACCGCCCCCAGTCCAACGGCCACTCCAATCATAGTCATCAAAAGACCAAAGGCCGTTGCAAATGTCTCTCTTTTCAATCCTTCCATCCATGGAGCGCATAATATTCATCGACCATCTTTTCGATATTTACTGTAGATCCTTTTGTTGGTCCTTTTTTGAGCGATTCATTCAGGAATCTTTCAGGAAGCGTGTCATCTTCTTTTTTAAGTCCAAATTTTCTGTTCATTTTAAAATCCAGATCGATGCATTCCCCGAGAATATTCTGCAGGTAATCGGGTGAATAATCCACACCCGTTCCATAAAAAAGAAGTGCGGACGCATTCTCAAAATTGAGGACATCCATACACAATCCGATATTCTTGCACATAGTGAGTGAATCCGTAAGAAGGGCAATCTTTTCTGAGTAGGTCACAAGTGCAGCTTTGCCTTCTTCGGCCAGCCTGTCGGCAGCTTTTTCTGTTCCGAATCTTTCTTTGGCCTCAGTTTTTCTATCTGTCAGCTCAAAGTATGGTTCTGCACGCAGGTGATCTCCCCCCCTGGAGGCAACGGCATATGTAAGCCCATAGGCTTTGATTCCTCTTGGATCGCCGCAGATGATATCCAAACCCTTGACGTGCATCACCAGTTTTTGGGCCTCTAGACCAAAATCCATCGATACTTTTTTGGCTCCTACGGCAAGCCTATTTCCAATTCCTCTACGGTTGGCGATTTTTTCAACGACAAGTTTCACCTGTTTTTTGTCACCCCATTTGAGATGGAGACCATCTAGATCCTTGGGATGGATGAGCCCTTTTTCCTGGCATTCCATAATCCAGCCAATAATTTCGGAAGTAGAAATTGAATCCATTCCCATTTGGTTGAGATAGGCATTCATTTCCAGGGCAAAGGAGAGGTCATCATTTCCAATTCGGGATGTGAATCCACAGAGAGTTTCAAATTCAGGGCCTTCGGCTTCACTATTTTTAGCCACATAATACCGCGAACAGTGGAGAAAACAGTTGAAACAGGATTTATTCTTGACCTTGTATTCAGAGGCCAATTTCTGTCCGGAAATTTTTTCCAGATAATCACACTCGCCCTTCTGGAAGTGATTCGTGGGGAGAATACCAAGCCCATTGAGGTCTGACATCAACATCGTCGTCCCCATATTGTACCGCTTCTGGTACTCCGGATGGTGATGAATATTTTTTTCTATTTTTTGGACCTCGCTGAGGAATCCAAGGGGATCAGCCACATCAAGAGAAAGAACACCCCTGACCGCAATGGCTTTTAGGTTCTTTGATCCCATTATTGCACCCATCCCTGTTCGCCCATTAACCCGGTTTCCACTTGACACAATTGAGGCGAAGTGAACCTGATGTTCTCCAGCCGGACCAATAGCCGCCACCTGAATGGCATAGTCTTTTTGGTTCGTGCGAATCGCCTGAGTGGTTTCAATTATTGTTTTTCCTGCTAATTCTGGACATTCGATAAATTGCACCTCTTGTTCCGTTATTTTTACGAAGGAGAGCTCTTCCGCTTTTCCAGTTAAAATAATCTGATCAAAGCCCGTCGCTTTCATTTCCGCAGCAAACTGTCCTCCGGCTGCAGAATCACCAAGGATTCCTGTCATGGGCGATCTAGAGGTCACGGTATAATAGGCCGATGCCGGAAGAAGCGAACCTGTAAGAGGCCCCACTCCAAAAATAAGAACATTTTTTGGGTCAAGAGGATCACAGCAAAAATCGAGTTCTTCAAAAAGTCTTTTTGTGTTGGCCGCCCGACCTCCAATAGAAGATTGGATCCATTTTGAACTCAATTCTTCGATAGAAAACCGGCGTTCCGTTAGATATATTCGCAGGATTCGACCTCCGTAGCCATATTTAAGCATGCCGAGAACTCCACTTCTTTCGCAACTTTAATCCTTGTTCTTTAAGAAACCATCGCCGTTTTTGACTGGCGTTTTTTCTTTTCGTTTTTTCAAAAGCCTCAGAAAGGGATGGAGATTGTGCTTGACGTTGTTGAATAAATTCAATAGCCCTTTCAGAACAAACTTCAATACATTTGGGTTTCCCTCCACACAGGTCACAGACATAGACAAGTTCGTCATAGATTTCTATTGCACCGATCGGACAGAGTTTTTCACATATCCCACACAGTGTGCAGACTGTCGGTGAAATGACAACCTGTCCATTTTTCCCAAGACTCATTGCGTTGTCCGGACAGCGCATACAGTAACGTTCATGACATTGGTTGCATACAATAGGCCCATCCAAACCCAGCTCATAAAGATTCAGCACCTTAATCCTGGATTTTTGCCTGTTGATCCGGCCTGTATGGAAAAATGCACAGGCCACTTCACATCTTCTACATCCTGTGCACTTTGCCCAATCAACTTTAATCATGGGGATAGTTGTATTTCAGTCCACGTCTTCCAATCTGTACTGGACGAGGCCCTTGGGATCAGGACATGAAAAATTTTTAACATCTTTCACCCAATGTCCTTCTTTAAGATCCTTTTTTTCAGAAAATATAGGAAAAATCGGCATCATGCTTTGTAAGGCCCATATACAGACAAATTGATCTTCTGGGACCGTGAGCTTGGAATCCTCTACATAAAAACAATCACCGACTTTGACAGGAAGATTACAGTAACCATCAATTCTTTCCACCGTAATTTTTATTTTTGACATCTTTGTCCTCGCCTCAAAACATCCTCTTAGAATTCCGTCTATTTTGTCAGAAACAGTCCAATCACGCAAGCTTTGTCATCATCTTTTAATCTAGCTTTTTCTCCAAATTTACTTAATGTCTAACCCGTGACTCTCATGGGTGTACTCCCCCCATCACATTCAGATGTGGATGGAGACAGAGAGACGACGGCCATCCGACTAAGCTTAAGGTTTACAAAGAAAGGGAGATTTTGAAAACAAAACTTCGGCCGGGAGCATCCACACCCTGCACATCGGCTGATAACCTGTAGGTCAAATCGAACAGATTTTGAACGATGGCAAGACATGTCACTTTTGGACTGAGTTTGTATCCGAATATAGCGTTAACAAGAGAGTAACCATCAATTTCTTGCTCCAGTGGTCCTGGATTTTTTTGAGGGGCCGTAAAGATCACTTTAGGTTCCAGCCAGAAGTTCCCTAGAGAAAACTTAGGCCAGAGCGTCAATCGCGAAGGAGGAATATAGTTAAGATTTATATCTGAATCTTTTTCCTGACCTTTTATGTGATGGAAATTGATAAACATTTCCATGTTTTTGAATATTGACAGATAGAATTCACCTTCTAAACCCAAGATGCGTGCCTGGGAAAGATTCCTGTAAAAGAATTCTTCTTCAACCAAACATGAATATTTTTGGATCATATCTCTGACAGAATTGCTGAATCCATAAATTGATCCAAAAAAATTCTCATTCAGGTATCTCAAACCGATATCGAAGTTCAGACTTTTCTCCGGCTCTAGATCCGGATTCCCAAAGACCGTCCCCCGGCCGGTTAATCCTGAATAAAACAGTTCGGAAATCGAGGGAAAACGGAATGAACGGCCGATATTGGTCAGGAACGATATTCGGGAACTCAATTGAATTTCTGTACCAAAATAGGCTGTCAAGGACTGATCTTTCCGGGATATCCGGTTCTTTACCGTGTCAAGATTGCCTGTTTTGATCAAATCGAATCTTGCACCAACACTTAAAGTTACAAAAGGAATAAGAGAAATTTTATTATCGATATAGAGTCCAAAATTTTGTCTTTGGGCATCTTGAAGAGAGAATTCATTAATTTGAGATGAGATATTCTCATTCTCGTCAAACGTCCATTCTGTATTGCTGTCTTCGAGGCCCCCCCTACCAAAAAAGTCAATTCCAAAACTCAGAATATAATTTTCAACCACATTTTTGTTCCCTCTGATTTTGAATCCGTAGTTGGTTCCCTCAACTTTTGCTAAATTCCTTTTTTTAACGGATAACGATTCCCTTAAATTGTCTTTTTGTGTTTCAAGAGAAGAGCGCATGACAAAAAGCGATGCGCTCAACATATCAAGATAAAATTTATTTTTGACTTCATAACCAAGAGTAAAAAGAGTATTTCTTTCATCAGGATACCACCTCGGCTTAAGTATCGCTGTGGGACTTGGTTTGCCGATGTCGGTGCCCTGGTAGTGGAAAACAGTCAAATAAAGAAGGGAGTTGTCTCCAGTCTTATTCATTTTGAACAGAATGTCATAATCCGAATATCTCGACTGTTCAACTTTTCCTGAAGGAGCTGTATAATCATCAGCTTTTTTCCCATTGACTCCCAGCATAAATCCAAATTGTCCAAGAGATCCAGTTAGATTTGCCGATCCTGCTCTCTCATTCTTGACCGTATTGTAGCTGAGATGGAAACTCCCTTTAAATGGAGCGTTGGCTTCCGGTGATTTTGTGACAACATTGATGATTCCTCCAACAGCTCCCGATCCATAAAATACGGAATATGGTCCTCTGTTCACTTCGATGTGATCAATGTTGTTGAGATTGATAAAAGATGCACTGGCCCCGATCCGCCTTTCAGATGTGATGCGGATCCCATCTAGAAGGAGAAGAATTCTGTGTTCGGCCAAACCCCGTATCGCCGGCACCATTGAATACCCTCCTTTTCCCACGACGGCAACGCCTGGAATTTTTTCCACAGCTTCTGCAACATTTGAGGTACCCAACTCAGAAAGCACGCTGCTGGGAAGGATCGTCCGGTGTGAAGGTAAGTTGACGTCAATTATGGAATCGGCTTCTGCTGTAACCGTAACTTCTTCCTTAATTGTGGACAGTATAGGATTTTTTGCCGTCAACACGACAACGAAAACTTTACCAGTCTCTTTAATAAGACTGATCTCCTCACTGAGAGGGATATAGTCCTTATGTGTGAACAAGAGGAGAATTCTATCCCCTTCAAGACCCTCAAGAACTAGGATTCCATCACTTTGTGTCTGAGCCGTGATAGATGTATTGATCACTTCCACGTAAACATTCTCAATCGGTTTCCCACTCTGATCGATGACGCGAACCTTGATCGTTTCACTTGGACTCGAAAAGAGAAAAAAGGGAAAGAAGATCAGTAATAAGGCACAAATTATACGTCTATCCATTTTTATCTCCTTGACGTATACACTGAGTGGATAATGAGATGATTTGTCTTGTATTGATTTATATCTTTGCTTTGATAGCCATTTGAATCGAATCACCCACAGTCACTCAATATTATGTTGCTTTTTAAAAATATTATTATAGTAAAGATCCTGCCTTAAAGGAAGATATTTCAGCATAGAGGCCTTCATTATTCAGCAGATTGATATTTTCTAATTTCTGAGGGATCATCACTATCTAAAATCAAAGTTTTAATGGTTTTTTTCAAAACGGGATGTTTAACATCGGAAGCCATTTCTCCTAAAGGAATCAGAACAAAATTTCTCTTGTGCATCTGAGGGTGTGGAATCTTCAGTCGGGATGTCTGGAGAACGGTTTGTCCAGCAAGAATAATATCGATATCGATTTTGCGTGGCCCTTTTGGGATAGATTTTATTCGACCCAACTTTGTTTCAATTTTTTTTATAACATCAAGAAGATCTTCAGGAAACAGTCCCGACCGCACTTCGAGCATTTGATTCAGAAACCATGGTTGTGATGAATAGTCTACGGGTTGGGTTTCATAGAGAGAGGAAGATTTCAAGATTTTAATTTGTGATTTTTCTAAAAGAAAACAAGCCTCTTTTAGGTTCTTCTCCCTGTCTCCTATATTGCTTCCTAAACTGAGAAAATACTTCATCATCAATCTCTTAAAACTTCTTTATTCAACCTGAGTATATCAAACCGTTTTTTTCAGGACTATTGTTTATTGTTATGACTATCAGAATTATCCTTAAAATTTCTCTCGATTTTTTTGTAAATTTCTGCCATTATATTAAAAAGATGCAGAAAATTGAAAAGTGGAGGATTCAAGAGCTCGCCATCGTTCTCAACCAATTAAATGAATTGTTAAGACACGGCAATCATACAGAATGGGCAAACGTTTTCTCGCACTATTGTTTTGAATCGCAGAAACTTCTCCTCAGGAAAGAATTCGATCTTAATGATTTGAAAAAACTCCTTCAAAATATTGGCAATTGCTTCATCGGTTCCAGTTCTTTTAGGAATCTTACGCTCTGGCAGGACAACCAAGTCAAGAGTGAATTTCTGAATAAGGAATTTAATCAAGTCCGTTCAAGGCTGTTGGTCATTTTAGCTCAGATGGAAAATCAATCAGTCGAATATGTCAATTGATCCGGGCTAGATATCAAACAATCCAAATCTTTTAAGCACCCTCATTACTGACAATGTGACCCAGAGATGATCCTCTACTGTCGCTTTTTTTAGACCGGATTTCCAATACCCATCGGGAGTCTGTTTCTTCAACAGCCAGTTGATTGTGTATTGAACTTGTTCATCTTCAACATCATAACCAATACGAGATAGAGAATCCATACTGCTCAAGACATCGGTCGCCCAAAACGGAAACGTGATTTCTTCCCAATATCCAGCCAGATAGCGGTCTTCATATTTATCAGGCTTAAAGAAGCGTTTCAACAACAATCCTGCAGCTTTTTTGATTTCTTTATGATTTTTCCATTTGGGTGAGGCAGCAAAAGCACGAAGGACCATCCCTGTAACTAAATGGGAATATGGCATAGATTTATTAGGTTTGACCGGAGCAAGTTTTAGCTGTGCTTTGAGTGTATAACGCTTGCGAAGTTCTTCTTTAGTTATTGTTCGATAAGGGATAACCCATCCTCCCCCATCCTGTTTGTGCCGAAGAAGCCAGCGAAAGGCCTTTTGTACACGGGGATCTTCATCCAAGCCAAAAAGACTGAGAATCTCAAGAGTCAGTGCATGGTAAGTTGGGGCATATTCATTGAGATATGCTCCTCGAAAATCTCCCTCCTTTGTCTGGGTGGAGAATAAAAAATCAATTAATTTTTGGATCCCTTCTTCCTCGGGTAAACAGCCAAAATTGTACAAATGAAAGGCATTTCTTAATGTATCCACGATATAATAAGTCTTTTCCCATCGAGGATGACCTTCATATTTTTTTTTGCACCATCCTCCGTTAGGCCTTTGGCTTTCAAGAATTCTGATCCGTGCTGCAAATTTTTGAAGGTTTTTAAACTCACGATCGACAGGAACTTCGAGGATGTCCTTTTTTAGCCAGTACAAAATTGGCAGATTTCCTCTCGCTAAAAGAAATTCAATGGCCTTATTGGTTTTTGCTTTCATTAATGACTCAAACACACTGAAACTATAGATTGTATGCCAATTGATGTTTTCCTGTCAATTAATTCTTCATAACACACTGTAATTAATAAAGATAAACAGCTATTCGTTATTTTATGTTTTTTCAGTTTTTTAAGAAAAATTCATATTTTGGGAGTTAAAAAAGAGAGCTAATCTTAAAATGTCCCTATCAAATATTTTTTTTTAAATTCACAAAAACTTAACAAGGTTCAAGGATACAACAGCCTTGTCCTCCCCGAGAACACACCATTTTGGTTTTGAGAGTTTTATTATATGATTCGAAAATAATACCGAAAAAACGCGTATTAAAGCATAATTATTATTTTCGATAACTTTTTTTTGTTATACAATATTTTTATGAAAAAAATATTCAATTGGACATTTTTTATGTCCCTTAGTCTTTTGTGCGCTTCAGCCTTAGCCTACACCATCCACTATTTTATCTTTAAAGACGCTCACCATATTTTTATCTACATGGTTGGAGATTTGGGATTTTTATTTCTCGATGTTCTTTTGGTCATCCTTCTTCTTGAACGCCTGCTTAACAGGAGAGAAAAGAAGGCTCTTTTAAACAAATTAAATATTGTGATCGGTACCTTCTTCAGTGAGGTCGGACTTGGGCTCCTAAAACGCATAAATGTGTTTGTAAAAAACTGGCAGGAATTGGAAAAAGCTTGTGAAATTGGTTTGGATTGGAACAAAAAGGACTTTAAACAAGCCGTGAGTTCTGCTCACGAATTCCCTTATGCGATGGATATCCGTATCCAATATTTGTTGGAACTTCGGGATTATCTTATAACAAAACGATCTTGTCTTTTGAGAATGCTCGAAAATCCCAATCTTTTTGAACATGATCGCTTCACTGATCTACTATGGGCCGTTTTCCATCTTTCAGAGGAGCTATCTTTTCGGGGTGACGAACTGGATGACCTGCCCGAAACAGATTACAAACACCTTGCTGAGGATCTAAAACGGGCGTATTCTCAGCTAACAGAAATGTGGCTGCACTATGCTCTTCATTTAAAAGAAAACTATCCGTTCCTGTTCTCTCTAGCCGCACGGATCAATCCGATGAATCCTTCAGCTTCTCCTATTGTGATGTGAACTCATTTTTAATCTAGAGGCATCTTGATATTATTGCAGATATAGATTGTTTTTTTTAGAATGAAGACAATATGCTTAAGGAGCAGGAAATGAGACATCAAAAACGATGGTTTTATTTTGGATTAAAGGTTAAAAGGAGACGACAGATGTGGAGCAAAATTATTTTAACTGGATTTCTCTTCTGTTTTATGCCTTTATTTGGGTACATGCAGGAAGATTTCTCTTCGGACATTTTTCAAACGTCACAAGGTGACCTCAAGATTACTTTTATCGGTCATGGAACATTAATGTTTGAATTCAAAGAACAAGTTATCCATATAGATCCCTACAGCCGTATGGCTGACTATTCCTTTCTCCCAAAAGCTGATCTGATAGTGCTCACACATGAACATGGGGATCACCTTGACCTCAAAGCACTTACGTCCATTCGAACGGAAAAAACGATCCTTTTGTTGACAAATAAATGTGCTGAAAAGGTAAACGAAGGAATCGTGATCACTAACGGGGAGACGAAAACGGTCCTCGGCATTAAAATCGAAGCCGTTCCGGCTTACAATATTCAAGGGAAAAGAGATACAGGCCAACCCTTTCATGTCAAGGGTGAAGGAAATGGCTACATTTTTCATTTTGGAGATAAACGCGTCTATGTGGCAGGAGATACGGAAAACACCCCAGAAATGAAGGCGCTTTCGGATATCGACATTGCTTTTTTACCTATGAATCTCCCCTATACGATGTCTCCTGAGATGGCTGCGGATGCCGTCAAGGCTTTCCGGCCAAAAATTCTCTATCCCTACCATTATGGAAATTCAGACACATCAAAATTGGTCGAACTTCTCAAAGATGAGAATGGGATTGAGGTCAGAATCAGGTAGCTCAATAAAAGTTTTAGAATAATTTTTCAGTAAAGTAGATAGGGTTTTCGTTTATCCTTAAATTCTTCAAGTTTATTTTTATAGGATTCAATAATTTGATCCACAGATCTTCCTTTTTTTAAATATTCTCGCACCTTGGACGTCCCCATGATGTTATCAAAATAGCCAGAATAAAATTTAAAGGCTTTCGGATACAAAGACATAACAACCTGAATAATCTGGAGAGAAGTTTTAAAAGGGAAATATTCCTCCCTATGGACGGCATGAATCTGGCAGCCGCTGCAGAGACTTCCGCTGTATTTAGAAAACAATGGAGTAAATTCCACACTCTTGAAAAGAACTCCGGATATATTGAGACGATTGAGCTCCTTCGATAAACCATCTCCATTTATCCAGGGGGCTCCAAAAAGTTCAAAAGGATTCGAGGTTCCTCTCCCTTCTGATACATTTGTTCCTTCGAAAAAAACCTGGCCGGGATAGACAGTCGCTGTCGTAAGTGTCGGCATATTGGGAGAAGGTCTAATCCAAGCAAGATCGGTTTCATCAAACCACATCTCACGTCTCCAATCCTTCATAGGAATTACGGATAAGTTGACTTTGTTGGCAAGATACTTTTCATTGAACAGAACGGCCATCTCTCCCATGGTCATTCCATGTCTTACGGGAATGGGATAGAGTCCCACAAAGGTGCTGAATTCAGGGTATTCCAGAATTGGCCCTTCCATCGTTACACCGTTGATGGGATTGGGTCTGTCGAGAACCATAAAAGAAATATTATTTTTAGCTGCCGACACCATACAGTAGGCCATGGTAGCCAGAAAAGTATATATCCTCGTTCCTACATCCTGGATATCAAAAACCAGCACATCAACATCTTGGAGCATCTCTTCAGCGGGATACTTTTCAGAATCTTTTGTGTCGAAAGAACGCATCGTTTCATCGATCTTAAGCAGAAAATCCGGTTCCCTCTTTTTTGACTGGCCGTAAAGACTGAACACGGGAAGATTTAGTTTTTCATCCACATAGAAAGGGACATATTCACCGGCCTGGGCATCTCCCCTTACACCATGTTCCGGACCAAACAGGGCCACAAGTTCAATTCCAGCATGTCTTTTGAAAAGTTCGGCTGTGCTTATTGAAGATGAGCTGACACCGGTTTGATTTGTGATTAAACCAACCCGCTGCTCCTTGACAAGGTCCACATGTTCGTCAAGGAAAACATCCACTCCAAGCTTGATCCGATTGGGTTTCATCACAAAAAAAATTAGGATCGTATCCCGATTAAAAGCACAAATGCTGTTGTCTTCCGTATCAGACCTTCATTGGGAAGAACCAGGAGATTTCGCTGGCCAAGATGATATCGGGCCTCAATAAACAGAAAGAGCCTCTCTTTGAACTCCATTTCGAAGCCTCCCCCAAAGACCAGGCCGATATCCAATGGTTTCAAAGTGCCTTCCAAATTGACAGGCTCTTCCTTTTTTTGCTTCAGAGTGTTAGAGATGACACTCGCAAACTCAACACCTCCAAAAATGTAGGGAGATGTTCCATGAAAAAACTTACTTCTCAAGAGCACAGGGATACTCATCGTGTTTAAAATATACCGTTTTTCTCCCATTGGAACACTTGTTCGGCTTCCTTTCTGAAAAAAAAGAATATCCACTTCAAAGAGAGTGCGGTAAGTCAAATCGATCTCAATCCCAAGTCCTCCTTGAAATCCCATCTTGTAAGACCAACTGGTGTTTTCATCTCCAGTATAATTGGAAAGGTTCAAACCTCCCATTATCTTAAAGTCGGCGTAAAGAGATGATCCAAGCAAAAAAAGGAGAGCCCATAAAACGATTTTTTTCATATTAAATTCAATAATTCGAACCTCAATTGGCGAGCGTATGATAAAAACATATTGGGTAAAAATCAACTTGAATATTTTTTTGCGAATTAGTTTGATTTCTATGAGATATTTTTATAACCTGATTTTTCAATTTAAATTCAAAGAGGTAAACATGAATGATTTTATTTATCTCGACAACGGCGCCACTTCTTTCCCAAAACCCGAAGAAGTTTATACCTATATGGATCAATTCTATCGAAAACTTGGAGTTAATCCTGGAAGATCAGGATATGATATCTGTATAGAAGCAGGCGAGGTTGTCGAAAATACACGTAAAACCCTCACCAAATTTTTTAACGGTACAGATCCAGACCGCCTCTGTTTTTCTTACAATGCCACGGATGCCTTAAATATTATTATTTTTGGTCTTCTACAAAAAGGAGATCATGCAATCACCACAAATGTTGAACACAACTCTGTCCTGCGTCCTTTATACCATTTTAGTGAATTTGGCGGTGGAGAAGTTGACCACATCCCCTGTAATAGCAAGGGATTTGTAGATCCGGATGACATAAAAAAAAGGTTTAAATCCAACACTAAACTTGTCATTGTCAATCATGCCTCTAACGTTATCGGTACCATTCAAGCTATAAAAGAAATCGGCCGTCTCTGCAGAGAGAATGGGATCATTTTTGCTATTGATGCCTCTCAATCTGCGGGAAAAATCCCAGTGGATATGGAGGAACACAACCTGGATATTGTCGCCTTTACAGGACATAAATCTCTCCTTGGCCCAACAGGTATAGGCGGGCTCTATGTTCGGGAAGGGATTGAGATCAAACAGACTCGTGCAGGGGGAACGGGAGTTCGTTCCGCTGTGAGGACCCATCTGGATGAATACCCTTACAGGCTGGAATACGGAACACCCAATACACTTGGAATTGCCGGATTGCTGGCCGGGGTTCAATGGGTGGAACGTCAGGGGCTGGATCATATTTATCAACACGAAAGCAAACTGACAACAAAACTCAGAGACGGATTGCAGAAAATTGATGGAGTCACTCTCTACTGTCAGGAAAATCTGAACAATCATATCAGTATCCTTCCTTTTAACGTCGATCGTCTAGAAGCCTTAAATACAGGAACTTTACTGGATGTGGATTACAACATTGCCTGCCGAACGGGCCTTCACTGTGCCCCTTTAATCCATGACCATTTGGGGACAACAAAGATTCATGGAGCGGTGAGATTCGGAATTGGCCCTTTTAATACTGAAGAACATATTGAAGTAGCAATCGAAGGTGTTGCAGATATCGCAAAAATGCAGAAAAAGAGAAGTTAGTAGAAATTTTAATTCAACTGTTTATCCAAAGAGACATCTTCTTTTTCAACGATTAGAGCATTGGCTACGAGCTCGATTATCTGCACAACACGCATATCTAGCTTGTAATGCTTAATCACATCATTGAGCCCATCGACACAGTTATGACAGATCGTGCAGACAATTTTGGCTCCAGTGGCTCTGAGCTGCTCTGCTTTTATCTGTGCGACTTCCATGCGTAAGGATTTATATTCAGGCATGGAAAGAAGTCCGCCGCCGCCTGTACAACAGAAGTTATCCGTACGATTAGGGGACATTTCCCGGTAATCCGTACACACTTTCTTGAGAATCCAGCGCGGTTCCTCCATGAGATCTCCCGACCGACTTACATTGCAGGAGTCATGGAAAGTGACTGGCTCCATATTCTTAGAAGAATCAATTCTTATCCTGCCTTCTCTGAGGTAACGTATCAATGTTACAACGACTGATTCAGTGTAGATCTCTTGATCATAATCTGCCCAATTGTATCCTTCCCAACGAGTTGAGCGGTAACCATGACCACATTCAGAAATTACGATCCGTTTGGTTCTGAGTCGTTTCCCGGCTTCATACAAATTCTTGGCAATGTATGCACCTAGTTTATCATCTCCCGAAAAGAGCCCAAAGTTAGTCTGATCCCATCCCCACCTCGGTAAAGTCCAGGTTTCTCCAGCAGAATAAAATATTTTTGCGGCATCGGCAATGGAGCGGGGATCAAATTTGATCTCACGGGGGTTGATGGTGTACATAAAGTCACAATCTTTTATATCTATGGGGATGTCGATATCCTTCTGTCCTAATTCCTCCTGGAGCTCTTCCTTTATCCAATCTAAAGTTTCCAGATAATCTTCTTCGGAAACTCCCATTTGGTTTCCAGTTTCCCACTGGTCACGGCTGACGTTAAAGACTCCTTCAGGTACGATCCCTAGCTCGGTAAGAATACCTCTTGTCAAACGGATGATTAATGCCGTATCCACTCCCATGGGACAGTTTAAAGTGCAGCGGCGGCAGGCACTACATGTCCCGAATACAATATTCTTTAATCGGTTTAAATCCTCATCATTCTTGGGTGTTCCTGCTTTAACCCACCAAGGGAGGATGCGTCCAGTCCAGTCCAGATGTCGTTTAAAAATCCTACGGATTTGGTCAGCTTTATAGACGGGAGTCATGGTTGGATCTTGAGGTCTTACAAGGGAATAATGACAGGAATCCGCACACAACCCGCAGTGAACACAAGCGACAAAAGAACTGGCCAGATGCCGATTTAATCTTTGTCTTAAAAGTTTAAGAAAATATTTGACGTTGTCAGCTTGAGAATCATAGAGTTTCAGCTTTCCTTCCTTCACACTGAGAAGCAACTCCTCTTTTGCTTTCTCCTGAGATTTTGTCTCTAAAGGAAGAAACTGGACCTCAGAAATTTCTTTTCTTTTGTCACTCAAGATCCGACTCCACGCTTTGCGATAATACTATGTGAGTGTTTTTTTTTGCAACAACTCCCCTGTGACCCATCGTTCTCCCAATAAAAAATCGAGTGAATGGATAGTAGAGATAGTGACAGATTTTTGAAAACGGCACATACAGGAGAAAGAGAGTTGTCAAACAAAAAAACAATATCAAAGACCATTCACTAGACCGGTAATTATTTGGAACCGCAAAAAAAGCAGATGCAAAATAAAAAATCATCAACACAAGGGAAAAATAATCATCGATGGAACTGATCAACCTCAGTTTAAGATTTCTGACGCGACGAAAAAGTCTAGAGACGCCGACTAAAAAAGCAGCTCCCAAAATTACCTGGAAAATTAAAAGGACTCCCCTTTTTTCAAAAAGTTGAGGTCCATAGGGTAAAATAAACGTTGCAGCAATTGCAGCGGTCACGCCGATATGGAAGATAACAAATTGTACATAAAATATCGGTTTTTTTCGAGTCGATTCCATGACCCAAGGCATTAAAACATTAAACATGGAGTAAGCGATGCTTTTACCGGCATTTCCTGCAGAAAACGTTCTTTCTTTTTGAGATTGAAACCTGAAGAGCCAGATAAGCCGAAATATATAAATAGCTCCAAAGATTGAAAGAGCAACCAGTTGGACATCATTTTCTAAAAACGATAAAAAATCACTCATTAAATCTTAAACCGCTTTTACATTTATGCTCTTTTTAAAGCAAAATTTTTTAAACACACCCGTCTGGTTTAGGAAGTCCCGCCAATTTGCATGCCCCTTTTGCAGGTCCTGACGGAAATAGTTCAAATATATGTTTGAGTGAGAATCCTGTATTCTTGCACATTTTGCGCACCATAGGAGCAATGTCATTTTCCTGATAATAAGCACGGATATAATTGATGATAGTCCAGTGTTCTTCCGTGAGTTCATCCAAACCTTCTTCCACTTTTGCTAATACTTTAGCAACATCTTTATCCCAATTATCGGGTTCGAGTAAAAAACCATCGTCATTGAGTGGAAATTTCGTTCCACCAACCTCTATTTCTGGCATAATAAACTCCTCTTATGAAATTAACGGGCTATTATAGCACACCTCCTCAATCGCATAAAAGACAATTCATAAGCTGTCCATTCCTGATTGCTTCTGCATTAAAAACAGGAGTGCGGGATCTGCAACATTACCCTTTTTTTCGATGTTTTCAGCAGACAGACAGCTTTAATCCCTCTGAACTGACTGAAAAATCAAAGAACCGTGCCCGGTCATTGGGAGGATTTTTCGTTAATTCCTCTCTAATCCGTTCAACATCCCTGGTAGAACGGCAGACCATAAGAATAAATCCTCCTGCCCCTGCACCCAGTAGGATGGCACCGTAAATAAAAGGCTGAATCCGATCCAATATGAGCTCGATATCTTCAGTCGTAGAGTTGGGATCAATGTTCTTTTTCAGCTCCCAGGCAAATCCTAACTGTTCTCCGAATCGAGGAAGGTTTTTGTCCGATATGGCCTTCTCCATACGGGATGGGAATTGATGAATGTCTCCAAAAATATCTAAAGCCTTGCGGTCCCGGTTGAGATAGCGCCCAACAACATCTCCTAAGATATTCTTTGCAAGCCGCCGTAAACCCGTATAGTAAAGGAGGGTTAGTTCTCCATTCTTCGAAGGATCAAGCACATCTGAGGGAAGGGAGTGAATGCTGGGATCCGGTATCAGCCCCGGTTCGGTTCTGATGGTCTTGACACCTGCCACGACACCGCCTATCTGATCCTGCCAGCCTCCTCCAGTGGTCAAGTCCTGTTCTAACTGAAGAACGAGGTTGAACAGTTCCTTAGGTGAAGGCTCTCTTCCGATTAAACGGCCGATAACGGAGAGGAGAACCGCTCCCATGATGCTGGACGTTCCGAGACCGCTCCCGCTGGGTATGGCGGCTAAAGTCGTGATTTCAAGTCCTCCTCCAAAATTTTTCAACATAGAATCCAGTGACTTTGTTCCTGCAGGCCAAAGAGAAGTTTCAGGAGAAAATCCTGACAGGACAAGAGCGGCCTTGGCCAGACCGAATTGACTGGTGGGTTCTTTGTAGTCGCAGAGTTCTTCGATAGAGTGAATTTCAATCTGAGTGCCATGATCGATGGAGAAAATCCGGATTTTTGGTTGAGAAATCACACGGGCATAGACATGTATGGGGGGCTGGGAATTAAGATCTACGGCCGCATTCAGTACAGCCCCACCGTTTTCCAAAGAATAGGGAGGTGTGTCAGACCAACCGCCCGCTAAATCGAGCCTTGCAGGAGCTCGTCCCCAGATGATCTCATCACTCTTAAGCGCGTTTTTTGGGAAATCTCCTTGTCCTTTTTTACTCCAGACAATCAGTTTCCCCATATGAATAAATGCTGCTTCTCTGAGGGATAGGGCAAAATCGGAAGTGTCCGTTTTCTCATTTAGCAAGATTCCAAAACTCTTGAGCCATCGAACTTCTTCTGCTGACAAACCACTGGAGATTAATCGATTTAGCTCTTGTCCCCCGCCCTCTTGAGATTTAACAAGATATTGCAGCGCGGTGCCAAGCGAGTGAAAAATTCTTGAGAGCTCAAGCTCTGTCAAAGGAGGCACAACCCGGCCAGATCCGAAATGTCGATAGGCATCCTTCAAAATGCCCAAACACCAATCTTTTTGGCCATCTATTTCCTTTGAATCCAACATAAAGGCCAGTTCTCTTGCGGAAAACTCACTTTCAGGTCTGAATATTTGACGAAGATTGTCTCGAATCCAAGCTGCACGATTTTCCTGCCTCCTGCGGTGAAAGGCCTCCTGGTCCGCTTGGATCGCAATTTCAGCAAGACTGTATCGATCTGCCTTCTCCCAGGCTTCCCTTTGCTCTTGAGAGGCATAAACCGGCTGATACAGCCAGAGCCATCTCTGAAAATCCGAGCGGGATTGGATGGCAGGAAAAAAGCGACCTTCCCAGATTGTTTGAGAGGATTCCTCGGAATTTGTCCAGAGCTGTTCAGGTGTCGTTCCCATATGTGAGATCCATTCCATTACAGGAAGATTGCAAAAAAAGTCCTTCTCACCAAGGCTGCTGTTGAAAAGATCCTTGACTCCAAAAAGACGAACGAACCAGACCTTCATGTCCTGCCGATTTTTGCCCTCAGAAACATCCAAGCACAGACCTTCAGGAATAGTCAGATCTTCATCCACATCCACACCTACAAGAACATTCTGTCCTCCTAAAAGTAGATGGGCATGAATCCGACAGCCTTCAATCCAAGACCTGGGGCCTTCAAGAAATCCTTTTTCTGTGATCAAATTGTTGATTTCTAAGCGAGAGTCTTTCTGAGATATCCCGCAATCTAAACTGACCAAGTCACTGCCGCTTTTTATCAACTGAAGAAGTGTTCCGAAATGAAGAAATTCACACTGCGCTAAAAATTCCACATGGAAGGAGATAGGGGCCAACCGGGAAAACAGGAGGTCTTGCAGAGGTTCAGGCCATTCCGATTTCCGTTCTCTCAGGGTCTGAGCGTAGCTCAATTGAGTCGCTTCCGAGCCCATTGCGCAGCAGATTTCAAGGAAAAAATCCAGTCCAAAAGATTCTATGGCTTCGACGACTTTTCCGGACCAGACAAGCCGCCCATTTGAATTTTGGATAGGTTCACAAAGGGATAAAAGTGACACAGAGGCTCCTTCATCCAGATTCATAATGCCAATATCCAAGATGGCCTGGCCGTGTCTGTTGATCACTCCCTCAGTTTGTAACTGATGCAGCGACGGTTTTTGAAAAAACCTCCGTACGCTCCCATCAGAATTGGAGGAGAAGACACCATGATTCTGGGATATCTGGGAGTCTGCAAAACACCCCACACCCGTTATTCCAGAATGAGTAAATGTCAGTGAAGAGGGATCAAAATCAAGAAGTACATCTCCTGTTGTAATGACAACCTGCCCTTTTCCAGGGGTGGGAGGGAGCGCCAGATAAACAGGAAGAAGTCGGTCCAGAATGGTGAGTCCCAGAGCCCGATCGGTTTCACCCGGTAATGGGATGAAAATTTTACCGCAGGGACCATAGGGCGGAAGACGCCTGGAATCTCCCCCTGCATGGATGATGATCACACGCAGGTCCTTGAAGACCATTTCCCATTCTTTCTCGCTATTGTATTTGTTCCCAGTACGGGCCTGTTCTTCATTGAGAATGGAGAGGAGACAGTGCAGTGTTGAGCCCCCACTCCCCACTCTCCGTCCTGCCGGATCGGGTATCACCAAAATATCCCTGACACCGGAAATCAAACCTAGCTTTCGCCGTAAATCAAGTTGATGTTCGTAGGCTTCCGCCTGGGAAGAATGAGATGCTGTCACGACTAAATAATCCCACATAGAGGATTGAGATGCGGTGGGTTTCATATTTAATCTAGGCCTGTGAGCTTTGGCCCGTCTCTACCTGGGAATGGATCCAGGGATAGGTTCTTGATATGCCCTCTTTTAAAGATATTTTTGATTGCCAGCCCAGGCTTTTGATGCGTTCGATCGTAAAATTGCGGGCCGTGACACCCACTGGTCCGGAAATGTGTTGAATATGGATATGTTTCCCTGCCACTTGCGCTACAGTCTTGACCAGCTCGTTGACAGATACATATTCCTGACGTCCGATATTGACGCCGTTTTCCAGGTCGGAATGCATCAACAAAATGATGCCGTCCAGCATGTCGTCTATAAAAGTGTAGGCCCGCATGGCCGTTCCATCTCCCCAGATTTCAATCGTTCCTCCATCGGAAACTTCGGCCACCTTCCGGCAAATGGCAGCAGGAGCCTTTTCCCGGCCGCCCGTCCAAGTGCCCTCAGGGCCATAGCAGTTCTGAAAACGGGCTATCCGTATAGAAATATTGTATCGTCTGCCATACGCCATAGCCATGCGCTCAGCATAAAGCTTTTCCCATCCATATTCGTTATCAGGTTGGGCTGGATAAGCCTCTTTCTCGGTCAGTTCAGGTTCATCTGGATCCATATCCCTGTACACACACGCGGATGAGGAAAAGAAATATCTTTCAACCGTATTTTGAGCACTGCTATGAATCATGTTGATATTGATAAGAGCACTGTTCCTCATGATCTCGCATTCAGCAGTCTGAATAAAACCCATTCCACCCATATCCGCAGCCAGTTGGTAAACCTCATCGAAATGGTCTCCCGTTCCAAGAGAAAGAGCTTTTTTACAGTTGGGAAGTTCCCGGAGATCAAGTATCCTGAAATCATCTGCAGCTGTCTCGGAAAATTCCGGATATTTCAAATCTGTACCGCGTACCCAGTACCCATCAGACTTGAGACGCTTGACCAGATGACTGCCAATGAACCCGCCCGCTCCACATACTAAAGCTTTTTTTGACATCCCTAAATTCCTTTATAACCAGTATGTTCTGCTCTTAGAAGAAAGAGAATTTTATATCAGAGGTCAAGGCCAAGTCAAATACAAGGTCCAATTCGGGCCTCTTGTAATCGGCCTGGATTATAGTGATTTTTTCTTATTTAAAGTTTTTTAAAATCCAATTAGATCCAGGATAATTCCAGCCAGTTAGGCGAAGTTCCGGTATTGTATTGGTTCCATTATCGTTTGTAAATTCGATGTGAACCGTTTTTTTCCCTCCCGGGACAATCGAAAAATAGTTGTCGCTGTAGTAAACAGGAAGAATTCTTTCTCCGGTCTCAGAATTAAAGACCTGCAGTCGATTCCAGAAAGATACGACCTTAGTTTTGTTCTCAAGAATGATCTCCACTGTTCTGCCCTGGCCCTTCTCAACAGTAGAGAGAGAGAAATTAAGCTCTGCTTCTTCGAGGTTGTGCAGTTCAGAAAATCCTTCATTTTCACTATCGAACCAATAGAAGTTTTCCGAAATCCGGTCTTTATGGCTGTCACTTAATAAAAGATGAACAAAGTAAACTCCTTGGAAAGTATCAGGGACGGTCAGCATGAACAATTCCTTAAAGGAGCTTGTTTTGAGGTCAATCTGCTTTTCCTCTCTAAAAAAATATTTGTTACCGGAAATGTCATACATTTCTGCCTTAACGTTCAGGTTTGTTAAATCCTCAGAAGTATTATTTACGATTGTTACCATATTGTCATCCAGATTCAGCTGTATGTGGACCGGTTCTGCCGCTTTACGTGCTCCGAAGAATCCGCCATTCTGGTCAAGAAAGGGATCATAGAGCTGCCCGCGAAGTGATGTCCACGGATTCTGTATTTTCCAGATCAATAGGCCTGTATACCATTCCCACATATGTGAATTCCATCCCTCCAACAGGCTTCTGTACTGATCATAATTGACTAGTTGTGCGTAATTCACAAACTCTTCAGCCGACTCCGGATTGCCGTACAGCGCAATAAAATCTTTGTCTCCAGCGACATATCCTGAATAGCAGTGATATCGCCATGTATCACTGACATTTCTTCCTCGTGGAAATCGGGCCAATTCATCGTCGGTCATTATCTGCTTCATTGTTTCATATTCGGGTAAACCTACAGATCCAATTTCCGAATTAAACGGAGGAAAACGCCTGGTAAAAAAAGAATCGGGTTCCTGAATGCTGTAAGGACCGTCGACAATCCTCCCGGTTGAAATGACTGATAATTCCTTTGACGTAGAAAATGAAAAATATTCCCGGTCTTTATCCAGTTTTGGAATAAGGTCATCTCTTAGTCTTTTGTCGATATCCTCAGGAGGGGGATATTCATTGCCGCCTGACCAAAGACAAAGACTGGGATGATTTCTGAGCATTTTAATGGTATCCTCCGCGGATTCAAGGAAGAGAGCGTGATCGTCCGGATACTTTCTTCGGCCTTCCTGGTCGTCCTTCTTAATCCTGTCACGCCATGCTCCGTTACAATCACCGGTTATCCAGAAATCCTGCCAGACCAGCAGCCCAAATTCATCGCATGCCTTATAGAATTCAGGCCGTTCTGAAATTGAACCTCCCCATATTCGAATCATATTGAGATTCATTTCTGCAAACATTTTCACTTCGGCTCTATACCGATCTGGAGACAATCTCAAGTAGGCATCGGAAGCGATCCAGTTTCCTCCCCGAATAAATAATTTCTGTCCATTGACCGTAAAGACCCGCCCCCCGCTCTCTCTATCAAAATAGGAACCTATTTTCCTTATTCCGATACAGACCTTTTTTTTATCGGAAATGACTTCATTGCGGTCGAAAAATTCAAGTGTAATTTCGTATAAATCCTGTTTACCCGAACCGTTGGGCCACCAAAGACGTGGATTTTTAATTTTCTTCCTGTCGAATTGAATATCTCTGCTTTCTCCAGGTGCAAGTTGCACTCTAACTTCTTGTGTTTTATCGATACAGGAGTATTTCAATATCCCAGATATGGTTTGGTCCGACACATTTTCAACTTCGGTTGAAACATGAATAAATGCAGGGGCTTGATCCCCTTCAGGTTGCCTGATTCCCGGCACCTCAGTGGTAATATATGGATCGTTTATGAGGACCGCCCCTGTTTCGTTTATAGAAATTTTATCCCAAATTCCGGTATTGCGATCGCGCACCGGTTTGATCCAATCCCACCCGGCCGTAAACTGCATCGTGACATTTTTTCCGATTATCCCATCGCCCCCCTGACCTCGAGCTGCATTGCCGGGAGGATTTGGAGGACTAACAATTATCGCAAGGATGTTTTCTCCATCAAATGAAATAAAATCGGTTATATCAAGATTAAACCGTTTAAACATGCCTTCGAGTGTTGTTTTATTGACCTTTTTGCCATTTAGATAGACTTCGGCTTCATAATTTATTCCACGAAGATTCAGCCAGATCCTGCGGTCTCTGATCTCCGGAGGCAAATTAAACCTCGTGTAAAACCAGTACGTATAGTATTCCACTCCCATATTGTATATATCCGGGATTAATTCATTATTTTTGCTAAAAAACGGATTTGGTATCAATTCGTTATGCAGAAGTGTTGCAAGAACCGTTCCTGGCACAACTGCATCCAGCCATTCCTCAGGTTCATATTTTTCAGTGGATATGAGTTCACCGTTAAGACCAACCAATTCCGCTTTCTGCGCCAGCCACTTATTGGTCAGATAATTAGGCGGTTCATCTGGCACAACGATTTCGTTCGAAGAACAGCACATCAGCGCAAGATTCAAACAAATAAGAAACAGAAATAATGCCCTCTTTGTTAAGTCTTTCGAATTATTTCTCATTAATCTTTTTATCAATCGGAATTTTGCAAAAAACTCAAATAATTATCAATGATTTTCTTGAATACTCAGGAAATGCTCATATTTTTTCTCATCACATCAACTTTGAGAGTTTTAAATCATGACTCGAAATTATACCTCTAGTTTTCGGAAAAAAGATGGACATAAATATCCAGCTCCCTATTCAGTTGAAGTACTCATTCCTCATGATATGAAATATCAAATAGCCATTCCACCAATCTTTTTATGGGCTGATCTCTGGTCGTACACCCGGCCACAACCTTAGAAGCTTCAAGTATAAACAGAAGAATAAAATCTGCCAGCACAGCAATTGTACTTGAAGATCTATCTTCACCAGCACCTCCCTTTTTTTTATTTTAGAATATTATTAATTATTTAAATAATGTGAACTAAATTATAAATTATTATTGATTTATAAGAATAGATATATATAATATTATTTTTATTTTGAACTAATATTAAGGCTATTTCGGAGGAAAAAATCATGGTTAAAACCATGCGCTATTATGAACTTCATGCCGAAATCTGTAAGACATTTGGACATTCTAAAAGGCTTTTTATCATCGATTCACTCAGAAAAAAAGAGCTCTCCGTTTCGGAGCTAGCGAGAATTACTGAGATGGAGCTCTCTAACCTCTCCCAACATTTGAATATTCTGAAAGAAAAAGGACTGGTTAAGCGTCGACGAGAAGGAACGAGTATTTTTTACAGCTTGACTCACCCAAACATCATTCAAGCATATGACCTCATTTCTGAGGTCCTTTCCAAAACAATAAAGGAAAACCAGACAATCCTCAGTGGAAAGTAAGCTCATTTCTTAGACAATGTATCTATTGTCTGTACCAAATAAAGGGAATAAACATTTATTTTATTAGGAGAACAGTGATACCAAATGAATAAAAATAAGCACAAATGGCTTGAAGAAAAATTCAGCGACAGAGCCAATTTTAATCCAACAGAAAGAAGACTCTACAGCCATGACATTGCAGCTATTGCCGGGCTTTTCAAACCTTTGATTGGAAACACCATCCCCCATGCAGTTGTCCAGCCCGAAAACGAAAAAGAACTCATAGATTTGGTTCAGTGGGCCACTGACAACAAAATCCCAATCGTCCCAAGAGGAAAGGGATCATCCGGATACGGAGGAATTATCCCAACCCGTAAAGGAATTGTTATTGATTTTTACAGGATGAAGGATGTTATTTCTGTGGATACAGAAAAAGAAACCGTCACTGTCGAACCGGGAATAACGTGGGAACAACTGGATAAAAAAATAAAATCCGAAGGCCTGGTTGTCCGTCTCTATCCGACCAGCTACCCTTCTTCATCCGCAGGAGGTTGGCTTGCTCAAGGAGGAGCTGGCATCGGTTCTTATGAGTATGGATGGTTTTCAGAAAACGTTGTTTCTGCCCGTATCGTGCTTCCCTCTGGAGAAGTCAAAACACTGACCGGAGAAGATCTTGATGTTGTGGCAGACGCCGAAGGAATAACCGGAATTATCAGTCAATTGACAATCCGCGTTCAGAAGTTGACTGATATTGGTGTAACCGCTTTTGCTTGCCCTGATGCCAATGATCTTTCAAGAATTTTCCAGGAATTTATCAGCAGCAGCCTCCCCATCTGGTCATTAGTTTTCATTAATCCACGTATGGCGGAGATGAAGAATCGATCTCCAGGACAAATCCACCTCGGTCACCCGGTTGAACATAAGATTATCCTACCGGCTGCCTACGTCGCCACTTTAGCCTACAAGAAAGATGATGAAGAAGAGATCAAAACTCAGCTCACAGAGATTTTAAAAAAATGCGAAGGAGAGATCCTTAAGCAAGAAATAGCCGACCATGAGTGGGAAAACCGTTTTAAACTCATGGTGGTCAAACGGCTCGGTCCTTCACTTGTCCCTGCAGAAGTTGTTGTTCCTCTCGATAAGCTAGGGATTGTGATGGATGAGATTGAACATAAAGTGAATCAACCTGTGGTTAAAGAAGGTGTCATCATCAAAAAGGGACGGGATGGAAAACCCGAAGTTGTCATTTTAGGTTTCATTCCTTCAGACCAGAGAAAATTTTCTTACAACTTCGTCTATGGCCTTGTTTTGAGTATCATGAAGATCGCCAAGAAACACGGCGGTCGCCCCTATTCGACGGGACTCTATTTCACCAGTAAAATAGAAAGCATTCTTGGTAAAGAACGCACCCAGAAGCTTAAAGATTTTAAGAAGCAAGTAGATCCAAAAAGAATCCTTAATCCAGATAAAGTATTAGGAGGGAAATCCCTTGGAAAAGTTATCAACCTCTTGAATGCTTTCGAACCATTGGCCAGACCTTTCGGAAACTCGGTCGTCACGCGTATCGGTGAACGCCCCAATAAACCTGTCCGAGGAATTCCTCCAGATGTTGCGTGGTATGCCTATGCTTGTTCTCAGTGTGGTTATTGTCTTGATGAATGTGATCAGTTCTTCGGACGAGGGTGGGAAAGTCAATCCCCAAGAGGAAAATGGTACTGGCTCCGGGAATACATGGAAGGAAAGGTTAAATGGGACCAATTTATGGTCGATACGATTATGGTCTGCACGACATGTGAATTCTGCAACAACCGCTGCTCGGCAGCCCTGCCCATCGAAACTTCCTGGATGAAACTTCGAGGCAAACTGATCCATGAGGATAAACAAATGACTTTTCCTCCATTTGAAATGATGGCTGCAGCCTGTAAAGCAGAAGGAAACATTTGGGCCGGCTACCGTAAAAATAGAACTGAATGGTTCCCGGAAGAATTGAAGGAAAAGCATGGAACAAAAGTAAAAAGCGAAAATGTGTATTTTGCCGGCTGTACCGTTTCCTATGTTGAACATGACATAGGAAAAGCAGCGGTCACTCTCTTAGATGAAGCCGGAGTGGATTTTTCCTATTTGGGAAATGTCGAAAATTGCTGCGGGACTCCTATGCTTGTGGCAGGAAAATGGGAACTTTTTGAGGAAATCTTAAAAAAGAACATCGCTGCTGTAAAAGCCGCTGGTGCTGATACCGTTATCACCTCTTGTCCTGCATGTGACATGATGTGGCGGCATACATATGCTGACTGGGCAAAAAAACTCCATATCGAGTACAACATCAAGACCAAACACTACAGCGAATTGGTTGCTGATAAAATCCAGAAAGGTGAGTTCTCATTCACTCATCCGATTAATGAAACAGTCACCTGGCATGATTCCTGTCATATCGGGCGCGTTTCTCATGTGTATGAAGAACCTCGAGAGCTTATTAAGGCCATCCCGGGCATAAAGTTCGAAGAAATGGCACACAACAAAGAGGAAGGCCACTGCTGCGGAAGTGTATTGACCCTCATCAAAGAACCACTTGTTGCCCATGAGATTGGAAAGTCTCGGATGGATGAAGCAGAAGAGATAAAGGCCAATTCCATATTAGCACTCTGTCCATGTTGTGAGTTTCAACTGCGAGTGACTAAGGAAAAAAAGAATATCCCTACTGAAGTCCATGACCTGGCTGCATTCGCCTGCAGAGCGTTGGGTAAAGAATTTGAGGATCCGAGTCCTGAAGTAAGCAGACAGTGGGCTGTGTTTGAAGGAATGATAGCGTTAATGACACCTGAGGGATTTGCGGACTTGATGGATACCATGTGGCCCGAGATGCTCGATGCTATGCCTATGGGCATGGGAGGCATGATGCGATTTATTGGAAAATTAGGATTTGTGGGTGGAGGGTTGCTGGCCATGATGAAACCCATGTTTCCCATCCTCTTTCCCAAACTCCTTCCCGGAATGATGCCCAAGGTCATGCCCACAATGCTTGAAAGAGTGGCTCATAAAATTCCTATGCCAGATTACATGGAAGAACAGATGCCGGACATGATGCCCAGAGTTATGGACAATCTTTTGCCCAAAATGCTGCCAGATGTTGTCCCTCTTGTTGTTCCCAAAATGATAACCTTTTTGCGAATCCGCCAACCCGTTCAATATAATCCATAATAATTGCTGTTTTTCTTCTGAAAAGATGATTTTTTTATATGGTTTTATGGACATAATCAAAAAATTTAATCTCTTCAACCTCATCACTATCTCGTGCAAAAATGATCTCCTCTTCTTTACTTAACTCGGACGCCATTTCCTCGGCTTTTTTAATGTAGGAAATACGCAAATCTTGAAGTCTTGAGAGATGGACTATTTTTGGCCTAAAATCTTCATTTATTGAAAAACTTGTTTCTACTTCATTATATTCTAAATACTTCCACTCCCCGGTCTTTACATTAAATGTGTATTCTTTCAAAAACAAATGACCTGATTTGGCAATAAATTTAATGGCCTCAAGTATATAGTCAACATCTTCTTTAGCCATAATATAGTGAACGTTAAGGCGGACCCAGCCCATTTTAAAACCTTCAAGACCTTTTAAGGTAAGGTTCCTGTATTTTTGTGACTGCTCCTCGCCGATTCCGAGCAGAATGTGTCCGTAAGGTCCGGCACAACTGCAACCACCCCTTGACTGAATTCCAAAAAGATCGCTTATCAATTTAGTGACGAACTTAGGATGTAAGATTTTCCCGTTGTGGCGGATGTTAAAAGATACTATCGGGACTCGCTGTTTTGGAGGAAAGCTCCCAATAATTTCAACGTTTTTTATGTTTTCCAGCTCACCGAAAAAATATTTTTTATGTCGAATCTCCATTTCATCGATAGCCTTAATTCCAATATTTTCCTTTAGCTCCATAGCCAGTGAGGCTTTAATTGTCTGAAGTATGGGAGGGGTTCCAGCCTTTTCTCTTGTTTCGATATCTTTTGAGAAATCATGGGAGTTGAATCCTACATAAATAACTGTTCCGCCCCCGGCTACCGTGGGAGGAAGATCTTGTCTGTAAATATTCTCATTAAAAACGAGAATCCCGCTTGAACCTGGACCTCCGAGGAATTTGTGGGGTGAAAAAAAGATGGCATCAAAGTAGGCCGTATCATCCTTGTTCATGTTTATCTCAACATACGGAGCGATAGCCGCAAAATCGAAAAAAACGAAGGAGTTGTTTTCGTGGCAGATGCGGGCTATGTCATAAACTTTTGTCTTGAGCCCCGTAATGTTGGATCCGGCTGAAAAAGAACTCATTTTTTGTCGATTTTTGTATTTTGAATCGGACAATCTCTCTTGAAGATTCTTTAGGTCAATTTGTCCATGTTGATCCAATCCGATCTTAACGACCTCCACCATGGCTTCCCGCCACATAAGCTCGTTTGAATGGTGCTCATATGGCCCAATGAAAACAACCGGTCTGTCTGCCGTAATTTTCTCCATTGTTCTCTGACAGAATTCTCCCGATTCCGATATAGAGCTGCAAAGTCTCTCCCAACTGACCGGTGGAAGAAAAACCCCAAGTATCTCTTGCAGTTTTTTTAAAGCACCAGTGGTTCCAGAATCGGCAGCGATGATTTTTCCATGCTCACCAGCATTAACGAACTGTTTTATATTAGCTTCTGCCTTATGCAGAAGATTTGTTAAGTACTTTCCTGAATAGTCATCTTCTGTATGAGTATTGGCATAAGATTGTAATATATTGATAATTTTATCCTCTATAAATCTTACTCCTCTCCCTGAGGCCGTGTAATCAGCGTAAAGGAGATGCCGTTCACCAAATGGAGTGTTAAATAGAACATTGTTTCCTAAGACCTCTTTGCGAACATTTTCTATGGAATATTTATTCATCGTAATTCTCCAGAAATTCATTTTACTTCAATGGGGTGTTATAAAGATATTATAATTTGCGTGCTTTAACTGAAAAAGATATGTCGGGTCATCATGCAAAGATGGCCTTCAAAAGAAAGGCCGCAAGTTTTTTCTTCTGCAGCTCTGCCTTTAAATTCCGTTTTTTCATTTTATTTTTTTCTTGGGGACACCCAGCCATCTAGACGTCTTATCTATATACTCCTGGTAAGTCTTGTCGTATTTATTTAGACAGTATCTTTCTTCGATAAGCGCCTCTTTATAAAAGCACAAAGCCATAATTATGCTGAGAAATATAAAGAGCCATGAAACAGCTGCGATACCAGAACCCAGACAAATGAAAAAAGTTGACAGATACATCGGATGACGTAAAAAGTTATAAACACCATTTGTAATCAATTGATCCGCAGGTGTAGTCATAAAGTCAAAAGTGGCGACCACTAATAATAACAAGCCAACAATAAAAACAGAAAGGCCCATATAAAACCATAGAGTACCAAGTCGAAGAGGTAAAAAAACAGAATAGCCCAAGGCCAATAACCAGATATAATTACCGATTTTACCTATGTTTCTCTCAAGCTTGTTCTGTCTTGCCTCTATAGGAATGTGACTTTTTTCCCATACAGCCTTATCTGCAAACATCATTGGTAGCATCTGAAGAAGAAAAACACACATGAATATCCATGCGTTCCAAATTCCTATTTTAAAAACGGGTATTAAAGACACTCTGTGACCTCATTCTTATGACCATTTCCAATGGAGTGTTAGCAAACTAAACGATGTCTTTAAAGTATCGTGAGTAGAGAGAGATGACGGGATTGTGTCCTGTAAGGCGGTCTTTTACTATACGGGTTGTTACTGGCGCTTTGGAAAAAGACGTAAAAAGCATGTCGTGTCCAACACAGAGACCTACGAGGACATTAAAAGCAGTCCCCTCTCTGTTGAGGATCTCTGCCTGAAGTAAAGGATTGCAGGTGGCTTCGAAATTATTTTGGTCCCTTATCCTGTATTCAAGAGGAATTCCAACTTCATTTTTATCAACACTCCCGCAACTGCACACAACAGAAGCTATCTCAAAACCGTGGTTTTCCAGGATGGCATTGGCCCGGTGAGCTTCATCAAAAAGGCCGCTGCAAAATGCCATGCCAAGCTTTTTTGCTCCTATTTTCTTAGCAAACTCCGAGATTTTTTTGATCCTCGGCCTGAGGGGCCTGATCTTTCCCTCCTCCTTAGCCATTTTTTCATCATAGCATTCTTTTTCCGTAAGGGCGGCGTTAAGGAAAAATTCTTTAATGTCTTGATTGCGATATTTTTGAGTGGTCTCTTCAATAAGACTTTTGTGGTTTTTTATCGGACAGAAAGAAGGAAGTTTTATTTTGTCGGTTATTCCTTCTCTGCAGGGCCTAGTTTTACATATTGCACATTTAACGGTCATGAGTACTCCCTCACTTTGAAGACTCCCCACATTTTTCACATAAACCGAGAAATTCGATGTTGTGATCTAGGATTTTAAACTTATATTTTTTTTCCAATTTTTTCTCGGTCTTTTTTACCAGCTCTAGTTCCTCATCTAGGAACTCACTGTAGTCAACGATTTTACCACAATTCGTGCACAGAAGATGATGATGATGTTTCTTTTTTCTGGATTATACTCTACTTGCGCCACTTCCACCAACTGTTCTCTCTGTTTCGGTTCAGCGAAAATCGGAAAGAGCAGACAAGCTTCCATGGAGAAGACTGGACAAAATCTGCTCCACGTTGTATGAAGTATTTCAGCTGCTCTTTTTTCAGATTGGCCTTTGAAAATGATATTCAGTCGGCTCACTAAAAACTCAAGAGGAAGATTAATAAAATGTCTTAATTATCTTCTTTGGTTTATTTTTACATGCCTTATTTTCTTCTGGTTTAAAGACAACTACAGCGCCTTCAGGAGCTTCAATGTTTCTCCCCTGATACCGCTTTTTCTTTTTGTTCTTTTCTTTTTATTCAAGTTGATCATTCAAACAAAGCAGAAAAGATTCATAAGACGGCCACGAGTAAAAGTCAATAAGGTTTTTGTTGCCATCGTTGGACTTCTTCTTTTGACAATAGGATTTCGAGTTCCCTTTCTCGTCCATAATTTTGGACTCTATACGAGCGACCATGCTGTGTCTGCTTTAATGGCCAAACATATATCCAGCGGGGAAATTCCTCCCATCTATTACTACGGCCAGTTCTATTCGGGCTCAGTTTCTGAACATTTTTTTGCCCTTATGATTTTCATTTTTGGATATTCAGTTTTTCTCGTTAAATTTTCAACCTTGCTGTTCTACCTCGCCTTTATTGTTGTGCAGTTTTTATTGCTTAAGGAGATTTTTTCGTTTGAGTTTTCTTTTTTTGTGTCCCTTTTTTACTGTCTTCCCATAGGTCATCTGATATCTGTCAGTTTTTTTAACACAGCTCCCCTTTCCTTAATCCTTCTGCTCGGATCTCTTCTTTTGTATTTCACCTATCTCATAGCTTATAAAAACAGGACTGTCTTTATCCCCATCTTGGGTTTCCTGATGGGATTGTCTTTCTGGACGCATCAAATATCAATGGCTTTTATTTTGACGGTCTTGATTCTTTTTGTTTGGAGATTTCATCTCAACATCAAAAAATACGTAACTCTTTTTATTTTTGCCCTTCTTGGCAGCCTTCCCTTTTGGATCCATGAAATTCTAGGAGGATTTGCTCTGGTAAAATTTCTTTTGCCAGGAGGAGATAAAATCCTCATGGGAGATAGGATTCAAAGAGCTATCCATTTTTTCCAGGGACTTCTGTTTCTCAAAGAAACTCCATTAAGTTATGTCTTTCTCTTTTTTATTGGTTTAGGATTTGTTGCATTCATCTATTTATCGTTCAAAAAGAGGACTCTTGTTGCTCAAAGCCTGTTTTCCATTTTTTTCTTTCTTTTCTTGCTCATCTATCTCTTCTCTGACTTCAGCGATATCGATGTGATAAGATATCTTTATCCCCTTTATTTTTGTTTACCCGTTCTCCTTCTCTCGATTTTTTCGTTTATTAAGTCAAGACTGAAATATCCAATTATTATTTTGCTATTTATTTCTTTTTTCTCTTTTGGCAATCTCAAAGAGCAGATAGAGGATATGGAGAAGACCAAAATAGCTGACCGACAGTTACGGGAGGTTATCACCAGTATTGAGAAAACAGGGGAACTCTACTGGCGGGGTGAATATTGGAGTGCTTATCTGATAACTGCTTTATCGAAAGAGAAAATAATCGTCGACTCCTGGTCTCAGAACAGATACTTTCCTTACCGCTTGGATTATTTTAATCGTGGAGAAAACAATAATTTCCTATTTCTTAGAGGAGGAGATTCAAATGAGGCAAAAGTTGCAGATAGATTGATTCATCTCCTGAATACACTCGAAATTGGTTATAAGAGCAGGGAGATCGGAGAAGCTCTGCTTATCTATGACATAAAAAGCACTGTTTTTCCTCCTGTTCTTGACTTAAAATCCTCTGTGCCATCTCAACTTCCTGATTTTGAGTTGACCAATATTGAAAATTCAAATGATTACCTCAACCTCACTTTTAAAAACAAAAAACTGCTCAAAGGCCAACATTTAAGAGCTCAGGTTGAAATACCTGATTATGCCTCAGCCTATAGGGCTTTTTCTTGGAACACAGAAGAAATAGAAATCAAAATCCCATTTCCAGATAGAGAATCATTCAAAATTCGGTATTATTTAAAATATATCGGATTAAACATCCCCTCAACAGAAAAGGAATCAGTCTATTCACTCCCGGAAGATGAGGCAAATATGAGGAGGAAAGACATTGTCTATTTATCTGGGATTGGCCCGACAATCAACTTAGAGGGAAAGAATTTCAGAATTTGCGAAAAGGAAGTGAGATTTAAGATAAACAAGGATTTGAATAAGGGGACTCGAGTTCATCTCTATCTGTATTCTCCGTTTGAGTTTAATCATCCCTTTTGGTATGGGGAGTATTATCAAGAAGCAAGCGTGGCCATTAACGATTTTTTACTTAAGGAATACAAAATGGTGGATGGAGAAAATTTTATTGATATAGTTTTGGATAACACTCATTTAAAGCAAGGATCGAACATTCTTACTCTAAAATTTAAATATCATATGCCTTTTCCATTTTCCCTCCGGTGGAAAACGGCGGCCCTGCTGGACAGAATTGAAATACAATAGGACGTCACAAAAATAGTTTTCCGGCGAACTTGGGTAAAAAGGACTTAAC
>CAZWHQ010000026.1:0-62148 GCA_964633715.1 uncultured Eubacteriales bacterium
ACATGTTCTGGATTTGCTTGTACTTTTTTTTTAGAAACTCAAGCTCAATGTTCTGTTTCCCGATCTTCTTGTACAGTTCTTCCAGAAGCTTTTTTTGTTCTTCGATCTCCGGATCCTTCTTTTTTGAAAACAGACTGGATACATTCTCCAGAAGCTGCTTTTTCCATTTGACGATCTGATTGGGATGAACCTCAAACTGACCAGCAATCTCCGCGATTGTCTTTTCTCCCTTGATCGCTTCCAATGCTACTCTCGCTTTAAAATTGTCATCGTATGTTTTTCTTTTTCTCAATTGTGATCTCCTTTTGTTTATTGTAAGGAGATACACCTAAAATTGCGATTCTTTTTGGTCTGAATCCACAAGACCATTATATTATTACTCTTCAATTAAAGATTATATCTTCCTATTCTTCCTTCTTTTTTTGGTTTCAAGGAGTTTATTGGTAGAAAGATTTTTTCCGGAGAAGAAGAAATCTCATAAGATTAAATATTATTTGAAATAAAACAAAGTATTTTAGTAGAATGATTTCATATAAGAATCCAGACATGCTTTTATAGGGGAGATTGGATATGCCTTTTTACATATATTTATATTGTTTGGCTGTTTTTCTTACTGGATCTTTGTTATTACATATTGTTTATTTTCTGGGGAACAAAATATTCAATGAAACTTTCTGGTATGAAGCAGCAGAAGGCGATAACAAATCAGCTAAGATAAAGCCTATAAGGGGAATGAGATATGAAATATTCAATCTTTTTATAGCGCAGGCTATTCTTCTAGGCTGCTTCAGCCTTTTTTCTTTCTCAATTGATTCTTTTACTAATACAGTTATCCCAAATTTTCTTTTTATTGGCGGTTTAGCAATAGGCATATTATTTGTTCTCTATCATAATTTGCATAAGCTCCCTGAAGAATGCGAATCGAAAATTGAAGAAATTTCATACGAAAGAAGAGAAAAAATAAGATATGGTTTTTGGAGAAAATGGGTATTTACGTATTTCTCTTACGGACTGTATGCTACATGTAGCTGGCTATTAACAATTTATTTAGGAGTTGTTTTCCTTGCTTATAATCTCATTACTTCATTATCTCAAATTAATCAATTGAGCATTTCGATACGTCAGCAACTTTATGTCTTGAGTACATCAAAGAATTCAGAAATATATGTAGATTTGCTACAGATTATCAGAAACAAATATGAAATTCTAGGTGATCAGATCGCAGAGATAACAGTAAACTATGCCTTTATTCTTGGACTCATCACTTTATTCAGTATTATTGTAACATGTACCAGAATTAAAAAGATCTGGGGGAATGATGGGATAAAATGGATTCAGTGGGCCTTCTTTTTTATCGTAATAATTTTAGGGCCAGCAACATTAATTCTAGGTACTACATATTATGGTATTCATTTTAAAAGTGTGTTTCCAATTATAGATAGAATTATTGATTTGAATATGACTAAGGGTGCTTCTATTGTTTTCCCGCTTGAATCTCTTCGCGAGTATTTTTTATCGAGTTTTAAGCCAGGAGCTTTTTTTAAGGATCAAATCATAAGTTTTAGAGCTTTCTCGATATGGTTAATTCCCTTAACATCAATCATTATATCAAGATTTTTAAAATCAATATTTTTTCCAAATTATGTTAGTAGTCTATTTCCAAAACCTATTGCTGATTTTTTAAATAAATTGATTGATTTCTTATCCTCTTTTAAACCACCTTCTAATGAAAAAACATGAATCAAAGTATAGATTTACAGAGTGATGTATATCTGATGAACAGAAAAAAACGATTTCTTTTTCTATTGTCAATATTGTTAGCTCAAGTTGTATATTTTCCAATAAACAGACTAGTTCAGGGAGGAGTGGTAATTAAGTTTGCTTTTGATGATAAAATCCCTTTATGGCCTATTTGGGCAATTCCATATTTGCTTAGTCTAGTTTGGTGGACAGGAAGCTTTGTTTGGGCATTCTTAAAGATGAATAGTGTTCTTTATAAAAGATTAATAATTGCAATGCTTATTGTATTAATTTCAAGTTATATCGTATATATCCTATATCCCACTTATATTATTCGTCCTGAAATAGAAGGCACAGGATGGCAGTTTGATTTGATGCGCTTTATTTATGGAAATGACAGAGTCTACAATGCATTACCCAGCGGCCATACCTATACGACAGTGATCATCATGCTTTTTTGGTGGAAGTGGATACCAAAGAAAAGATGGCTTTGGATAGGAGCAACAATAGTTGTATTATTATCAACTCTTTTTACTCGTCAACATTACATGCCTGATTTACTTGGAGGTATTGGATTTGCCTACATTGGATATTGGTTGTCCAATAAATTAGTTAAAAGGTAATAATTTTATTTATTCTCTTCTTTACATCTTTAAATTGACCTGCCCATTGATTATAAACAAGAATCATTGAATTTATAATCGAACTAGATAGCGAAGCAGATGATCACAAACAAGAACCGAAATACCGGTGTATGCCCCTCAATTAGTTGACATAATGATAGTTAGACGACGCCTTCGTTATTATTAAATACGTAGCCAAGATCTTTCATGAAGAAACTTCATTTATTTCCATGGGCCTGATGGCTTCCAGGCCCTGGGCATGGCTTTTTTATTAATCAAAGCGATAATTAATGGATCTATAAAAGCTTTCAATTCGTTAAGGACAACTATGAAATTTTCAGGTACATCCCTAATCTTAGTCCTTTGTATAAATGCCCGCCATTGATCCTGTTTGCTCTTATCCGATGCAAATGACTTCTGAAAAACAACCGGATGCGAAATAATTTCCGTTTTTCTATTTTCGAATGTTTTCCTTAACGCTGAACTTAAAGTTAGGCCCTTGAAATAAAATTGTTGAGATAGCCACCAGATGTCGTAAAAATCTTTCATTCTGCTATTCAGGACTCCAAGTTTCACCATGGCGTGGAATTTTTCAGATATAATACTCTCTTTACTGTATCCTCTTATTGATGGACTTGGTGAACCGAGAATCGTGGGATAGTCGAATCTTATTGCCTTTGGAGTAATCACATCGCCAAATCCGATGTCGATTTGGATAGAAACACGAATCGTACCTAGATTTCCGGGTATTCGAATTCTAGCACCTTCATATTCGACGTCTTCAGTTATCCGTGTTGCAGAAATGGATTCCGAATGGAAAGAAATGCCGTCTTGTTTAACTTTCTGTTGGCAGATCTTTTTCATTGTATCGATGATAACGTCAAGACTGCTATTTATCTCTCCAAGAAGATCGACATCTTTTGTAGGGCGAGGTAATTTTGTATTCCAAGCAAAAAACATTAGTGCTCCTTTGAGCAAATAGTTTTTTTCATATGGGCTTTGTGCAAGACGAAATATGAATCTTTCAATGACATAGTACTGCAAAAGCTCATTAAAAGGTCTTCCTGATTTTTTAGCAGAATTTAAGAGTCGCTGGTGAATTGAAGCTGCCAAATTCTTTTTATCTTTCTCCATTAGATTATAGCCTCAAGATAGGGACGAATTATGTTAGCAACACGGCATATAGATGCAAAATGCATGATATCGTCGATTTTCATCTTTCTACGTTCTCGATAGAGGTGGAGCGCTTCTATAGCAATATCAGTTCCGATTTTGTTCCTAAATTTGAAGCAGTCAGCAAGCGTCTTTTCAGGTGAATATATATTGATAAAAACGTTATCTTGTTTATGTTTTTCAATTCCCGCAGAGTATGAGCTCTTTGAAAAACGAAATGTGCGAATTGGAGGGTAGTTGAGTCGAGGTTCTTCTGCTCCTTGGGGAAGTGCAAGATGAACTTCATGTGGAATTTGAGTAGTGATATCAAAGAAGGAGAGGGCAGAAGTGAGGCAGATTATTCCTTTTGAGATACGTTTTGTGACAGTAACAAGGTCTGGGCTTGTGAGAAGGAGGGCACTTTCAAGACGGAAAATCCCGCGACTTATTTCTTCTATAAGCCCCCCGTCCCGGAGAGTGTAGAGAGTGTCTGGATGAATTCCAAAAGAAATGGCCTCTGAGGTTCGAAGAATACCACCTTGTTCTTTAAAAATAGCGATAGCACGGTCGAATCTATTTTTTAGTGTTGATTGGGTTCTTGCTAGCATGATAAAAATACCTATAAAAATGAATATCTATAGGTAATATTAACATAATTATTAAGAATGTCAAGTTGTTTTTTTTTCTAGACTTAGCTAACAATTTTAATTATATAATATGAGGAACGCAAAAGGAGGATGGCTTAAAAGTCTGATAATGATAGTCGTGCGACACATTCATAGTAACTTGAATTAAATTATTAAGAGCCGTGTAAACAGATAGTGAATTTCTGTCCTTAAAGATTAGACATTGTTTCAAGTGACCATCTCACTCATGAAAAAAGCTCTTTACATCAAAAAAAGAGAATACTCTTGACAAATAAATCATAAAATTGTATATTAAGATACACATATTTGTATATATAAATACAATAAGATGTACAAAATGTATATTAGAATTGATAAGACGGCATTATTAGATACTTTATCCCAATGGGATAGGTTTCTTAAAAGGAAGGTACATTGTATCGCATGCGGAGGAACAGCTCTAACTTTGCTAAATGTGAAAGTGTCAACAAAGGACATCGATCTGATCCTTCCAAAACCAGAAGATTATAAGTACCTAACAAATACTCTGAAAGATTTGGGTTATAACCAAGTAACTGGTTCCGGTTGGCAGAGAGAAAAGGGTTTTGTGTTTGATTTGTTTGTTGGAAAAACAGTTTTCACGACGGAGCTGTTGGAATCTCCTTTAAAAGAGGGAAATCATTTTCTTTTTAAAGAATATTCCTCTCTTTATCTTGGTATTTTGAACTATTATGACCTTATAATAACAAAACTTTTCCGTTATACCTCCGTTGATGTAGAAGATTGTTTAGCTCTTTTGCATAAAAGACATAGCGAGATTGATATTGAAAAATTAAAAGCAAGATATATTGAAACTTCGTCTTATGATATTTCTGATGAGAAAAACTTAAATAATCTAGAATATTTCATAAAACTCCTTCAAAACAATACAAAGAAATGAACAAGAAATCATTATTGGAAAGGGCCAAAGCACTGGGGTATCCCTTGTTCGAAATTGAGGAAACGATAAAAGCCAATGAAATTTTGGCTGATATCGTAGTCAGTGAAGACCTGAGATTGTGGGAAGGTTTTCCAGTGATGTTGGCCAATAGTTTAGAAAAAGATTTATTTGATTTTGATGAAGTCCTTGATCTTTTAAGTAACGATCGACAGAAAGAATATTTTATAAATCTGGTGATGATTTCCATTGCACTTTATGATTTCTTCGAACTCGAATTTTCCTTCACTGATCAACTGTATCAATCAGATTCTTTCAAAATGAACTTATACGAAGAGTTTTTAAAGGGCTTCAAACAAAAAAGAGTGTTTAAAGAGCTTGGAATAGAATTATCTTCGGATCGGCTAGTCAATACGTTTAAAAATTATTTCAGGCGAGCAGATCTGGATTTAAAAGAGTTTGCGGAGATGCAGGATGAATTTGAACTCGAATTTGCCCTGTCACAAATATTTTCAAAAAAACAAAAGGAATTGTTTTTTAAAAAACTTAAAGGTGAAAAATTAACAAAAACAGAACGAGAGTATTATTCCCGTTCTGTTAAGAAAAAGGTATTAGCGCTTTCGAATTCAGATCTGCATAAACTTGCTTTGAGATTAGTTAGAGAATAGATCAATTAATTTAATTCTTGAGATGTTTTAGGAGCGTCTTCTCCAGGTTTTTTCCTCAAAGATCTGCATCTATGGAGAGTATTTTTCCATCTCTGTCCACAGTCTGATAATGATAGTTTTCAGACATGCATGTAACTTTTTCGTATTTTTTAAGTAAAATCTTAAAGCTGACATAAATTTTATCCCATCGTCTGAGTGGCATTTAAGCAGATAATGGAAAGAAAACAAAATCTCTCAGATTCAATAGGAATTTGATGGGATTGATCATCGAGCCTGTAATTTTTTCTCCCACAGAACTTCTAAAGAGTGAGAAAGCGAACAAGGAATTTCTGTCTTTAGTGAGTGAAAGCATCGTTTTATGGGACCGACTCATTTATGAAGACAGCTTTTGACATTTGTTTAAAAAACAAAAATATTCTTTTATTTCCTCAAGGAAAAAACCTGGCAGGGGGAGAAATGAGGACCGCTTTAGATGATCTGGCTGATGCAAAAATAGCATTAGCTCAACAAAGATACCATTGGGCGACAATTCAAGGATATCATACTATGGTTCATACTGCTCGAGCTCTTCTTTTTTCGGCAGGATATAGAGATATAAGTCATAATTGTCTTACTGTGGCAATAGAAGCACTTTATGTGGGAACCGGAAAGTTGGAAAGAGAGCTATATGTATATCTCGATGCGGCCATGGGAATGAGAGCGAATGCAGATTACAGAACTCAGTTTTCTGAGGATATAGCCAGACTCATTGTCAAAAGAGCTGAAGAGTTTTTGAAAAAGGGGCGAGAAATTTTGGAGGAAAGAGGGGAAAATTAAATGGGGGAGTTTCCAATTAATTTTGTCGAATCTTTTTATGTAGAGAAGCTATTCCTTTGGAAAAGATCCTATGGATATGAAGTAAAGATTGTACAAACACCCATTTTTGGTGGTTAGGTCCGATTTCATCCCTTTGCTTGGGTTACCAAACGATATATAATATATAATAATTGTTTGGTAAAAACAGCTTGACAGGTATTACCAAACAATATACGCTATATGTGAATATGTTTGGTAAAAGAAAAAAATGAAAGTCATCAAAGGTGTTCTTGAGGAAGAGCTTCAAAATTCTCTTCGTATGAAAAAACAATATGAAAAAGCATTACACAAACTTCCAAAGGGTAGCCTAGTAGAAAAAGATATTAAAGGTAATAAATATTATTATATAGCTGTTCGAGAGGGCGATAAAGTAAAGTTTGAGTATAAAGGGAAAATCTCTGAACAAAAAAGAAAAAAATATCTTGAAGTGAAAGAGTTACGAGCAAAGTATCGCACTAATCTTTCTCAGCTTAAAAGGCAGATATCCTTTTTGAAAAAGGCATTAAATGATAAAGACCTACAATCTCTGTACTGAAGTTTTAAAAAGACTTAGGGATTCAGGTATTCTTGAAAACATAATAGTTGTAGGGAGTTGGTGCATCTATTTCTATAAAGATTACTTTAAAGAAATGGAATATAAGTCTGTAATAAGAACACGAGATATTGATTTTCTTATTCCTATTCCATTTGTATTAAAGAAAAAAGTTGATGTACATGAGTTATTGAAGGATCTCGGATTTTTGATAGACTTTCATATTAAAGGCTATATACGCCTCGTTCATCCTGAATTAATAATTGAATTCTTAGTACCAGAGAGGGGGAAAGGTTTTGACAAGCCTTATCCGTTACCTCAATTAGGATTAAATGCTCAATCTCTAAGATTTTTAGATTTTTTAGAAAAAAACTCAATAAAAATTAAATCGGATAATTTGCTTCTAAACGTTCCACATCCCGCTGCTTTTGCCCTTCATAAACTTATAATATCTGATAGGCGGTTGAAAGAGGAGAAAAAGATTAAAGAAAGACGCGAAGCAGTTTACATCTTGAATTGCCTAATTGAAAAGGGAGATGAAGAAATTATAAAAAGTCACTTTGAGTCGATCCCAAAAAGATGGAAAACAAAGGTCTTAATGGCATTGAAAGTTGAAGAAGAAGTAAGTCTTAGTGATCTTTTTAAATAAGTATCTTTACAAAATATTTTCTAGGATTACTTTAAAATACATACTCACATCTCTTCGAAACCATAGGATTCACAACCCCGTTTTTACTCCAGTGGAAGATTTGAAAAGTGAGAAACCTGCGCTTCACTTCAATTTTTGAAACAATCTATTTGGAGACACGACACGAGCAAAAGATAATCGGTAGGAAAGTTTCATACTTAATCGTTAATATACCGTGTAAATTAACAACTTGTTAGTGAAATTGTCGGGTGTTATCGATTAAAGACAATTTCCATTCATAGTTTTGTTGAAAAATCACGTCAAGTCGACTTTGCTCATGAGTAAAATCATATTGTAGGGATTTTACTATGAGTAATTATTTTGATCGATACCTATCATTGAGGATACGCAAGGATACCGAATGGAGCTCCGTTTTCTCCGGGACACAGACAAACGCGAAATTGATTTTGCTGTGGTTAAAAAGAATGGTGTAGGGTACTTCCAACAATCACTTTATGTAGGGAACTCGGTTTGCCGTGATTTGAATCCTTCTTCACCGATATCTGGACTGTATATTTTTTTATCATTTATCTATAATGGAAAACGGCTTTATTTTTTTGCCTGTCTGTAATATAGAGGGAAAGATGGATGTCAAAGAAGAAAAAACAATAGAGGTTACGGTCGATAAAAGACATATTGTGTCTCTTGGAGAGCGTCTGTACACGGAAAGCATCGAACTCCTCAGGGAACTTGTCAACAACGCCTACGATGCGGATGCTTCTGTTATCCGTATAACGATCGCCTCCGATAGAATCGTTGTAGAAGATGACGGTTCAGGATTGGATTTAGATGGATTGAAACAGTATTTCAATATCGGCTCTGAGGAAAAAGTTATTCATCCCCGTACTCCCAAATATGGAAGAGATAGAATAGGGCAGTTTGGCATAGGAAAATTTGCATCTCTGGCGGCTGCTTCGTGCTTTGAAGTTTTAACTCAACAAAATGATTTTGCCGCACGAGTGATTTTTGACAAGACAGAATGGGAAAAATCACAGGACACATGGCATATTCCGTGTGAAATTATCTCCGCGGACATTAAAAGGGGAAGCGGAACAACCGTTGTTCTGTCGGGATTGTCCAAATCCTTTGATGTAGAGGAAGTAAAAAAACGGCTTTCTGAGGCGGTCCCGCTTAAAGCTCCTGATTTTGCGGTTTTTGTCAACGGCCGCCGTCTTCTCGCCCGAAGTTTTGTGGGCCAAAGAATTCCGGTTTTGGAAGGATGTGAGTACGGAATAGTATCCGGAGAAATCGTGATCACTCCGAGTTCCATGGCATCCACAAAAGATCTTGGAATTGATATCAAGGTCAAAGGCGTTACTGTTAAACGGGATCTTTTTGGGATGGAAACGTGGGGAAAAGCTGTTGCCCGGATCAAGGGAGAAATCAATGCCGACTTCCTCCCGATCACCAGCGACAGGTCGAATTTTGTCACTGATTCCAGCCAGTACAGGGAATTTCTTAAGATAATGGAAAAGACCATCGGGAGTATCAAGAAGACTCTGGGAAGAGAAGCGGACCGGCGGTATGACCGCAGGGCCGGACAAGCCGTTAAGGATGCTCTCCGGAGGATTCACAAGGCTCTGGCTGTAAATCCCGATCTGTCGCCCTTCGGTCCTATTCCATATGGAGAGGAACTAGGAGTTGGCGGAGGAGCTGTTTTGGGTCAAGACAAGGCAAGCAAGGACATTGAAATCCAACCAAAAGAGTCGGGTGCTGCGGTTAAACCAAAGCCTAGAAAAAAAAAGAAAAGCCATCCTCTTGTAAAGAAGATAACCCCTAATGCTATTGTCCGCAGGATGAAAATGGGAGACAGCTCTGTTTCTGTCTGCCTGGATTTTTTTGGTGAGGCGGCGCCGGAGTGCTTTTCAGAAGGAAATGTTATCTATATTAACAGGGATCATCCATTGTTTATAAGAGAATCCAAGAGATCGGTGACATACACGATGTATGTGGCGCGTCTGATGACACAAGAGATCTCATTGATGAACGAAACCCGAAGTCCCCGCCTTGCCTTTAAACGTCAGAATAAACTGCTTAAAGACGCCTTTGCCGAAGAACAAAACCAATCCTCTTAATTTTTGCTGCTTCATTGGGGCCTGGCCTGTAAAACATGCGTAAATCGAAATTGGCTCTTCTTTTATGTTGACTAAAATCTTTTGGTCGTGCTAGAACAAAAAGATGGACAAATATACTGTTTTTCCCGATAAACCCATTTCCGACGTTGGGCAAATCCCGGTCAAAGATGAGTATCTGTTGTACCGGGCAGCTCTCAAAGATCACATTCTCAAGCGAAAGGAGATGGAAGGTGTGGAAATAATACAGCTTCTTTATGCCTGTGAGGATGGGCTTAAAAGGCTCAAGTCCAACGCAGTCCAACTGTGATCTTAAATTGAATATATAAATTTATGTATGACTGGGCGAAACAAGGTCAATCCCATAAAGTTAAAGTCAGGTTTTATTCAGGATATAAGGGAGAGGAAAAACCGAGATCTGTGTTGCTCGAGGGTCGCGAAATTTCTGTCGATCGAATCCTTGAGAGAAAACGCATCGTGGATTCAGAAACAGGCGAAAGCCGGGATGAGTACACCATCGAATTAGACGGAAAAAGGGCGACCCTGAAGATACCCAACTCTGGGGAGTGCGAACTCACCTATCTGTCGTGAAAATGAGGATAATCCCCTTTTTTTTCAAGTTTTCAACATTTTCGAGGCCAGGCCTCAATTAAGGCTTCAATTAAATGCCTATTTGACACTCCCCCTCCGAATTTATATCCTATGGTCACAAAAGCGAGGAGATCGCCCTCAAACTGATAAAACCAGAGATAGCTTCCGATAAAAAGACGGTCGAACGCTTCAAGAACGAGCTCAAACTTGCCAAAAAAATCAACCAAAAAAATATAGGCAGAATGTATGAGCTGCTTGAGGAAAAGGGCACTCGATTTATCACGATGGAGTATGTCCCTGGAGGGGACCTCAAGAAGTTTATCCGCAGATCAGGGCAAATGGGAGTTGGAAAAGCCATATCCATTGCCAAACAGATCTGTGGAGGCTTCCCACGGAGATCGGGGCCTGGCCTGCAAAACATGAATTATTTTTTCCCAATTTACCTTGCCTGATCTGAACACAACCCAGGCGGGATAATTCCCTTATAAGGCCATCTCTTTTTTTTTAGGTTTGAACAGTGGGATAGTACGGCATGGGGGTGCTTGTGCTATACTTTTTTAAAACATAAGAAAAGAAAAATGATGAAACGAGGTAATCATGAATAAAGAACAAACGGTTGGCGAATATCTTATCGAACAGTTATACGCTCATGGAATAAGGGATATTTTTGGCATCCCCGGAGATTATGTGCTCGGGCTCTATGATATGCTCGAGAGGGGCAAGATAAGAGTCATCAATACATCGGATGAACAGGGTGCTGGTTTTGCCGCTGATGCCTATGCGCGAATAAATGGGATAGGAGCTGTCTGTATCACGTATTGTGTGGGCGGGCTAAAAATTGCTAATACCACAGCCCAAGCCTATGCTGAAAAATCTCCGGTTATTGTCGTAAGCGGCTCACCGGGAATAAGTGAACGTGTAAAGAATCCTCTGCTTCACCACAAAGTTAAGGATTTTGACACCCAGAAAAAAATATTCGAAGAGATTACGGTTGCCTCTGCGGTTATAGACGACCTCCATACGGCCATGAGTGAGATCGACAGAGTTATTCACGCGGTTGAACAGAATAAACTTCCTGGATACATTGAAATTCCAAGGGATATTGTCAATAAAGTGATCGATCCTACCTACGTGCATAAGGATATTAAAACAGAAAGTGATAGAGACATCCTTGCTGAAGCTCTGGGGGAATCTGTTTCGATGATAAATTCCGCTAAACAGCCCGTTTTATTGGCCGGCATTGAGCTCCATCGTTTTGGCCTGCTGGCGCCATTTGTCGAATTAGTCGAAAAATTTAACATCCCATTTACCTCCACCATTATGAATAAATCCGCAATTCCAGAATGTCATCCTCATTATATGGGAGTCTATGAGGGATCTCTCGGGCATGACAAGGTCTGTTCCTATGTGGAATCAAGTGATTGTCTGGTTATGCTCGGGGCGATGATGACAGATTTTAACCTGGGCCTCTTTACGGCTCATCTCGATCCTAAAAAGGCGATTTCGGCTAACAAAAATAGAGTGGCCATAAAATATCACCATTTTGAGGATATTAAACTTGACGACTACCTGGCAGGCCTTTTGCAGGCGGATATTAAGCCATCTGTGAAAAAAGATTTCCCTCGCCTGAGTAAACCTGCGGATTTTGAGCCAAAAGCAGGTCAAAAAATCACCATGAAAAGGCTCTTCCAGAAGCTAAACTTCGTGCTTGGAAAAAATATGGTTTTGCTACCTGAGATAGGGGAGGGTTTATTCGGGAGTTTAGACCTTTTTATGGAGTGTGGAAATCCCCTTATTGCCTCTGGGTATTACAGCTCTTTGGGATTTTCTGTGCCGGGGGCCCTTGGCGTGCAGATTGCGGATAAAGAGCTCAGGCCCCTTGTGCTTGTGGGGGATGGGGCTTTCCAGATGACAGGTGTTGAATTGTCCTCTATTGCCCGTTACAAGCTCAATCCCATAGTCGTTGTTCTTAATAACAGGGGATATGGAACAGAGCGCCCTATGATGGACGGCCCCTTTAATGACCTTCATCCATGGAATTTTGGTGCCATGACCCATTTGCTTGGAACGGGAAAGAGCTTTGATGTCAACACGGAAGATGAACTGGAGCAGGCGCTGGAAGAAGCCCTCGATTACACAGAAAGCTTCTCTTTGATCGATGTTCATCTGGATGTCGAAGACCGGACCCCTGTAATGGAAAGGCTGACCGCCCGCCTGGCCGAGCGAATAAAAAAGAAACCAAAAAAATAAATGATTGGGGCCTGGCTTCGAAAACGTTGAAAACTTTAAAACAGGAAAATTTGGGGCTATTACACAACTAACCTGAATTATCTTATTCATACCTTAAGGAATCGATAGGATTTGCAGTGGCCGCCCTTACAGACTGATAAAAAACCGTAGCGAGGGCAACAAAAAGAGCCAGGCAGCCGGATACAATAAATATCAATAATCCGATCTGCGTCCGGTAGGCGAAATTTTCAAGCCATTTATTCATGACAAAATAGGCCACAGGCCAGGCAATCACATTGGCTGCGATCACCCATTTCGTAAATTCTTTAGACAGAAGGACTATGATCGCTCCTACGGAGGCGCCCAGCACCTTGCGCACCCCGATCTCCTTTGTACGCTGCTCAGCCATAAATGAAGCCAATCCGAACAGACCGAGAGCTGCGATAAATATTCCCAGTCCGGCAAAATAATTGAATATCTTCCCGAAGCGTTCATCCCGCTTGTACTGCCGGTCGAATCTTTCGTCCATAAAACTGAACTCAAAGGGAAATTCCGGAACCATCTCCGCCCAGATTTTCTTGATGTGACTCATGGCATCCTGAATATTGTGAGCGGACAGACGGACATTTCCCATCCACAGCCAGCCGGGATTCCAGCTGAAAACCAGGGGTTCGATGACATCGTGAAGGGAAAGAAAGTGAAAATCTTTTACGACCCCTATCACTTCCACCTGTTTACTTGGAAATGAGGAGGCCTGCCAGCGGGTATGGGCAAAAACCGTTCCGACGGGAGAATCCAGGCCGAACTCCCGCACAGCCGCCTCATTTATGATGCACTTATCGAATGTATCGGTTCTCTGATCCCAGGAAAACAGTCTCCCTTCTTTCAGCTTAAATCCATAAACATCAAAATAGTCGGGATCTACAGTAAGGACGGCAAAACCATGGCGTTCACCCTCCTGGTCAAAGCTTTCCCAGTTATAGATTCGTCCGGGAAATCCCTGAGAGAAAGACACCTGCTGAATATACGGAGATTGAAGCAGCTTTTGCCTGAACTCGTCCTGGTTTTGTCTCGCATCTCCTTTCAGGTCGAACAGCACAACCTGTTCCTTTTGAAATCCAAGGTCCTTATTCTTCATAAATTGAAGCTGTTTGTACACCGTTATCGTTCCAATAATCAGCACAACCGAAATGGCAAACTGAAAAACGATGAGGATCCGCCGGAAGAGAACGGATTTTTTTCCCTTGGTCTTTTCCCCCTTTAATATCGCAGAGGGATGAAAAGCAGACAGATAAAAAGCAGGATAAAGTCCGGCCGCTATACCGATTAAAATAATTCCGCCCACAAGAAGTCCAACCATCCAAAGATCAAAAGAGCCAGATAACGTCAATTGTTCCTCAATGAGGGTGTTGAAGCTGGGCAACAACAATCCAACCATCATCACAGATATCACGGATGCGAGCATTGTGAAAAAGATGGATTCACCAAGAAACTGAGTGATGAGATGGCCCCGGTTGGATCCAACCACTTTTCTGAGCCCGACTTCCTTGGCCCTGACGGATGCCCGCGCCGTAGAGAGGTTTACAAAATTGACACAGGCGATGAGCAGGATAAAAAACGCAACAGCCAAAAATATATAGGCTGTTTGCCGGCTTCCATGTTTGCCGGATCCGATTCCAAAATATACATCCTTTAAAGGGGTCAAAAAAAACTCTGTATCCGGGTATCTATCTTGCAGCCTGTCCTGGAAGAGCTCGGTGATCTGTCTTTCTATTGCGGCTCGATTGTGGTTTTCAGAAAGAAGAACATAAGTGGGCGTGTTCCAAAAATCGAGGCTTTCCTTGTCTCTCTGTGATAAAGAAATGTAGGAGGCCAGTGCGTCGAAATCCAAATGGAAGTTCTTTGGATCCCTGATAACTCCAGTAATTTTTGCATCATAGGCGTTATTTATATGGACACTTTTTCCCACGGGATCTTCCTGGTTAAATATGGCAGTTGCCATGGATTCGGTCAGAACCAATGAGGCAGGATCGGCCAATGCCGTCTTTGGATCGCCGCTGATCATTTCGAGAGAGAATATATCGAAAAAAGTAAAATCTGCCCAGCGCACTGTGGGGATTTTAAATGTTTTTTGTGTGCCGGCCATATCTGCCGGGCTGTAGCTTAGAAAATAGTCCCCCATTATCCTGGCCCGTGTGACCTTTTCCACATCAGGAATGCTTTCGCTTATCCCTTTGGCAACACCTGGAGCCATGGACGTTGAATTTACGGTGCTTCCGACCCGGTATATCCTGTGAAAGTTTTCGTTAAACCTGTCGTAGCTGAACTCATTCTTTACGAATAAAATGATCAACAGGAACAAACATATTCCGATGGAGAGGCCTGTGATATTGATAAAGGAATACCCTTTATAACGCCTGATGTTCCTGAGAGTGATTTTTAGATAGTTGCCAAACATGACGATCCTCCAGTAAAAATAGCTGGAAATAAATGATGGAAACGAGATCAAAAAGACCAGCCAATAATGCAGACGAGCCCGAAAAGGTCCCTTTGATTGGATTGTCTCTTTGTACTCTTCTTCGAAATCTCCGACAATGGCCCGATTGTCCTCCTCGTTCGCTATTTTTTTCAGGAACCATTCGGCCAGCAGGGGAGGTTTAATCCTTTTTTCTCTCATCGGGATATCTCCTTGGTCAGTGCCAGTTCGTTGTCTTTGTCCCAGAGCTTTTTCTTCAGGTCTAGAGCGCCTTTAAGGGCTTCCTTCCCCTTTTTTGTGATGCGGTAATAGTTTTTTCTTCGCCCCCCCCTTACGGGAGCTGGATCTCCCACAACTTTTGTGACATAGGCCATCCTGGTCAGCTTGGCCAGGGTGCTGTAGAGAGTGCCGTAGGGAAATATTTTCTTTAGGGATTTTGACACCATTTTTCTGATGGTGACTCCGTAGGCGTTATCCCCGAGCCTCCAAACGGCCCACAAAATGATCTCTTCTGTCGATGTCATATCTTTCATGAGGGGGCCTTTATTATATATATACGTTTTTCCGTACAAATAGGTTGCATTTTAATTTAATTAATTGGGGATATAAAAAAGTGGGGACAGTCCCCACTTAATTACATGCCTGCTGCCTGATTAATTTGAAAATGTAGATTGTATCCATGGGCAGAGAGGTATCCATTTTCACAGAAAATCTTCCATTGCCTGCTCCGATTTCTCCGATCTTCATATCACTTTGAATGCCGAATATATCCATCACTTTTTCTGAAGGCTGCCAGTGTTCGAATTTTTCTTCCCATCCCTTAGGCCATCTGCCTTTGGTTCTTGTGCAGTCTGCAGTGATGCACAAGATCAAAAACAGGAGCGAAACCGTTATAAAATGGCTATTAAGTTTCGTTTGTCTTCTCATTTAGACATTCTTAAACTTCACCCATATGAAGGATTCATTCTATGTTCAAAAAGAGGTGCAGTAAATAGGAAAAAAGTCATATTTCAATAAACAAAACGATTGAAATGGATCCGAACTTCGGTCAAGCGCACTAGACCTTAGAAAAAAAATATTTCAATCCGTCAGATTTTTTCCAAATTTTCTATATCGGCGAGATCTTGTTTTCTTCCGGAAAGACGTTTACAGCATATCAAATCCTGCTTCGAGATAAAAAAGACAGATATGTCTCCATACTTACCGGAAACGCGGTTCGGCCAGAAATTTTTGAAGTCCACTCCTTTTATAGAAGTCAAGATGTCGATATCTTTTGTGTAGCGGGGCTCTGCGTAAAAACTGTAGGCAAATCCCCCAATAATCAGATAGTGGGCATTAAACCTGTTTAATAACGCGATAAACTCTTTGAAATCCTTTTCGACTCTCATTGTTTAATTCGTAATACAATTCTCTTAGCTGTTGAAGGGCATCCAGTTTTTCTTCAGAAGATTTTAATTTCCAAAAAGCGATATCCTTTTTTTCGGCCTCTTCAAAGGTGACTTTTCTTAGAACTTTTTCCATACATCTATTTTACCAAAGGACCGTCTGAATCTCTACAAAACTTCCTTGTCAAATTTATCAAATTAATTAACACCTGATTTAAAATAAGTATCCTATTGTCACTTAGGCCAGGAGGGACGATGGCCCATAAATGCCCCTAATGTAATATAAAAAATTCCCCAGAATATAAATTCTGATTGGATGGTTCCCAATTATCCTCTTTCGGCATACATGCCTTTTTATAATCCACACCTTTTATATTGTTTTTTTTCTCCGGTTGATATAATTTATTCGACATACATCTCAAGGAGGTACTTATGTTTATCAAAACCTTTCGTAATTTTCCTAAAAAATCCTTAGTTTGCTTTCTCTTTATGGCGGGAATTTTTCTGGTTGCTGCCTGCAGTACAGGGGGCGTCAAGGATTCCGAAGAGGCGCTCGCACGCCTTGACACATTTAGAAAGCACCAGGAGATGCGAGCGGCATCGCCTTTCAGCGGCCTGGCCTGGACCTATGTCGGGGGAAATTCGATGTCAGGTCGTATGACTGACGTCGATGCCCATCCCGCGCATCCCGGGCTCATGTACGCAGCAGTGGCCCAGGGAGGTGTCTTTAAGACCACAGACGAAGGACAGACCTGGACGGCTATTTTTGAGGACTTTCCCACAGCCTCCATTGGCGATATCGCCCTGGACCAGTCCAATCCCGATATCCTCTGGGTGGGCACGGGAGAAGCCAATATTTTTCGATCAGGCATGGCAGGAGCCGGTGTGTGGAAGTCTACAGATGCCGGGGGGTCCTTTCAGCATATGGGCCTGACAGATACACAGCAGATCTCCCGCATCCTCATCCATCCGAAAAATTCCAATATTGTCTATGTCGCCGCCGCTGGAAATGAATACAAATACAATCCTGAACGTGGTGTCTACAAGACAAAAAACGGCGGAAAAACTTGGACTCAGGTTTTCTATATCGATGAGAAGACCGGAGTCATCGACCTGGCTATGGACCCTGAGGATCCGGATATCCTCTACGCGGGAACGGCCGAACGGCTTCGCCGCCGCTGGAACGATCCCAAGCCAAGCCCCGAGAGCGGCCTCTACAAAACGACAGACGGAGGGAAGACATGGACACCGCTCACCAACGGCCTCCCTGACTTTTCCAAGGGAGAGTGCGAACGTGTGGGCCTTGACATCTGCCTGACTCAGCCCAACGTCGTCTACGCCGTCATTCATATGAGCGGTGCACACCTCTACCGCAGCAACGATAAGGGCGAGAGTTGGGCCCTAGTCGAAGGAAATGACGCCATAACAAGGCTTTTCCCTGCCTACGGCTGGGTTTTTGGCCAGGTCAGAGTGGCTCCATACGATCCCGATATCGTCTATGTCCTGGGAGTCGGGTACAGCCGCTCCAAAGACGGCGGGAAGACCTGGGAGAGAGTTCCGGGCAACCATTCCGACTACCATGGGATGTGGATCAATCCTGAGGACAAGAATCACACCATTGTGGTCAACGACGGCGGCTTGATGTTCACCCATGATGATTTTGCCACATTCGAGCACCCGGTCAACCTTCCGATTGGCCATCAGTTCAGCCTTGCTGCAACTCAGACTGCCGGGAAATTCTGGTTGTACAGCAATATTCAGGATTCCGGCGCCTGGCGCGGCGAAGTCGATATGACAGCCGGCCGGGACAACATCACCTGGACGGAGTGGACTAGTACCGTGGGAGATGAAGCCGGACGTCATGCAATCGATCCGACCAATCCGGATATCGTCTTTGGGACAACCCGCTACGGCGGCGGCCCCTATGTTATGGATTTCAGCCTCCCCGTACCCGAACCCGTAGAGGGACAGAGGCGAAGGAGAGCCCGGGGCCAGACCATCGCGCCTGATTTTGGGGAAGAGACAAAAAGGGCCCAGTGGAATGCACCCATTATTATGTCTCCGCACAGCACAAAGCGTATTCTCTGGGGAGCTCAATTTGTTTTCTTGACGGATGACGGTGGGGAAAACTGGAAGAAAATCAGCCCGGATCTGACCAATTACGATCCGGAAAAGCAGGGAAATATCGCCTTTTCCACAGTCTGGTCCATTGCCGAATCACCTCTAAAGAAAGGCCTCATATATGCCGGAACAGATGACGGGAATTTCCACACCACTATGGATGAAGGAGAGACATGGACACTCAACACCGCAGGGCTTCCCTCTGAACTATTCATATCCAGTATCGAAGCCTCCCGCTTCGATGAGGGCACCGTCTATATTACAGTCAATGGAAAGCGGCACAATGATTTCAACTCCTATGTCTTTAAATCCACAGATTATGGAAAGACCTGGATCGATATCGGAAGCGATGTCCCCGGCGAATGCGCCAACGTTATTCGACAGGATCCGGAAAACGGCAGCATTCTCTACCTGGGTACAGACAGAGCCGTTTATGTTTCACTCGATGATGGTGAGAGCTGGCAGGTTCTTGGGACCGGGCTCCCGACCGTCTATGTCCATGAAATTGTCATTCAGACGGCTGAGAACGTACTGGCGATCGCAACCCACGGCCGCAGCAGTTGGGTTATCGACATATTGCCTGTCCGGGAGGCTGCGAAGAACTGATCAGACGGAACTGCCAATTTAAGAGATCTGTTTTAAATTTATAGGTATATCCCTGCCACAAAAAGGGGCCTGGCTGGATTGTATCAGCTGATGGTCTGTGATACATATTTATTGATCATGAAAATAAAAAGAAAACCTAAATGGTTTTGGTGTTTTCTCTGTCTAACCTTAAAGGGGACCCGAAGGCCCAATCCCTGGGGCCTTTTTGATATGCACGGCAATGTGGTGGAATGGTGCAATGATTATTACTCGGACGATTATTACACGATTGGTCCCGAGAAAAATCCTGCCGGTCCTGATACAGGCGAGCTTAGGGTCATCCGCGGAGGCGCCTGGAACTCCACCTTGGAGGCCTGCCGTTCGGGCTGCCGGACAGGGAGCGCATCCGTCGATGATGGATGTCTGATCAGCGATGCCATAGGGTTCCGCTGTGTGAGGAAGATTTCGGACAAATAGATATGTATAGCCATCCCTGATAGTCGGTCATGCTCTTCCATACCTGGATTTTTTCTGATCTTTTTTGTGCTCTTTTATGCTGTATTTCTTTTAATAAAAAATAATACAAACGTAAAAGTGGGGACAGTCCCCACTTTTACGTTTGCTAATTAAGTGGGGACTGTCCCCACTTAATCTTTTAATAAAAAATAGTCCCCACTTAATTCCAATTAATTGAGGCCAGGTTTTCCTCATTTGAATTATTTTGGTTTCTAGGTGATTTGAACTTTGACAGAAAGCTAAATATTTGTGATATATATATAGTGCAGAAAAAGAAGGAGAAAATTATCTTTCAGCATAAATAATTCGAAAGGGGGAAGATTCATGGATTCGACAATTAAAAAATATATTTCAGGATTGGAATTTGGAAAACTTCAGCACTTTAAAAACATGGCTGTTTTGCCAATTCTCTTGTCATTGGATGGATCGCCGGATTACTTGACGTTAAAGGAAGCGCTGGAGGCGCAGAAGCTGAAAATTTCCGAAGTCAGCGAGGGTGGCTCCGTGCCTGAATTGAATGTCAAAAATGAGGCGGATATTCCTGTTCTTCTTTTGGATGGGGAGGAAGTCGTCGGAGCTAAGCAGAATCGTGTGTTGAATACGACCATCCTTCTTAGAGAGAAATCGGATACCATTATCCCTGTGAGCTGTACGGAGCAGGGACGATGGGCCTATTCGTCCAGGGAGTTTTCTGATTCTAGCACTATGATGTCGAGTAAGATTCGGGGTCTAAAGGCTGATACCGTCTCACAATCACTCGAAATGTCGGATGAATACCGGTCGGACCAGGGGGCTGTTTGGGATGCGATCAGCGAACAGTCAAGAGAAGCGGACGCTCCCTCAGAAACAGGTGCCATGAGGCATACGTTTGAGTCGAAAAAAAAGGATCTCGATGATTACTTAAAAGCCTTTGCTCCCATAACGGGACAAAAGGGATTGTTGACATTTATAGGAAACGAACTGGCGGGCTTCGATTTTATCTCTCTGGAAAAAGCGTATCGAGTGCTGCATCCAAAACTTGTAAAAAGCTATGCCATGGATGCCATTTTAGCAGAGGAAGGAAAGAACAAAAAACACAATACTGATAAAGCAAAGACGTTTATGGATCAAGTACTTAAATGCAAAGAGAAGAAGTATGAATCTGTTGGAAAAGGATGGGATTACCGTTTTGAAGGAGACGGAGTGGTTGGATCAGCTCTAAAGTTTGGTAAAAAAGTAATTCATATGGCCTTTTTTACGGTCACAGAGAGCGATAAAACTGGACATATGTCAGGTTTTCGGAGAAGAGCGGGATACAGGACAAACTGATCGGGGACAGTCCCCATTAATTCCCATTAATTAATATCGGGCCTTCTTCACAGGCAGTTGAACATGCCATTTTTGCCGTGATACACTTGTCTCAGGATGTCAGTGAGGAGAAATAATTGAGAAAGGAGATGGGCCATGAAAAAATATCTGATTCTTTTTCTCGTATTGTATGTGATGCTTCCTGCTTTTAGTCAGGATAAAAAGAGATCAGTTAGCTTGGAAGATTTGACGTGGATCGAAGCCGAAAAGGCCCTGAAAGACTTTGAGGTTGTGATGATCGCTTTGGGAGCAAGGACAAAAGAACACGGCCCTCATCTTCTGCTGAAAAACGATTATGTGATGGCGGAAGAATTAAAAGAGCGTGTGATGGAGCAGGTGCCCGTGGCTGTGCTTCCTACTCTGCAGTACGGTTATTATCCTTCCTTCCTCGAATATCCGGGTTCTGTGTCGTTGAGTGCGGAGACCTTTAAGAATATCGTGGTTGATATCTGTCTTTCGATGAAGGGTTACGGTATCAATAAGTTTTATGTCCTCAACACAGGTGTCTCAACAACACCTCCTCTACAGAAAGCCCGCGAGGAGCTTCTTCAAAAGGACATTGAACTTCGTTATCTCGACATTCTCGAGGTCGACAACAACCTCCCCGAGGATCTTATGAAGCAGGAAGGCGGCACGCATGCCGATGAGGGAGAGACATCTATGATGCTCCATCTGGCTCCCTCTACCGTGGACATGACAAAGGCCGTTAAAGACTATGATGCCCGCCCCAATCGAAGGGGCCTGACACGTGATCCGGAGGGATCGGGGCATTACAGTCCGACAGGAATCTGGGGGGATCCCACCTTAGCCACAAAAGACAAGGGCCGAATTATTGTCGAAGCCACAATTCAGGAGATCGTTAAACAGATCAAAGACCTTATATCCTTCAAATTTAATTGAAAAAAGTGGGGACAGTCCCCATTTATTTTCCATTAACTTTTTAATCTTTTGATCTTCGATTCTGCGAAGCCAGGCTCCAATTAAATTCCATGGAATTGACAATAATGGATGAAAAAATTCGTCTTAGTATAGGAGGGTATGCAAAAACATACAGGTGTTTGGAAATTGGGGACTGTCCCCAATAGACATTTAATTTAGGTTGACAGACGCCCAAGGAATATACTACATTTTGTGTGTAAAGTTGTATAAATCACAAAATATGGGCAGATTCATGATTTCCTAAGAATCTCAACATGATCGGTCCTGCGGTTTTTCATCGAGATTTTTACAGTCGGAAGCGCCATGTCAGCAACTGAAATTGACCGAGTAAAAGATGAGGCCGTCCGCCCTGTTATCCTTCTCGTTGACGACGACCTTCCTGGCCTTAAAAGGTTTCGACAGATGCTGGAGGAATTCTATTCGGTCCAGACAGCGTCCAGTGGTGTCCAGGCCATCCAACAGATTACAGCTCAGCCTGAGATCGATGTCCTGATCGTCAATGATGAACTGCCCCGCATGAGAGGCCTCGAACTGTTCCGATTTCTGCAGGAAACAGTCAGCCATGCCAAGCGGATCGTTAAAATTCTGATCACCGATGAGTCAATGTCCGATATAAATCAAGATGTTCCCAAATACGGCCGCATCGACTACACCTGTTCTAAACCTCTGGATACAGAGGCGCTTTGCCGCATGGTCAATTTTCTTTTGGCCCAGAGGTCTCTCGAAAAACGGACGTCCATGCGGGTAACCCTCTCAAGCCCTGAAGACGTCCGGATCGAAACAAACAATGCCCAGGACGCAAAGGTTGTCAACATTAGTGAAGGCGGTATGTTCCTCAAAACCCCTTCCTTTATTCCCGAGGGCACAGCTCTTCCCTTTAAAATTACACTGCCCGACGGCCGTCATTACAACCTGCAGGGACGGATCATCCGTCAGGATCTTGAGAATGGAGGGATCGGAATCGAATTCCAGGCTATTGATGATCAGAGCCGCCAATCCATCCTCCAGTTCCTTTCCGAATACGTCACTTTGCGTGACCTCGATGAGCTGAAGCTGCGGTATCCGTTCCTCAACACCAATCAGATGGTCCTGTTCGTCGATGCCGCCAAAATCGAATCCCTCCTGCGCCGAGCTTTAAGCCCGAATATTGAGATTGTTGCCATCCATCCCCAAACACAACAGGCGGAAATTATCGGATTGTCAGACGTAAATCCACATCTGTTCTGTACGCTTACCGGAAAGGACCTGCACGCTAAGTTCAAAACTTCGGACCTCATCTTTGTCTCCTTTCAGATCGAATACGCCACCTACAATTTTGAAACTATGGTGTCACGGATTTCCGCGGATGGTGAAAGTCTGGTCTGTGTCTACCCCAAAGTCATGTTTTATTCTGAAAAACGGGCGGTCCACCGCACCCAACCTTCTGATAACATGCTTCTGGAAATTTCGCTCCCTCCGCCTTTTCAGGGGGCGGTTAGGGGCAAGATTTCAGATATCAGCCGGGAAGGCGTGAGTTTTGTGACAAAGTCTAAAAATCCGACTCTCCTGATTGGAACGCCGCTGGATACGGTGAAAATTTGGCAAGATGGAACTCTTCTCTGGGAAGAAAAAGGCGAAGTACGGAATGTTACACGTACTGATCAAAACGGCAGCAGCTGCCTCCGTTATGGCATTCAGTTTGGCATCGGCCGGATGAGCATTCAGTCCACTAAAGTGCCGGGTGTAGAATTTCATTTGGACAAACGCCCCTCTGGCTTGGGTTCCCAAAAACCCAAAGGCCAAGATTCTTTGCCGGATCCGGATCCGCATCTCAACCACACGCCTGAGGTCATCCACCTGGAAAACAGCAAGGGGGAGGAAATCGTCGGGCTTTTAAATACATCCATGCCGCTCAATGAAGAGCCCACTCCGGTGGTTTTGATCCCTCCCGCGTTTGGCAAAACCAAAGAAACGTTGTTCGGCCTGGCTTTAACCATCGTCCAGAATTTTCAGGATTTGGGCAAACAGGTTGCTGTCATCCGCTACGACGGCATACGTAGAAAGGGAGAAAGCTTTAAAGATCCAGAAGCCTCAGAACCTCCGTTTGAAATGGTCAATGCTACCCTCAGCCAGGGCGCTGAAGATATCAAAGCAGTCCTGGACTGGCTGGGACATAACTCCCAGATCAAAGCCGCATCTGTCGTTTTGGTCACCTTTTCCCTCTCCGCCTTGGAGGCTCGGATTACCCTGCGGGATGAATTTTATCGAAAAAAAATCGACTACTGGATTTCATGCATGGGAACGTTGGAGTTCCGAAACCTGATGAACCGGGTCAACTGCGGTCTGGATTTGCTTGAACAGTACCAGATCGGGATCAATCTGGGAGTCATCCCCATCCTCGGAAATCTGATCAACATGGTCCCCTATGCCTCGGATGTGGTGGCTAACGAGGTCGCCACTCTAGATCAGGCACGCAAGGATATGCTCCATTTCGATCTGCCCATCACATGGATATACGGAGAATTCGACAGCTGGGTGCTGCCGGAATTCGTGAGAGATGTCATGAGCATCAAAGTTGATGCGCAGCGCGAGGCCATCTCCGTCCCTATAGGTCATACGGCCAGAACCTCAAATGAAGCCCTCAGCATGTTTTGCCTGATATTCTCCCTCATTCACCGGACTCTCTACCAGGATATGCTTCCGGCGCGGATCCCCTCGAAAATCGACATGGAATTCATGAGACGTGCCGAAAAAGACCGGCTTCCACCCAGGAAGTTAAAAAACCGGAAAAAATATTGGCAGCGCTATCTGGTCGGTGAAGAGAATATGCTGGGTTTTGATGTTATGGCCCTCTCCGACGATTATATGCAGTTGATGGAGGATCAAATAAAAGCACTGGATCTCAAGCCGCAGGACCGGTTGCTTGACCTGGGAGGCGGAACGGGGAATATGATTGAACATCTGATGAAGAGTGAACAGCCTATTCCCCAGAATATCACAATTGCAGACTTGATTCCGGATGCACTCATCCAGGCCTCCTTGAAATTGCTTTCCCGGTTCGATGTGCTGCAGGAGCCGGGCAGGCTCTTTTTGCTCTGCCTCGACGCTGAACTCAATCGTTTTCTTCCGGTTCGAAGTTTCCTAAATGGCGAGATCGGAACTTTTGTGGGGCTGGCAGATAAAATTGAAAGTTTGGATCTGGACAGCGCACACAAGATCCAAAAAGCCTATTCCCCGCGGTTGCACCGCATCCTTCGGGGAGACACAATCACGCCGGAACTGGAACACTGGTTGAAAAGCCATTTCGAACTTCCGGAGTATAAAATCATCCTGGATTTTAACCAGGCGGCTTTATATGTGCGCGGTCTGCTGACATCAAAACCCGAGTTCCGAAAACTGGTGTTTAATGGAGATTTGACCACAAATTCTTATCTTCCGTTCCAGTCGGGTAGTTTTGATAAGATTATTATGAGTCTGGTGCTATCCTATATCTTCAATCCTCTGGAGACACTCAAGGATCTGAGGCGGGTCATCAGGCCGGGAGGAAAGCTCGTGCTTTCCAGTATGCAGCCGGACACAGATACCTCAGGGCTGTTTATGAGAGTTCTAACCAAAATCGAAACCATGCCTGAGGAGGCGCTTCCCCCAGAGTGGCCAAAATCGCGGCTTCTCGATTCCCTGCGCTCTTTTCTAAACGATGCCCAGGCTTTGGTCGATTTTGAAGAAGCTGGAACTTTTGATTTCTTCGATCCGGAGAAGCTGTCCGGTCTGCTGGAAGAATCAGGATGGAATCAGATCCGTTCCACTCTGACCTTCGGGACTCCTCCACAGGGGTACATCGTCATCGCCAAACCGAGAGAAGACCATGACTGATCCGAATAAAAATTTTGAAGAGCGTCTGTACACCGAATACAATCTGGGTGGACGAGTTAGGCTCATCATTATCTTGAGCGGGATCCTGTATCCGGCCTTCCTGATTCTGGATGCCATATATGCAGCAGAATTTTTTCAGCTTTTTTTGGTCATTCGTCTTGTGGTCTTGGCCGCACACGTTGTTCTGTTCTATTTGTGTACCCGCGTCACTTTGAATCGGGACTTTGTTTACATCGCCACAGCACTTGCTGTTTTCGATGTGGCGGGCATTGCTTTAATGATCTATTTTCTGGGTGGTTTCGCCACCGTCTATGTGCAGGGATTGTACATCATCATCATGGGATTAGCCGTGGCGGTTCCGCTTGCGTTTAGGGTCGTCTTTCGGCTGTATGCCATGATCTGGGTGAGCTATGCCATTCCGAGCTTCCTCAATATGCAGTCCGGGAATTGGCAGGATATTTTTAACAACCTGTTTTTTATGACAGCTATCATCATCATTGCCGCGTTTGGATCTTACAAAATGGACAGCATCCGCCGTGTTGAACTGCGCGGCCGGATCCAACTGGAAGAGATGACCGAGAAGCTCAGCGAGTCGAATGAAAAGCTCAAGAGCTTGGACGAGTTGAAGACACAGTTCTTTGCTAACATCAACCACGAACTCCGAACGCCTCTTTCCCTAATCCTGGCACCGCTGAAAACAATCCTGGAGGGAAAGAAAGAACATATCAGCGCCTCCATGCGGGACACGCTGGATACTATGCAGCGCAACGGTCTCAAGCTTCTCAAGCTCATCAACAATCTGCTCGATCTGAGCAAGTTTGAAGGCGGAAAAATGCGGCTGAAGATTAAGCAGGTCAACATATACGAGTTTGTCAACGACCTGCTGCAGTCGGTCAAGGGATTGGCCGATCAGAAAAATATCCGTTTGTATTACCAGCATCCGTCCCATGATGTAGAGCTGTCGGTGGATCCCGAACAGTTTGAAAGGGTGGTTCTCAATCTCCTGTCCAACGCCCTCAAATTTACTCCGAATGATGGAAAAATCACATTGTTCCTGGAGGATAAGAAGAATTCTGTAATCTTTGCGGTGGAGGACTCGGGGATCGGGATTCCCGCGGATAAACTCGATTCCATTTTTGATAGGTTTTCCCAGGTGGACGGTTCCGCCTCCCGGTCCCAGCAGGGGACCGGAATAGGGCTCTCTCTGGCACGGGAGATCGTTTTGCTCCATGGAGGAACGATCCATGCGGAAAGTCAGCTGGGGAAGGGGGCCCGTTTTGTTGTGGAGATGCCTAAAGGTGATGCACACTTTTCGGAAGATGTGCTTGAACGCCGTGTCATGGACAGGCCTGTCGGGCTCAAAAGACGGGTGACGGATACGGGAGAGCCCAAGATTCAGGATGTTGTGTCCGATTTCCGGAGGCTGAATCTGATAGACCTGGAGAAAGTGAAGATCGAAGATGAAGAGTCTGCGGATGCCGATAGCCATGATGCCCTGCTGCTAGTTATCGATGACAATCCTGAAATCCTCAAGTTGATGAAAATGCTGTTGAGCGATGAGTTCGACCTGGTGCTCTGCACATCGGCAGAGGAGGGCCTGTCGTTGATTGAAAAGGAACATCCTGATCTGATACTGTGCGATGTCCAGATGCCGGGGATGGATGGTTTTGCATTTGCCAACAGAATCAAGGGTGATGACAGCACGAAGCATATTCCCATCATTATGGTCACAGCCCGTGCCGGGTCTGAGATGCTCTCGGCAGGCATTAAGGCTGGGGCCGATGATTACATCTCGAAGCCGTTTGATTCGGTCGAGCTCAAAGCCCGTATCCACTCCCTGCTGCGCATCCGGGATGTGGAGGCAGAACTGGCTCTGGCCAACCTCAATTTGAGTAAGAGGGCTTCGGACCTGGTCGAGCGGCAGCACTCTCTCTACCTTTCCACGGTTAAATCCCTTGCCTCTGCTATCGACGCCAAGGATGAATACACCAGGCATCATTCGACAAGGGTTACGGAATTTACCCTTAAGATTGCCCACAACATGGGGCTCAGCGAAAAAGAATTGGAAGATCTTGAACTGGCCGCCCTGCTTCATGATATTGGAAAAATCGCGGTGCCCGAGCACATCCTCAATAAACCCGACAAGCTTACCACCGAAGAGTTTGCCTCGATCAAGGAGCATCCCGCTAGGGGCCAGATCATCTTGGAGCCTGTCAAGGAACTCAAGGAAATCGGCAAAGTGGTTCGTGCGCACCATGAGAGATATGACGGCACTGGTTATCCAGACGGAGTGAAAGGCAGCGAAATTCCACTGGGATCCCGCATCATGGGCATTGCCGATGCCTATGATTCCATCACTTCGGATAGGCCGTACCGCAATGCCAGCTCCCACCGACGTGCTGTGAAGGAGATCATCCGCTGTTCAGGAACGCAGTTCGATCCTGAAGTGGTGGAGCATTTTCTGGAAGTCTACCACACCTTTAAACCGGACAAAGAAGAGGACACCTCAACCGATACCGGTCCTTCCGACTCTTAAATTAAGTGGGGACAGTCCCCACTTACTGCAATTAACTCCCGCCAATTGACGTTTTTCTCCTAATAAGTTGGGGCCTGGCCTGCAAAACATGAATTATTTTTGTGTTATTCAGGTGAGTTTTTTCACCTGTTTTGCGATCTTTTTTTTGATCTTTTTGTAGGAAGGCGGTGGCCCTGTGCGGACCTGTTTGTCATCGATGAAAAGCCCGTCATAGACGCCCCATTCCAGAAATGCCGTCCGGTCCGTTGTGTCGATCCCCTGGAATTCCACACTGTTCCCAAATTCGGCTGCCGCACGTTTCGCTCGTTCATAAACCATCCCTTGAACCGTACAGCTTCCATTGAAAAAGACAGTAACAATGACTTTTTCCTGCTTACCCCGAGGTTTCTTTTTAGGTTTGATCCATCGAGGAGCAGTGGCATCGTGTGCAAAAGGCTTCCAGAGTAAAACGGCCCCTTTTTGTTTATCTACTTTTTTATAGCCTTGTTTTTTATACCAGGATGCCCGCATCCAGATTGGCATAGACAGCCCCCATGCGACAAGACCTTTGGCGCCCCGTTTTTGAACATCCTCTTCTGCTGCCTGGAGCAGGGCCTTGCCCATGCCCTTTTTCTGGAAGTTGCCTCTTCCCTTTTTGTGGCCGTGCACCCAGATACAGGGGATGAAATAGAGGTCCTTCCCCTCGGCAGGGGAGTATTCGATGGGAATGTACTGGATCATACCGCCGATATTGTCCTTGTCGTCCTGTGCGAGTTTAACTCCCAGGCCCTTGTCCTTCATCTTATCGTACCAGCATGCTTTGTGACTGCTGCCTTCCTTGATTTCGTCAGACCAATCTTCCAGACATTCAAAATAGAGCTGTTTGTGTTCTTCGGTAAGGTCGATAATTTTCATGACAAGCTCCTTGATAGAACTAGTTAAATTGGGGACTGTCCCCACTTTTCCCCAATTTTAGCTTACTTTGAGCTGAAATTAAAACAGATAAGAACATTATCGAAGTATTTCTGTCTGCATACACCTATTCATAGTGGAGGGAGTCTGCGGGATTGGTCGCCGCCGCCCTGAATGTCTGAAAGCTGACTGTTATCAAGGCAATCATCAGTGCGAAAAGACCTGCTGCTAGGGAGGGCATCACGCCGAGTTTTATCCTGTAGTGGAAATTCTGCAGCCACTTCGACATGGCATAGAATCCAAACGGCCAGGCTATAAGTGCGGCCAGGACAACCTTTTTCACATACTCCTGATTCAGCAGCCGGATAATGCTGGGAACCGAAGCGCCGAGCACCTTTCTGATCCCGATCTCTTTTGTGCGGTCTCTGGATTTCCTGAAATAAGCTCGACAGAAAAAACCTTGAAAAAATTCTGATCGGCCCAGAGCCCTGACTTTTCCACAAAATGTTTGTCTCTATAGGAAATAGGGGGAACTAGTCTTCCAATTTTTTCTCGAGTTTTCGCTTTCCCAGAATTGAAAATATGACCCAGAACAAGACGATAAGTCCGGCGATAGAAATATTTATAATAAGCTTGTTGAACAACTCTGAAATAGATAATCCGGGACTTTGAAAGATATTATACTTTGCATAGGTGAATAAACTGCCTAAAATGACGATTGCTGCATATCCAAGCAGTATATATTTTATCTTCAATTTCTGAATTGGTACTGCTCCAAAGAACAAAAGAGCGGTGATAAGAAAGAGTGAATTTACAGTCACAATGATTGCAATATCTTCAAAATCACTTATGGGTTGCTTTAGAGCAAACTGACGGTACATAAGAACCGCTACTAAAGCAAATATTGTGAGAAAATACATCACGGCAATGATTTTATAAGCGATTAGCTTACTCCTTTCATCAATATTTAAGAACGTTTTTTTAGTCTTCATTGTTCCTCCCAAAAAAGATCATTTAGTGTTTTATCTAAAGTTTTTGCGATTTTTAAACAGAGATTTAAAGTCGGATTATATTTCCCCTTTTCGATCAGCCCGATCGTCTGTCTTGTGACATCGGCCAGATCGGCAAGTTCTTGTTGAGATAATTTTTTTTCAATTCTTGCGATTTTTAGTTTTATGTTTTCCATATGAGAAATGTAAGATATATATTGCAATTTGTCAAGTATAATTTGCTAAAAGTCAGTTATATATGTCATTATTCTTTGAAATAGAAGAGGATTAGAGGCTATTCTGCTTCAAATTAAGCAAGTTAGGGGGACATCAACCTTAATTCCTTTTTTTGGGAATTAAGGTTGACGTCCCTCTTATTAATTTAGGCTTTTTAGCGTGAGGTCATCGAAATATCCTGTGTCATCGTAGGAACCGATCCCCACAAGGCCGTGGCCCAGGACCGAACCTGAAGCTGTCACGATCGGTGTGTCCAAGTCATCCAAATAGGCCGACATGCTGCCGGTTTCTGCGTCATAGGTGACCTTAAAGGTGTGCCATTCCCTATCTGTCAGACGGAAGACCGATAGACCGGCCGGTTCGACATTGATTTTGATGCGGTCGGCTCCGTTGACCAGGCCGATGATATTGTGCCTTTCGTCGCTGCTTGCGGAAAAATGAACATAGTAAAAATGCGTGGGATCCAAATAGTGGAAAAAAATGCAAAGGTCTCTGTTGGGATTGTCAATTTCGGCCATACACTTCAGCCGGCCTGAAAATTCAAAGGAGCTCAAGTCGTGGTCTTTTATGACGGACCAGGATTTAGGGGCGGCGACTTCACCGACTTCTCCGGGAGCGGTCAGTGCATAAACCTTAGAGCCATCGAGATCTGTAACCTCCCAGCCATCGGGAAAGTTCGGCTGCAAACCCTCCGTGCTGCCGTCTTCGAAATTAAATATCGCGAGTTCATTTGAGAATTTTTTCCCGCAGGCTATAAAAGAGAGGAGAAGGATTGCAACGAATAAAATATTTTTTTTCATACCGGTATTCCATCCGTGTAGTTGGGATTCATCCAGAAGAGGTGTTTGCTTTGAAAAAACGGCCTCAGTCTTGCAGTCATATATTGCATATCTACTGGGCTCATCTTTTGGAAGTTTTTAACGAGATGGATATTTTTCTTGAGGACATCGAGGCTGTCCATGCCAACCGCTGCAGCACTGACATGTTCAAGCGAAAGAGCATAGCGGATGAGCTCTTCGGGAGAGACCCCTTCAACAGTCTCCCTTGGCCGGATGACTTTCATGACCAGAACTCCCATTCCCTTTTCTGCGGCAGCCGGGATAGCCCCTTTTTCAAAATCACCTTTACGTTCGGCATAATGATTGAGAGCAATGAGCATGGTGTCAAAGTCATGGCGGCTCTGCAGTTCCGTCATGGCTAAAGCATCAAGGTGGCCGGTAAAACCGATAAAACGGGCGACTTTTTCATCTTTGGCTTTCTGGAGGACTTTGAGTACGCCGTTTTCCGCACAGATGGCGTCGACGTCATCGAGGGAGCGAATGAGATGGATCTGGAGGATGTCGAGGCGGTCGGTCTGAAGGCGGTTGAGGCTTTCTTCGAGCTGGCGCATGCCGCCGTCATAGGTTCTCTCACCGAGTTTTGTAGAGAGGAAGACTTCATCTCTGCGGTCTTTAAGAACCAGTCCCAGGCGTTCTTCACTAATCACATTGTTGTAGACGTAGTCGTGGGCGGTGTCCCAGTAGAAGAAACCGTTGTCTAAGGCGTGAGTGAGGATTTCAGTGCTTTTGTCCGGATCCGTGACGGTGCAGAAACGGCTGCCGCATCCCATTACGATGGGGGGAACCTGGACTCCTGTTTCTCCGAGCACTCGAGTGGGCAGGCCTTTGGCATTAAAGGCATTTTTTTTAGATGAAAAAATGCCTTTGCAGGAAAATGTGCCCATGGCGGCAGTGGCGGTCAGGCACGTCTTTAAAAAATCGCGGCGTTTGATCGAGTTTTTTCCCATTTTGTTTCCCTCCGAAAAAGAGATTATCACATGCAAAATGAAGGGATCAAGCCTTTTAATGCTTTCCTTACATGGGAAATACTTCTATTCTTTTATCCCAAATACAAGATTTTTCTTATCCAAGGGGCGGTTGTGTTCGGGCGAGTCGAAATCGATTGGAGCTTCAATAAGACCAGTCTCGAGCAAGTGCTTTAAAACGGCATATCTTATCTCATAATGGAGAAACATTAAGGATGGCAAAAAGATTTTTCCCGTGGTGTGTTTTTTCAAGATAGCTTTTAAGAGAGAGGAAGTCTTCCTTGAGGATGTTGGTAAGCCGGATAACAGCCAAATGAACAAGATCCATGGGTGATGATACGTCCTTATTTAATTGGGGACTGTCCCCACTTTTCCCCACTTTTTATGTTGACTCGATTTCGGCGGGAGTGTATTAGTAAGGGAAGAAAGGGAAATAAAATGAAAAGAATAAAATTTTTGTTTGTCTTTTTTATGAGTGTGTTATTTTTGTCGCTTTCTGTTTTGGCACAGCAGAGAGATAATCTATTGAGCGGAAAATTTGGGCCGGAGAAACTCAAAGAAATACTTGTTTCCGCTGAGGACTGGCATCCTTTCCCAAATGTTTCCGAGCGGGAGGAATGGGAATCCCTGCCTGAAAAAGTACGGGCTGCCCATATTCGTGAGGCGGAGAAACATTTAAATGGAGATTGGGAGACACCCAAGGCCTCTGTTTTCTTAGAATATGTGCGGGACGGCAACCGGAGTAATTTCCAGAATGTGTCCTTTGGACGGCGGGCACAGCTGGCTGAACTTGTGCTTGGCGAGTGTATGGAGGGAAGAGGCCGCTTTTTGGACGATATTCTCAACGGTGTCTGGACGATTTGTGAGGAGACCTACTGGGGGGTTCCGGCCCACGTCGGGGCGCAGGAAAGAGGCAGCGGGCTTCCCGATGTCAAGGAACCGACCGTCGATCTCTTTGCGGCGGAGACCGGGATGCTATTAGCCTGGACACATTATCTTTTGGGAGCTGAACTCGATGAAATTTCCCCTTTGGTCGGCGAGCGGATTGATTATGAAGTCAAGCGCAGGATTATCGATGTCAATCTGGAACGGGACGACTTCTGGTGGATGGGTTTTGACGGACGGACGGTCAACAACTGGAATCCTTGGATCTGTTCCAACTGGCTGGCGGCGGTTTTGATTCTGGAGAAGGATTTGGAAAAGAGGGGGCTGTCTGTGTTTAAGATACTGCGCTGTTTGGATAACTTTTTAAATCCCTATCCGAGAGACGGGGGATGTGATGAAGGGCCTGGGTATTGGGATCGAGCCGGGGGTTCCCTCTATGACTGTCTTGAACTTTTAAGCAGTGCTTCGGATGGAATTGTCGATGTTTTTGATGAGCCTCTGATTGAGGAGATCGGAAAGTATATTTACAGGGTTTATATCAGTGACCGCTATTTTATTAATTTTGCAGATGCGGCGGCTAAAATAAATGCCAATGCGAGTGTTATCTTTCGATATGGGCAGAGCATCACAGATGATGCAATGTCAGGTTTTGGCGCTTTTCTGGCAAAAAAGCAGGGATTGGGCGAGGATGCAGTAAGAGGCAGTTTCGGTTGGCTCGGGAGAGTCCTTCCCGCTCTTTTTGGTCTTGAGGAACTGCTGGCGGCCCCGGCTGTCGAGCCGTTGGAGAGGGATTTCTGGTTCAAGGATCTTGAGGTTATGGGGGCCAGATCCATTCGGGGAACGAATGAGGGCTTCTATGTGGCTGCCAAAGGGGGGCATAATGCCGAAAGCCACAACCACAACGATATCGGAAATTTTATCGTCTATTCGGATGGTCTTCCCCTCCTCATCGATGTGGGCGTAGAGACGTACACAGCCAAGACTTTCAGCGGGAGGCGGTATGAGATCTGGACCATGCAGTCGGCCTTTCATAATCTTCCGACCATAAATGGCGTGATGCAGAAAGAAGGGAGGGGATTTAAGGCGAGCCATGTCCGTTACGAGGCAGATAACAAAAAAGCATCTTTTGATTTGGATATATCCACAGCCTATCCCGAGGAGGCAGGGATCCTCTCATGGGAGCGCTCGATCACTTTAAACAGGGGAAAAAATGTTGTTATCCTCGATAAATATCAATTGGCTGAGGCCCGGGAATATCTCCAGATGTCTCTCATGAGCTGGTGTGAGCCAGAACTGGAAGAAGAAGGGAAAATCCGGCTGGTTTTTCCAAAAAAGGCCGGCAGCTCAAAAACGTTTCAGATTATTTATGACAAAAAGAAGTTTAGAGTGGAAATCGAACCTATCATACTTAAGGATACAAGGCTTCGGTCCTCCTGGGGGTCCCGCCTTTTCCGTATCGTCCTCACCGCCAGAGAAAAGCTTTTAAAGGACCAATTCTCCATAATAATTGAGTAATAAGTGGGGACTGGTAATAAGTGGGGACTGTCCCCACTTTTTCCCCACTTTTTCTTGTGATTCTTTTAACATAAGATAGCCTGTCAACATTTTGAGGCAACTATTTGCATCGAATTTCGTCGTTATGTATAACTACGAGAACTCAACGGATTTTTATTTTTTGAGGAAATTATCATGTTAAAAAGCTATTTGAAAACCACACTTCGAAATATAAAAAAACATATGGGATATTCGCTTATCAATATTTTGGGGCTAGCTATCGGGATGGCTTGCTGTATCCTGATTCTGCTCTTTGTCTACGATGAGTTGAGTTATGATAAATTTCATGAAAACCACGACCGCATCTATAGGGTTACCAGACAGTGGTTCAATGAAGATGGTGTGCTCAGCCTTCACCTAGGTCATGTGGCCCCTCCGATCGGTCCTTTTCTCGAGAATGATTTTCCTGAGATCGTCCATGCAGTGAGGATCACAGGAGCTGGAGGGCTTCTTGTGGGCCGCAATGCCACTTTTTTCCAGGAACCGCGGTTTTTCTTTGCCGAAGAGGAATTTTTCGAAGTCTTCACGTATGAAATGATTGCCGGAGACCCTGCTACAGCCCTTCGAGATCCCATGACAGTTGTCATCACTCAAGATATCGCTCAAAAATATTTTGGATCGGAAAATCCATTGGGGCAGCCACTCACGGTCAGGGCAGATCAAATACAAGTAGATTTGACGGTGAGTGGGGTTATTGAAAACATGCCGCACAATTCCCATTTTCATGCCGATATTTTAGGATCATTCAAGACATATGAAGCTGTTGCCGGGGAAGAGGAAATGAGAAGCTGGTCGAGCAACAACTACGGCACCTATCTTCTTCTGGAAGAAAATTTCGATGTTTCTCGACTCAGTAATCAACTGGATGCCTTTATAGACAGGCATCCGGCCGCAGGCACCAGTGAAGAAACCAAACTAAAACTCCAAAAAATGACGGATATTCATCTCCGTTCCCATCTCGATTCCGAGACCGAAGCCAACAGCGATATCACCTATGTCTATATTTTTTCACTCATCGCCTTTTTTATCCTCCTGATCGCCTGCATCAATTTTATGAATCTGGCTACGGCGCGTTCCTCCGGACGGGCCAAGGAAGTGGGCCTGCGGAAAGTTGTTGGGGCGCAGAGGCCGCAGCTCATCCGGCAGTTTCTGGGAGAATCTGTTTTAACGGCCGTTTTTTCCCTTTTGATTGCGATGGTTCTAGTGGTCCTGATACTCCCCAAATTCAATCAATTTATCGGGAGAAACCTTTCGTTAAATCCGGCGTCAAATCTCTCCGCGGTTTTTTTATTGGCCCTTTTTGCGGTTGGTGTTGGTTTCCTGGCCGGGATTTATCCTGCCCTTTTTCTTTCTGCTTTTAGGCCTGTGCGTGTTCTGAAGGGAAAATTGGATATCGGGAAAAAAGGATTTTCATTTCGGAATGTTCTGGTTGTGTTCCAGTTTACGATTTCGATCGCTTTAATTATCTGTGTGAGTGTTGTCTCCAAACAATTGCGTTTTATCCAGACCAGAAACCTCGGTTTCGAGGAGGAGCATGTGGTTGTTCTCCCCAGCAGTTCTGCGATGGTTGAAAATCTCGATTCTTTTAAATCCCGGCTCCTTCTCAATCCCAACATTTTGAACATTTCAGCAGCAAAAAGAGTGCCTTCGGGACGTCTGCTCGACTCAGCCGGAGCAAGTGTGCGGAGCGGGGAAACCAGCCAGCCCATCAATTTCCGCATCGCATTTTTGAGGGTGGATTTTGACTATATCCCGACATTCAAAATGGAGTTGGCGGCCGGCAGGAATTTTTCAAGAGAGATCAGGACGGATTCCGACCAGGCCTTTATCCTTAATGAAACCGCCATTCGAAGGATCGGCTGGAAAACTCCGGAAGAGGCTATAAATCAAGGTTTTGGATACGGCAGCCGTAAGGGCCAGATTATCGGTGTGGTCAAGGATTTCCATTTTGAATCCCTCCACCAGGAGATTGCACCGATCGTGATGCTGTTGTCCTCGGTAGACCTTAATCAAATATCTATCCGAATCAATTCGCAAAACATCCCTCAGACGATGGCTTTCCTCCAGGACATTTGGACAGAGATGCGCCCTGGATATCCCTTTTCGTACTATTTTATCGATGAAAACTTTGACCAGCTCTACAGATCTGAGGAGAATCTGAGCCGGATATTCAGCTATTTTGCTTTTTTGTCGATTTTTATCGGGTGCCTGGGGCTTTTTGGCCTCGCCTCCTATACGGCAGAACGCCGAACCAGGGAAATTGCAGTCAGGAAGGTTTTAGGCGCTTCTGCGGGCGGCCTTGTTGTTTTGCTCTCGAAGGAGTTCAGCAAATGGGTTCTGCTGGCAAATGTGATTGCCTGGCCGGTTGGTTATCTGGTCATGTCCCGTTGGCTGCAGAATTTTGCCTACAGATCGGGCATATCTGTTTGGGCTTTTCTACTGGCTGGAGGCCTTGCCTGGGCTATAGCGTTCCTCACAGTTTGTTATCAGACGATCAAGGCATCTTTAGCAGATCCGGTTGCTTCCCTGAAGTATGAATAGGGATTACTTCCCCATGTTCGGATGATCCGTGTGGATAAGGTGTCCGGCAAATTCGCCTGCGTTGCGTACAAAGATAGAGGAATTGAATCCTTCGGCCAGCCTTCTCAACCGCTTTGCATATTCAGATTCCGTCCCGGGTTCTGGCTCTCTGAGTCCGAGGAAAACGATGTCTGATTCCCGGCTATGGGCGTGCATGGCCGCTACAATGGTAATATCTTTAGGCCGCACGAAAACCTCGATGGAGGACTTGATCCGGGTTTCAGGGACCAGCTTTTGTAGACTGGCTTCCATGCGGACGCGCTCGTCTTCCGTTTCTACGATAGAGCAGATTCTGATCTTTGCCCCGCTCCATTCGGGATTCATTTTGAGGAGGTGAGCCAGAAGAAGCATGAGGTCGCCGTTGTTCTGGAGTCCCCTCCACCAGATGTCGATCACTTTATCCTGTCCAGGTTCGTGAGACCATTTTGTCCGAGCGATAATGGTGCTCCTGCCTGTCTTGGAAACCATTCGCATTATGCGCAGCGTGGCCTCCAGCCGGCCCGGCCTTGTCGGCCAACCGAACATAACTGTATTGGACTGCAGGCCGGCCATCCCGTTTGCCTGGATAATATCCAGGATACCGCATTCGTAGTCTGAGACAATGTCCACTTCACTGAATGCGACCAGCCCCTCTTCGTCCAGGGCCTTGTCCATTTCCCACCGTTTTTTTTCTATGTCCTTGTAGACATCGTCAAGGTCGCCGACGATCAGTTGAACGGCCGTCACTAATCCCTGGTTCTGGCTGAACCAGTTGGCGATGCGCACCAATCCTCTCCGCCTGGCTGGATTTCCTGTAAAAAGGAGGATTTGAGGGCGCCAGTTCCGCGGATCGATGGACTGCCGGCGGAGCTTAAGGAGGGCGAATCTGGCCAGGGCGATCCAAAGTCCGGCCCTGACATCTCCCCACCTCTTTTTCATAGCCCGGCGCCGCAGGTAGATATAGAGTGTGGACTCCAGAATGGCTGCAATAAAGCAGGCTGCGGGGTTGAGCAGCGCCATGACGATGATTGCCCCGACGGATCCAAGAAGAGAAACATACCATGGGACATTGATCGTGGGACGGTAGGACGGATCTCCCACCAGTTTTTCCAAGCCGGCGCTGAGATTAATGATGATGTATAAGGTCAGGAAGAGAATCGTGACAAACTGGGCGACAGCGTTAAGGCCGCCTAAGCCCACTGCGGCCAGGGCAATACCACCGCTCACCCAGGTGGCGACGGTTGGCTGACCTGTTTTTGACAGTTTGGATAGAAAACGGGGGGCCAGGCCGTCATGGGATAGAGCCTGCAGAACCCGGGGGCCGCCGAGAATACTTCCAAAAGCAGAGGACAAGATGGCTCCCCAGATGCCAGGATAGACCAGCCAAACTCCGAGCACAGCAACCCTTATCCAAACCACGCCCGGTTCAGCCAGTTCGGCGTGACTGAGGCTGGCCGTTATGCCGAGAAGGACGAGGATGAACATGTAAGTCAAACCGCCTGTCACCACGGCGAGCATGGTTCCCCGCGGAATGGACTTTTGTGGATCTTTCAGGTCTCCGCTCATTCCGATTCCTGCTGTAAATCCCGTAACGGCTGGAAAGAAGACGGCAAATACATACCAGAATCCTTCAGGGGCTGTACGGTAGGTGGCTGTAAACTCGGGCGCACGCACACCGCTGCCAATCACACCGGCCACAAGGGCGATAATTGACAATCCCACAGCAACCATGATGGGGATCTGCAGCTTCAGGGCCAGCCCTGCGCTTTTACCTGAAATGGCCGTGATGAACAGAATTATGACAGCCGCAATAATCTGAATAGTGAAGGGCGTCACCTCGCCCCGGGCTTTGGGCAGGAACGGGGCAATGGATTCCGCTAAGCCGAAGCTGTAGAAGGTAATGCTTAATGTGCGGCACATAAACAGCGGAATACCGATGGCTCCCCCAAGTTCCAGTCCCAGACTCCGTGAAATGAGGTAGTATTCGCCGCCCACGCCGACTCTCATATTCGTAGCCACAGCCGAAGCGCTCAGGCCGGTGATAAAAGTGATCGAACTGGCCAGCACAACGACAAAAAGTGTGAGAGGCAGGCCGAGATTCCCGATCACCCAGCCGAACCTCAAATACATGATCAGGCCGAGGATGGTCAGGACGCTTGGTGTGTAGACACCAAGGAAGGTGCCGAATTTTTGGACCGGCTGCTGGAGTTCGAATTCTTTCCTCATAAAAAGTGGGCCTATTATATACCTAAATGATCTTTATATTAAAAGAAAAAGTCATAATTCGGTAGTGGGTCAGTTTGAATTTATTCGAGATGGACAAATGAGAGTTCAGGTGTTATATTTAATGTATGCTAAAGCGAACAAGCAAAAAGAAAGAAGACGAGAGCACCATTGCCTCTCAGATAGTTGAACTAACAACCAAACAGCCCACAAAGAAAAAGAATCCTGCTGCCGTGGCTCTAGGTAGGCTTGGAGGGCTTAAGGGCGGAAAGGCCAGAGCCAAAAAGTTAAGCCCAGAGAAAAGGAAAGAGATTGCCAAGAAGGCCGCACAGGCTAGATGGGCTAAGAAATAAGCCATATAAACCAATTAAATACCGATATTAATTACCCACTATAAATAGTGGGGTTAATAAAACCCACACAACTACTTGACAAAACCACCCTCAGGGTGTATATTCTTCTAAGAGGTTATCGAAATGAGCCACTTGGGCAAAAAAGAATTAGAAGAAAAGATTGAAGCATACAAAAGGATACTTAGCGATTTAAGCTTGAGAATGCGTGACCTGGATACAAAAAAAGCAGAAATTCAACGCTCAATAGAAAACATCAAAGAATTCCTAAACGAATATGAAAACCAACTCTTTTCTAGTAATCGCATTACTGTAAAAGCTCAATTTTTCCAGGAGAAACAACAGGATATTTTTGTTGATACTTCAAAATTATCAATAGCTGAATCCATTAAAGCAGTATTAAAGAAGTCTGGTAATCCTATGCACGTGAAAGACTTAACTAATGCAGTTATAAGTGGTGGGAAAAAAATAGACTCAAAGAATACTCAAAATGTCATTTATGCAACATTAACAAAACGGAAGAAATGGTTTACAAAAGTTGGCCCGAATATATTTGAACTAAAAAAAGGAGATAATTTATTTGAATGAACAATAGATTGGAGGCGTGGCAGAGCTGGTTTATTGCGTCCGGTTTAGGTCTGGATATCCGAGTTAGTGGCTCGGATCGGGGGTTCGAATCCCTCCGCCTCCGTCCTTTTTACAATTACATAATAGGTAATTAAACACTCTTTGTCAAATCATAAATGCAAATTAATACTTGACAATGCTTGAGCGGTCAAGTATATTATATGTATGAACAAGTTAAGCCAACAAAAGCAAACGCAAGTCATTTCTGCCTTAGTAGAAGGAAATTCTATCAGAGCCACGGTTCGCATGACAGGGGTAGCTAAAAACACCATTGTAAAACTCCTGGCTGACCTCGGTTTTGCCTGTGCGGAATATCAGGATAAAGTTTTTAAGAACCTTCCTTGCAAAAGAATCCAATGTGATGAGATTTGGTCATTCTGCTATGCAAAGGAAAAGAATGTCCCTGAAGACAAGAAGGGCATATTTGGTTATGGGGATGTCTGGACATTTACTTCGATTTGTGCGGACACAAAATTAGTACCGGCATGGCACATTGGTAGACGTGACTTAGAAAATGCTGCCCTTTTCATGAAAGACCTTTCTTCCCGCCTTGCTAATAGAGTGCAATTGACTACAGATGGCCACAAAATGTATCTAGAGGCCGTAGAGAGTGCATTTGGAGGCGAAATAGATTTCAGTCAGCTAATAAAGCTATATGGAGAAACCTCCGAAGGACAGAAACGTTATAGCCCTGCGAAATGCACTGGCACTATAAAAGTAAAAATCAACGGGAGTCCAGATAAAGAACAAGTTTCCACTAGCTATGTAGAGAGACAGAATTTAACAATGAGAATGAGTATGAGACGTTTCACTCGATTGACTAATGGTTTCTCTAAGAAGGTTGAAAATCTCTTTTACGCTGTATCCCTGCATTTCATGTATTACAATTTCTGTAGGATTCATCAGACATTAAGGGTTACCCCTGCAATGGAAGCGAAAGTAACAGATCATGTTTGGGATATTGAGGAAATGTTAGATTTGATTGAAAAAGATTAATCGCGTATAGCAGAAATATGCACTGTTCTAGGATCCATCTTTTCTTCATCGACGAGTCTTAATTCTTTCTCGGATGGCTGTTGTAGTTGATAACCCCTTGGGCGAAATCCATTCTTGCGTAGTTGTTCTCCTAGCTCTACAAAAGCATCTAGCTCTTTTTGGTTAATGTGCGGATTTTTTTTGAGAATCATTTTCATATTTATTTTTTTCGGCATTTTAAAGCCTTCTCTTATAAAAAAGGACGGTAGTTTTCTTTAATATGTATTACACCTTTATCGCTTCTTTTCATCATATAATCAGCCAATAAATCATAGTACTCTCTAATCTTCTTGTCAAATTCTGTGTTTTCTCCAAAATCATCAATTTTTAAATTTAAATCTTTTCTCAAGACTTCCATAGAAATTCCATGACCATGAATATGCCACCTTTTAGTATTATTAAGAAGCCTTGCAATATTTCCAGCTTGCTTAGTCCGCATTTGCTTAGTAACGATTTTTCCTCTATTTTCCGTTTTGGTCCAATTTTTGAATTTATATTTCACTAGCCATTCTTTAATCAATGCTATAGATAAACTCCTTGCTTGTTCATATTGATATAATTCTGCTTGATCATAACCACTAATGAGCAATTGAACTTCGGCTGTTGTAATTTCGCCTTTTTGTGCTTTCTTAATTAACCTATCATATTGTTCTAAATATCCCAAAGCGGGAACCATTCCTTTTGCCGTTTCCAATTGTGGATCAATAGGTCCCAGTCGAGAATAATAATCCATGTAGATTGCATCCCCAGATAAGACAAAAACCGTTCCGGCGGAATATGCATAATTAGGAATAATAAATTCTACATTTGAATAATGATGTCGGATTGTATTGACTATTCGCTGGACAACCTCAATGTAGCCTCCTTGTGTAGTGAGTATGATCGTTAATTTCTTCTTGTCTGATATGGCCTTAAGTTTCTCGACAGCAATGCGAAACAAATCATCCACTCCAAACAAAATTCTCCCAGAAAATGACAAACCATCTGCATCAAAACATTCCTCAATTTCTAATAATCGACTATCAAGCTGTGCCTCAATAAATTCATTAGCATTTCCAGGAATTGGTGCCGCCATATAATATCCCCTTTATCTTTCCTATATCTTCTATATTTGACTCAAAAAGTCAAGTTTTTCTTAATAACTCTTATTTACGTATGCAAAAATTCAAACTGACCCACTACCCATAATTCTCCTTGAGGGAAAAGTTGTCGTGACAGTGCTATAATATATATCTTAAAAATCAGGACTGCAACATGAAATCAATTATTGACAGGCGGGAGCGTACTTATTGGCTAAAGGGGTGTTGATTTGAGTAGGTTCAATCTATTATAACAATAGAGCGAATGAAAAAAACAGAAAGAAAATTCCTTTTTATGGTGTTTATTAGTCTGGTATGTCTGGCTGTACTCCATCCGTTTTCAGGAAATCAGCAGACTGCAAGTACTATCGAACCGCCCCGCAGCGTAGATTTGAAATTTCACTTTTCGAATCCAAATCCGGCTTTTCCCACGGGTGAGGGTCCTGTCGTTCTTGTCGATGAGGCCCATAACAATTTTCATACGTCGGTGACGACCTATCTTCCTTTTGCCCGCCTGTTGACCGGGGATGGTTATGTGGTTAAAAGAGGTCTGTACAAAATATTCAATCCTCTGCCGGACGATGTCCGCATATATGTCATCGCCGATGCGCAGCCACCGAACAATAAAAGCGACCCTCCTTCCTTTGAGGCGAAAGAAATCCGGATTCTGACTGACTGGGTCACAGGCGGCGGATCCCTTTTTATCATCACGGACCACATGCCCGATCCGGGCGCCGTGGCCGAACTGGCCGCTGCTTTTGGAATCCGGGTGAGCAACGGGTACGCCATTTCCGGGCCTCCACCCGGCCCTGCGGAACCCCTGATTTTCCAGAAAAAAGATGGCACACTGGCTGAGCATCCCCTGACATCGGCCGGGCAAACGGGAAAAGCCATTGAACGGATCGCCACCTTTGCCGGTTCAGCCTTTCAGGCGTCCCCGGAGTTCGAGCCCCTATTGATCTTCAAAAAAGGAGTGCGCACGTGGATGCCGAAGGAATATTGGGAATTTCCACCCGGGACTCCCAATGTAGATGTGTCGGGCTGGTTTCAGGGAGGAGTCCAAGAATTTGGGAAGGGGCGTTTCGCCTTTTTTTCTGAAGCGGCTATGTTTACGGCGTAGGTTTTTGATGTTGGGCGGGTCAAAGCTGGAATGAATCACCCTGAGGCCGTTGATAACGCCCAATTCCTGTTGAACATTTTTCTTTGGTTGTCAAAATAGGAAAAAGTGGGGACTGTCCCCACTTTTTCCAGTCCCCACTTTTCTGTGTGATTATAGACCCAACCTGTTGTTGGTGTATTTGGTGATAAGAATCACACGAAGTTTTTTGTACATGTCTACAATGGCTGACATGTTTTTACTTGTGAGGTCGGTCAGATAGGACTTGGCTAGACGAGGATCCTTATTGAACAGTTCAAGAGCCTTGTTGTCGTGTTCCTCGAGTTTTTGGAAAAAGCTTGCTTCCAGCGGATCCCGTAGCGTCCGTAAATCTTTGATCGCGTCCTGCCAGCGCAGATAGAGAAGATTATCCACAAAATCAATCGCCCAACGCGCAGAATCTTCTGTAAACAAATCCGGATCATATGTTTTGTAGAATGACGATATTTTTTCCACTCCTGCATAGATCGGGACATAGGTGCTGACATATTGGTTGTCCAGATATAACCAGTAGATCCCTCCAATAGGATCTGGCAGCCAGCTTCTCAACTGGGCGACCATGCCGTAACCTCCCCTCGAGACCATCCGCCGCCAGGTGATATCCAGAAGCTCTCGCATATCACGGGTGGGAAAAGGTGTCGTCAGAGGGCTCTTTTTCAGTCCCCCTTTTTCGTCAGGCACAAACCAGTCAGTATCAGCCGTCATGTCGTAGATTGTATCTTTGTAGACAGCGCGTTGGAAGGCCATCACATCTTGGACGGAGACTTTTTTTTCGGGCTCTACTGAAAAAGGATAAATGGACAGAGGTTCTATATACTGATGGTATGCGTCATATCCGTTGAAAGAATTATAAAGTTTTTTGTCCGGCCATTCTTTCAAAGAGGGGGAAAACTGGGAGTAAAAAAGCCAGAGTCGGCTGACAGCCCACTCCCTCGGGAGTGGAGAATACACCTCCTGCCAGATGAACGGTTTTCCTGCTGCAGGGTTATACCAGCCTTTGTTTACGGCCACCTGCTTGTAGTTGGCTGATGCCATGAAGAATTCGGCATTATCCAGATCGATCTCCTTGATGATGCTCCAATTGGGAACGATGGTGATGTGATCATCCGGCACCCGCTGGGCGGCCCAGATGGCCCCCAACTGTCCGCTGCCCGGTGCCCAATCCGGGCCCATACTGAACACCTCCATCACCCAGGCTTCAAAAGGATCGGCAATGCATAGCGCCTCGGATTCAGGGCCGCAGGAGGGCAGAAATCCGTATGTCTCCACCAGGGACGCAATCAATCTTATTGCCTCTCTGGCCGTTTTGCACCTCTGCAAAGCGAAAACCATGGCCTGTTCGATGGTCATGATTTGCTTGCCTGTTTTGCGATCCACTTTGAGTTCCTCCCGCTGGCTGAGGGTGCTTTCGCCTATGGCCAATTGAAACTCGTTCATGTGGGAGTAACCCGAGTGAAAATAGGCGTATGTTTTTTCAACCTGGGGTATATAACCGATGATCTCGCCGTACTCGTGGAGAGGTTTTCTGACATCTTGAAGCCCGTAATAGACGGGGGCCATCTCCCCTTTTTTGAATGTTTGCGCAGGGACGACAAACACGCGGCATTCCTCACAGCAGCCGGTATGAGATGTGATGACGGAACCGTCCACCGAAGCCTTTTTCCCGACAATAATATCGGTGCAGCCATCCTGGGCGAAGATTGACGGTGTAAAATTCAAAAAAAGACAAAAGAAAACCGTTATAAAAAGAAAAGTATTTCTGGGATTCATTCCTTCCTCCTTTTCATTGCAGGATGCGCAGCTTGAGATGGGAGCTGTGTAATCCAGAGCGGTGTATGGTGTGCCTGGCCTTTTGAAAATCCGAATCCTGAGCAGAATAGATATTCACGAATTTCTGGGGGTTCCTGTCGATGACCGGAAACCAGGTCGATTGTATTTGGACCATTATTTTGTGCCCTTTAAGGAAAGCGTGGCATTTATCGTGGAGGTCAAATTCAATATTGGTCACCTCATTTGGGACCAGTGCTTCAGGTTTTTCGAAGCTGTTCCTGTATTTGCTGCGGAAGACTTCTCCGGCCAAAAGCATCTGAAAATCTCCCATCTTCACATTTTGGGGATTGGGATTGGGATTCGGAGTATCGCCCGGGAGAACATCGATCAGTTTGACAATCCAATCGGCATCCGTGCCTGTTGTCGAGAAGAAAAGGCTCGCAATAATCGGGCCGGCGATGGTGATGTCCTCAGTCAAAACATCGGTCTCATAGACGAGCACATCGGGTCTCCGGGAGGCAAACCTTTGGTCTTCGATCATCCACACGTGCCCCTGCGATGTACCGGGTTTGGCTGAAAAGGGCACGGGTTTGCCGGGATCACTGATGAATGAATCAGCTGTATCTTCAGTTTTACCCTCGGGCGGAGAAAAGGAGAGTTTTCCGTTGGACTTGAGATAGAGGTTTTTTTCCAAAGTGTTTCCCGGCGGCCAGCTGTCAAAGGACTGCCATTGGTTTGAACCGGTCACAAACACCTGGGCTTCGGGCAGAGTCATCTCCCCTTTATCTTTCAGATAGAAGAGGAAAAAGGGGAATTCCACTTTTTCTTTGAAAAAATCGCTTGTGTTCGAGCCGAAATGAATAAAACCCAGAGAATCCCCTGAACTCCGCGCCCATCCACCGTGCTGCCATGGACCGACAACAAGAATGCTTTTGTTTCCGGGATTCTTTTCTTCGATCGTGTAATAGATGCTCATGGGGCCGTAGAAATCCTCGGCATCAAACCAACTGGCCACATTCAAAATGGCATGATCGATATCCTCCAGGTAGGGGAGCATATTCTGCTTTTTCCAGTAGTCGTCATAGTTGCCGTGTTCCATATACTCATTCCAAGTCGGGACTCGGTTCTGGAAATATTTTTTATTGATATTGGAGATAGATCCCAGTTCGAGAAAGAATTTATATCCATCCGGTGTCCCGTAGTCAAAGCGGGCCGACCGTGTCTCCGTTGTGCCTTTGCGGACCGCCGCGTTGGAAGACAGCCAACCGAATGTGTACATGAGACGAAAGGCTCCGTTGTGGTGGAAATCATCTCCTATCCACATGTCGGAGGGGGAGGCCTGCGGGGATGAGGCCTTGAGGGCGGGATGGGCGTCGATCATTCCCATAACCGTTTGAAAACCGGGGTAAGAAATTCCCCACTGGCCGACTCTGCCGTTGTGGTTGGGGATGTTTTTCAGCACCCATTCGATGGTGTCGTAAGTGTCACTGCTCTCATCCGTGTCCTTGGCTGTCCTTTTTTCTGTTTTATGCGGTTTCATGACGATAAATTCGCCTTCGGATTTGAATTTGCCGCGGACATCCTGATAGACAAATATAAAACCCTCGGATGCATAGAGGGAGTTGGGGCCCAAATAACGCCTTAAGATTTCGGGTCGGTAGTAACCGATGGAATACGGAGTCCGGAAGAGAAGAATGGGGTATTTCTGACTCATGTCCTTGGGCGTGTAAACCTGGGTAAACAGCTTGATGCCATCCCTCATGGGGATCATATATTCGGCCTTGTCATAATTTTTCCGGAACTCAAAGGTATCTTGGGTTGAAAACAAGATTGTTGTGGAAAATAGGCATAAGACGGAAAAAATAAGAAGAAAAAAAACAGAATGTTTTTTAAAAGACATCGATATCCTCCTTTTTTGGATAAATCCATTCGGTTTGTTCAGTTTAAATCATTTTTTTTAAAAAAAACATAGGATAAAGAAATGAACCTTTTGGGATTTATATTCGTCTTTAATAATTGAGGCGCTGGTGTGCTTCTGATTCCTCTTTAAAAACAATCTCTCTGATTTGGAGGAGAACATGAAAATGAGTTTAAAAAAGAAGGGTGTGAATGGACTCCTATTCATTCTTTTCATTTTTCTACTGACGGCGGTTGTCGCTTCAGCGGCTATAGAAGAGACCATCAATAAAACGTACACCGTCCGTCCAGGAGGACAGCTCACTGTCGACACCAACAGGGGTTCTATCCAAGTTGAGGGAAGAAGAGGAGACCAGGTTGATATTGAAGTTTTACAAAACGTCAGGACATCCAATCAAAGAAGAGCCAGGGACATACTGGGTGACTTCCAAGTCCGATTTAATCAGGAAGGAAACGATGTTTCGATTTATGCCGAGTATAGACGAGGTGGTATTCGAAATTTTTTCAACCGTTTGTCCAATAGGCTTCAAGTTAAATTTATTATCACGGTCCCCTTTGAATATGATGTCGACCTCCATACCAGTGGAGGCAGCATCTCAGTGTTTGATCTAGAGGGAGAAATATTGAGTAAAACTTCGGGGGGAAGCCTGACGTTTGAGAACATCACAGGAGATGTTTCGGGAAAGACTTCTGGAGGAAGCATTAAAATTGGCGAAATTTGGGGTGATGTGAATGCCCGTACATCAGGCGGCAGCATCCGGGTCGAACGGGTTGAGGGATATCTCGATGTCCATACTTCAGGCGGCAGCATCACCATCGAAGAGGCCATGGGTGCTGTTAAAGCTTCGACTTCCGGCGGGTCGGTCAAGGCCTATCTGTCCCGCCAGCCTGAGGAGGACTGCCAGTTGAAAACATCCGGAGGGAGTATAACGGTCTATCTAAACGAAAATATAGGCTTGGATGTGGATGCGCGGACAAGCGGAGGTCGAATCTATACGGATTTTCCGGTCAAAGTTTACGGGACTGTCAGCCCCCGCTCTTTGGATGCCGAAGTCAACGGAGGTGGACCCCAACTCTACATCCGTTCTTCAGGCGGAGGAATTTATCTTAAGAAAAAATAATTATTTCTTTTTACTGAATTCCGCTTCCATCAACACAAAAATATTCGGATCGATGACCACTTCTATTGGCTCTACGTCCAGTGATAGTCTAAATTCGTTCTCCTTCTTGTCTATATCAAGGGTTTTTATGGTTGGCCGTGTACTGCCTTCTGAATAAATTCCAAATTCAACTGGCATGCGGAACAATAATCCGCTTTCCTGGATTTGGTCGAGTTCAATATAAAGTTCTTTAGTTTTTTTATCATACGTCCAAAATCCTTTATATTTTGGCTGACCCGGTTGATAGAGCCATTGTTTGAAATACCACGAAAGATCTTTACCTGACACGTCTTCCATCACGGCTTGAAAATCTTCAGACACTACATTTTTATTCATAAACTTTTCATAATACTGTCTAATCCCGGTCCAGAAATTTTCCTCTCCGAGCAAATGACGAAGCATATGCAGAGTCCAGGCCCCTTTTGAATAGGAATTTGTGCTCAACAGTCTCATGGGTTCGGTTATGGCCGTATCCACGAGAGGAGAATCTGGCCGCTTGTAATAAGAATTTATAACACGAGACCTCGAGTTTTCCATCCCTTCGGTCATTCTATTTGTGCCGTAAATCTTTTCCATATAGACAAGTGTGAAATAAGTAGCAAATCCTTCAGATATCCAGATATGGTGCCAGTCGGCTTCCGTAATGGCATCTCCAAACCATTGATGCGCTATTTCGTGGGCAAGCAATCCTTCGATACTTTCACTGGTCACCGATCTTTCGGAATAGAATATACAGCTTGAATTTTCCATCCCTCCATATCTTGTTTTGGACTGCACGTTTGCCAGTTTGCCGTAGGCAAAAGGCCCTATAAGATTATTGAAGAATTGAGTTATCTGCACTGCCGGAGAAAAATTTTTGAATCCTGCGTCACGGTCTTTGGAGTAAACCCAGCTTTCAATGGGTGTGCCATTACAATATCCAGCGGTCTGTACAGCAAAATGAGCGACTCCGATGACCATAACCTTGGTTGCGATTGGAGCGGTTGTTCTCCAATGGGTTAATCTCCGGTTATCAGGAAGGTCAGTTTCTTCAGCAAGAATACCGTTTGCTACGACCTGATAATGTGCAGGGGCCTCAACGATAAATTCACAGGTGGCCTTATCTGAAGGGTGGTCCACACATGCCAGCCACTGACGTGCCCGGTTCGGCCAGGCATCGCCAAAAAATGATCGTTCATCATGTCTGTTCCTCCCAATAATCAATCCGTCAGCAGGTGTTCCACGGTAGTCAATATTAAAAGTCAGCTTTTCATTGAGTTCTGTTGGATCTTCCAGTTCCACTTCCACCCGGTTGTTCAGGTGGCGGAAATCCAGGTCGCGTCCGCCTTGGGAAATCCCAGCAATGAGCATCCCCTTGCCATCATCCCTTGATTCTTTGCCAACCAGGTCCAGGAAAAATTTCTCTTTCCCTTCTGCTAAAAAGCTCACCTCGACAACAGCCTGACAGACGATCTCGTCTGTATCATCACTGAGCTTGACTTTAAAAATATAACTGAGAACATCAATCGTTGGGTCCTTGGGGTAAAAATCAGCATAGGAGGAGCCGGTCAGAACAAAAAGAAGGATTAAAATGAGTATTATTAAACGTTTCATATGTTTCCTATATCATAGAGAAAACATTGGGTCAAACAGACTGTTCCTTTGTCCCAGAAGATCAATCACAAGAGATTTTATTACTGAAGAGCGTATTCGACGGCCGCTTGGGCATGGAGGGTTGTCGTGTCAAGCAGGACTATCTCGTAGTCCTTTTGATCGACCAAAAGAGGAATTTCCGTACAGCCCAAAATAACGGCTTCCGCACCACGGGAAGACAGGTTTTCTATGATCTGTCTGAATGTGTCTTTTGATTTTTTTTTGATCTCTCCCAAACACAGCTCATCATAAAGGATGTTGTGGATGATTTGTCTTTCCTGTTTATCCGGGATAAGAACATCGATGCCGAATTTTTCAATTAATCTGCCTTTGTAGAAATCCTGTTCCATGGTAAATCTGGTTCCGAGAAGACCCACAGTCTTCATGTTTCTATATTGGATTTTTTTCGCTGTGACATCAACAATGTGTAAAAGGGGAAGATTTACATTTTCCTGAATTTGGTCGGCCATTTTGTGCATCGTATTCGTACAGACAACGATAAATTCTGCCCCTCCGCGTTTAAGTTTTTGTGCGGCTTCGACCATCAGTTCAGTCAGTTTATCCCAGTCCCCAGAGTGCTGGAGCTCCTCAATCTGCTGGAAATCGAAGGAATACAAAAGGCAATCGGCCGAGTGAAGCCCTCCAAGCCTTTCTTTGACAGTCTCATTGACAATCCTGTAATATTCCAGTGAAGATTCCCAACTCATACCGCCTATCAGGCCGATTGTTTTCATGTGAATTCTCCGTGCTCAATTTGTTTCCTTTTATAATACAAAGTATAGGGTATTTGATATTGTAAAAACAATTCCCTAAGAAAAAATCCAAACTTATCCTTTACAAATCCGTATGGATAAAAATAGAAGACAAAACAGAACAAATTCGAGGCACAATGACATATAATGAAATGAATTTATACCTTTCCACTATTAAAAGGAGGCAACCATGCTGCGAGATATTATAGCCAAAGAAATCCAGGACACGATCATGAGTCCAAGGTTTGTCTTTACATTCCTGCTCTGTACGGTTCTCATTCTCCTATCCGTCTACACTGGAATTAACAATTATCAAGCGGAAATGAAGGAGTACAGTGCGGCCGTATCTCTGAACCGGAAGAATTTGGAAACCCAGCAAAATTACCAGCAGATTGCAGGAGTAGGTGTCAAGATCAACCGGGAACCCCAGGTGTTGAGCACGATTGTCAGTGGAGTTCAGGAAGCCGTGGGCCGGGTGGCCACCGTCAACATCGCTTTTGATCCAAGTCTGTCCGATTCCAAATACAGTTCCAGCCCCATTTTTGCCGTGTTCGGTGCACTTGACCTGTCCTTTATCGTCAAGATTGTCTTAAGCCTTTTTGCCATACTCTTTACATACGATGCCATCGTCGGCGAAAAAGAAAAGGGGACATTGAAGCTTGCTCTTTCCAACCGGATACCGAGAGACAGGCTGATCCTGGGTAAAGCAATCGGAGGATTCGTCAGCCTTCTCATTCCTTTGGTCATCCCCATGGTGCTGGGACTTCTTGTCTTGATGATCTATCCAAATGTCTCTTTTTCTGGTCAGGATTGGGCACGACTTGCACTCATCTTTCTTATGTTTCTTCTTTACCTTTCCGTATTCTTTTGCTTGGGGCTCTTCGTTTCAGCCAGGACATCCCGGTCATCGACAAGTTTTCTGCTTTTGCTCTTCATTTGGGTCACCTTTGTCACAATCATCCCCAAGGCGGCTGTGATGATTGCCGGCCAGATAAAACCGATCCCCTCTGTTCACGAAATCACCGCTCAGAAAGATGCCTACTTTCAAGGAATCCAGAAGGAAGCTATTGAGGGGCGGACTCAATATTTTAAAGAACATCCCAGGCCTGAAGATCCCGAAGCATTAAAACGCTGGAATGAGGATATCCAAAATTGGGCTGCAGGATTTCAGCAGGAGCTCACCACAAAGATCGATGAAAGCAATGCCGCTATCGATAGGGATTACCAGATGAAAATGAGAGAACAGGAAAAGCTGGCTGTTAATCTGTCGCGCATCTCACCGGCTTCGGCTTTGATGTTCGGCTCTATGAGCCTGGCCAGAACAGGCATCAGCGAGTATGAACGGTTTCTAAACTCCATAAGAACCTATAAACCCATATTCACGAAGTGGATTAACGAAAAGCTTTTTTCGGAGGACCAAGCGTCCCTGCCGAATCTGGACGATATGCCTCAGGTCGAATTTTTGCCCGAAAAGATTGGGGATTCCATTAAACGTATGCTGCCCGATCTGGTGCTGATGATCTTCCTGATCATTTTGTTTTTTGTAGGGGCCTATGTCTCGTTCCTCAAATATGATGTGCGATGAGGGATCTTTAATAAAAGAGAGGAAATCATGTTAGAAGCAAAAGATTTAACAAAAAAATATGAAGATGGAATTGTGGCTCTCGATCATTTGAATCTTAAGGTCGAACCTGGAGAGATCTTCTGTATGTTCGGAGCCAATGGGGCCGGTAAAACCACAGCCATAAATTGTTTTTTAAACTTTATTATGCCGACGGAGGGAACAGCCTTGATTGAAGGCATCGACATCACCAAAGAACCCTTAAAAGCCAAAGATTTTGTATCCTTTGTTTCCGAGAATGTCATGCTCTACAGAAACTTCTCCGCTTTGCAGAACATCAATTATTTTACAAAACTGGCCGGTAAAAGAAATCTGAACCGGGACGATTTTGCACAGGCCATGAGCCGTGTCGGACTCCAAAAAGAAGCCTTTAACATGCGGACGAAAAATTTTTCTAAGGGTATGCGTCAAAAACTGGGCATTGCCGTTGCCATCGTCAAAGATGCGCCCAACATCATCCTTGATGAGCCCACCTCGGGTTTGGACCCGAGATCGGGGCAGGAATTTCTTGGACTGCTGAGGGAACTGAGGGATAAGGGCAAATCCATTTTTATGTCCACTCACGATATTTTCCGGGCTAAATTCGTGGCCGACAGAGTGGGGTTTATGCTCAAGGGGAAACTGGTGATGCTGAAAAACAAAGAAGAGTTGGCTGATGAAGACCTCAACCAGCTGTACATCGAATACATGCATGAACATTCGGAGGCGGGATAACTATTTATTTTTTTATCTTTTTGAGGAGGGCGGATTTAAAGTTTGGATGGGCCTGAAATCCCATTGATTCGGCTTTCCGCAAATATTCTAAAGCCTCTGGATATTTTTCCAGGCGAAAATAAACGACGGCCAGGTTGTTGTGGATTTTGGCATTCTGAGGATCGACAGCGATCGCCCGCTCGTAGGCTTGGGCCGCTTTTATAAACAGATTTTGGCTATAGAAGAAATTGGCCAGATTCATTTGAGCCTCGATAAAACCAGGCCTTAGCTTGAGGGCGTTTTCATATGCCTTTTGGGCCTTCCCGGTTTTGCCTTCTTGTTCCCATAGACAACCCAAAAGATTATATGGATCCGCGAGTTCTGGGTCAGACTCGATGGCTCTATTCGATGCCGCTTCGGCTTGATCGTACATCTTTAAGGCGAAAAGAGCCGATGCCCGGTTAAAGTGGGCGATGGCATAGTCGGGTTTTAAGGCTATGGCCTGTTCACTGGCGGATAAAGCCTCATCGAAAAAACCCATTTTAAGGGAGGCCGAAGCAAGATTTGCATAGGCTTCAAAATAATTGGCGTTAAGGGCTATGGCCTTTTTAAATGCCTCAATTGCGGCCTCAATTTCTCCTGAAGTCAAATACACCCGGCCCAAATTGTAGAACGCCTGAAAAAATGAGGGATTGAGATCGATCGCTTTCGAGTATTCTTCTTCGGCTTTATCGGTCAAACCTTTGTTCAAAAAAACGCTGCCCAAATTATTGTGCGGCCCAGAAAGGCCGGGATCGAGGCTTAGGGCTTTTAATGAAACCTCTTCTGCTTCCTTGTATTCTTTTTTGACAATCAGGGCTGCACCTAATGTCGTCAAAGCCTCAGGCAGTTCTGGATAGATACAAAGAGCTGTTCTGACTTCATCGATGGATGAATCCACAAGGCCCATTTCCAGATAGAGATGCCCCAGATTGGAATAGGCTTTGGCATAATTCGGGTCAAGTGTTATAGCCTTTTTATATTCTTCTATGGCTTTTTCTTTTTTGCCCTGATTTTTGTACGCGATTCCGAGGTTGTAGTGGACTTCGGTTTTATTCGGCTGGATCTCCAGAACTTTAAAATACTGCTCGATAGCTAAATCGATCTTCCCTGTCCTCCGGTACGCGATGCCGAGCAAATTATGGCTGTCCGGCGAATCTGGATCGATATCTAGAGCATGCTGGCATTCTTTGATCATGGGAGCATAGTCCTCTTTTTCCAGATACAAAAGAGCCAGCATGGTGTGGCTGTCAAGTTCTTCCCTGTGGGAGGCCGCTCTCTTTCTATAGGCTAAAATGGCTTCGTTTAATTTTTTTCCGGACAGTGGAAAAATATTGGGATTAAAATTCCTGTCCCTGTTTAAAAGGAAAATGGTTTGTGTGAAAGCGTCGAGTTTCAAATCGGCCAAACGGGAGCTCATGATAGAACCCGGCTCATCGAGGTCGATGGCGCCGAAGATGTGGCAAAGCTCATGAAGAAGAGTGATGCTCTCTGCGGATGTGAACGGGACATCGCGGAGAAGGATATAGCTGTTGAGGTAGGAAGCGACTCCATTCAGGTTGGGATTCAGATTGGCTTGTCCTGTAAAACCCAGGACAATGTCACAATCCCCATGGGGGACGGATCCCTGTAAGCTGTTCAGGAGAACCATCATTGAGGCAAAAGAATTGTTCGAGGCCCAGAATTCCGTGTTTTTTACCTCAAATCGAATCCCAAAATATTTTTCGAACATCCTTGAAGCGCCAGAGACAATACGGCTCACATCGATGTTCCAATTGTCCTTGTTCCTGTACTCCTCATCCACTGCGATTCTAAGAGAGACAGTCCGGATGGATTGGGTTTGAGATGAAGTGGCTTTTGCGGGGATAAGGAGAAGAACGGACAAAAGGAAAATCTTTGAGATTCTCACACCCCAACTATACCACCGCAATAAGGGGGACACTATACCTAATTCTAAATAAAATCGAATTTTTCTTGAAAATCCTGTGCTGCTCTGGTAAAATAATTATCGGCATCAGGAGAGGCCTGAAGTGATTCGGGTCCGGCAACCTGGGGCGGACACCCAAGGTGCCACTCGCAAGAGGCGAGGATGTGGTCGCAAAAGTGACAACCAAATGTCCGAAGCGAATCCCGCTTTCCTGATGACCGGAAGAGCGGGTTTTTTTTCGCTCCACCGCATCCTCCAGAGGCGCCGTGTCCCTCCCAAATTCCAGCAGGAGGTGCCCGTGTGCCGGAATCAGCAAGTGTGAATCTTTACAATATTTGGAGGACGATATAATGAACAAACACGATTTTCTTTTTACTTCGGAGTCGGTGGCGGAAGGACATCCCGATAAGCTCTGTGATCAAATATCGGATGCGGTCCTGGATGCGATCATCGCGCATTCATCCAACTCCCCTCTGGCTCATGCGGCCATCGAAAGTTTAGCCACAACCCGGCATCTGACACTGGCCGGAGAGTACAGTGATAATGGTCAAAAAGATAAAGTCCATTTTGATGCGCTTGTGCGCGGAGTGATTAAAGATGTGGGTTTTGATAATCCGGAGTACAACTTTGATCACAACTCATGCAAAATCATCAATAAATTGCACTCACAATCTGAAGACATCCGTGAGATGGTGGACAACGGGGGTGCGGGTGATCAGGGGCTCATGTTTGGTTACGCGGTTGATGAAACTCCTGAACTCATGCCGCTTCCCATTTTGATGGCCCACAGGCTTGTCGAAAGAATGGATTCTGCCCGGAAAGAAAATCAAATCGACTACCTTAAGCCGGATGGGAAATCCCAGGTGACAATCCAATATGAGAAGGGCAGGCCGGTGGCAGTAAAAAAGGTGGTTCTGGCTGTTCCCTATGAGAAGGAGATCGAAAAATCGAGAGTCAAGCACGACCTCTTTGAGGGTGTGGTGACCCCTGTGATTGAAAAATACAGCTGTGAGTACAGCGCTCAGCTTGAGGGCATGGAGGCCAACTTTATCGTAAACGGCAAGGGGTCATGGAAAAACGGTGGGCCTGATTCTGATACGGGTTTGACCGGGCGGAAAATTATTGTCGACACCTACGGCGGGATGGGACGTCATGGAGGCGGCTGTTTTTCAGGGAAGGATCCGAGCAAGGTTGACCGCTCTGCCTCATATATGGCCCGATATGTGGCCAAAAATATTGTGGCAGCCGGACTGGCAAAAAGATGTGAAATCCAACTGGCGTATGTCATCGGCGTGCGCGAGCCTGTATCGGTGCTTATAGAAACATTTGATACAGGGATTGTGCCTGATTCAAAGCTGGAGGAAGGAGTGAAGGAAATTTTTGATTTAACTCCTCAAGGGATCATCAACCAGCTGGATCTCATCCGGCCGATTTTTAGAAAAACCTCATACTACGGCCATTTTGGAAGGGAACTGGAGAATTTTACTTGGGAGAAGACAGATAGAGTCGAAGATCTCAAAACATTTTTTAAAGTTTGATTTTATTTAGGCACAGTTCAAAGAATTTTGAAAACATAGATATACATATCGTTCTTTTCTAGAAAAGTTTCGATGCGGTCGAGTTTATAACCGGTAGGCAGAAATAATAAAAATCAGATCAAGCGTTTCCTCCGGGTTATTAAGTACGGATTGGGGATGACTTTAGTTTAGAATTTATATCCAATGGTTAATCCTTTGGCGTACGGAACATTCAATAAAACGAAATGGCAATCTTTACCCGACACATGAATTAAGTCCAATAGCTCAGTGTGTGGATATTCACCGCGGCAATCAATTCGATTATCTCGTTTCCATGAGCACTAAGTCTATCGGCTCATTAAGTGCCTGAGAGAAGGGTTTCCACTCGATATGGATGTATGTGATGCAGCAGGCTGGAGTGCCGTTGCGGAATTAAGTGAAGGATCTGTCGCAAATAGAGGCAAAACTAATGACTGTCCTGATTTTACAAGAAACTCATGGAAGACCCGGCCTCCCTTAGGTATTGTGAGGGCCGGTATGTAAATTCATTTTAATATCATTCAATTCTATTTGCTTACGAGTACTGCATTCCATTTTTTATTATTACTTTTCGATGTGATTATTCCCTCGATAGTGTTGCCGTTTACCAGGCCATTGTATTCTTCTTTACCTGCGCTGAAACTGATCTGAGAGCCGTGCAGTTTGCCTCCCTCAATTGGTATGGTTGAACTTCCGGTTTCCAGTGAACCTGAAATCATCTGAAAGTCTTGGATAAGTGTCAGTTTCTCTTGGTCAAATTGCCAGATACCTTCAACTTTTGCGGGTACAATCCATAAAAGGGCAGTATCATACGTGGAATTTATGCTATCGACTGTGGCGCTGTCGTCACACTCCCAATCGCCCATTGTAAATGTGTTCGAAACAATTCGGGTGCCAGGCTTTAAATTGAGGATTTTCGGGCGCAGTTCACGGTTAATTGAAGTTAGAAGAAACATAGTAATCACCGTAGCTTTTGAAATGTCAGTCTCGAACAGGTCTGCTTCGATGAATTTTGCTCTATCACTGACCCCTGCAGCTTCGGCGTACTGCCTTGATAATTCGACCATTTTTGGATTATATTCTATTCCGAGAGCTTGAGCGCCGCGTTTCGCTGCTGCGATGACTGTACGTCCATCGCCCGAACCAAGGTCAATTACGTAATCATCAGGAGTAACCTCGGCTAAATCAAGCATTTTTTCCACCAGTTCTTGTGGTGTGGGAACCCACACAACATCTTTACCATCCTGACCGGATTGAGGAACAAACTGTTCCTGCGGTGATTTAATTTGTGCAAATGTACAACAAGTGGCGGTAAAAAAGAGACACAATACAATTAATGTTTCGCGTATGGTGGTAGGTTTTTTCATATTGTTTCCCTCATGCGTTTAACATGTTCTATAACATTTAAATTTTTAAGTTTTATTCTCTTAATCGATTTAACAGTCGATTCAGCTTTAATTTTACCGTTATTCTCTCTATAGATTTGTGAACCGTTGAATTCTCCGTAACTTTATAAATCAGTATGAAAATACCACTTTCTCATTCTTTTTCCAATTTTTTTCTTCATAGTTTTTTATTTTTATTTTGTTCAGGCAGGATCATTATAATCACTTGGTTTGCCCGGCCGAGACAAATCGAACGGGGACCTTATCGGTTTGGTTATCAGTGCCGTGATTGCAGCGGCAGATGTAGGTGTAATCCTGCACTTGATCTATCGAATCAGATATCCAATGAGCTTCAATATAGGATTGATTCGTTTGATGTCGCGCCGCAGCATTCGAATATTTTTAAACTCTATTTCAATCCAAAAGTCCTTTTCAAATCTAATTCTGAAAAGACACCAATAATTTCTGGGGATAAAGTCAATCAGGTCAATGGGACTTTGAGCTTGATGTTCAATGGAAATTCGTGGAGAAAAGACGAAAGTAAAAAGTGATTTTTTATAGCGAGAGGAATCCCGCGAGTCCCGAAGACTTTAAAAATACGGCCTTAAGTCCAGGATAAAAGAGAAATTCCGCTCAAATCGAGTAATATTTCTGCAGCTCCCTCTTTTCGCTCTTTAAAAATCCGATATTTTCGAGAATATTCAGCTTCCGGCTGATATTTTTGGCGTCCTCGCCGATATTTATCGCCAATTCGCGGATGAAATAGCCCGATTTGGGCATCGTGAGGAAGAATTTAAGCCATTTTGTTCTTATACGAAAGAAAAATATAGGGATCAGAGTTTTGAAACCATTGGCGCAGGCAGCGGCTTGATCGAAAGTCTGGAAATGGATAACCGACCCCAGATCCTTGCAGATTGGGTCAACACGCCTCCGGCTGTTTTTGCCCACCTGCCGATCGGCTCCCAAGACAGGATGTCCTCCTTTTTCAGCGTCAGACCGGCTTTTAATCCCATGGAAATCAAGACACTCCGGATCGAAAAAGGCGGCAACTGGTCGGAAGTGGGATGGATCGATGAAAATTAGCCTGCTTCGTAGGAACATTTTCGGGCCTCATCGGCATAGGCGTGGAGCAAATCCATCTCGGCATCGAAGAAATGATCGGAGGGGGAGAGGATAAATCCCCCTTCGTATCCTGCCTCTTCGAAACAGCGCCGAACGGTTTTCCGTGTTTCTTCGGGAGAACATCCCACAAAAAAATTAAACTGGTCGAACCCGCCGATCATACACACCCGGTGCCCGATTCTTTTTTTGGCTTCCTTCAGGTTTACATCTCCACCCAATGTGGGCGGCGTAAATGTCTCCATGGCATCCGGCTCCATATCTGCAATTATCTCCAACAGGGGCATCATCCCTCCACAAGTGTGGTAAACCACACGCTGTTGGATCCCATGCAGCAGCCGAATGAGTTCTGCATCATAAGGGGCGACAAATTTTTCAAAGATATGGGGAGAAATCACGGTCGATGAGGCATCTCCTCCGCCTAACTCTATCACGTCAAACTTGGCTCCGGAGAGCGAACGGGCAAACCGCTTTTTTCTTTCCAGGAGAATATCGAGGAGCGTGTGCACCCATGCGGGATCGTCATATGTTTCCATAATCAGTTTTTCGATCCCGCACAGGACGGCGGCATCCTGCCAGCAGCCGGGCTGCCCGTAGACATCGAAACCGGACAGCATCCCCCGTACCATCCCTCTTTCTCCAAAATCTTCCGCCTGCTGGTTGACGGCTTCGACATCACACAAAGGTTGAGTCGCAAAACGGGCGAAAACCTCGACATCGGATTTGTCTTTAATCAGTCTCTCTGTGACCCAGGTTGTATGTCGATCGGTCTGGAGGACCATACTCAGATCCTTTTGGGGATTGATAAAGGTGTAGCGAAAAGTCTGATAAACCGGGTGCGGGATCTCTTCAGTCTCGATTTTCCAGTTTTTCGAGCAGATACGAGGGACCTGAAGGAAATCTCCCATCTTCTGCTGTGGATCGAAATATTCGCCCCGTTCTTCATCCGCTCTGTGGGCGACCAGCCACAGGATGGGATCCAGTCCGAAATAGTCGAAAAAATTCAAATAGGAAATACCTCTCATTCGGGCCTGTAAGAAGGACGGCATCACATGGTGGGTCGTGACCGGGAGCCTGTCAGGAATTTTCCTTTGGAGAGCGGTCAACAGCCGCTTTTTAGATGACATCGATTCGATCATCGGATCTCGGGTATCCGGCGGACATTCGGGTCGGTAAAGAGATCTTTTTCATCGAGGCTTGTTGAGGAGAATTCCGAGATAACGGCTCCCGAATCCCCGGCCTGGAACCAGTGTTTGGTGTTCGGACGCAGGGTTTGCTGATCTCCCGGTTGGAGAACGATCTCCTTCCAGACAGTCAGATATTTTTTGTATTCATCTGGGACCGAGGCTTTGGGAAAAAGAGTGGGATTTCCCTCCACGTAGAGATAAACCTCTCCCCAGCGGCATCGAAAGGTTTCTTGTTTTCCCGGATTACCTTCATCCAGGGGGGGGTGTCTGTGTTCGGGAAACATTTGGCGCGGAAGAAGGATCAATTCTTTAGCGCAGTATCTCTTGTTGTTTTCGTAGACAACGGCTTGAAGCCCAAGTCTTTCGATATCGCCGTATCCACAATCGGCCACTTCCATCTCTTCTTTTTCCCTGTCGGTGAAAACCATTCCCGCAGCCTGGAGCAGAAGACTGGCTTTCTCCAGGATCGACCTCCTTTTTTCCTGTTTCATTGAACTCTCCTCGTCAGGATGTTGGCAGTAGTTCAACCCGGGTGACAGGATGAACCCCCGCCCTGTGAAACTGCATGGTTCCGGACCCCCTTATCCAAAAGGCAGCGGGCCGCTTTTCTGGCACAGTATTCGGCTGTTGCCAGGGGGATTTCCAGGGCGAGGATCATGAATTTATCTCCACGTGGATTTTGGAAGACGTTTTCGGCATCGTCAACATCCTGGGGAGAAAAATCTTCGTTTACTCCTGGCAGGACATAGATTTGATTGCGTCCCCTCCGGTCCACGGGGATCAGGGCTAAACCCGGATATTTGCCTTCCGATTCGTCGAAGTCGACGATTTTGATATGGGATGTATTCACACCGGCATCTTCGAGGGCGGTCAATGGAACTTTCCATAGTCCAAAGGGATCCACACAGCTGCGGCCGATCATGACGACCCTGTCCTTTCCCAGGTAGGCGGCCGCCATCTGGGCCATATTTCTGGATTTGCCTCCCGGACCGATCTTTAATCGTCCCCCCAGTGTCAACTCCCCAGGACCGAGAAGCCTTTTAACTCCGTAGCCGACAATATCCGTGTTCAATCCCCCAGGAACGATGATTTTCACCTTCTTCATGATCCGCTTCCCATCAATGTATCACCTTCATAAAGAGATTTTCAACCTCTGGACATGATGGGAGGCCCCCTCCTACATACATGTAGACAAAAAGGTTTAAGGTTTATTGAAGCGGCTTATGAAGCAAGTGCCGCTAACGGCATAAGTTTGAGTTCAGCGTCTCTTCAATCCAGCCAGCCTTTTCTTCGCATCATCAACCTCAGGTAAGCCGGGATCGGCGTCTTTCCAGAGATCGAGGAATTTTTCGTAAAATTCGATACTTTTGGTTGTGTTCCCCTGATCCTCAAAGACCTTTCCTAGCTCAAAATAAGCTCGGGCGTAGATCAGCTGATCATACTCCCTTCCATCTGTCATAGGAAGGATCTCCTCGTAGGCGGATTGGGCATTACCCAGGTCTCCCCCAAGATGATAAGCCTGCCCCAAAGC
>CAZWHQ010000027.1:0-56075 GCA_964633715.1 uncultured Eubacteriales bacterium
AAAAAGTGGGGACTGTCCCCATTTTTTTCACATTTTCGAAGCCAGGCCCCAATCTTTTATTGAAATCGTTGACGATATAAATATAATAAAAAGAAATTCATGGCCACCGCACTTCGTATTGATAACCTTCATAAATCATTTAAAACAGGATTCCTTCTCAAAAAAAAATCCATTCTAAAAGGAATTTCTCTCGATGTCGAGCAGGGTGAAATCTTCGGCTATCTCGGTCCGAATGGGGCAGGGAAAACCACCACCCTAAAATGTGTGCTGGGATTGATCTTTCCGGAAGATGGAGACATTAAGTTGTTTGATCTTCCTCATCTTTCCCTCAAAGCCAAAGAACGCATTGGATTTCTTCCTGAAAATCCATACTTTTATGATTATTTGACCGCTGCTGAATTTCTCCGCTTCTACAGTCAACTCTTCGTGATTCCCGTTTTAGAAAAAGACAAAAGAATTGAAGATCTCCTTAAATTGGTCGATATGGAAAAGGCGAGAAACCTTCAGCTCCGTAAATTTTCCCGGGGAATGCTGCAGAGGATTGGACTTGCCCAAGCTTTGCTCAACAATCCGGACCTCGTTCTTCTGGATGAACCTCTAGGGGGCCTCGATCCGTTGGGACGAAAGGAGATTCGAGATATCCTGGTACGGCTTAGAGAAGAGGGAAAGACCGTCTTCCTGTCTTCTCATATTCTTCAAGACATTGAAATGATCTGTGACCGAGTGGCCATCATTGTAAATGGAGAAATCGTAAACCAAGGATATTTGCAGGATCTCATCTCAGAAAAAATACTCTTTACAGAAATTATTATCTCGGGCCTCGATAAAAGTGAATTAGATGAATTGGGCGAGAGTTTGTCGGCACCCGGAGGAAAAATCCTGCTGAAAATCCACGACGAAAAAAAGATGAATTCCGTATTTCGGATTATCCAAGAGAAAGGAGGAAAAATCCACACTCTAACCCCTAGAACCGAAACTCTTGAAGACCTCTTTGTGGGCATGGTGAAGAAGAAATGAAGATAAAGGCTATTGCTTTTAATACTTTTCGAGAAGCTATCCGAGACAGGATTCTCTATCTTCTCCTTTTTTTCGCCTTAGTCAGCCTTTTATTTTCGCGCCTCTTGGCCCTCCTGACTGTCGGTGACCGAGTCAAAATTGTCACGGATGTCGGACTGGCCTCCATTTCACTCTTTGGGGCCTTAATGGCCATTCTCATGGGGACAGGCCTTGTCTATAAGGAAATCGATAAAAAAACCATCTACACTCTTTTATCCAAGCCCATCCACAGGCATCAATTTTTACTAGGTAAATATTTCGGTCTTGTGTTGACTCTTTTTGTCATGCTGATATTGATGGCTTTGATATTTTTTGTTGTTTACTTCCTCCATGCCCTCACCATTGAATGGTCTATGCTCATTGCTCTTTTCTATATTTTTCTTGAACTTTGTCTCATCACGGCCGTCGCCCTGTTTTTTTCCTGTTTTTCAACACCTATCCTCAGTTCCATCTTCTCTCTGGCCTTCTACCTCATCGGTCATCTGAGCTGGGGCCTGGAAACCCTTATACAAAAAATGGAACCCGGCCTAGGGAAAGTGACTGCCCAAATCCTCTACACTTTTCTGCCTGACCTGGAAAACTTTAATTTCAAGACCGAAATCGTTCACCACCTCCCCATTCCTCCCCAAGTGCTCCTTTTTTCAACCTTTTATGGGATTTTCTACACAGTTTTTGTTCTCTTCCTGGCCATCCTTGTCTTTAGAAAAAGAGACTTTATCTGAACCCATGAAAAAAAGCTTAATTATCGCCATGCTTTTCTTGAGCAGCATCCTGTTCATGGCCCTCAAACTCAAAATCGATACAGTCCCTCGCACAAAAGTTCCGGGATCATCCATCATCTACATTCCGTCAGGAAAGCACTTAAAATACGCCTCCTTCGGCAATCCTACAGTGATGGCAGACTTAATTTACCTCTGGGCCATCCAGTATTACGGCGATTATAAAATCCCCGACCGATTTGACTATCTCGAACACATTTTTTCTATCATTTCCGAACTTGACCCTCTTTATCTCGATCCCTACGAAGTCGGGGCCCTCATTGCCGTTTTTGAAGCACAGGATGTGGAGATGGCTTTCAAAATCCTCGATCTCGGCTTAAAGAATAACCCCGACCAATGGATTTTCCCTTTCCAAGCCGGACATTACGCCCAGAGGTTTTTAAATGACTTTGAAAAGGCTCGAGAATATTATGAAAAAACTCAATCCATTGAGGGGGCTCCCTCCCAGACGAAACGGCTCGCAGCCAATGCCGCATTTAAGATGATGGACTTTGAGACAGCATGGCAGAGCTGGCTGGAGATTTACAATTCAGCGACAGATAAAAGGATTAAAAAAATCGCGGCCAACCATCTTTACAATGTTAAAGCATCTCGAGATATCGAAATTTTAAAAGAAGCCCTTGATCAATACACAGGAAAATTCGGCCGACGCCCCCCCCATCTGGATTTGCTTGTGAAAGAAGGTTTTCTCAACAATGTCCCAAAAGATATGGACGATAAAGATTATATATACAATCCACAAACAGGTGAAGTGAGGACTGCAACAGTATGGTCGAAGAGATAATTCTGATTTTACTTTTTGGCCTGGCCTGGGGCAGCTTTCTCAATGTGGTCATTTTCAGGCTCCCACGGGATATGAATTTCAGCAAACCTCCATCCAGCTGCCCGGAATGTGAAACAAGGATCAAATTTTATGACAACATTCCCATCCTGTCCTATATTCTTCTCAAAGGGGCCTGCCGGCACTGCCGCACAAAAATCCCTCTCTCCTATCTTCTGGTCGAAATCCTGACACCCGTAAGTTTTCTTCTCCTCTATTCCAAGTATGCACTCAGCTTTTTCTTCTTTGCCTCCTGCCTTTTTGCCAGTGCCATGATAACACTTGCCGTGATCGATTATTACCATCAAATCCTTCCTGATGAAATCACACTTTCAGGATTATTTCTGGCCGTGGTCTATTCCTTCTTCAGGGCCGACCTCAACCTGACTCAAGCACTGATCGGAGCAGTATCCGGTGCGAGTTTTCTCCTTCTTGTCTATGGAGTCTACTACCTCTTCCGGAAAAAAGAAGGCCTTGGGATGGGGGATGTGACATTGATGCTTTTTGTGGGCGCCTTTTTAGGATGGCAGAAATCTTTATTAACTCTTATCCTCGGTTCATTTGTAGGAGCATTTGTAGGCATCTATTTCATTTTTATCAAAAAAGAAAAGCTTCAATTTGCGCTCCCGTTTGGAACGTTTTTGGCCCCGGCAGCCTATGTGGCTCTCATCTGGGGAGAACAAATTCTTCATGCCTACCTCAGCCAATTTAAAAATTTTACACTTTAAACTTATTTTGTGATCAACGTCCAATAGTTAATTTCCAATGGCTTGATGCCAGGATTTGACCTTATAGGTCCAGCTTTTGCCTCCTCCAACTGTATCCACGTCACCCAGCGCAAGGTCATAGTGAAATTGAGCATTCGAGAAAATATTGATATATTTTCCAATAAGAGAGCCGTAATAATCTGCATTGCTGGAATACTCAATCTCTGCTCGAGGCGCGTAGACAGCTCCATAAAAGCTGGCATTAGAACGCCACTCCATGAGGCCGTTGAAACTATCCGTTCCATATATCAGCAGCTTTGTCGGATCCATCGTCAAATTGTTTATGGCACTTTCACTGCGCTGGGTAAACGTTCCTCCAAGATAAAGGTTTAAACTCGCTCCATGAATAATAACCAGCTCTGAATTGCTTTCCATCGTAAAATCGCCGGTGACATAGAGAGTCACATCTGTCAAAATTGTCACCGATGTATTCGGCATGAGTTTAAACGAAGAATATTCCCCATTTGAGAGAATCGAATCCGTGCTGTTCACGGGAAGAAGATAGTCCCCACAAAAGGGAAGCCCCTCCGGCGGAGGAACGGAGGGAAGTAATTTCTCCTCATGCAGGGCCTCCTGCACTCCAGTGATATCAGAATTGTTTTCGATAACAATCACATTCTCCGGATCCACGCCCGGGCCGACAAAGGCACTTCCGTGAATAGTGGCGTTGTTCTGGAGGCCGATACATCCTTGATGGGTTGCATTGGTGCCCGAGTGCCCTTTTTCTCCAATATTATCACCGCCATAGGCGCCCTTCCGTGAATCATAACTATCAATATCTGCGGCCCCAACAATATCGAGGCCCTCTTCCCCGAAGATGCCATATGTAAACACAGAGGGGCTGTCCTTTCGCTCCAAAAGCACCCGGATGGTCCGGTCGATAGTGGTGGGATCGATGTGGTTGACTTTTCCTTTGGATTCGATAAAAGGCAGCTGTCCAAGTGGTGCCCGGATATCAACCAAAACGTCTCCGACTTCAGTTCCGCCTGCTGCCTGGAGGTCGACAAGTTCCAAGGCTCGATTGTTCGATTCTCCATCCCAGGTCCATATGCTGCCAAAGTTCAACTCCCAAATCGCACGTTCAATTCCCGCCTCTGCCAGATTCGTCGCTGAAAGAGTTCTGTATGACTTTTCGGTCAGCCTGTACGCCCCTGAGAGTTTGGCTAAAAACGGCATCGTCAGGATGAGCAACATCAGGGTGACAAGAAGGGCGATAATAAGAACAGCTCCGCGTTCATGTTTGTGGATGTTTTGGGCCGGTTTTTTTTCGATCATTTTATCTGTAAATTTAGTCGCATCAAGCCATATCAAATTGAGAAATAACGGATCTTTTTTGTTGGTTTTTTAAATCAAGGAAAAAAAGAGATGGGTTGAGAAAGGATTTGTCTATTGGGGCCTTTTTTCCTGCCAGGATTTGACAACTAGAGGAGATTCCCACTCGGGAAGCCCCTCCAAATTCGCAAGGTCTTCAGCATAGGACAGATCCACATTCGAATTCAACGCAACGGACTTTCCGATGACCGAACCATGGAACTCAATGTTGCTGGAACAGACAACGTCTGCTTTAGGCAAATACAGGGCACCGTAGAAAGGCGTATTGGAATCTAACGTGATTGTTCCAGTTAGACTGTCCGCCCCCAGAACGACAAATTTGGTGGGATCTTGGAGATTGTTGTTGACGGCACAATTGCTGCTTAAGGAGAGAGATCCAGCAAGGTAAAGTCTCAGGTTTCCTCCTTCGGCAATATTCAGCTCAGTATTTGAACCAAGAGAAAATGGCCCTGTGACATAAATCGTGATATCTCCTTCAATCTCCACCACACCTCCGGTCCCCAACTCAAAAGAGGAGTACTCTCCGTTTTCTGTGATCACGACCGTCTCCCCTTCGGCAAGGAATTCTCCTTTTGGGATCATCCCGACAGGAACTTCAACTGAGGGGAGCTCTTTAACTTCCGAAGCGGCCTTGAGTTCGCCCAGAACCTCTGCTGTTCCGTTAAGATCGATAGCGACCAGAGGATTTCCTTCAGGTCCGCAGGAGGCGTCTCCAGTGACGACTGAATTGTTCTCGATGGTCAAAGCAGCGGGATGAATCCCATTGGTCCTCACGCTGCCTTCAATAGTCAAATTCGATGCAAGAGTTACACTTTCATCTGCAAAAACACCAACATTAAATAGCGGCTCTCCGCTTTCCTTTTTTAAAACGACTCTGGCCGTCTTGGACAAAAAGACTTCACCGGAAACATCGATTTTGCCCGTTGACTCTATTACGGGATTGTCCCCCAGCGGATCGGCCACAGCAATGAGGATGTCGCCAATGACACTTCCTCCTGGAGCCTGGACTGAAGGAAGAGAACAGGTCCTGAGTTGATCATCTCCATCCCACTCTAAGATATCACCATAATTCAACTCCCAGATGGCTCTTTCTAATCCTGCCTCAGCCAAATTAATTGCCGCGAGAGAACGGTAAGAATTTGCCGACACTCTATACTGACCGGAAAGTTTTGCCAGAAAGGGCATGGTCAGGATAAGTATTCCTGCTGTGATTAAGAGAGTTATGGCAAGAACCGTTCCTCTCTCAGGACTATATTTTGTCTGGTTCTTTTCGCTTTTTTTGTTCATTTTCTCTTTTTTCTTGATTTTACTTTGTCTCATACACATGACATTCCTATATGCAAGAACTATACCAAACACGGAGAGGAGCTAAGCTATTGAAATAAAACAAATTAGACTAGGCCCAAAAGATACGGATCTCCAGAATAGTGTTCAATATGTGAACACAACAAGATCGCAACGCCTATCTAATTGATAACAAATGAAATAAACTGGTTTCAAAAAGTGTTTAACGAGATTGGAGTGTCCAATATGTGAACACAATGAAGGCAAGGATTTTATCTTGATGATAATAAACAAATCAAATATGTATAGGAATTTGGTCGAGAAGGGAAAATTGTTAAAAAGCGACTTAGCTTCATCCAGCCAGGGAGTGATGTTGATATTTCCCCCTATCTGTGGTATTGGTTTATCAAATGTCAAAAGAGAAAAATCCCATGCGCGTTCCCGTTGTTTTGATCTTTGTGTTTGTTTTGGGAATGTCCCTGTTTATTAACATTCCCGTCCTCCACAAGGAATTCCTTTTTGCCGACCAGTCCACCTACTTTGCCGCGACCCAAAGCCTGGCCTATGATTTTGATTTGGAATATTCCCTGCAGGGGCAGGACCTCAACAGGTATTTCCGCATATTCCCCTCGGGGCCCCAGGGAATTTTTTTGAAAAGAGGAAAAGACGGAAAAATATTTTTTGCAAAGTCCTTCATCTACCCGCTTTTTTCCGCCCCTTTTCTCAAACTTTTTGGCACCAACGGTTTTTTTGTGTTCCATACACTTCTCCTGATACTGATAGTTCTTATGGGCTACAAGTATTTTTCCCTCCGTAATCCACCTCTGCTCTCCCTCTCTGCAATATTGACCTTCTTGTTCGCTTCCGTAGCCATGGTTTATTTCATCTGGATTTCACCCGATTTTTTTAACATTTTTATGGCTTTTACGGTCATTTTTCTCTGGCTCTACAAACACAAATACAGAGAAGCCAAACCAGAGGATGAACCAAAAAAATGGGGAACACAGTTTCTCCTTTCTGACTGGTCGGATTATCTGGCCGCTGCGCTGGCGGGAATGGCCTTTTTTGCCAAACCTCCCAACATCATCCTGCTGGGTCCATTAGTCGCCCATACTCTCTTCAAAAAGAAGTTTGTCAAAACAGCGATTATCCTCTTCACTTTTATCATGGTTTCGGGCGTATTCTGGGGAACAAACTACCTTGTAACCGGGGAATGGAATTACCAGGGAGGAGAGAGAAAAACATTCTACACCGGAGAAAACCGAGGATTCCCCTTTGATGCCAAGGATTTGACATTTGACAACACAGGCTTGTCCATGACTTCAGAAGGCTATGAACAGACCCATAAGCGCCCGGCAAAAATCTCTGTGTACAACTTTTTCTATTACTTTATTGGCCGGTTCACCGGGATCATCTGGTATTTTTTCCCCGCTTTTCTGTTCCTTATCGTGTTTATTTTACGGAAGAAGAGTTGGGAGCAGTGGTTGATACTCTGTGCCATCGCAGGAGGGATACTTATCTACATTGTCCTCATGCCCGACAACTACTCTGGAGGAGGGGGATCTTTAGCCAACAGGTATTTCCTCAATATCTACCCTCTTTTCCTCTTCCTCCCCGGAATGAAAAGGAACTCCAAAGAATTGATATCCTCATGGCTTATGGCGGCCATTTTTATTTCTCCCATCCTCATCAGCCCGTTCCTTCACTCCCAAAATCCTGCCACCCACGCCAAAAAACTTCCTTTTAAACTTCTGCCCGTGGAAATGTCTCTTGTCAACAACCACCCCACTATGACCAATCCTGAGGCCTTCAGGGAAGTCGGCACACCTGCGAACAAGGGTTGGCTTTACTTCCTGGATGACAATTATTGGCCCAAACACCAAACGGAAGATGGATTTTGGACCAAGGGAGACCGCACCTGCGAAATGATCTTAAAAACTTGGTTTCCAGTTAAAGAACTCCACTTTCTCCTCTTGAATAATCCCCGCGCATCTAATGAAATTAAGGTCAAGATGGGAGGAAAAACCCAAAAAATCACTCTTGGAAGTAATCAGCGAGTCACATTGAGCATTTCTCCCAAACGTGTCTTTAAGGTGAGAGACAACCACTTCTACAAGATAAAAATTAAAGCCTCCATAGGGTCCATCCCTTATTTCGAATACAAGGAAAGGCGAGAAGGCCGTTTTCTCGGAGTCTTTTTTGGTCTTGAGATTGTGCGCAGGAACTGATGTGTGGAATCTGCGGTATCGCTCATAAAATCAGAAGTCACCCTGTCCCTCCTTCACTCATTGATTCCATGTGCCAGACCATTATCCACCGCGGGCCCGATGATCAAGGTGTTTATACCGAGGACAACATCGGGCTCGGTGCGCGGCGCCTGAGCATTCTTGATGTAGAGAGAGGGCACCAGCCACTGGCCAACGAAAATTCATCGGTCTGGACCGCCCACAATGGAGAAATCTATAATTGCCCGGAGTTGCGGGAAGAGCTTATAAGACGCGGCCATATCTTCAAATCACAGACGGACACAGAAATTTTTGTGCACGGCTATGAGCAATGGGGCGTCGATTTCGTCCAGAGACTGAGAGGAATGTATGCCACAGCTGTATGGGACCGGACGGAAAATCGGCTTGTTTTGGTTCGGGATAGACTGGGAATCAAACCGCTCTATTACACTCTTCTTGAGGACCAGACACTCGTTTTTGGATCCGAGCTGAAAACCATCCTTGTTCATCCTAAAGTCAAACGTGTGCTGGAACCGCAGGCCCTCGATATCTTTTTAACGCTTGAGTACATCCCCGCACCGTACTCAATTTTCAAAAACATCTTCAAGCTACCGGCCGGGCACCTTCTTGTTTACCAGGACGGACACCTCTCCATCCATAAGTATTGGGATCTTGAACCCTCCACATTCGATTCACAATTATCACAAAAACCGGATATCGGATCCCTTAAAGAAGAGCTTTACAGTCTTCTCAAAGAATCGGTTAAAATGCGTCTCCACAGCGATGTCCCGCTGGGAGCTTTCCTGAGTGGGGGGATCGATTCGTCGGCTATCGTGGGCCTAATGAAAGAGCTCGGCACAAATCCCTTGAAAACATTTTCCATCGGTTTCGAGGACAAGAGCTATGATGAACTCGATTATGCCCGCACAATAGCGCGTAAATTTAATACTGAGCACCATGAACAAACACTTCGCCCTCAAGCTCTGGAATTGACAGAACAACTTGTGAGCCATCTCGATGAACCCTTTGGAGATTTCTCCATTTTTCCCACATATCTTGTATCCAAAATGGCACGTGAACATGTGACAGTTATCCTGTCTGGAGACGGCGGAGATGAGGTGTTTGGAGGATATGAACACTATTTGGCCCAAAAGATGGCCATCCTACCCATGATTTCGACCTCACAAAAGATTATGGCTCCGCTTATCAAAAGATTCCCTCCAGCGTCAAAAAAAAAGGGGATTTGGAACAAGCTCCAGCGTTTTAATCAAGGATTCTCTTTTCATCCGGCTCTGCGGCATTTTCGTTGGATGATGTTCCTGTCCGAACAAAACAAGGAGTCTCTCTACACTGAGGATTTTAAGAATGATATAGGCGGTATCCGCTCTCTGCACAAATCTGATCCATTTTCTCAAATCTTTTCCCAGTTGGAGATGTACGATTCCATCAATGGAGAGCTCTTACTCGACTTAAAAACATATCTGGTCGATAACATTCTCGTTAAAATCGATCGCATGAGTATGGCCACATCTCTAGAGACAAGGGTTCCGCTCATCGACCATAAAATCGTGGAATTTCTCTTTAGGCTTCCTGGACAACTGAAACTGCACGGGCGGGAAACCAAATGGCTGTTTAAAAAAACAATGGAAGGCCTGCTTCCTCGAGAAAACATCTTCAGACGAAAAGAAGGTTTCAGCATCCCGATAAAACACTGGTTAAAGACGGACTTAAAAGACCTGATGAGCGACACACTCCATGAAAAGTCTATCACTCAGGACAACCTCTTCAATTTTTGTGCCATAAAAAACATGATGGATCTTCATCTGTCAGGTAGAAAAAATTTCAGCCACCAGCTCTGGGCCCTGCTGATCTTTGGAATCTGGAAAGAAAAATATCTGGGATAGGGCTCAAGAAATGGATCCGGAAGATTTCTCCTCTAAAGATATGTAAAAAATGTCCTTTGTCTCCGGAGCAATCTTGAATTTTTCTGCTACGGGAAGACCGTATATCCAAACAATTTCTCCGGCCGAGAGAAATACAGGGCGTCTGTTTCGCTCGCTAACAGGAATGTTTTTGGCCCGCATGACCTCTTTGAGCTTTTTCCGCCCTGGTGCCCCTATCGGTTGATATCTATCACCCTCTCTGCGAGACCTCACCAAAAGAGGAAACGCAAGTTTCCCCCAATCCAGGCAAACACCTTTATAATTATCATACTTCCAGTTTTCAGGCAGACAGAGCATGGCCTTTCCAGAAAAACTCATGTCCAAATCTTTTATCACAAGCTTATTTTCTCCTGTCCACAGCAGCTCATATGAGGAAGTCTTCAGGTTGCCTGCTGGATAAAATATTCTATTCTGTTCTCTGCGCAAAAGGACGTCTTTTGTCAGAGGATATTCCTTCCCTTCTGCCAAATTGAGAACAGATTCGACATCCCCAAATGAAATTTTTCTCAAATCGCCTTTGATCTCTGCAATAAATTCTCTCACCACACGCCTGGCTAAACCAACGGACAAAGTGGAGAGAATATTAAGATCAAGAAAAATCAAATCTTTTTTCCTGTGAATAACTTTTTTTTTCTCCTCATCGGCCAGTTCTTTGAGGACAAGTTCATCTTCTTGGAATAAGGAGGATACCTGCCCTATCCTGGAAATCAAATGAGGGTCGAACTCTTTTTGGATGTAAGGCAAAAATTCACTTCTGATTCTGTTGCGCAAATACCGTCTGTCTGTATTGCTTTCATCCACTTGAAAGTCGGCTTTTATGCTGTTGAGATAGGCTTCAATCTCTGCTCTTTCTATATAGAGGAGAGGGCGGACTAAAAGACCGTCAACAACAGGAAAGATTCCGCACAAACCAGATAGACCGCTCCCTCTAAAAAGCCGCATAAAAAAAGTCTCAGCCTGATCGTTTTTCGTGTGCCCTGTAGCGATTTTCGAAAAACCATGTGTGTGCGCTGTCTCTTTTAGAAAACCATACCGGAGTTTTCGCCCCGCCTCTTCAATGTTGAATTTATGTTCTGCGGCATAGGCACGAACATCTTTTGAACCCACATAGAGAGGAAGATTCAGTTTTTCTGCAACATTTCGAACAAACAGCTCTTCATTTTCGGCATTCGAACGGAGTTTGTGGTTGAAATGTCCCAGGGCCAGTGTTATCGGCCACTCCTCCTGGAGTTCCCTGAGTAGATGAAGGAGTGCGGTCGAATCAGTTCCACCCGAATAGGCGATGAGAATTTTTTCCTCCCTGGAGAACAGATTGTGCTTTTGAATGGTTTCTTTAACTTTGTCTAACAGCATTTTTTTTAAATAGTTATCCATTTTTTCGTTATAAGAGAGTTCTGGGAGGATGATGGAGAAATCCGTTTGGAGGACGAGCGGGCATGGTTCATTTCCTCTTTGGAAATGAGTAGCGAGCACGGGGAGATCGAGTGAGCTTTCCCTCGCTTTAGAAAGGCGGAAAGCGTTACGTGGTTTCTCATCACCTTACAGAACTCGTTCTTAAAACTAAAATGAAGAATGCCTGTATAAAATGGTGGCGGTGGAGGGACTTGAACCCCCGACACTACGGATATGAGCCGTATGCTCTAACCACCTGAGCTACACCGCCGGTGAAAAGATTTTAGCTGACCCCCTTATGAATGTCAATCAGCGGACAACAACACGGGCATTCTGGGACTGAAACGCAACAGGATTCCCCGAAGTATCCGTGGCTACAATGCTGTCGACCGTTACCTGGCTTTCGCCCGTCTCCTTGGCCTCAAATACCAGGGTGGCAATTCCTCCGGTGCCCTTGACACCTTGGGTGATATCCGGACTGTTAAAAGCGATCGTGCAGGCCCCAGAGGCATTGTCAATATTTTGAAGAAAGGAAGAATCCAGCCCTTCCCGCCTCACAAACCCCCCGGCCGTCACTTGTTTTAGGTTGAGAACAACGGGATTAAACGACAGATTCAAAGACATGTTGTATATGTCTTCCTGGCTCCGCAGATTGACGCTGATACGGAATTCCCGATTCTGAGGAACTTCAAAGTTCCCCGGATTGAGATTGATAGAATTGGCCCCGGTTTGCGATGCCGCCTGCTGCCTTTCCTGAAGCATTCTGGCTCTACTCATCTCCTCATCCAACAGGCCCTCCTGAGGCATCCTCATTGCTCCTCCCGCTTCAGAGCTGGGAGAGGAATAGAGGTTAACCCATATAGGTTCCGAATCCGATTCAGAGATTTTAAAGGGCCGGATAATGTAGGGTGTTATGGTCAAGATGACTTCGCTCTGCTGGATGGTCTGATCCGTATTGGAAAAAAGGCTTCCTATAATCGGCAGGCGCTTAATTCCAGCAATACCACGCATCGTCTTTCGCTCTTCGTCCTTGAGAAGCCCGGCCAAAAGATTGGTTTCCCCATCCTTGAGCCGGATGATGTTTTTCACTTCCCTTGTTGTGATAATAGGGATATCGGCATAGCCGGCTCCTCCAATAGATTTTATCTTTATTTCCACGTCAAGAGTGACCTCATTTTCTAGATGCAGTCTCGGCGTGATAAGGATATCGATACCAACGGGCTCAAAAGTAAATGATGTCAAGGGCTGCTGTCCAAATCCACCTGTAGCAATGGGCTGGAAAGTGGTTCGTGGGATGGGCACCTGTTCTCCGACAATGTACTTGATCTCTTCTCCATCCATGCCCCGGAGCCGTGGCTGGTCTATGATCTGAGTGTCGGAATCTGATTCCAGAAAATCAAAAAACGCCGATGGAAGTGTGACCTGGAAGTTGCTGGCATTGGCAAAATTCAAACTCTCAAGAGACTGGCCTTCTCCCTCTTCCTGGCTATTGTATGAAATCCCCACAGTGTGTGGATCAATATCAAGGCCCAGCTGCCTGAGTTTAGTTCGTGAGGCTTCCATGATCTCCACATCGATGACAACCTCTCCTTTGGATTTATCCCATACCCGGAGGATTTTTTCAGCCAACTCCAGAACAGCCGGAGCATCTTTGACTGTTACGGAATTCAAGTTTTTGTCGACCATAATGAGAGGGGCTTTGTATTGGGAACGGAGGAGTTGAGCGAGAGTGCTCTGGATATCAGTGGCAAGGATATTGGACAGATAGAATGTTTTCACCGCAGTCAACTCATACTGCATACGTTTTGCCGGAAGGTCAGGGACAACAATGATCGTCTGCTCATCGATGATCGAATAAAAGTTTTTGGTGGCCAGACACAGGATTTTTATGGCTTCTTCGAACGACTTGTCTGTCAGAATGATGGAGTAGGAAACATCGCGAAACTGTTCATCAAAGATAATATTGATGCCTGCGGATTTGCCAAGAGCCTGAAATATAGAACGGAGGCCGGCCTGCTGTCTGAATAACAGTTGAATGGGCTCGGAGCCGACTTTTAGTTTGACAGGGGCTTCGATGTGAATCTCTTCCGGTTTTTCTTCTTTTATTGGTCCTTCAGATAAAACCTTGGCCTCATCGGCGACTAAACGGCTGTAATTTAAAGAGAGAGATTTTTCGTACTCTTTTATGGCTTCTTCCTTTTGACCTGAGGCGGCAAAGCGGCGAGCCTCATAGAGGTGAAAAAGGCTGGCCGACACCTTAGCCCTCTGCAAAGCCAAACGGTAGACGGTATTTTTCGGATTTTCTTCATAAGCCTTTTCATAAAGTTCAACGGCCTCATCCCAATTTTTGTTTTGTAAGGCCTCTGTTCCCAGTTTATATGTATGGCTAAACGTGACACAGCCCCAAAGGGCCAAAATAACGACCATCATTAAACTCATCTTTTTCATTGTATGTCTCCTTCTAAGAGGAACGTCCGAGGCTCTGGGTCAAATCCTATCACCGTAATTTCTTCGAGTGTGATATTTGATATGCTCACACCTTCCGCTATCTCTTCACCAACATCAACAGCCAGGGCCTCCCCTTCGAAAAGAATCAAAGCCGTAATTTTTTGTCCGGATTTAACATATCCGATATATCTTAAATCGAGCGAAGTTGCAGACAGCTGTTCCGCTTCCAGATTTTCAATATTTGACATATCGCCTTGTTGTTCCTCACCCATTTCTCCAAACTCGTCAACCTCCTGCGTTCGAACACTGTTTGGAGTAAAAATATTCCGTTTGATTGGATCTAATTTTTTCATAACGTGGACAAGGAGATCCTTTCTTATCAGGCTAACGGGAGGCAAATTTTCCTCCGTTTTTTCCTGGGAGGACACAAGGGCGGAGGAAAACAAAACAAGGACTATACAGAGACAAATGGGCCTAAAATATCGCATGATACCCCGCCAGTTGAATCCTTAACTTGATCCCCTGTCCCTGTGGATCGATATCCAGGAAATCAATTTTTTCTATCATCAGAAATTTCTGAAAAGTCTCTACAGCATGGATAAAGTTCTTAAGAGCCACATATCTTCCTGTGACAGTAAAATCGACTAAAACCTTTTGGATCTCTTCCTTTTCAAAATGTGCGTATTCATATTTTTTCCGGGAATTCTGGATTCTCGACGTATCCAAGATTTGCTGGAGATCTGTCACAAGTTCTTTCCCCCATTCTAAACCACTGTAAAAATATGTGTCCCGAAGTTCCGCTATATCCTGCTGGACTTGGTTCCATCTTTGATTTTCCGTCATTTTCTGGGACTTGCTTGTTTCAGCGGCTTGAAAGTTCCTTTGAACGGCAGACAGAAGGTCCACGGAACGGGAGTGCGACCTTTTCATTCCCAGGGCGAAAAAGACATAGAAAAAAAGAGCGGCCCCTAAAAGCAGACAGAACAGTCCAAGAATCCTGCGTTCACGTTGTGAAATAGAACTAAATATGTTTTTCATAGATAAATGAAACCTCTGATATAAGCAGACCATTGTTGGCCTGTTCCTCGCTGCGGATAAGGACATTTTCGAACTTTAACTCCACCAACTGAGTATACAACTTCAAGAGATCTTCCATACCCGGGGATGCAACTCTGATCCTGACTTCCATTCCCAATTCTCCCCTCGGAGAGGGCGCCATAGATATAATATAACAACGAGTTGGGAGTGCACTTTCCAGATCAGTGAGGAAATCAATCCAAGAAAAACTCTTGCGGTAGATCAAGCCATTGATGAAGTCAATTTTTGCTTGATTGGCTGCAGATTGGCTTTCTATTTGATTGGCGAGTTGGATTTCCTCCCTTTGGGCACGTTCTCTTTTCTGTTCGACTTCTTCAACTTGCAACTGAGTTTCGTTATATTTGCTTTTGAATTTTCCATACAGGTTGGCTGAGACAACTGTTACACCTACAGTGAGGGCCACCAATAAGAAAAGACACAGAAAGAATAATCTCCTGTTCCGAAGGGGTTGGGAGGCCAACTCTAGGTTTAATCTTGATTTATGGTTCATTGGATATGCCCTAAAAGAGGAGAAAGGAGTCTTTTTTCATTAGGCGCCAGCTCTCCCGGCAGACAGGAATCGATGCCTTTTACAGGAATCGATAATCTTGCGGCTAAATCGGACAGCATGCTGTCTCCATCCCCAGGCAATCCTGTCCGTACCCAGAGCAAATTCATTTTTGTTTTTTCTTTATCTTCTAAAAAATTAATGGTGTTTTCGATCTCTACAGCGATGTCCTCATTCTTTTCCAGGAGAGACTTCTCATCTAACGAATCGAGCACAAAGGATTTTTGGCGGTAAAGAGAGATTTCAGACAAAGTTATGCCGACAAGGCTGAATGCGTCTTCTTCAATATTCACCAGCATCACATTCTCTTCGTTTTTCCCGATTAAATTGACAAGTCCAGCAAAAGGGATGCCCACCGAACGCACTTTGATCTTGAGCTGACTAAAAAAATCTTCATACTCCTTGATGACAGATACGCGTGCTACGGAGGCCAAAACACGAACATGGTTGTCGGTTGGTATCTGAGAATAAGCAATCCGTGTATCGTCTGGCAGGAGCGGCAGCTGCTTTTTGACTCTGAACCTCACAAGCTGTTCTCTCTCCTTTAAAGTGGCCGGCAGTTTTTCAAACGACAGAACAAACGCTTTTTGCGAAAGTTCCGGCAGGACAAAAACAACACGCCTATCTGAAAGAGGATTTTTCTTCATTTCTCGATCAAAGAGACTGAATAAAAGGTCTCTTTTTTTAATATTGTTCTGATAAAATGACGGTTCGATAATTCCTTTATCTAATAAAAGAGTGAAAGAAGATTTGATTTTTTTATCCCTGGAAAAAAGCTGAACGCCTGTCAGGTAATTTGACGCCACTTGAAAAGCTGAAAAAGGTTTGGGTTGGTTTACAAAAAAATCCTTTGCTTTGTCTAAAAACGCCATCCTTGTCCTCAATTGATTTTGGTGTGGTTCATTCTTTATTCTACAAATGTAACTTTATTCAATTCCTTAAGACTTGTTATCCCATCAACCACTTTTTCCACTCCGGCTTCTCTCAAAAAGATCATCCCTTCATTTTTAGCCTGTCTTTTCACTTCAGATAGAGGTTTTTTATCCAAGATCATTTCACGCACAATGTCAGAGAGTTCGAGGAATTCAGCAATTGCTGTTCGTCCTTGGTAGCCAGTAAAATTACATTCAGAACATCCCTGAGCCTCAAAAAAAACATGCTCTTTATACTTTTTTGGATCAAGCCCAGATTCTAAAAGAATGTGATCTGAATACGTGACCTCTTTTTTACAGGTGGGACAGAGGACTCTCACCAGTCTCTGTGCAAGGATACAGTTTAAAGCAGAAATGAAACTGTATGGATCGACCTGCATGTGCAGAAAGCGACCGATCACATCAAACACATTGTTGGCATGGACCGTTGTAAATACGAGGTGTCCTGTCAGAGCGGATTGAATCGCAATCTGGGCCGTCTCGGGATCACGGATTTCACCCACCATAATTTTATCCGGATCATGCCGGAGAATGGACCTCAATCCCCTGGCAAAAGTAAGCCCCTTTTTTTCATTCACCGGAATTTGCGTAATTTCATTTATCTGGTACTCCACAGGATCCTCGATTGTGATGATTTTATCTTCCGGGGATTTAATTTCCGTCAATGTGGCGTACAGGGTTGTCGTTTTGCCGCTTCCGGTCGGCCCGGTCACAAGGAGCATGCCGTAGGGTTTGACGATATACCTCTGATACCGTTCGAGGAGATGATCCGTGAATCCCAGGAGATCCAATCTCAATTCCGAAATAGCTTCAGTGATCATCTCCTTGTCCAGGATCCTGATCACAGCGCTTTCCCCATAGACACTCGGCATGATCGAGACACGGAAATCTATGGTTTTATCCTTAATTCTCAGCCTGAATTTTCCATCTTGAGGAACCCGCCTCTCTGTGATGTCAAGATCAGACATCACTTTCACTCTTGAAATGATAGGTGCCTGAAACTTCTTATCGATAGGCTCCATGGCTTCGCTCAACACCCCATCGATCCGAAACTTGATGGTCAAGCCATCTTCCCTGGACTCAACATGCACATCGCTCGCCCTCTTTTGTACGGACGTAAAAATGATAGAGTTGACGAGCTTTATGATGGAGCCATCCTGATCGGCCAATTTTTCAACAGAAATAATCTCGTCTTCCTCTCCCCCCCCTTTGTCAACCACCTGCATAACAAATCCTTCCGTTGCATCTTTGAGGACCTGAAGTGCAGTTTCACTCCGGCGCAGAGCCTCATGTATTGCCCGTGTCGAGGCCGCAAAGACCTTGACTTTCCTTCCAAGAAAAGACTCGATGGAGTCGATTGTGGCAAAGTCGGAGGGATCGGCGATGGCTATTTTGACCACATTTCCGTTCTGATCCAGAGGGATGAAATTGGATCTATGGAGAAAATCCACAGGGAAAGATTGAACCAGTTCTCTGTTTAAGACTTGAGAGGCCAAATCGATATAGGGAACCTTGTATCTTTCAGCAATCTTTTTGGTTTCTTCCTCCTCATTGCGGAGAAAATCCTGTTGTTCTTCTTTTTTTGTTTTGTTTGTCATTGGACAACTCTTATGATGTTAAATATGGGCATATAGACTGAAAGGAGCATCGCAGCGACGACAATCCCCATAACAATTATGATAAGGGGTTCAATAAGAGAGACAAACGTATCGATGCGCGATCGGATTCTTTCATCATAAACGTCAGCCACTTCGGCCAACATTCCTTCTAGGTTAGCAGATGTTTCTCCTATCCGTATCATATCCAGAGCTAAAGGAGTAAAAAACTCCGCTTTTTTTAGCGATTCAGACAAGCTTTCTCCATTTTTGATGAACTCGGAGAGATCTTTCATTTTTGTGACAAGATACTTATTGGGCACCGCCTTTGAGGCCACCCCAAGAGAGGACAGGAGAGAGATCCCTCCTTCCAGGAGCAGTCCCAATGTCCTGCAAAAGAGAGAGATGGAGGACTCGATCCAGATGGGCTTCCCATACGGAATTTTAAGCTGGAGTCTGGCCAGAAGTAATGAGCTTTTATCCCCTTTTCTCATCTTAAAATAGATCAAGATAAGTCCGAGCATAAAAACCAAGATAATGACCAAATTTTTTTTAGCAAAATTGGAAAATGCCAGGAGTGACTTCGTCACAGCTGGGAGCTCCGCCTCAAAATTTATGTAAAAATCACTAAAACGGGGAATAATGAAATTGATGAGGATTCCGAGAAGAACGAGTGAAAAAAAGAGCAGGAGCGTCGGATAGGCCATTGCGGTGCGAATTTTTGATTTAGTGACCATCATAACTTTTGCGTAATTGTTATAGCGTGTGATGGTTTCAGCCAAATTGCCGCTTCGTTCTCCAGCCATGAGAGAAGCGATATAGACCTTCGAAAAATATTGATCGTACGGACTAAAGGCTTCAGAAAGAGATTTCCCACTTCGGATTTCTTTCTCTATGCGCATCATCAGTTCTCTCATGTGCACATTTTTCGCCCGGCTGATAATAATTTCGATGCTTTTCAGAATGGGATATCCGGCCTTTATGAGGGCCACAAGCTCCTGGTTGAACATAACAAAATCTTTATCTTTGATCTTTTTTTCCAGGGGCAAAACTGAAATTTGGATTTTTTTCCAGTCTTTTTTTATCGAAAGAATACAGAATCCTTCCGATTCAAAATGCCTGCGGCAATCTTGGAGGGATGGGGCAAAAAAGGACTGAGATTGAATTTGTCCGTCTTCCGTAGCTAATCGACAAAGAAAGTGTGGCATTTCAATTCAACGTCCTTTTTGATTAAAGATAGAAAATTAACCTAAATAGTAGAGTATCCTCCATTTTTTGTCAATCGAGACGACCTCCCATTAAGAGTATTACCTCATCCATTATCAAAATGTTACGGAATTATGTAAATCGCCTTTTGGGATGAATTCTTCGATGAGATTGGGGCCTGTCCCCAATATTGACAAAATCAGGGGAAAGGGTTATTTTTATGAAGAATGAAATACAAAGTTCTGTCTGCAGTTTTGCTTGTTTTTTTAATTTTTTCGTTTCTCTCTTATGCCTCAAGATACACTCCATATCTCAAGACTTATTTTTCCGCAGAAAATCCCAGAACAGATCTTCAGACGGAAAATCCACCAAAGGATTACATGAATAAGCTGATGAGGAGAAACACAGATCCTCTCGGATTAAAAGAAAGCAGAGCCCTAAGCCAATTTCTCGCGGAACCGCAGATCAAGTGGGTGATAAGGTCAGAACAAAGACACATCCTAAACTAAAAGGACATATATTTTTTGCCAAAATGATTCAATTTTTTGGATTTACCGATAACCTGTAAACACAACTCATGAAAAAGAAAACCATCCTGGCCGTAACGATCTTTGTACTGTTCCTTGCTCTGGGTGGTTTAAATATCGCAAAAAAGGCAACATGGAAAGAGCCTTACGATGGCGTTGTCTGGGAGGAAAAACCACGGGGGCTGACTGCCCTCAAAGTCGAAATGGACAGCCCTGCTGACATCATGGGGATTAAAAAAGGAGATATTCTTTTTAAGATCAACGACAATCCCGTAGAAACAAAAGTCGACGTGTCAAAAAACCTATGGGAAGCCGTAATAAAGGAACAGTTCGTAAGATATGAAATCTACCGAACAGGAGATCCCTTGACCTTTCGCTCCTCACTGCCTGAGACAAAGGGTACAGATTTTATCTACTTTTTTATGGCGATTGTCGGGCTGACCATGCTGGTCATCGGCCTTGTAGTGTTTCTAAATTCGAAAAGGCCCTTGACGCTCCCCTATGTATTTTTTCTTTTGATATCCCTCGTTTTTTATTCCTTTTTTGTCTTCTCGCCAACAGGACAGCTAGACACCTTGGATTCCCTATTCTACTGGCTGGACAAGGTTGCCTTCCTGCTCTTTCCCCCACTTCTTTTTCATATCTTTATCTTTTTCCCAAAAAGAAAAAATTTTACACGAACATCTCCGACCCGGCTCTGGCTTCTCTATGTCCCAGCCGTGATCCTTTTAATAGCCAATGTCTTTATTTACCTGCCAAATTTTTTAAAACTAAACGCAGCATTTATCGTTCGGTTTTATAAAACCCTGGAAAAATTGGACCTCTTTCAATTCGCCCTTTTCTCGCTGTTCACCTTAGGTGTTGTTTTGACTGAATCTGTCAAAGCAAAAAACATCCTTGTCAAAAAACAATTGAAGTGGGTGGTGTATGGACTGAGCATCGGAATTCTCCCATTTACATGCATCTATATCATTCCCTTTTTGTTGGGACAGGTCCCATCACAGGTCACAGAGTTTACCGTCATTTTTCAAGCCCTTGTGCCCCTAACGCTGGCCTACTCCGTCTCAAGATATAAACTTTTAGACTTGGAAGTCATCCTCAAGAAGGCTGCAACCCTCATCGTGTCCTATGTTGTCATCGCTTCCCTCTACCTTGTGGTCAGTTCTCAAACAAAAATCTTTACTGAAAACAAAATGAACATCTTGATGCTGGGCGTACTGGCGATTCTTCTCGGGGCCACCCTCTTAACACCTCTCAAAAAATTCATTCAATCCCTTCTGGACCGTTTTATCTACAAAAGAAGCTATAAATACAGAAAGACGCTGCTCAATATCAGTCAGGAGCTCAGCCGGGAAAGGGATCTTCACAAATTATCTCAATCTGTTCTGGAACTGATCGCCAATGCCCTGACTCTTGAATACATTGCACTGCTTCTTCCCATCGAGGGTGAAAACAAGAAATTTTTTATCCTCAAGTCCATGGGAAAACTCCCCTCTTCGGCCACAATCTTCACTTTTGAAGACAGTCTTTACTCTCTTCTCAATAAGAAAGAATCTCTTGTCTCTTACTCTTTTATCGAAAAAAAAGAGCAGCAAAAAGACCTTAAAGAAATGCGAATACTCGGTTTTTTCCACATGATGCCGCTGAAAGTTGAGGATAAACTTATCGGATGCCTGGGCATGGGGAAAAAAGAGGACAACACCTACCTCAATTCTGAAGACTGGGAACTGCTGAGAACTGTATCCTCACCTTTTGCTCTCGCGCTTGAAAATGCCTATCTCTATGACCAATCCCACATCAAAGCTCTGGAATTGGAGAGACTTAAAGACTACAGCGAAAACATCATCGAAAGCCTGACTGTCGGCGTGGCGGTTCTGGACCAGGTTGGAAAAGTGAGCGGATGGAACCGTGTCCTCGAAGAGATGTTTTCCAAGAGAAAAAATGAGGTTGTGGGCAACCGCCTGATCGATGTGATCGGCAAAAAGAATTTTGCAGCCATTTTTCCATCAGACACCCAGCAGGATTTTCGCCTGGCCAGTGAGATATCTTTAGACCTGCCGGGAGGTCTGAACAGAATTTTTGACATCGTCAAAACACCGCTGCTCGACAATAACAGGAAACCATACGGAACTATCATCGTTTTTGAGGATATCACAGAGAAACTATCCATGCAGCAGCAGCTCCTCACCTCAGAAAAACTGGCTTCCATTGGTCTGCTGTCTGCCGGAGTGGCCCATGAAATCAATACGCCTCTGACTGGAATATCGAGCTATGTGCAGATTCTTCAAAAAAGACTCGCCAAATCTAGACATTCTTTGATTCTGGAAAAAATTGAAGCCCAGGCTGAGAGGGTTGGCCGCATAGTGAACAGTCTTCTCAATTTCTCCCGCAATCCATCAGAGACATCCTTCTACCAGGTGGATTTGAAAGAAAGTCTTCAAGGGATTGTCTCTCTCATCGACTACAAACTCAAAAACATGAATATTCAACTGGAAATGAACCTCTCTCCCATCAAATCTATCTGGGCCCAGGGAGAAAGGCTGCAGCAGGTTTTTATCAATATTATTCTCAATGCTCTCGATGCCATGCCGAACGGCGGTATCCTTAAAATTGACCTTGTTCAGGTCAACAAGATGGCCGTCATACAAATTGGTGATACAGGCACAGGAATTCAGCCACAACACCTCCCTCACATTTTTGATCCCTTTTTCACTACAAAGGGAATCGGCAAGGGAACGGGACTGGGACTATCCATCAGTTATGCAATCATAAAAGAGCATGAGGGAAATATCACAGTGAAAAGTCAAGACGGAAAAGGGACTGAATTCACTGTCACCATCCCTGCAAATCTTGACAAACGTCTTCAAAACAAATCTTTAGCAACACAACAGTGAAACCATGGCACAAAAAGGAATTATTCATGTAATCGACGATGAACCGATCATTCACGAAGTTCTAGGTGAATTATTATCATCCGAGGGATACGACGTCGTGCTGTCTTCCAATGGTGAAGAGGCTCTCAAAAAGCAGCCGGATTTTGAATTCGATCTTATTCTCCTGGATCTACTCATGCCGGGGATGGATGGAATCACAGTGCTCAAAAAAATAATGGAAATCGATCCAAGTGCTGTTATCATCATCATTACGGCCTATGCTTCGGTCGAGTCCGCCATTGAAGCCATGAAAATAGGCGCGTTCGACTATATTCAAAAGCCCTTCAAACATGATGAGCTCCTTCTCACTATCCAAAGAGCCATCAATCTCAAAACACTCCAGGAAGAAAATGTCCGCTTGAAGGATGAATTAAAAAAGAAATTCCGTTTTGAAAACATCATCGGAAAAAGCAAAGTCATGTTGGATGTCTTCGAACTCATCAAGGCCTCTGCTCCTACACGAAGTACAATTCTCGTAGAGGGGGAAAGTGGGACCGGAAAGGAACTGGTCGCACGAGCCGTTCATCAAAACAGCAATCGGTCGAACGCACCATTCATTATCGTCAACTCAGGCTCCCTTCCGCCTGATTTGCTCGAAAGCCATTTATTCGGTCATGTCAAAGGGGCTTTTACAGGAGCGACCAGCCATAAAAAAGGGCTTTTTGAAGCCGCGGATGGGGGGACGCTTTTTCTCGATGAAATTTCCTCGTTGAACATCGAAACACAGGCCAAGTTGCTGCGTGTTATTCAGGACAAGGAATTCATGCACCTGGGAGGCACCAGCACGATCCGTGTGGACGTGAGGATCGTGGCTGCGACCAACACAAATCTGGAAAAACTTATCGCTGAAAAGATTTTTCGAGAGGACCTCTTCTACCGCCTCAACGTCATCAAAATTGAACTCCCCCCCCTCAGGGAAAGAAAAGAAGACATCCCGCTCCTCGTCAAACACTTCATCCACGTGTACAGTCAAGAAAACAACAAAAAAATCGACGGCATATCAAAAGACGTGATGAAAGTATTAGAAAATCACAGCTGGCCGGGGAACATACGAGAACTGGAAAACTTCATTGAACGCGCCGTGGTGCTGACAAAATATTCAGTTATAAACAGAGAGAGTCTCCCTCCATTCCTTCTTGCTCTGCAGAATGGAAATCACAGTTCGCACTCCAGTCTCCAGGCAAACGGAAGCTTGAAGGATGAATTACAAACCTTTCAAAGAAAGACAATCATAGAAGCTCTGCGAAGATCTGAGGGGATTCAGAAGAAGGCCGCGGCCCTGCTTAATGTTAAACCAACGACTCTCAATGAGATGATCAAACGTTTGAAAATCAGCACCATCGATTATTCAAGCTAGCGGAAAACACCAGGAACCGCCTCATTTGGATTAAAAATAACATTTTTAATTTTTTCTGAAGCTGAAAAATTGAAGTCTTGAATATTTCTCTCGATAAGCAATTTTCTTCGTTTTTTTTCTCCCCCTTCTTTCCATTCAATCCATAGAGGAAAAATAAAAAGATTTTTCGATTGCACAACTTTCACATTGAGTTGATATAAACCGCCGACTTTTTGGAGAGAATGAGTGACACTCACTTCAGGCAAGAGGTAAGAATTAAACCAATTATCGAAAAATGACTGTAAATCCTTACCAGAAATTTTTTCGAAAACCTTAATAAAATCGCCAGTTGTAGCCCGGCTGTATTGTTTTTGAACAAAAAATTCTTTAAGAGCCCTAAAAAAAACATCTTGACCGAGATAATCTTTGAGAAGAAAAAGCACAAGTGTCGTTTTGTCATAGACAATGGATTGAAAAGCTTCAAAATTGAAATAGCTTAATCGTGATCCCATGGTTATGGCTCCCCAATTCGACATTCTTTTTGTCCATGAAGAAAATTTCCGGAGTATCGCGGAAAAGACTCTTTCCCCATACTTTTCCTTTAAGTAAAGGACGGATGCGAACTGGGCCAACCCCTCACTCAACCACTGGTCATGATAGGATTCCCATGTCAAGCCCTGGCCCCACCATTGATGCGCAATTTCATGAGCCATAAAATATTCCCGCCACCGTGAAAGATCGACAGGGCTGTCGCTGAGGGATCTCCGGTAAGCTGGGGAAATCCGCAGCATGTCGTTAAGCACGATAAAAGAGGGAGGGCTGTGCCCTCCGATTTGGGGCCACAATCTCTGGACTATACTAAAGCCTTCATAGGGGTACGGTCCAAACCAGGATTGGTATAGAGCTAGAATTTTTTTTGCTTCATCCAAATAATCCCAAGATTGTCCTCGGACATCCGAAGCTTGGTAGTATTGGAGAGGCAAAGGATTTGATTCTTCTGCAATTTTAGTCAGCTTCCCCACGATAAATGAAAGATACTTAACAGGCTTGTTCGATTCAAAAACACACACAGTCGAACCAACATGTTCGATATCCTCGATACCCTCCAGTCCCTTCCATTCAGATTTCTCAACCAGGACACCATTGGCAACGAGAGAATACCCAGGAGGAACAGTGATTCTGACATGGGCTGTAAAATAGTCGTCATTGGCCGGAGATGGATACCAGTAAGAAGATTGAGTATACATGTACGTCTCAAAACTAACAGGGATCATGATATAGGATTCTTCACCCTGGGGACCGTGAAGCATTTCTGTCAGAGCCGTATTCGGTTTGATTTTTCCTCTATAATACACATCAACAGAAGCCGAGTTGCGCGTTCCAAGAGAGGGAGGAAGATACACATAAAGAGTTTGTCTCAGTTTATCCAGAGTAAAAAATAACTGCTGTTTCTCCTCATCATTGATCCGGAGGATTTGTAGTTCAGGATTGAATTTAAATTTCAACATATTAAAGGTGCCAATTTCAGATTCTACGTCTATCTTGGCCTTCCCTGAAAAATGAGAATCCTGAGGACGATAGCTTATTTCAACATCATAGTGAGTGATATCAAATTTTTGTCCAATAGAAATAAAAAGCTGCTGCTTCTCATCGTCTGTTTGAGGAGAATACAGATTGACTATCCGATCCTCATTCCACTGGTAGACGGAGATTTCTTCCTCAGCAAAAGGAGAATAGATGTAGGTATAAATTCCTATTTTTTGGCCCTCAAATTCTATCACCACTTCATCGCCCTGGGGTAAAAATGACAGCCGTTCACTGTTGAGCGAATTCTCTATGGTAAATGACCTGGAATAATGTTTGACGAATAGGGAATAAGCCTTGTTTTGTTCTGATTGTGTGATCGGCAGTGCGCCATTACGGTCCGGGGATATTAAAACATTGTTTTCAAAAAAGGAATTCGAGCAGCGGAGATAAGCATATTTGAGATCATCCTCAAGAACGGTTGAGCCATAGATGAGTTCAAGCTGATGCTTCTCTCTCTCTAAAGAAGGGGAGAGGTGAAGGTCTCCTTTCCCGATTACCAACAGGGCGGTCTCCCGGTTTGGAAGATTATCATAAAAAACGGCGGCCTCCCGAAAAACGAGTCGAATATCAATGTGTTTGATCTCGACAGACTTTGCCCTTTCCATTCTGTCGGAAGGGATAAAAATCTTATATAGAGTTTGAATATCTCCAGCGACCTCCTTGGCATTAATCAGCCAGACCCCGTCTATCTTGACTAGCCTCAACCGCCATAGCTCAATAATGACAGAAAATAAATTGTCATATTTGACACGAAGATTAAGCCTGATTGTGTTCTCGTCAACCGGTTGCAATAAAACTTTATGAATTGAAATTTTCTCCATCTGAAAATCTTCCAATTTACTGGTGATCACCGTCTTTTCAACTTCCCTTAAATGTGTTTGGAAAAAATCCAGGAAACCATCAATATTCCGGCTATTAAAGGCCTCCTCTATGTGGAGAATCAAATTGTCTATTTCATCCTCTGGCTCTGAAGCCAGAGATAGGGTGGCCATCCAAAATAGGCATATTATCAGAAAGGACAATAGGGTTTTTTGACTCATTCTTCCTTATTCATTATAACACACGGGAGCCCCCGCGGCGGAAAAGGGCTCTATTTATGAAGGATTTCTCAATCTAGCTTTTTTTTATTGTCTTTTTGGTTTTCTCCTCTTCCTTTGTTGGTTTTCTATATTCTCCAAAATCCTCTTCCCATGTGATAAGGCTGTGATAATAAATCTTGTCCTCATCGTCGATTCCCCTGGTGATTTCTGTCATGTGAGACGTCGCAGCCCCAAAGGCTTCGACAGCATAAGAAATGGCTTTTTCAGGATCTACCTTTTCGCCACAAGTATAAATATCCAGGGCGCCATAACCGAATTCCGGCCAGGTGTGTGTTGAAAGGTGTGACTCTGATATCACAACGACACCGCTGACTCCTTTGGGAGAAAACTTATTAAAAGATACAGCCCAAACTGTTGCTCCTGCAATCTCTGCAGCTTGAACTAAAATTTGCTGCACTTTAGACACACTGCCAATGATTTCAGGATCACATCCTGAGGCCTCGACAATATAGTGATGACCAATAGGTTTGTGAACTTTTTTGGACATAGTGGACTCCTTGTGTTTATCTAAAAACTGAGTTTTTATTCTAGAAGCCCCATAACAATTAATCAACTCATCCCTTCAAATCAAAAACATCCCCATATTAAGTGCGAGACAAGCACACGGCGTTCTTCCTTGGCAATATTTAGGACGACATGGGTGGCGGATCTGTCTTGGGTCAGCACCTGCAGTTGAGTCACATAGAGACATCACATCTCTGTCTCTGCCCCGTGTTCCTAATGCGGTGGGAGCATAGCACCTGACTAATGCTGGAAGGGTGGTAGTGAGCCATCTTGAATGGGTGCAGGCTATAAGCGGAATGTACTGGGAAGAAGATCAGGTCGTTTATGAACTGGAACGTAAGATGCTCAAAGCACTCACCAACGTCTGGGAGATCCACAAAAAACGAGACGTGACATTCCGCTGTGCCGCTTACATTGCGGCCATTGAATGACCAGATAAAATCTACAGATACAGAGGCCTTTTCCTTAAAAAAACCTGACATTTTCACTTCGATTTAACAAAGAATAAACTCTTGACTTCCTGAAACTCTATTGATAGTATACTGAATTCAAAATTCAATGCGATCAATGAGCAATATTCTCAATTCTATAAATAACCAAAAAAAGGAGTAATAATATGTCAGATTATGTCACAGAATTTATGCAAAAACTAAAAGAAAAAAATCCAGCACAACCGGAATTTCATCAGGCTGTCGAAGAGGTTGTGAACTCACTCGCGATCGTCCTTGAAAAACACCCCGAATTCAGAAAAGCCAAACTCGTTGAACGTATTGCCGAACCTGAACGGCTCGTTATGTTCCGCGTCCCCTGGATGAATGACGAAGGTGAAGTCCAGGTCAACCGCGGATTCAGAATCGAGATGAACAGCGCCATCGGCCCTTACAAGGGCGGGCTGCGCTTCCATCCCACAGTCAATCTCGGAATACTCAAGTTCCTGGCATTCGAGCAGGTCTTTAAAAACTCGCTGACCACTCTTCCCATGGGCGGAGGAAAGGGCGGATCCGACTTCGATCCCAAAGGAAAGAGTGACAATGAGGTCATGCGTTTTTGCCAAGCTTTCATGCAGGAACTTTTCCGTCATATCGGCCCTAACACCGACATCCCCGCTGGTGACATTGGAGTCGGCGGCCGTGAGATCGGATTTATGTTCGGTCAATATCGAAAGCTCAGAAACGAATTCACTGGCGTTCTCACGGGAAAAGGCCTCGAATGGGGCGGTTCTCTGATTCGTCCTGAAGCCACGGGCTACGGGGCCGTTTACTTTGCAGCTGAAATGCTCTCTACACGAAACGAAACTCTCGAAGGAAAAACCTGCCTCGTCTCCGGTAGTGGAAACGTTGCCCAATACACCGTCGAAAAGGTCAATCAACTCGGCGGGAAATGTGTCACTCTATCGGATTCTAGTGGATACATTTACGACCCAGAAGGCGTTGATGCAAACAAACTCGCGTTCGTCATGGATCTCAAGAATGTCCGCCGCGGCCGTATTAAAGAATACGCAGAAAAATTCGAGTGTGAATACACACCTGTTGATCCCAGTCTTGATTACAATCCTCTTTGGGATCACAAGGCAGAGTGCGCATTCCCCAGCGCCACACAAAACGAAATTAACGTTAAGGATGCTCAGAACCTGCTCGATAACGGTATTTATGTCGTCTCCGAGGGGGCCAATATGCCGACTGTTCAACAAGGCGTGGATCTTTTCATCGAAAAGAAAATCCTTTACGGACCGGGAAAAGCGGCCAATGCAGGCGGAGTGGCCGTTTCCGGACTCGAAATGTCCCAGAACAGTTTGCGCCTGAGTTGGACGCGTGAAGAAGTCGACCAGAGGCTCGCCGGTATCATGAAAGCTATCCACAAGACATGCGTGGAAGCTGCCGAAAAATATGGTTCAGCAGGAAATTATGTCAACGGAGCAAATATCGGTGGATTTCTAAAAGTCGCCTATGCAATGCTGGATCAGGGCATCGTCTGATTAAATTCAGTTTAACAATCGATTGCCAGGAACTGATACCGGAAAGAGGAGGCAACTCTTTCCGGTTATATTGATGATGTAACTCTAGGGAAAAATGGGGGCCTGTGGCCTCCCTTTTTCCTTTTTTTTTAGGGGACATCCATTCCCTAATGATTTTTGACTCGATCCAAAAAGTATGCTATTTCTAGATCTGGAAAAATCATTCCACTCAGACTCGGCAGTTGATCAGAGAAATATCATAATTTTCCTGTATACGTTGGAGTCGGTTTTGATTACATTATAAGGTGGGAGTTTTTAATATCGTGGATAAATACATTGAAAAAATCAAGTCCGCTGTGGATGCCTTTTGGATTCAGGATGGATACGGAACTCGATTCCAGGAATTCCAAAATCTCATGCGTTCACGTATCCGTGACGTACTGATTGTATCCAGCCTTTACGATTTCTATATCTTCGAGGAGTACGGCCGCTTATATGAACTCATTCGCAGCGAGTACCAGGGATTGAACTTGAGCCATACACCTGAACTCACCCGGGTATCCAGTGGAAAGGAAGCCCTTGAGCTTATCAAAGGAAAAAATAAGTTTGATCTCATCATCACGACTCTCCACATCGAAGGCATGCGGCCGGCAGAACTTGCACGGAAGCTTCGAAAACTGGGCCTTGACATCCCTATTGTCATGCTCGCTTTTGACAACAGGGAGTTGGCTGACATGTTGGCCCATAAAGAAGACAAACTTTTCGATCATATTTTTATATGGCTCGGAGATTACAGGCTTCTCCTTGCCATAATCAAAAGTCTGGAAGATATCAATAATGTTGAGCACGATACTCATGTCATGGGTGTCCAGTCGATTCTGGTTATAGAGGACACAATACGCTTCTATTCTTTTTTGCTGCCCTCCCTTTATTTAGAAATCATGCAACAGTCACAACGCTTCATCAAAGAGGGGGTAAACCTTTCGCACAAGAATCTGCGTCAAAGAGCACGCCCGAAAATTCTTCTCTGCCGAAGCTATGAGGAAGCGTGGCGCAATTTCACGAGTTATCACGAAACAGTGCTGGGGATCATATCGGATGTGAATTTTCCCCGGAAAGATGGGCTCGATTCCGAAGCGGGATTCACATTTGCCGAAGAAGTCCATGCCAAACACCCAGATATCCCAATCCTATTCCACTCGGCTTTGGAAAAAAATGAAATCCAGGCCAGGACACTCGGGTGTCATTTTGTGTTGAAGGATTCTCCGACATTTTTGAAAGAATTGAGACAGTTCATGGCGTCCCGCTTGAGTTTCGGCGATTTTGTCTTCCGCGTCCCCGATGGGACAGAAGTGGGAAGAGCCCAAGATCTTCTGACACTTGAGAAGCAGTTAAGAGTCATCCCCGAAAAAAGTCTCGTCTTTCATTCCGAGCGGAATGACTTTTCCCACTGGCTAAAGGCCCGGACGGAATTCTGGCTGGCCTACAACCTACGCCCAAGAAAAGTTTCAGAATTCCCATCCGTATCCGCCCTCCGCAGCCATCTCATCGAAAAAGTTAAGGAATACCGCATAATCCGCCAGAGGGGAATCATTTCCGATTTTGACAAAGAGCTTTTCGAACCAACAAACAGTATTTCGCGCATAGGAGGGGGATCCCTGGGAGGCAAAGCTCGAGGACTAGGATTTTTCAACACCTTGATCAACAGTTATAGCATACAGGATCACTTTGAAAACGTGCACATCTCCGTCCCTCCAGCCGTAATCATCGCAACCGATATATTCGATCAATTCATGGAGATGAATGCACTTCAAGAATTCGCGTTGACAGAAGAGGACGATTTTGTTCTCCTTCAACGTTTTATGGATGCGGACAACTTCCCGGAAGAAGCAGTCGAAGACTTGAAAGATTTTCTGGAAATGACAAATCACCCCCTAGCCGTTCGCTCCTCCGGCCTGCTCGAGGATTCCCATGTCCACCCTTTTGCAGGAGTCTATGGAACATTTATGATTCCTAACTGTCACAACGATCTTCAAGTGCGTCTATTTGAACTCCTGAAAGCCGTTAAACGCGTCTATGCAAGCACCTACTTCAAATCTGCCAGGGGATACATCCAAGCAACATCTTTCCAGTTGGAAGAGGAGAAGATGGCCGTCATTGTCCAGACCCTTTCTGGCTCGGCCCACGGAGGCCGATACTATCCTATTTTATCGGGCACTGCACAATCCTATAATTTTTACCCCATCTCACCACAAGAATCATCCGATGGCATCGCGTCCATTGCCCTTGGATTGGGAAAGATGGTTGTCGAGGGGGGAGCTAGTCTGCGTTTTTCTCCCAGGTACCCTCGACATATAGTCCAGTTATCCACCCCTGAATTAGCGCTGAATAGCAACCAGCATGATTTTTTTGCCCTTAACCTGTGTTCTATCGAAGAGGGGGAGGAGGGGGATCCCGATGAGGATATCAACATAAGCCGGTTTCCCTTAAAGACAGCAGAACAAGACGACACATTGAGGTATGTGGGTTCAATCTATTCCCCTGAAAATCACGCCATCTATGATGGAATCACCAGGGAAGGTGTCCCGTTGGTCAGCTTCGCTCCCATTCTCAAGCAGAACATCTTTCCCCTTGCCCATATAATCGACATGTTATTGACTCTGGGCAGCTGGAGCATGGGAATGCCGGTAGATATCGAGTTTGCCGTGGACCTGGCACTCCCTGAGGATCAGCCAAAAAAATTCTCCCTTCTCCAGATCCGCCCGATGGTGTTGGCGAGAGAACTGGAATCAGTAACGATCGAAACAACAGAACCAAAAAAATTGATAGGTCAGAGTGATCGTGTTCTTGGAAACGGGATTATCGATGATATTCATGACATTGTTTTTATAGATAGAGATGTTTTCGACCGCTCGAAAAGCCGAGAAGTGGCTGCAGAGGTGAAACGGTTCAACGCCATTTTGATGGCCCAACAGCGTCCCTTCCTCCTTATTGGCTTCGGCCGTTGGGGTTCGATGGATCCCTGGCTGGGAATTCCGGTCAAATGGGAGCACATTTCAGGGGCACGAGTGATCATTGAGGCAAATTTCAAAGATTTCACAGTCGATCCTTCTCAAGGCTCACATTTCCTTGAGAATCTCAACTCCTTTTCAGTCGGATATTTCACCGTCCCCTACGAGAAAGAAAAGAGTTTTGTGGATTGGGAATGGCTCCAGTCACAAACTCCCATCGAAAAAATGAGCTACACAAAACTTCTAAGATTCGACAAAAGGCTTTTGATCAAAATGAATGGCCGAGAGAGCTTCGGCATCATTTTCAAGCCTGGAATGGACTCCTGATGGTCCACTTACAGGTCTATGAATAACCTTACCATGAAAATTACTTTGTGCAGATATAGGCGATATGGGGATACCAGTAGCCCGAGTGCAGGGGGATGGTTTTCACCGAGAACCCTAGTTGTCTAAGAATATTTAAATAGTCCTCCTGGCTCCGGAAGAAAAATTTTTCCCCCAGAGTGAATCCGATCAATTTGACCGCCAGCATTTCCTGAAAAAGATTCCATAAGTACTTCAGTCTCGGACGGGTATCCATCTCCTTGACAACAAGAATGCCTCCTTCCGGAAGAGTTTGATAACATTTTCTGAGGATGACTTCCTGTTTATCGTAGGGAATCAGATAGAGAACATCGACGAGAGAAAAAACGTTTCCCTTCGGATAGTCCGCCTCGACAACATCTCCAACTCTATACGTGATGTTTAAATCCCGGGATTCAGATTGATTGGCAGCTTCGATCTTTCTCTTGTCCAAATCGAGACCGAAGATCCGTCTTTCGGGACATCCCAGGCTCAAGATCTTTGGGAAAAGGCCGCTGCCACACCCCAAGTCAACGATCGAACCCTTCTCCGGAAAAAAATCTTCCAGCGCAATCAAGGGGCAGATCTTCAGTTTGATTTTCAAATAGGCTCTAAAAAAAAACGGGGCGTCTCTATACAATTTGAAGATTTCTCTTTTATCCAGCATGCCGCATTCCCGATGTTTCCTATCAGCTGTTTTTACGTATGAACTCTGTTTTTTTCAGAGCTGAGCGCTACTCCATGTAGTGATTGTACCAGAACTGGAAAATGATCAACGGCCACAACAGCTGCCGATGGTTGTGTGCGCCTTGGAAGTGTTCTTTCAGGAGTTTTTCTATCGCAGCCAAATTGAAGAATCTGTGTTTATTCAAATTCGCAGGAGAGAGGACATCCGTGACAAAATCCTTAAGCTCATTCCTCATCCAGGTCCCTAAGGGTATATCAAAACCGATTTTTTTTCTGCTCAAAATTTCAGAGGGAAGATATGGGGCCATGGCTTTCTTCAAGATAAGCTTGGTCGTAAGCCTTTTGAGCTTCAGAGAACTGGGGATGGCTGCGGCATATTCGACAAAAGTATGATCCAAAAAAGGCACCCGAATCTCCAGGGAATTAGCCATGCTCATCCTGTCTGCCTTGACCAGGAGGTCGTCCTGAAGGTAGAGCTTGAGATCCAGATAACTCAGCCGGCTCACCATGTCTTCAGCCGAGGAATTTTCGAGATGGAAAGAGATGGGATCGAACAGGTTTTCACTCAAGTTTTTTTGCAAGTCGGCTGTAAACAATTTTTCCTTTTCTGCAGGGCTGTAGGCGCCCCACCAGACGACGTTTGAGATCTCGGGGGGATAGTCAATCCCGGATATGAATTTTTTGGCCCTGAATTCAAAGCTCAGCCTTTTCCTTGAGGCTGGAAGGCCTTTGACGATGTTTTTGATAAGCCTGTCTCTCACGATTTTTGGTACTTTTCTGTAATACCGTGCTACCTGATAGGCCTTATACGTATCGTACCCGGCAAAAAGTTCGTCTCCGCCTTCACCAGCCAGCGCCACAGTGACATATTTCCGCGCCAGGTTCGAGATAATGAAAGTGGGAATAATCGAGGCATCGGCCAGCGGCTCATCCAAATATTCGACCAAATTCGGGACCAATTCTTTCACCAGTTTAGACTCCACGATAAATTCCTGGTGATCCGTTTGGAAACAATCGGCCACAACTTTTGCATATCCCAGCTCGTTAAACGATTCTTCTTTGAATCCGATGGAAAACGTCTTAATCTTGGAGACAGCCACTTGACTCATCAATGCGGTTATGGAACTCGAATCCATCCCTCCACTGAGAAAAACTCCCAACGGGACATCGCTGATCAAACGTTTTCTCACGGACTCTTTCAGCCTCTGGTAAATTTCCTCCTTGACTGTTTCTTCGTTTTGGGCGGCACCCACGTCCCGGCCGTATGTCACATCCCAGTACTGTTTAATTCGGACTTTTGAATCCCGGATGACCATCATATTCCCCGGAAGCAGCTTTTTTATGCCTTTAAAGATTGTCTGCGGAGCTGGGATGTACTCGAATGTGAAAAAGCGCGACATGCCGTTAAAATCCAGCTCTCGCTGATAGCCGGCCTGAAGGATGGATTTTATCTCTGAAGAAAAAACCAGATTATTATCCGACAACCAGTAGTGGAGAGGTTTGATGCCCAGCCTATCCCTGGCAAGATAGAGAGTGTTTGTCCTTTTATCCCAGAGAGCAATGGCAAACATTCCGTTTAACAGGGAAACAAAATTCTCGCCCTCCTCTTCATAGAGATGGACGATAACTTCCGTGTCGGACATTGTGGAGAAAATGTGGCCTCTTTGGATGAGCCAATCGCGCAATTCGGGAAAATTGTAGATCTCTCCGTTAAAGACCGTCCATACATTTTTGTCCTCGTTGGCGATAGGCTGGTGTCCAGAGACAAGATCGATGATGCTCAACCTGCGCATCCCCAAGCTTACCTTTTCGTCGGAGAAAAAACCCTCATCATCCGGACCGCGGTGGACCATTACAGAACACATCTTTTTGGTGATGTCCCCTGCTTCTGGTCCAAGGCCGTTGAATCCGAAGATGCCACAAATGCCACACATTGTTTTCCTCTGGAGTCCTAATGTATCTGAACATGACTAGAATATCAATCCCCACCCAGGAAACAAAACGTGTGCAGGACATTGAGGTGTGTTATAATTTGAGCCAAATTTTATTCGGACCAATAGATTGGACTCGAACAAGGTAATTCTGCTCAACCCGCCCGGGGATAAGCTGTATATCCGCGATTATTACTGCAGCTTTTCCTCAAAGGCCAACTACTATTGGCCACCCCAGGACCTCATCTATCTCAGCGGAATCCTGGATGAGGAATATTCTGTTCGCGTTATCGACGCCATCATCAACAGGCAAACAGAAGAAAACGTTCTCTCTCAAATCGAGAATTCCGGAGCGCGGGCCTTGATATTTACGACGGGGACAGCCACGATGTTGTCTGATCTCCGACTGATGGAGCGGATCAAAGCCAAGACCGATATCAAAATTTTAGCAAGTGCGGGGATATTGCCTTTTATCTGGGAGGAATTCCTAAAGCGATATAAATGTGTCGACGCACTCCTTCTGGATTTTACCAGCCAGGACATACGTGTTTATTTAAGAGAAGATGGACAGATTGATGTCCCATTAAATGGACTCATCACTAGAAAAAATGGTCAGTTTATCAGGAGTATAGAAAAACCATCGCTGACATATACCGTTCCCGTTCCCAGGCACGATCTTTTCGATTTTAAAAAATACCGGATCCCGATTGCCCGGCGATTTCCATTTACAGTGGTCGTGACCTCCTTAGGCTGCCCTCACAACTGTGGATTCTGTACGGCAGGTGCGTATGGATACAGAACAAGAGATGTGGAGGGTGTTATCGAAGAACTGCGTGTGTTAACCAGCCTGGGTGTGAAGGAGATCCTGTTCCAAGATCCCACATTCACCATCAATACAAACCGTGTGGTCGAGCTCTGCAGCAAGATGGTTGAAAACAAGTTTGATTTAACTTGGAGCTGCAACGCGGACATCAAATCCTTCAACGAGGATAAAATCAAGCACATGAAGGAGGCGGGATGCCACACAGTTTCTCTGGGTATCGAGAGCGGGAATGAAAAAATCCTTCAAAAATACTCCAAAAAGATCACAACAGAAGAGATTAAGAGCACGATCCGTATGCTGAACGCCTACAAGATCCATGTGCTGGGATATTTTATTATCGGTCTGCCGGGCGAGGACGAGGAGTCCATCCAGCAGACTATCCATCTGGCCAAACAACTGGATATCGATTTTGCCTCCTTTGCCATTGCCACCCCTGACGTGGGAACACCGCTTAGAAGAGAGGCTCTTCAAAAAGGATGGATGCAAGCAGAGGAGGACATGTTTGACAGCACCGAGTATCCTGTTCTTGAGACAGGAACCCTGACAAAGGAAAAAGTCTGGAAGCTCCGAAATTTGGCTGTCAGGAAATTTTACCTCAGGCCTTCCTATCTGCTCAAGATGGTGCGGCATATTCGGAATTTTCGGGATTTGAGTGTAGCAACCTCAAACGCGCTGACACTTTTTCGAAAATCATGAAAAAAGTCATAGTCAATGCCGATGATTTTGGTCTGACCCAGGGAGTGAACGAGGGGATCGTCAAGGCGTATCAAGAAGGCATTCTGACGTCCGCCACACTCATGGCCAACATGCCGGGATTTGATCAGGCGGTGGAATTGGCGGGCACACATCCGGAATTAGGCGTGGGTCTGCACCTCAATATACTCAGAGGACACCCCCTCTCACCGGCACAGACTGTGGGCAGCCTTCTCTCAAAGGACCTTCGTTTTATTCCGAATGTTTCAAACCTTCTTCGTCGAATAGCCCTGAAAAAGATCAAACTTGATGAAGTCGAGCGAGAGTTCAGGGCTCAATTGGAAAGGGTACTGGAGGCTGGTATCAATCCGAGCCACATCGACAGTGAAAAGCATATCCACTTGATTTGGGCTCTTTTCCGGATCGTTCTTAAGCTGGCAAAAGAGTACAAAATCAAAAAGGTCCGGTTTATTCAGGAATTTTGTGCCTCCTCAAGTCCTGGACAGGTGTTCAAATCCCTATTTATCTCTCTCTCTTCGGCTTCCATGAAAAAGAAAATGGCCCAGGAATCTGTCCGTTCTAGCGACTGGTTTTATGGGGTGTGCGACAGCGGCCGGATCACAGCAGCCAAACTCCAGCGGGCGCTTCAAAAAGCCAAGGAAGGAGTGACTGAAATAATGGTTCATCCTGGATTTATCACGCAAGAAATGCTAGAGTTAGAAAAGCAGATTGGCCCATATTACATCAATAAATACAGGGAGAAAGAATTAAACGCGCTGCTCGATAAAAAATTGCCAAAATTCATCGCAAATCTGAAGATTCAGTTGATTAACTTTAATCAAATATAAAGATACACATGGACAATAAAAATAGGAACATCGCAATCTCGGTTGTTGTCCCTTTCTACAACGAGCAGGAGAACATCGAAGATCTTTATGAAAAATTGACTCGAGTCCTCAAGGATTTGGGTGTGTCCTATGAGTTGATCTTAATAAATGACGGGAGTACAGACAACACACAAAACATTTTAATGGATTTATTCGAAACCGATAAAACTGTCGAAGTCATCACACTGCGGAAAAATTTTGGACAGACGGCTGCACTTCAGGCTGGATTCGATTTTGCCAAAGGTGAGGTCATCATCTCCATGGACGGGGACCTGCAGCATGATCCCGAGGATATCCCCAAACTGCTGGCCCCTTTAAAAGACGGTTTTGAAATTGTCTCGGGATGGCGAAAGAAACGGAAGGATCATTTTTTTCTGAGACGCTTTCCCTCCCTAGTCGCGAACAGGGTTATGCGATTCCTCTCGGGAGTTAAGATCCACGATTTCGGCACGACTTTTAAGGCTTATAAACGGGATGCCCTCGAAGGGCTTCGCCTCTATGGAGAGCTTCATCGATTTATTCCAGCACTCATCAGCCGGACAGGGGTGAAGATTACAGAAGTCCCGATAAAGAATGTTGTCCGTAAAAAGGGAAAATCGAATTACGGACTTTCCCGAGTCCGCAAAGTGCTATTTGATCTGATAACCGTCAAGTTCATCATCAGTTTTATAGACCGGCCTCTGCAGTTTTTTGGGCTTATCGGTTTAATTTTTGGAGGCATTGGTTTCACTATCGCTCTCATCCTGACTGTGGGATTTTATTTTTTTGAGTGGTCGATTAGAGACAACCTGGGGAATTTAATTCTCAGCGTGTTTATGATGATCCTGGGACTCCAGTTTATTATGACCGGTCTGCTGGCAGAGATCATCTCGCGCATCTATTTTACCACTCACAAGATGAAAATTTACTCTGTGGCTGAGCGAAAATCCCACCAACCTTCCAGGGATGAGGAGGGAAGCTGAGATAGGGCCTGCAATGAGGACGTGCTGTTGAACAATATTTTGTTCAAAAGAGTTCAACAGAAAACCAACCTTCTGATTTGGATTGGTCTCGCTCTTTTTTCCGTTTTTATCCTTCTCCTCTTCATCCAATCTCTGGATGTCCTCTCTCTTTGGATGGATGAGGGATTTTACTATCTGGCTACCCAGAAGATATTGGATCTAGGCTATCCGCTTTTTCCCTCCGGACATATCTATTTCAAAGCTATTTTATATGCTTATGTTTCCGCTTTCTTTACAGGTATTTTTGGATTCACGGTGTATAACCTGAGGCTGATCAGCGTGCTGTGCACCGTTGCTCTTATCCCGCTGGTCTATCACATGGGGAAAAAGCTGTTCAATCGGAAAATCGGATTGGGTGCTGTGGTTATATTTTCATTGTCCGTGTGGGTTGCAGAGTACGGACGCGTCGACCTCTACTTTGCGCCTCTCCAGCTGGTGAGTTTTGGCGGTCTCTATCTTTTTTATAGGGGTTTTTTTGAGGAGAAACCCAAGTATAAAGTTTTGGCCACAGCTGCTTTTATTGTGGCTCCCTTGATACACCAGCTGGGGATGAGTCTCTGGTTCTGTTTCCCTGCTTTTTTTCTGATCAAAGGGATAAAGAGGTTCTTCCGGAGAGATGTGCTTTTGAGCTTCTCTCTGACATCGGTATTTTATCTCCTCGTCCAGCTCCATGAATATTTCTTCTGGGAAGTGGGATACGTTTACGCCAAAACAGATCAAAGTCTTCAGGGAATGTTCCAATATTTCTTCTCCAGCTTCTCAATGAAATACTTTTTTGAGTTCTATGGAAGTTTCCCTCAAATGAGCCTGGTCATCTGCGCCGGATTCGCTCTTCTTCTCGGAATCTGGATCTATGAAAGAAGCACCAAAAGGCCCCATTCTTCCTTCTCTAGGGATTGGTTCTTCTTGAATCTCTGCTTGGTCTTCCCGCTTGTCTTTCTCGGTTTTTTCAGGACACATGTCCACCCCCGCTATCTTTACCAACTGTATCCTCTTTTTGTAATCCTGTATATTGTGAGTCTTTATAAAATAGCCCAGCTCCTCATCAGGCTCTTGTCAAAACTCTACGCACTAAAGAAGCCAACCCTTTTCTCATTTGCAACGGGAGTTCTTTTTGTGGCCCTTCTCTTTTTGACCGCAGAAGGTGTCGGCGTGGGGAAAGTGAAGTCAATTGTGAATCGGCAGTATGGAGATCGCATACAGACAGATATCATATACAAATCAGGGAGATACCAACAATATGACCATAAAGGACCGGGTGAGTATGTCCGGCATTTTCTCCAGGAAGATGACCTGGTTGTGGCCATCCATGTGGTCTTTCAGCACATCTATGCAGGACGCGTCGATTATTGGCTGTGGTCCGGAGGCCCCGGGACATGGGATGCTTGGGAGGAAACATCCGAGGGATGGAAGGATTTTTATATCGGAGCCGGGTGGATAAACAACCTGGGAGATCTGAGACAGGTACTGGAAAAGAATCCCAAAAAAAAGATTTGGATTGTAACATCTCCGTCCATCCTCCGAAGAGACCACATCACAGAGGACATCGCTTTGTTCATTAAGGCAGATCCTGAAAAACTTGTTTTTCGCGGGAAGGACGACATGTCAGAGGTTTATTTGTGGAATGAAGCGGAAAAGGAACTGACCGGCCCCGCTCACACCATGGAGGGAGAATGGCTTCCTATTCTCTTTGGGAAGACGGTATACGAGGAAAATGTATCCAAGGGAAGTGCCCTCTTTGTACCCAAAGGGAAGTTTAGAGGAAAACTCGGCTATTACACAACCGAACAGACATTTTCTCCGGGACATTATTCGGTTTCTGTGCGATTAAAGTTGCAGGATTTCGAAGGAGAGGACAACAGATTATTTGGCATCGCACTTTTAAAGGGACCAAAGGGCGAACAAGTGACATCCTATATTGTGAATGGAGATAAAATTAAAAAGGAAACAAAATATCAGACCTACAGCTTCAACTATTATCAAAGCAAGGAGAGCCGGTTGTATCTGAAGTTTTTATTCACGGGTTTAGGGAATGTGTGGCTTGACTATGTGGATATTAAACCTAAAATCAAGTCTCCTGCGAATAATATGCCTTAAGGTCTGAAACAGGATAAAAGGAGAGAGGGATGAAAGACGATTTCCGAGGGAGTGTACAAAAAGAGCTCATTAAAAAAAGGGGGTCTTTTTTTTCAAAGTATTCATCCCTTTTTATCGGGAAAAAAGGATTTTTTTTATTTCTGAAATATGAGAGTGTGATTCTGCTCTTTTCAGGGATTCCCGGGGCGTTGGGTTTTTTCCTGCGCAGAGTCTTCTATCCGAGTTTATTCAAGAAGGTGGGAAAAGGTGTGGTCTTCGGAAGGAACATCACTGTGCGCCATCCAAAAAAAATCACGATCGGGGACAACTCCGTCATCGATGACAATGTTGTGCTGGATGCCAAAGGAGAAAAGAATGAAGGCATCCAGATCGGAGAAAATATTTATATCGGCAGGAACACCATATTGAGCTGCAAAGAAGGATCAATTTATCTTGAAGATTCCTGCAACATCTCCGCCAATTGTATGCTTCTCTCGGAAACGGAGATCCGATTGGGAAAATTCTGTTTCTTAGCCGGCCAGTGCTATCTCGTGGCCGGGGGGAATCACAGCTTCAAAGACACCTCAATACCGATCATGTTCCAGCCGTCCTATTCCAAAGGAGGGATCGCAGTCGGGACAGATGTTTGGCTGGGAGCGGGCGTCATAGTTTTAGATGGTGCAAATGTCGGTAAGGGGACCGTCGTCGGGGCAGGAGCCGTAGTGACTGAATCTCTTCCAGAATACTGTATCGCTGTCGGATCGCCGGCCCAAAAAGTCAAAGACCGATAGACCTTAAAAGAATAATTGAAGGCCAAGAAATAACTGATACCGGGAAAATTTAATATTTTGTTCCAGATTCGCAGAATCTTTAGAAAACTCGATATAGTTTATCTCTAATAGAAAGGAGAGGGCAGGGAAAAAACGATATTCAGCGCTTGCCGATATTCCCCACCACCAGGATTCAAATTTTTCTTGGGTAAAAGTTTGTGATGTGATCTCTAAATCAGCAGCGGTAAAAGGAAAATTATCTAAAAACTCGATGTCTTCCAAAGATGTCAGTTTAAATTGAGAAAATCCAACAATTGGACCTACCCATACCTGAAAATTTTCAATTTGTAGTGGTGACACCTGAGGAGAAACATAAAGGGCATTGTGCGAACCATTATTGTTTTCGGTTAAATTCAGAGTTCTCGCCATGCCAGAGTTAAACGGATGGGGAAGGGTGATTTGAAACAGCCCATCGTTTTTAAAAGAAAAAGTGCTGAATCCCAGGGTGCCCTTAAATTTGATATTTTGTATTGTAAATGATCTCCCAATATTAATATCAAAAATATAGCCTGGATCACCTATCCTGTAATGTTCACCTATATAAGCCGTTTCGCCATAAAGTTGAAAAGAATTTTGAACATGAATGTCAGGTTGGACATACCTTCCAATCCCATTCTTCAAGAGTATATAATATTTTGGCTCCGTTTTTCTGGTTGGCTTTGTTTTTTTGGTTGGCTTTGTTTTTTTGGGAGGAATCTCTTTTGGAACTTCTTCCACCACTTTTTCTTCGATTTCAGGTTGGGCCTTGGTCGGAGCCATCTGTTTTGCCTCTTGAACCATTTTTAAAGTTTCTTCGAATAAAAGCTCTATTCTAAATCCTCCCTCTACCGGGACAATATTAGTGATAGGCCTTTTTTCGGCAAATTCAAGAACGACCCGCGCGACGCCCTGTTGAGTCTGTTCCATTTTTACATTTAATAAGTGTGTATCCTGAATTTCATACCATGGTTCGATTGAAATTTTCTGCACCGGGGAAAAATCGACGGCCAATTTTTTTTGGTCAACAAGGTCAATAATTTCGTACTGCACGGCACCTTCTATTTTGAGAAATATTTCTATCTTATTTATTCTCGTTTTTTGAAAGCCAATTTCCTGAATCTCATTGGCAGTTTGTTGAGCAGAAAAAATATTCGTTCCGCCTAATAAAAAGAGGAACAAAACGAATACAATTAAACTTTTAATTGAAATTTTCAAGGTTGACTCCTTTGTTTTTTCGTAATCGAACTCTTTTTCCGATCTCTCGATTTATATAACTTTTTTAAAATCCTTTTTTTCTTTTTTTTCACTTTTTATTGATTTCCAAAAATAACGATGTCACTCTCGGTTTCATCGGAATCAAATTCACCGGATTCAAACGAATAGACTGTAGAGATACCGAATTGGACCTTCTTATCCAATGTCTCGAATGTAAACACGGCTGAAAAAGTAGTGGGAGACAGTTCAACCAGCAGTTCAAATTCCCCGTTATTTTCCTTTTTATAGATCTTATAATTTTTCACATCCTCATCAGTATTTTCTGGATTTTTTGCCCAGCTCAGATTGTAAGTGGCTGTAGGAGATCTTCTTAAGCTTTTGAGTGAAACATCCACGCTTAAATTGACCGGAGGATCTGGGACTGGAGCCGGCGGCGGCGGTGGTGGCGGCGGCGGTAGAGGAGGGGGTGCAATAGTCACGGGATAGAGAGTGCTTAACCAAATGTTTTTATTGTCTCCGTTTAATGTTGAGGCATTGTTTCCGGCCGATGATGCCCAGACCAGGGCAACATTGCCATAGTCATCTGCGGATATGTCGGGCAACTTGGGACCACAGCAGGAATTGGGCATTGTGACAGAACCATGCCACTGCCCCGGATTCAAATTTAAATTATTCTTGTATTTAATACCTGTACCGGCATCACCAGGGCCAATCTGCCATGCAAGATGTTTATACCCCAGACTGTCCAAGGCAATTCGGGAAAAATGCAGAAAGGAATTTGGAACGACCTTTTCTCGGGGATTTTCATCTTCATCGATGGTGCAAATGTATACCTCGATGGTTTCACCCTGAATCCCCATGGCTGCTGCATTCTCATCGATATCGGTATAGGTTACGCGAGCCATATTATCAGGGCCTACCGCCATATGAGGATGAGCCTGACTTGCTCCATCCCAATTCATTCTTTTTGGTGTTGCCCAATTGGAGTCTTTCGTTCGCTTGGAATAATAGATCTTATATTCTCCATCGCCCTGTTTCTCTCTAAAAATCATCCAAACTTGGCCATCTTTTCCGGCAGCAATTCCTGTTTGAGTCGAGCGAAGTGCCAGAGATAATCTCTTAATGGCTTCCCATTTGCTGTTGATTCTTGCCCGGGAATAGGCCCGGCCGGTATTATAATTATGCCAGGATATATAGAGATTTCCATCGGGATCGGCTGTACAGACAGTTTCGCTGGCGCCATATGCTGCGGTAGCGACCTTATAGACAGGGAGCCATACTTTGTTTTCAGGATCGTATTCCCTCATGTAGACTTCGCCGTTCTGGTTCCATACAGCAAACACAGCGCCCGTAGGACTGGTGCAGACATCCGGCCTCTCGGCAGGAATGGTTCTTGAATTCTTCAATTTTATTGGTCCTTCCCATGTCTCTCCGTCATAGTTCATATAGAATATGTCGGATCCAGCAGAATCAGAATAATCCTCTTCCCAAACGATATGAACCTTGCCATAGGGTCCGAAAGCCACTTGGGCCCATTTTGACGAATGGAGCGGGGAATCATATATTTTTACAGGAGTGGACATTCTCTGGCTGAATGAAAAACCGCATAATAATATGACGGCAAAAATAAAGATGAGGGGTTTTCTCATATTTTACTCCGTTAATGGATCAACTCTGCTCTTGTCGGCACAATTTTGAAGCTCTAATTTTAGTCGAACCAAGGAATTTGTCAAGTCAATCAAAAGAAGAACAGCATCCCTATAGGACCTGTTATTTAACCATCTGGGCAAAAAAAATTAAACATAAGGCTTCAAATGGATCAAAAAAAATTTTTTGATATTCTCTCTCATCTCCCTAAAACCATAGGGCACTTTAAGCGCGGGAATGGATAAAGAGGAGTCATTTGTGATGGTTTTGTGATAATAGGATAAGGCAGGAATCCTCTCACAATGGATAGGACCACTCATGTCTAAATAATCATTGTCAAAATCCGTAACCTTGGCACTTAAGTAAGGGGTTAACCTTACGACTAGATGAGTTATTGAACTCCCTCCAGAGTGTCCGATGATACCGATTCTTTCATTATCCACTTCGTCTAAATAGAGTAAATATTTAAGCAACAGGAGGGTTTCATATACCCTTATCCCCATCAACGAAAATCCATTTAAAAGTAATTTTTCGCTTATTTTAGCCTCATCGTTTCCCAAATTCATGGCCCTGTACCCAATCATCAGTACAATAAATCCTTCTCTCATCAACTCAAGCCCCATAAAGTCATCTTTAAATCTATTTCTTGAAGGCCTATGGCCGTCAAGACCCAGAATTGCGGGAAAAGAGGAATGGCTGACTTTTGGAATCAAAATTAAGGCTAAGAATTTTCCCACATGCACATCGTCAAAAAGTAAATCTCTCTCCAGGTAATTTTCATGGTCTTGTTCTGAAATAGTCGTTACGGTTAGCGGTCTTGTGTTGAGCCCCTCTAAAAGGAATCCAATGTTTAAACCTTCTAAAATTATCTTTTTTACTTCCTCTGAACTTAACTCAAAAAAACTGTTCGTATTTGCTTCTATTAAACTAGAAGCCAATCCGATTTGATCCATTAATTCATCCCGAGAAATACTCTTGCTGTATTTTTTATGGCGCTCGGGGAACTGGTAATAGGGCTCCAAGCTATTCAAATTTTCGCTTTCGAAATCAAAAGATAAATCTGTTTTTACAGAAACATTCATTTTTTCTTTATAGGAAATGCCGAGAGAATAGCTATTTTGTTTTGTACAGGAAATAGGGAAAGAAACAAAAACACATAAAACAATAAAACTCCATATTTTATTCAAAATTATTGACCTGTCCTCATCACAAAAAGTCGAAGTTAACATTATCACCTTTTGGTTGAATATTAAAGAATTTATTTGATTGAACGGGTCTTACCTAAAAAAAATTTCAAGCTTCTTGTCCTTTTAAGATGAGCTAGACTTTAATCCAGATAATTGTTACAAATAGAGCGAATAAACTGGAGATTTCAAAAAATATTGGGTGTAGATTTTTAGATGCAAAGAAAATTATCATTTCCTTTTAAAATTCTAATTTTTGCGACTTTAATTATTTCTCCATATTCATTTTCTCTTATGGGTGAAGAGGGAGTTGTCTCAAAAACACCCGAATTTTCAATAGGAGGGAGACTGCAGACCCAATATCAATTTGTGGATTCGGATCCTTCGATAAGCCGTTTTTTAATTCGCAGAGCTCGGCTATCTTTCGGATCTGTACTCACTGACTGGGCAAGCATTAAAATCCAGATTGAAGCCGGAAAACAAACCTTTACGCTGAAGGATGCCTATCTGCGCCTTGATTCCAAGGGGATAAGTATCTTTATTGGACAAAAATATGTCCCTTTTTCCCGAGAGGCTATGAATTCCTCAAAGTACCTTCAAATGGTTGAGAGGAGCCGAACTTCTGAATTTGCTCCTTTTCGTCAGATGGGAGTCGGCATTCAGGGTTTTGCTTTTAATAAAAAAATTGAATACCAGGCAGGTGTTTATAACGGAGCTGTTAACAGCAGTACTGTATCGAAGCTTAACGAAGGGAAAATGGGAAAAGTTAAGATATATCATATTGATACCGGAGCATCTAACGAAAATAATAAATTCCTTTTTGCCGGGAGAATAGATTTTTATCCCTTTGGAAGCATGAAATTAAGCCAGTCCTATTTGGAAGAGGTGGAACATGTTCTTTTAGGTTTTGGATTAAATGTTTTTACATCTAACGATTCTCCGAGTGAAGGGCATACTCCGGGTACGGCGCAAATACAAAAGTCGTCGGTTTTTGGAGCAGATGCGGCTCTGAAATCTAAAGGTTTTGCCGGCACTTTTGAATACCTCCATCGAGATTTTTCATGGTGGGATGTGTTGGATTCGGAGAATGATGCGGCACAAAACACCTTTACAATCCAGGGAGGGTACATGATTCTGCCAAAAAAAATGGAAGTGACTGCCCGTTATGAATTTTTGGATTTTGATAAAGACAATCTGCTGCAGGGGCCGGCGGGACAACTTGCTGATAAGTGGGTCACTTTTGGCTTCAATTATTTTTTTGATGGCCATCACACAAAAATACAGCTGAACTACATCCTGAAAGAAGAAGACATGCCTTCTGGAGCAGAGAAAATCAACAATAATACGCTGCTCGCTCAATTCGCTTACTATTTCTAAAAGATAAACAGCCGGGCAAAAATGATTAAAGATGCAATAAGCGAAATTTGCAGTAAAAACAGAGCCCTAAATCCGGGTTTAGAGGACATAAGCGAGAGGATGGGGAGACCACAAGCAAATTATGTCCTGGCCGATTTTTACAATAAATGTAACGTCAGGTTCAGATTTATCGATTATAACTTTGAATCCTTTGCACGGGACATCGAAAAATCTCTTATGCCAAAGAATGATTTTGTTGGAGTTATTAGAACGGATATTCGAAATTTTTAGACAGCTGGGAGCTTATAGAACAACGAGAAGAATAAATAAATGGCAGCATTTATTGGTACCGTTGGTTCATTCTATTTGACCGGATTATCTATGTATGGTACATTTGGGCAGATATTTTAGGGAGACTTTTATAGATAATGAGATATAATCCAGGTCATCAAAAAAATCGAATGCCAATCCTTTTCAAGTGCATATTTTTTACATTTGCTTCGTGTTTGATTCTATCCAAAAGTGTATACGCCTACATAGATCCAGGCACGGGGAGTTATCTAATTCAACTGCTTTTGGCTGCTTTGTTAGGGATCGGAATTGCATTCCGTTTATTCTGGGGAAAGATAAAAGCGGCTTTGAGAAAAATATTTTCAAAAAAAACACCAGCTTGAAAAACACCAATAAAAATTTCACCCCGGTTCAGAGCTCTTTCAGGGATCCATCAGGCTTTTTATTCCGGCAGGAAGGAAAAATATATCGTCAGATTAATTTTGACTATAAAGATAATTATGACCAGCTCATGGATTCAGGGCTCTACCATGATCTGGTCGAAGAAAAATTGTTGATTCCTCACGAAGAAATTTCTTCAGATTACGCCCCATATGAGGGAGCCTATAAAGTCATTAAGCCGGAGCAGTTAAGCTATATTTCTTATCCATATGAATGGTGTTTCAGCCAGCTGCAGGATGCCGCTCTTACTACACTTCAAGTGCAAAACACAGCCCTGAAGTTTGACATGTTATTAAAAGATGCATCCGCCTACAATATTCAGTTTCATAAGGGAAAACCTATTTTCATCGATACCTTGTCGTTTGAAAAAGCCGTCCTTGATAAACCTTGGGTCGCCTACCGCCAATTCTGCCAGCACTTTCTGGCTCCCCTAAGTTTAATGTCGTACACTGATGTTCGATTGAACCAGCTGCTGAAAATATATATCGATGGAATTCCATTGGACCTGGCAAGTTCACTGCTTCCAAAAAAAACGTCTTTTAAGTTTTCCCTTCTCTCACATATTCATCTTCATGCTAAAAGTCAAAAAAATTACTCAGATAAAGCGATTAAGAAAAAAAACCACAAAATGAGCCGACTTGGATTTTTAGGGCTCATGAGCAGCCTGGAAAAGGCAGTCAAGCACCTTAAATGGAAACCTGAAGGAACCGAATGGGCAGACTATTATGAGGACACTAATTATTCTTCCGAATCCTTCAAGAATAAAGAACGATTGGTTATAGATTATTTAAAGAAAATAAATCCAGGGACAGCTTGGGATCTCGGAGCCAATACTGGAATTTTCAGTCGAATAGCCAGTCAGCAAGGGTTTGAAACCATCTCCTTTGATGTCGATTACTCCGCAGTTGAAAAAAATTACCTGGAAATCCAAAAAAGAAACGAAACGAAAATTCTGCCCCTCTTATTCGATGCCACTAATCCCAGTCCGGGGATCGGATGGCAAAATATGGAGAGAGAAACCTTTGTCGGCCGGGGGCCCTCAGATGTAGTTCTAGCACTGGCATTAATCCACCATCTGGCGATATCCAACAATGTCCCCTTTTCAAAAATCGGCAGTTTTTTCAACAGCATATGTCAAAATTTGATTATAGAGTTTGTACCAAAAAAGGATTCTCAGGTCCAAAGGCTGCTTAAAAGCAGAGAGGATATTTTTCCCCACTACACCCAAGGGGATTTTGAAAAAGAATTCAATGAATATTTCGATATAAAAGACAAGCAAGAAATTCGGAATTCGGACCGGATTCTTTATTTTATGCAGAAAAAATAAAATATTGAGAAAAAAAAGACTTGACCTGCATCCATTCTTTTTTGCCGTATATCCAGTTCTGTTTTTCTATTCCCACAACATTAAAGAACTCACCCTGGATGTCCTCTTTTTCCCCTTAGCGGCCGTTTTTGGCCTAAGTGTGCTGCTGTGGTTTGCTCTTTTTTTTCTTAAGAATAAAAAAGGGATTGTTTTATCCCTTTTTTTTATTTTCTTCTTCAGCTATGGGCACCTGGCAAAATTATTGTTCGGCGAAGAGGTCAAGTTGTTTTTCCCCATTCTTTACTTGTTGTTTTTTTTGGGCCTTCTTGTGGGGATATCAAGGCTTAAAAAGGATTTAAACAAATTCAATTCTATCTTGAATATTGTCTCTTTATTTTTGGTGTTGATTTCGATTTTTAATATTGCCAATTATGAACTGAGACACAGGTTAAGAATGACTCCCCTGGAAAATGAGATGGGGGCTGAATTAAATAGAGAAAAATCTTCTGGCGGGGAAGAGCTTTTCCCTGACATCTATTACCTCATTTTTGACAGATACGCCAGTTCAGAAACTTTAGCCGAGTTTTTTGATTTTGATAATACCGGTTTCGAAAAAGACTTGGAAGAAAGAGGATTTTATACGGCATCTGGAAGCAGGGCCAATTACCCTTATTCTTACCTCTCTTTGGCCTCATCATTAAACTATGATTATTTAGATTTTATTTTCGATCAGGCGGGTAAATCGGATGACAGAACCATAGTTTACAATCTTCTGAAAAAAACTAGAGTCGTTCAATTCTTAAAATCTTTCGGGTACAAATACTATCACCTGGGAACATGGTGGGAACCGACTAGAACAAATCCCTTAGCAGATGAAAATTTTCTCCATGAAAGTTTTGCAACTCCGCTCTTCGACCTGAATGAATTTTCGAGCAAACTGATTCAAACCACACTATTGGATTTTTTCATTAAAAATTTCACATCCATTAAAACTGAAAGTGGTGGTGGTGGTTCCCGGATAGTCCGTTACCAGTTTGATCAATTAGAAAAGATCCCTCATATGGAGGGACCAAAATTTGTTTTTTCTCATATTTTATTGACACACCCCCCCTATTTTTTTAACAAGGAAGGGGCCATTCTTCCCAGATCGACCATAAAAAACATGGAAGAAAAAAATCTTTATCTTGAGTCCGTCCAGTTTGCCAACAAAAAAATCCTGCATCTTGTAGACACCCTCATTTCCGAATCAGAAAGGCCACCGGTCATCGTTCTTCAGGCCGATGAAGGCCCTTATACCAGTATTGTGAAAACTTACGAGGAGTGGAAAAAAGAGGACCGCCGGTTGAGATTCCGCACCGGAATCTTAAACAGCTATTATCTGCCGCAAAAGGATCAAACAATCTTACACAAGGAAATTTCGCCGGTCAATACGTTCCGGATAATTTTTAATCTTTATTTTAATACATCTTTTAAGATTCTTGAAGATTTGACTTTCATCTCCATAAGTAATGACAACCTGTATGAATTCAACAATATAACTCAGACTATCCGCATGGGCACCCTCACCGTAAACTCAGATCCCATTCATGCAGTGATTTACATAGATGGAATCGATGTCGGAAAAGAGACAAACCGGATCGTCAGAGAAATTCAACCGGGCACTCACACCCTCACTTTAAAAAAAGAGGATTTCGAAGATTATGAAACCACCTTTCATCTTGAGGCAGGAGAAAGAAAAACCATCACGGTGACTCTCGTACCAAAGAAAAAATCCCCATAATTGAAAGTCCAAAACAGAACGGATATAATGAAAATTAAACGTGATGAAAAGGAATGTCAGCACTTTTTTAATCCTCTCTGTTTTGGTTTTGACGTTTAATTTACTTGCCCTTGGAAATTCCAAAATTTTCCAGGGCCAAATGGCCCATCCCGCACTAACCCTTTCAGGAGATCTGATCTGTGTTTACAAGGATACAAATAATAAGATCAGATTGGATACATTGATATTGCAGGAACAGAGGTTCCTCACCGACACCCTCTCAATAGGGGAAAGCGCTTTTTCTCCTATAATCAAGAAGGACAGACGAGGACAAATCTGGATAGTCTGGTCTGAAGTGAAAAATAAAAAGAGCAAAATATTATTAGGCCGACTCGAAGGAAGTCAAATCGTATCTTCCCAGGAGGTTAGTCACAGAGAGGGGTATAATTTTTCTCCTGATTTGAGTTTTGATTTGAACGATCAACCCTGGATAGTCTGGATCAATTATTTAAATTCTAAATCTCGAGTTCTTATAAAAGATATGATGTCTCAAAATGTATGGGTAGCAAATCCATCTGTTGTCACTTCGGCCCTGACTCCACAAATTATTACGGACCGAAATAACCAAATCTGGATTTTTTGGAATGGAACAACTGGAAAGGAAGATGAAATATTTTACAGAGTATTTGATCGATTTAATTGGTCGCCCATCTGTAAAGCAGTTCAAAAGAAAAACTTTCCTAAATTGAATCCCAAAATCACCTTGGATCAAAAGGGTAACATTTGGGTCGTTTGGTCTGGTTATGATGGAGAAGACTATGAAATTTTTTGCCAATTTTGGGATGGGGAGAAGTGGGCGGATGAGATAAGAGTGACCAATAACTCTCTAAAAAATGATGTATGTCCTTCTGTGGAGGTTCTCTCCAAAAACGTTCCGATTGTTGTGTGGGCGCAGTCAGAAAAAGATGGGAGTCATATCTTCATTAAATTTTTTAAAAACGATTCCTGGAGTGAAGAAATAAGAATTTCCTCAACCAAAGGCCAGAATGTTTATCCGAAGATGGCTGTGGAAGGAGATAAAATCGGAATAATTTGGCATTGCCAAGATGAAATCAATAAAAGAATCTTCACAATCGATGATTTAGAATATCTCAACAAACAAAGAGAAAACCTTGGTGCCGGTTTATGGAGAGAGAAGAAACAATACAATGTTTCTTTAGGGGGGGAAAAATATATTGGCTATGGAGACAGTATAACCTACGGATATCTCTATGAAGAACCAGCTCCGGATAAAGGGTATCTTCCTCGTCTGAAAGACATGTTAGATCAGATTTTTGGAGAAACTCAGGTTGAAAATGAAGGCAAGCCGGCAGAGATTACACAGGACGGGTTGAGCAGAATTGATGGAGTTTTAGAAAACCAATCAGCCCCATTTCATGTATCGGAAACGACTCCAGCCCGATTTCTTTTATTAATGGAAGGAACGAATGATGTTGTTTTTGATAATATCTCAATGGAAACAACCGCTTTTAATCTGAAAGAAATGGTTAAAAAATGTTTCAACAAGGGCGTTATTCCAACGATTGCGACGATCATCCCTCGAAATGATTATCGGTGGGATAATAAATTCTACCAAAACAGAATCTATGATCTCAACCAAAAAATAAAGGCCCTTGCAGAGGAATTTCCTATCCCTTTTGTTGATCAGTTCAATCTGTTTTTTCTTTATCCAGATCAAGAGGGAGGCTGGAGAGCGCTTTTATCCGATCGCAATCATCCTAATGAGTTGGGTTATCAAATCATGGCCGAAGGATGGTTTAGAGAAATTCAAAATTTTCCATTTCCCCCAATGAACGTTTTAGTCGAAAGAAACAAAAACGGGGAAATTACTATTCTCCCTAATCTTCTTCCAAAACCTGTTTCTCCGAATTATCCTGATACACCTTTTGACCGCCCCGAATTGAATAAAATTACATGGCGGGATAGTTCCAAAATCTTTGATCCAAGCACAGTTTTGGGATACAGGATATATAGAAAAAAAGAGGGAGAGAGTGATGAAAAATTCCAACTCATCAATGAAATTTATGAGGGGCTCGAATACATTGACAAGGAAATTATTCCCTCCGAACGTTATATCTACAGAATTTCCACCATTAGAATAGATGGAGTGGAAGGGCCTTGTTCTGAGTCAAAAAGAGATTATTAAGCTTGAAAAAGCTAAAAAACAAAGGCTAAGCCCACTCCGTACTCCATTCCCCCCAAATCAATTTTAATATTATTCACCGTTTTATCAGCTCGAGAATATTTAATTTTTAGATTTAAAAGGATAGGAAAATTTTTAGCAAAATGAAGATAAGTGCCTCCCTGGACATTATAACCGCTCGCGTAATCAATCACCTTACCAATGGGATTTGTCTCGAAAAAAAAGTGAAGATCTATTCCCCCTCCTATATATGGTGTTATTGGACCGATGGGCAGCTTAAAACGGATATCAAATGAGAGGGGAATAAGAAACAGCTGTGTTTTTTCTTTAGAATAGGTTAACTCCCCAAATTTATGAAATCCTTTCGCTTCAATGAATAAATCAAAATTTTGAATCACAGAGGCTGACAAGCCTATTCCGGCAATGACACCCCCACCCTGATATGCACCTTTAAATCGAGAATCGCTGAGATCATAATGTCCAATGACCAACTCAAATGTTCCTTTATTTTTATTCGCAGAGAATACAGAGGGAACAAGGATAACAAGGAGGAGACTCAGTACAAAAAGAAAACGAATTGAGGCCTTTCTAAATAAGATTCCAAAAAAATCATGCTTTCTCACTTCTTTATCCTCGGTATTCTATATCTAATCCTCTTCGTGGATTCTTGGAAATTTGATAATGAATTATCTAGAGGACTTTCATGTCCGAGGCTGTCAACCGCCGTGACTGTATAACTGTACTGGTCTTTCTTTTCAACATCATAGTCGTCATAAGTGAAAATTTGAGCATCCACTTCCCCGATATATTTGAAAGATGTGGGCTCGGCTTGATTCTCTTTTCTGTAAACACGGTAGAGGACGATTTCGGCAATTGCACTGTTATTTGGATTTTTTTCCCATTTGATATTGGTTATGTACCTGGTTAGAAACATGCTTTCATCACTAAATGTTTCCCAACGAATATTCAAGGGCAGGAGCAATCGAAGAACTTCAATTGTTTTTGTTTTTGTATCTCCACTGCCTCTATTGTCCTCGATTGAGAGAGTTATTGGAAAGGACCCCCAACTCATGTAGGTGTGAGAGACTATTTCGCCCAATCCAGTGGTGCCATCACCAAAATCCCAGGTATATTGAACAATCTGTCCATCAGGATCAAAAGAGGAAGAGGCATTAAACGTGACCTGCAGCGGAAACAATCCTTTCTGCGGTGAAAAAACAAAGTCGGCCACCGGAGGTTCATTAGGCGGAAGAACAACAATGGTTTTTGTTTTTTCGTCTTCTGCGCCTTGGTTGTCTTCGACCACCAGGGATATTGAATAGTTGCCCTCATCGTTGTAGGTGTGGTTCACTGTTTGGCCTTGCCCAGCAGTGCCATCACCAAAATCCCAGGTATATTGAACAATCTGTCCATCAGGATCAAAAGAGGAAGACGCGTTAAAAGAAACTGGTAGTGGAAATACACCTGTTTGAGGAGAAAAACTGAAATCGGCCTCCGGAGGTGCATTGGATGAAGACACATTGATCGTTTTCGTTTTTATATCAATGGCCCCCCGGTTATCTCTCACTGAAAGGGATATAGAAAATGTTCCATCCTGGTTATAAGTGTGGTTCACTGTTTGGCCTTGTCCAGTGACACCGTCGCCAAAATCCCAGGAATATCGATCGATCTGTCCATCGGGATCGTATGAAAGCGAGGCATCGAAGGAAACTCTTAATGGACTTTCCCCAGTTTCAGGAGAAAAAACAAAGTCGGCAACAGGGTGAGTATTTGTATTGGGCGTAGAACCAATAGCAGTGAAATAGATCTCTCCATCTGAATCCCATATCACATAGATCTCTCCTGCGTCCGGACTTGCAGAGATATCAGAAAATGTTGATCCATCAGATTGGGAAATAGATTTCTCATTTGACCAGCTGCCATTTTGGTACTGGTTATAGTATATTGCCAATCCCGCTTCATAACCACCCACCTGCCAACAAACATAGAGATCCCCATATTGTTCATACATCGAGGCGTAATGCAGCAATTGAGTCGAAGAGATTGTCTGAGGAGAAGAGAAACCTGATCCCGTCCAACTGGACCCATGAACCACTCGAGGGCCATTGACATAGGACGTCCAGATAACATAGGGAACACCCGATACATCCACGGCAACAGAGGGATGAGATTGTGACAAACCATTTGGATGAACTTTTTGTACAGAACTCCATGATGAGTTAAAAGAGGTGTTTCGACTTGCATAGGCAATTTCGTAGATATCTAGATCCTGATTTTTTTGGCTCCAGCAGGAATATACAATTTGATCGCCAACCTCAATGTTGGGAAATTTAGACCTTTTTCCCGGAGTGCTGATACTCTTCGTACTCTCCCAAACATTATTGACACGTGCTCTTGAAAAAACAATCCCGCTGTCTGACCACCAAGCTATATATATGTTTCCAACAGGACTCACCGTAATACTCACTTTATCTAGACCTTCATGGCTTGTGGCCACTTCAAATGAAGAATCCCATCCTCCATTGAAAAAAATCCTTAATATAATACGATGGTCTTCAATCCACACGGCATAAACGCTGCCGGAGCCATCCACATCAATATCACATGATCTAAATGTTTCAGAAAAAACATTGTTGCTGTTGCTCAAATTTAGGGGGGTGTCCAACCGGGGATCATCAGGATCAGCGCTCAAATAGAAAAGATCACCATGGCCTTCAGAATACATTTCCACCCATACAGCATGGGCACGGCCACTGGGACTGACCGCAATTCGAGGGTATGTGGATTTCCAGCTGGGTGAATTTGAAATATTTATGACATCACCTTTAACAGTGTGATTTAAAAAGACAAGAAAGAGAGCGAAAGCAATGGCGCCAATTTTGGATGTTTTTTTAATAATAAAGAGATACCTCGACAGTTTCAAATCATACGGCTTATATCTTTTATTCGACTGAAACATGAATACTACTTTTTTTATAGTTTACAACACTCAATTAGTCGAAAATTCTTATAGAAAATTGAGTTGAATTCGTTTCCATTTATTTGTTT